>JANQQK010000037.1 GCA_028289375.1 Phycisphaerae bacterium | reverse complement strand
CTTCTTCTTCCAACGATACTGAAGGCGACCAAGGCGGGAGCCTGAAGCCTGCTCGGTGATCTGCAGTTTCCGGCAAACCTCCTTGACCGAAACACCACTTTCCGCCTGCCGAAGAGCAAAGGCAATCTGCTCTTCCGTGTTCCGTTTCATCGATTCGGCCTCCTTCGGAGGCCGAATCGATGAAACGCAAGCGGCAGAATAGTCCCTCTACCGCAGGATCGATATCAGTGGGTCACGTCAGATTGGTGAGACTGTCGAGTCTTGATAGCGACGGTGCCGAAGAAAAAAATTCCAGCAGCGAGGATGCATCGCGCGAGTGCTGATGAAACTGGGACGACTGAAGCACCCGCTGCGTTGAATATACCGTTTCCAACGGTGTTGATAGTGCCGCCTTCGTTGATGAGCGAGTGGTAGTAAACACTGCAGTTGCGAATAGTCACGGATGCGCCATCGCGGATGGTCAGCGTTCCGATATAAATGGCTTCAGGGCTTCCCGACGTGGTGTTAGAAAAGGCGTCCACAAAATCAACTGTCGCTCCCGCGGCCACCTCGAGTTGATCGAATGTGTTCGTCACGACGCTGCCTGTTTCCGGCCCGGCATCCGTGCTGGATACTTCAATCGTCTGAACGCCGCCACTGGCCACGAGCTTGTCCAGTGAAGCGAGGGTGTCGAATATCACGGGTCCCTCGAAGCGGACACAATTGGAGCATGTACTCTCATTCACAAAGTCACCGCCAATCACCAGCGGGGTCGTAGACGTGTGAACCAGCTGTACGAATCCGCGCAAAATGAGATTTCCACTCACGAAGAACTGGGCCGCATCGGTCACCGTGATGATCGGCGGTGTCTTTCCACCAGACGCCGACGGACCATCCACACCACGAAACAGCGAGCCGGCTACAGGAGGTGCACAATCGCGCGATGCGTCCAACACGGCATCCCCCATGATGACACCACTCATCTGATCGGATAGTTGAAACGCACCGGACAGCGGGTCTCCGCACGTTGACTCGACCGTCAGGCCATTCGCCATCAGCGTGGCCATCACCGACGTCGCGGCATTCGGGTCCGCCTCGTACAGCCCGCCCCCCGAGATGCGCAGCGGACCATCGACCTGCACCTGACGCATGTTGGCGACCCGCAGGCAACTCGGCTCAAACGTCTCCGACGCCAACAGCATGCCTCCGGCCTCCTCAATCTCGAAGTCCTCATCTTCATCGCCCCCCACGTTGAGAATTGATCCGTCAATGATGCGGCACGTGTCGATCTCAACCTCCAAATCAAGATTGACCGTGCTGGACAGCAGCGTCACGTGGCGATTGGGGTTGGCGCCCAGGCCATTCGGAACTTCGTCGTCGTCCCAGTTCTCCGGTGTTCCCCAGTCGTCGTCCACCCCTTCACCGTCAAAGAACACGCATTCGTCTGGGACGCCGTTCAGGTCAGCATCGAGCGAGTTGCCGGCTGTGATATCGCACCCGTCGGGAATGTCGTTCAGATTGCAGTCGTCGCAGGCTGGGTCCGATTCGCAATCATCGATGTCGCAGGCGTCGGCCACGCCGTTGCTGTTGCAGTCCACGCCGAGCGGTTTGTCACAGTGATCACCGGCAGCGGCGGGGGAAGCAGCCAGACACGGCGCGGTCGCCGCTACGATCAACAAAGCCATGCGCGTCAGGGAGGATTGCATGTTAAACCGTTGGGTACATTGCTCTTGCTTCCATCCCTTGGCCTGATGGGTCACGTTACGTTTCATAGCATCACTTATCCTGTCAGCGGGCATCAATCAGGTTCGCCGCCTCGTTCAAGAGTGCCTTGATCTCTACAGCCGAGTCCATCCAGAACATGCCCCCCTCTGCCGTGATGAGGAACTTATCATGCTTAAACGCGGAAGCCCACGCTCGCCGAGCCTCGACCAACGCATCACTGGCGTCGGACAACTGATCAAGTTGTGCATTGGCGATCGCCAGGATCGCGCACGGGTAGGCTGGGAGATCGCCCGCTTCAATCGCCTTGGTGGCGTGCTCGACCGCTGATTGAAACTCACCGTTTCGCAAGTAGGCCAAGGCCAGCGTGCGCTCGACCAATGGATGATTCGCCGTATCATCACCTGCGGCTTTGACATCTGAGATGGCACCTTCGACATCAGGTTTGGCCATCGATGAAAGACGTATCCAAGCGCGTACGAGGCGTGTCCTCCAATCAACGTTGTTCGAACATTCCGTCGCCTTACCAATGGATGCGACAGCGGTCTTGTCGTCGAATGCGTTCTGGAGCACGGCCAAGTCACGCCACGCATAGCAACTGCCGACACCTCGCTCGCCAGCCATCTCCGCAGCGACGACGAAGCTCTCGGCGGCTTCGGCCAGGTCGCCAGCCAACGCCTGCACTTCGGCCAGGTTGTTCACCGCGGCGATGTGGGCATCGGACGCATCGTCAGCCAACGCGATGCACTCCTCGTACGCTCGCCGTGCTTCATCGAACAAACCGAGCTTTTTCAGGAGCACACCGCGAAGGTTCCACAATCCAGCGTTGCGCGGCGCCTCATCAAGACCACGATCGCAATAGTCCACAGCGTCTTCCAATAATGCTGGATCCTTCACATCTGCATGGTTGTATTGCTCCTTGAGCATCGTTGCGAGGTTTCCCAGTGCACCGGCATCACGATCATCAATGTCGAGAATGTCGAGGTAGACATCGCTCGCGGCGTCCCAGTGCCCGTCCTTCTGGAGATTTAGCGCGGTGCGGTGAAGCTCATCAATGCGACGTGCTCGAGACTCCTTCATGAGGCCTGCCACGACTAGCGTGAATATCACAACCATCGCGGCCAGCGACACGGTGGCAATCGCTCGTCGCTTGAGCATGAACATCTTCGCGCGCCTTAACCATCCAGTCCGTCGTGCGTGAATGGGACGATCGCCGACAAACGCCAGCAGATCGCGCTGCATCGCGGCTGCGTTGTCGTATCGGTCTTCCGGGAGCTTCTGCAACGCCTTGAGGCAAATGGTCTCGAGGTTTCGCGGCACATCGTCCACCAGCGTCGACGGTTTCCTGGGTTCCTCTTGAATGATGGCGGCCAGCAGTTGTTCGTTCTCGATGCCGTCAAACAAGCGCGTCAGCGTCAGCAATTCGTACATCGTCGCGCCAAGCGCGTAGAGATCTGCCCGATGATCAACCGGCACGCGCCTGCCCAACGCCTGCTCTGGACTCAGGTAACGCAGTGTACCGACCACGGCACCGGTCTGAGTCATCGTCTCATGGTCGGCTGTCAGGGCAAGACCGAAATCGGTGATCCGAACTACGCCGTCCTGGTCCAGCATGAGGTTGGCCGGCTTGATGTCGCGGTGGATAACGCCCATCGCGTGGGCGTAGCTCAGTGCTTCACACACCTCCGCTATCCAACGAGCCACGCGCCGGAAATAGCCCGCTCCAAAGGGCCGGTGCGATGGCGGCATCCAATCGGGAATCGTATCGCCACCGGTGTCACCATGCCGATGCAGCGCCGCAAGCTGTGACAGTAAGAGTCCCAGCTCTGGACCATCGATCAGTTCCATCGTGTAGTAGTAACCCGCATCCGATTCACCGAACGTGAAGACCGGGACAATGTTCGGATGCTGCAAGCGGGCCACCGATTCCGCCTCGCGGCGAAACCGTTCGGAAAGGACTGGGTTGGCCGCCCCGACCACGGCGGGCAATAGCTTGAGCGCAACGGCTTGACCCAACTCTTCGGACCGAGCGCGGTAGACAAGACCCATACCGCCATGCCCGAGCACTGCTTCAATCTCGTAACCGGGAATTGTCGGCATGCGTTGGGCGGCGTCGGCAAACGGTCTCTTTCGCGTCCATAGTGCCGAGACCGCACTCGATCCTGGTCGTCGATCGATGCCCGATAATCGACTGGCCAGCTGGAGGGGTGCATCACTGTCCAGGTGTGCATCATGTTGAAGAAGCACTGACAATTCGCCGTGAATATCCGGCTCTTTGCGGGAGAGTTCATGCAACCGGGCGTGACAGTCTTCGGCACTCAAGTCGCAGAGTTGGACGAAGAGTCGGTTGATCCTGGCATGTCGTTCAGATGCGTTTTCCATCATCGTCGAGTCGCGAAGCGTTCGTCGAGTCGCAGAGTCCTTCATAAATAAAGCGTAACGATCGGAGGTGGTGGTCAATTTTTTCTGGGCGATTCAGCCTATCGTCCCAAACGCATCCTTAGCCAGGCACGGGCGTGTCGCCAGTCGCCTTTCACGCTCCCGTCCGAGACACCGAGAATGCCAGCGGCGTCGGAGATGGAAAGTCCGCAGAAATAGCGCAGCTCGATGACGCGGGCTTGCCGAGGACTCAGGTTCTCCAGTTCGGTAAGGGCGTCGTCCAGCTCGATCATGTCGACATCCTCAGTGCCGACTCTGTCCTCACCCGCCAGCCCGAGGTCTTCCATGCTCACCCGCAGTGCCTTGCCGCCACGTTTGTCGGACCGTACGCGCCGCGCGTGGTCAATTAGAATCCGACGAATTACGTGCGATGCGACGGCCAAGAACCCCGTCCGATCGGCAATGGGGGCGTTGCCCTGGCGGGCCAGACGCAGAAATACCTCGTGCACCAGCGCGGTTGGCTGAAGCGTGTGATCGCGACGCTCGGACGCCAGGTGATACCCCGCCAGCGCCCGCAATTCCGAATAGAAATCGTCGAACTGCCCGCCAAGATCGCCTTCTCCTGTGCCGGAAGCGGGTACCGCATGCTCGTCAGAATTGGGAATTACCATAGGCCCATGGTCGTCCTGCTTTCCCCTGATCCGGTGCATTCTAGGCCATCCACAGCTCGAAAAACAGCGGTGATCGCCCCTGACCGATAAGACCGGGTTTTTCTTTGACCATCATCAGGTCCGTTTTCGCTTCATTGCCTGAAGGCGACAGCATTCAGTGTCGCCCACAGATTCGGAGAAGAACGGAATGAATGACTCGAAACATCGGTTGATCAAGTGGTCCTATACGACGCACCTGCTGCCACATTTGCCTCAAACTCTCGGCGAACTGTCAGGAAAGCTGGTCTCCGACGAGAGTGGTTCGCCCAACCCAAACGACGTCGTTGTGGCCGAGGTCGTCGAACTGGGGCGCCACAAGCGCATCAGTCTCACTGACGCGTCGCGCGCTAAGCTGTTCGTGGGCGATCTGGTCGGAATTGCATACGGATACCGATACGCCACGCGTCAGTACGAGGGAGCTGTCCCTGCGTCGTTCGACCCATGTCATTTGCTTAGTGCCGGTGGTGTGTGCGGTGCGGTGGTCGGCATGGCCGAGGAAATGGAACCACCTACACTTCTTCGCCCGCTCGGATTCGTGACGGATGACGCAGGCCAACGAGTTAATCTAAAGCAGCACGCGCTTCGTCCGGTGCAGATAGGCATGGCTGGTTCGGCGACGATTATGGTCGTCGGGTCATCTATGGACTCCGGCAAGACGCGCGCTGCCTATTCCATCATTCACGGACTCTATCGCGCCGGGCTCCGCGTCTGCGCCGCCAAGATTACCGGCACGGCTGCTCCCAAAGACCTGCAACTTATGAAAGCCGCGGGCGCTGAACGCCTCCTCGACTTCACCGATGTTGGCCACACGTCGACGGCCCGTTGTTCGCGGGACGAGTTGTGGAATCTGGTGGCGACGATCAAGAGTCAGTTGTCACAGTCGCGCCCCGATGCCATCGTTTTCGAAATCGCAGACGGCATCTCCCAGCGCGAAACGGAGATTCTGCTCGGATTGAATCGCGTGAATCAGTACGTCGACGCCACCGTGTACGCCTGCAGCGACGCACTCGGCGTCCAGGCAGGCGTCAACATGCTCAGTGAGTATGACGCCAACGTTGTGGCTGTCTCGGGCTGGGTCGGCTGCAGCCCCCTGTCGATTCGCGAAGCTCAGGAGCAGACTGATCTGCCCGTCCTGCGAACCGAGGAGTTGCAGGATCCAAGCGTGACTCGATCACTCTTCAGCGACATCCTCGAACGTCAACAACGCCACGAGATGATTGCGTAGGGATTCGTCGGCGATGAGCGCAATCGAGCGTGCTAGCCTGTATTGGTCTTCTGTGTTGCGCGAGCCGCTGCTTGCGCGGAGAACGATTCTCGGAGTCGCGATGGGAACTGCTGCCGTCGCGCAGCTACTTGGCATTCCGGTCCCACTTCTCGCCCGATGGCTGATTAATCATCCCGCCGTGAGCGGCGATGTGCAGGCAGTATCTGGCGTTGCAAGCCCTTACTGGGCATTCGGCATTGCCGTTCTTTCGGTCGGAATCGCACGCGCGTGTTTTCGTTGGGCGCAGAGCGCTCTTGCGGAGCGCTTCGCACAAGGCGTGATCGCCGATCTGCGCGTCCGCATGCACCGTACGCTGCTGCGCTTGCCACAAGGCTACTTCGACCGCCGACCGCTCGGCAAAATTCTCGTGCGGTTCTCAGGAGACTGCTCAGCACTGAAGTCGTGGCTGGCTGGCACGCTGATCACCGCACCAGCCGACGTGCTCCTGGTTCTCGGTCTGGCCATCACTCTGGCTGTCATGCGTCCGAGTCTTCTGTTGGCCGCACTGATTCCGGCATGCCTGATCATCCCCGTCATGCTGATCGTCAGTCCTGCTGCCCGCCAACTCACCCGCGAAGGGCGTCGACATCAGGCGCAACTCTGTGGAGCCATCGAAGAGCAACTGACGCGGCTGGTCACCATCGCCGCGTCGAACAATCAGCAGCATTGCGAATCACAGGTCGCATCGCTAACCGGCAGCATCGCCGACGCCGCTGAGCAGCGCGCACGCCGCGAAGCGTGGGTCCGCGCAACATCGATTTTCACGACCACTCTCGCCGTTGGCGCGGTCGGGTTCGTCGGCGCCTTTCACCTCCGCAGTGGAGGTCTGAATCACGGTGATGTGGTCGCCGCTGTCTGGTTGTCACTCCTCGTGCGCGGGCCGATCAATCGGTTGTCGCGCGCCGGCGTGTCTCATCAACGCGCCCGCGTCTCGCTCGAACGCATCGGAACGCTGCTCGACCGCAAGCAGGAACCCGGCTGGGACGGCGATCTGCGACGCACCAGCAAACCGATCACCAAGCTCGAGTTTCGCAACGTCAGCTATAAGCCCAAACACTCCGGTCCGATGATCCGCGACTTGTCGATCACGCTCAGCACGGGATCTCTCCTTGCCGTATCCGACGATGTCGATGGCCGTGCAGCGAGATGCGTTTTCGATCTCATTCTCCGAGTCCGCCGACCGCACACTGGCTACCTCCAAGTTGACAACGTCTCTGCACGCAAATGGCACGTCGGCGGGCTGCGCGGCAAGATCGGCTTCGTCGACCGCGACCGCTCATGCATCGATACCCAACTACGGTCGAGAACGGTCGGTTCAGCGCAGGACGACGCGCTTGTAAAGGGCGTATGGCAGCAAACGAAGCATCTGTCCGGTGACACCCATGACGACAGCTATGCAACAGTTCTCGCGAGGGTCGCATCGTTCACGCAGGAAGCGATGTCACCCGGTTTGCGCATCCGGCTGGCCTTTTGCAGCGCCTTGGCAGGCAACCCATCAATCCTGCTGATCGAACACCCTTTCCTCAACCTTGACGAAACCCAATGCGAGTTGCTCGAACAGTGCCTTGTCCGTTTGGCAGCCGATCGCATCGTCCTGATTACCGTCAACCCCGCCTCCCGAATGAGCATCGAACCCGATTCATTGCATATCTCTGCTTCAGGCGATGTCACGTCTCGTCGCCCGAAAATCTTGGACTTCGTTCGCCAGCCGATGGCGGACTTCGTCACGGATGGAACCCTCTCATGAACATGATGCACCGCCGCCGTACCGGATTCTCGCTGATCGAGTTGCTCGTAACCGTGTCAATCTTGGGCCTACTCATCTCCATTCTCGTGCCATCGCTCAAGTCGGCGCGCGATCAAGCCCGCACTGTGGTGTGTGGCACGCAATTGCGCACGCTGGCTCAGGGCTGGGTGATGTACGCCGACGAAAACCAGGACATCGCTCTACCAGCCCGCATGCCCGGCTTCGCATCCGGCGGATTGTCCAATCCTGAGAATTTGTACGAAGTTTCCAACGGCATCAAATACCGCCCGCGATGGCCGGTGCTCATGCAGGGGCAGGTTGGCGTGCCAGCGTTGAATCGGCCGAAGGACGACCGAAACCGGCAGAACTACAACAACGACGCTTACATCTGCCCGACCGTCTCTCGGTGGACCGACGAACGCAACGCCGCGTACGGTTACAACTATCAGTTCCTTGGCAGCCACCGACGCTCCGGCAGCGAGTTTCGAAACCTCCCGGTACCAACGTCGCGCATCCGCAAAGCGTCGGGCACCATCTCCATTACGGACAGCAATGGCAGCGCCGCCTCTTTCCCGACACGTGAACGACTCGACTACCTCAACGAAGACCGCGAGGAGCGACGCCGTGGAAATTACGGCTGGCTGATCGATCCGCCACGTCTGAGGTCTGGATCGAGTCGCGCCGGCGGTCCCGGATCACGACGCAGTGCGCCGGACGCCCGCCATCGCGGAAAAGCCAATGCGGCCTTCGCAGACGGACATGTCGTCGACATGACCCTGCAGGACATGGGTTACGGCGTGCGGCAGGACGGTAGTGTCGTCGACAGCGGACTCGGTGCACACAACCGTCTCTTTTCAGGAACTGGCCGCGACAAATCCCCACCGTAGCAGTTCGTTTGGCGGATTCTTGGATTTCGGTTGGACAGAATTAGGACCCATATCACGACGTTCTACGGTTGGAGCAGAAGCAATGAAACTACGACATCTCTGGCTCATCATCTTTGGCATGGCTTGCGCGTCGGCGGCTGCGCAGATTCCCGATCGCCCCGTTATCACCGAGATCTTCAACAATCCAACCGGATCCGATGGGCCGACGGCGCGCGACCTGACCAACCCGGAGCAGGAATACGTCGAAGTCTATTTGCCCGACGTATCGAATCTCGCTGCGTCCTTGCAGCCATACAAAGACGCACTTCGCATCACGTATTACGAAATCGAAGGCGACTCTGGCAACTCAGAGATCGGATACGTCAATCAGCGCGTGGACCTTCCACCTTTCGATCTCGACGCCAGCAATGGCGTACAAGTCGGTTCCGTGGCCAGGCCGGCGTCGGGCGTCCTCGTGCTCGGGTGGGTAGACTACACACCGTACGGCGGTGAGCCCACCGACCTCGCTGGCGATCCCGGCTCGCGTATTGGACTCATCAACAATGGCATCACATCGTCACCACCCGGGACCGAATTCATCGCCGTCAACGGCAATCAGTTCGGCGGGACGACCAACTTTGTCACGCCCGTCGCCGAGTCGCTCATCGACGTTCCCAACGAAAACGTCTCAGGCTTCATCACCAACGGGTCCAACATTTTCATGATCGTCAACCGCGACGACCCCGGCTACGCGCAATTGGAGGACCGTGCCAACGGCAGTCCTTCCGATGGTATGCTGCCCAGCGGAACCGTGCTCGGGCTGTCCGCCCTGCTCGACGGCATCGCCGGCAATGATGACTCGCAGTTTGTGGAAGCGGACCAGCCTTACGTTTCACCCACAGGGTCTGACATCGATCTTGAAGTTGTCTTGCCAGCCGGTTCGGTCTTCGCCAATTGGATCGCACAGGTCGACGAAGCCTCAGGTGGCGGCTACGCACGGCGATTCGTCGATGTCCCGCGTACGACCGAAGACGGGATCAGCGGCAATGAGGATCCCGCTGCTGACGCAATCGGCCTATACCGCAACATTTTTCGCTCTGGTCCGTTCCTCCCCACCCCAGCGAGTGTGACGTTCAGTACTTCCCCTCCGGAACTGGGCGTCGCACTCGCTTCGAGGTTGGGTTTTGATGTGATCGCCGGCACCACGGGTCGCCCCGCGCTCATCAGTGCCAACGTCGGCGGCGACTTCCCGATGGATATCACGACATCACCCGGTTCATCGAGCAATCCCAGCGCCGCGACTTTTGCATCGGACGCTCCCGCACTTGCCGTCCCAGGTCAAACGGTTGCCCTACCTCGGGTGGCCGTCACGGCTGCAGCAGGCGCTGCCGATGGTGCGATCGCCGAGTCGCTGGTTACCTTTACTGCGATGAACTCGATGATGGGCGATCCTGCCGTGGTCAACCCATTGCAAGTGTCAACCGCCACAGCCACGGTGCTGAATCCCACCACGGGTCTGGACGCAGGCGGATCGCCGTTGGAAACAACGATCTTCGCGGCAGTTCAAGGCTTCGGTGCTGACGCAGGCGTCCCAAACGAATTCGTCGCCTCGGATTTGGCTACATTTATCAGCAATAACCTTGGAGGCATTGTCGGAGGATCATTTGGCAACTCGGCCACACTTCTGAACATCGCGACTGACCTTGAAGACATCGAGATCGTCGATCCGCTGCGCCAGTCATTTCCAGCAACTGAAGTCGATTTCATCAACGCCGCTGGCATATCCGGTGACTTGGTCAACACTGTGCTTAATTCCGCGAAAGTCGTCAGCGGCAGCTCAACATACGCAGGCAGCATCAACACCAGCCAAACCGGCATCCGCGCCATCGAGTTGAACATCCCCGAAACAGCCACGAGCGGTGGCACATTCTCACCATCCGAGTTCCTGTACTTCGCCGATGCGGCCGGCGCCGTCTTTGACAGCGAGCGATCAGGCCTATCAAACGTCACAACTGACCGCACGTTTGAAGTCGCCATCATCGACACCAACACAACCAACTCCGGCATCGAGAGCGGCAACGCTGACGACTTTGGCATCATCGTCGAGGTCGGCCAAACCGCCTCCGGTGCAAGTGTGTCCACCGGTGAATTTGTGTTCCTCAGCTACACTGGCGGACTCGAAGGCGAGGATATCGACTCAGTCGATGTCCCCGAAATCAATGCGACTGTCGCCATTCTGCTGGATCTCGACAACCTCGAGGACATTCTCGGCTGTGAGACCATCACACGCCTGTTCGTCGTCGACGCTGGCGGGTCGGGCACACTCAATATCGTGGAAGCCTATTCGCTGAACGGCGTCGATGGCCCCGATTGTGGCGACGGGGCAATCGACGATTCAGAGGAATGTGACAATGGGGTCGCAAACACCGATGCTCCCGGCACACCAGGAGTAACCTGTCGCACCAATTGCACTTTGGCCGGTTGCGGCGATGGCATCACCGATTTCGGTGAATCATGCGACGATGCCAACACAGAAAACACAGACGCATGCCTCAACACGTGCGAGACGGCAATCTGTGGCGACGGCTTCGTTCAATCTGGCCTGGAGCACTGCGACGAGGGAGCGTCCAATTCCGACACCGCCCCCGATGCTTGTCGGACCAATTGCGTCCTACCGTCTTGCGGAGACGGTGTCATCGATACAGGAGAGACGTGCGACGATGGTAACGCCACTAACGGGGACGGATGCTCGGATTCTTGCGTAGTCGAGGTCAGCGACGTGTCATGCACTCGTGACTGCGACTGCTATTTCGACGCCGTCGACAATGGCACGCCGTTCGATGTTTGCGACTACCACTACTGCGACGGCGGTTTCTGTACCTCCTGCCCACGTCGTTGGGGTAACACGTGCGACTCATACACCGGGTTCGTTCAGACGGATGACATCCTTTGTGCGGTCACCGGTTTCGGTAACTACTGTGCCTGCCCGAACGGTGACTTGATTGGAAGCGGCAATTCGAAGGGACCGAGTGGCTCGCCGCTCGGAACGGACGACATCTTGGCGATCGTTGCCGCCTTCGGTGGTGCCAACCCATTTGCCTGCCCTGTTCCGGGCAGTGGCTCGGGTTGCGATGCTGTTGGACCTCCTGATGCGGACGGATGCGGTCCAGCCGCTGCCTCGATGGCAACATTGTCGGCGTTGACAGATCAGAATCTGTTGACTTCACCACACACAAGTCGTTCAGTCGACGCGCCTGTTGCGTCGTTCGCGATGGTGCCGCGTCAGCGTGCGATTCATGCTGGCGAGCAGTTCGAAGTCGATGTCTTCGTGACGGACGTTGACAGTCTGGTCGGCTTCGAATTCGGCATGACGGCGAACGGTGATCGTACAGATCAGCTTGTGCTCGAGTCCGTATTCGTCAATTCCCAGCGTCGCGACTTTGTGTTCCATGGCTTGACCAACTTCCCAGCCACGGACAAGGAGCTGGGTCGCGTCGGTGGCGCGGTCATGGACGCCGGCGTCACGATCCCGCAGGGCAAACGCGCCTACCTCGGCACGTTTGTATTTGACGTCCCTGCCGATACCAGCGGCTCAGTGACGCTTCAACCACTGACAGAGTTTATCGCTCTGTACCCGGCTGCTGGCGAGCAGTTCGTGGCTCCAGTCGACGATGTCACGATCATTGTGGTCGAGGCCGGAAGCAGACGTTAGCACCTGCAACGCGATTGAAGAACCAACGGCGGTGGCCCGATCGAAAGGTCGGCCACCGCCCCCTTTTTGCGCGGGGTACACCGCGCAGCGCACGGCAACGGAGTACAAACCGCACCAAACTCCGGCACGCCACGCGTCACGAACAGCCACGCAAGGCGCTCAAGAAC
>JANQQK010000033.1 GCA_028289375.1 Phycisphaerae bacterium | reverse complement strand
GCGGCAACGATCGCCAGGATGTCGTCCGTTCCGAGCGGCGATCCACTCGGTCCCTTCGCATTGCCGCTTCCAATCAAGTCACCGTTCGGGCAGGCACAGTAGTTACCGAAACCGGTGACCGCACAAAGGATGTCGTCCGTCTGAACGAACCCGGTGTACGAGTCGCATGTGTTGCCCCAACGACGTGGGCAGGAGGTGCAGGAACCGCCGTCGCAGTAGTGGTAGTCGCAAACATCGAACGGCGTGCCATTGTCGACGGCGTCGAAATAGCAGTCGCAGTCACGAGTGCAAGGGATCGCACCGCCACCAACTGTGATCGTGGCGTTAAGGCCGACGAATGCAATCGGGTTGCTGGCTGCATCGGCGAGCGTCGTCTCCGAAGTGCCCGTATCGGTACCTGGGTTGACGAACTCGACCACGAAATCGCCGGACGCATCATTCGACGCTGTGTAGGTAAACTCACCGAGATAAGCAAGGGCGGGCACGTTTGCGCTGTCGGCGGAAGAGACAACCGCGTTCAGAATCCTCGGATTCGGCGTCGCGGTCGTATCTGTGAGCGTCGCGTCGGCGCCAAAAACGTAGTCCATGTTGCCGGCATCCACGACGGGATCATTGCCGTCGTGATCGAGGCTGCCCCCACTTCCACCGGATGCTGAAACCGGAAGGGTCAGTTCGTAACCCTTCAAAAGGTCATCCGGAGCGGTTCGCGAAACGAATACCTGTAGCGTGATCGAGTCGCCGGGCGAAATGTTCGCCGTCGCTGGCTCGATGATCAGCGTTGCAGGAACGTTGATCTCGGCGGCAACCGTCGTGAATGCGATTGGATCGCTGGCTGCGTCAGCCAAGAGGCTGTCCACGCCGGGGTTGACCAGATCGATGGTGAACGTGCCCTTCGCGTCGGCCGCGATGGTGTATGAGAATGTTCCCAGGTACACCAGCGACATACCAACGGTCACGGCGTCAGACGCCGAAACTGTTGCGTTGATCACGCGGACCGGATTGGCGCTGACACCAGGAATTGTGCCGGAGGCGCCGGAGAAAATGTAGTCGCCGCGCCCTTCGTCTACCGACGGAGCGCCGTCGCTCGTCAGGCTACCCGCCGAGCCGTTTGATACGGTGGCCTCGGTCGTGAGCTGATACCCACGCACGTCGACCGGCGAGTCAGTCAAAAACACATCAATCGCCACCTGCTCACCCGGAATAGCGGTGATGCTGTTGCCCGAGCCGCCGACGGGTTCCAGTGAAACCGTCTGAGCGACTGCCGGCGCACCGACCACGATCAGGGTGAGAAGTGACAGGCTCATCATACGCTTCATGAGTCCTCTCCATTTCTTGAAATCGTCAGGCCCGTGGGGCCTGCTTCAGACTGCAACAAACAGCCCTCGCCGAGAGCTTGCAGAACAGTCGTTTTGAAACACATCTTGAAAAGTCCAATCAAGCTACCTCGACGGGAGTGTCCACCACATGGTCGCCATGACGATTCGCTGTGGAGGACAACTCCCGAACGAGGACATGATCCATTAACGACTGCTCAGAGCATCTGCCGAGTCCGAAACGATGACCGACGCACTCTGTGCCTTGCGGAGCGGCATCACCGCACCTTCAGCGTCGAGGAGCTTGGTCTCACCCATGTCGGCAGCGATGCGGTACGTGCCCTTTGCATTCTCAGGGACCGAATAGACGAAAGTTGCAACGTAGCCGCGACGAACCGATGTCGCCCCCGTGCGGAGCAGGCTCATCGCCAGTGCACGGCGGGTGTTCTTGGCCGAGAAGTGCGTCTCATCGCCTGCGAGGGCGAAGTCAGCGCGATCGCCATTGATCTCGATGCTCTCCAGAACGAGCGAACCGGCACGACCGGTCACATCCAGTGAGACCTGAGCACCCTGCAACTGAGCTGCATCCTGGACGAAGACCTCGACGGTCAGCATGTCGCCAGGAGCGACCGAACGCGTGTTCGGGACGATCTGAATGGTCGTCTTGCTCGTCGGATCCAACTCAACGACGGCGACCGAAGCGGCCGTCGCGGGCAGGGTCACACCATCACACGGATCCGGGCAGGTCACATCCGGGAATTCCTCGATCGAATCAAGGATGAAGAGCACGTCGAACAGATTCGAGCTGCTGTCGCCACCACCACATGGCGGGAATACATCGCCGTCACCCGTGCAACTCACTGCAGGCGTGTTGCCGATGGCGAAATCGAGGACGCAATCGGCATCCTGAATATCGACCATGCTGTCACCGTTGACGTTGGCGGTTTCGAGGGCGATACGACGGAGAAGGATCTTCTCGTCGCAGCCATCGACTGCGTTGTCGCCATTCAGGTCACCGTCCGTGTAGGTCGGCTCGCTGGCAGCCATGTTGAGGCTGTTGAAGTCGTCGCACGTGGCGCCGTTCAGATCGAGGTCACCAAGATCAGCTTCGAGGATCACCTCGACGATCTCACAGATGTCTGCCGACGTGACTGAGGCGTCACCTGTCATGTCCGCGCTGAGGTCCATACGCTGAGCAACGACGATGTCATCGCCCCAGTTTGCACCGGTCGGGCGAACATTCGAGCGAACGTACTCAACATCAACGAGATTGACCTCGCCGTCAGCGCCGACAGGTTCGGCACCCGGAGCCGTGAACGAACCGCCGGCCACGTCCGCACGGAAGTCACCAGCCTCGTACGTAGCGCCAGTCACGAGGAACGGACTGCCACCGTCGTTGACACCCGTCGCGGGCGGCGTGACGAGGGATGGATCGGACACATTGTCGACGCAAGCCGTCACGGCCAGCGGTGGCCAAGTGTCAGACGGTGCAAGGTTCCATGGCAACAGGTTGGCATTGATACCGACGATCGCATTGTCGATGCTGATGGCCGTCGTCTTGCGATCAAGCTGACCGCCAACGAGGTAAAGACCGTCCATCGCGTAGCGCCAGTCTTCCTTATCCAAGTTGCCGTCACCATTGAAATCGCCGATGACCTCTGGAATGGCCTGGTCGGCATTCATGCTCTCGTTGTCCGGACCTGCGGCGTCAGGACCCGTTGCGTCTGCGTTGCACGTCAACGAGTTCGCACAGTCACCAGCACCGGACATCTGCCACGTGCGCGGCGTCAGTGTCGCCTCGACAAGGCCGTCGATGTCATCCTGGTCACGATCGAAGTCGATGTCGAAGTCGCCAGCTGTGCGGTTGGCTTTCGAAAGACGGTTCGATCCATTTCCGATGATCGTCTGAGCCGACATGCCATCGAAGTAGCAGTAGGTGTTGTCGATATTCCCGTCGCTGTACTGATCTGGGCCGATCGCCTTACGGCGTGGGACCATACCAGCATCGTTATCGCGACCATACTCGGGGAAATCGCCAGTGTAGGGGATGCCGGCGTCGTCCGTCTCGCCCGAGTTGCCCAAGTCGAGATTCGCCCGCATGAAGTCCTGCAAAGGCTGGTTGAAGGCACCCAGGACCGACGCTGTGTCGGCATAGTCGCAGCCATCGGCAACGAGTGGGAGCTTGTCGACGCCTGCCGGCGTGAAGAAGCGTTCGGCGAGAAATTCACCAGCCAACTGAATGTTCTCGTCCGTTTGACCCTCATCAATGAACTGCGCCTGGCTGAGCACGATGTTGTTCAGCCAGTCTGCTGCACGAGCATTGAAGACCGCTGGTCCCGGGACGTAGAACTCGTTGGTCGACAAGAGGTTCGAGAATGCGTTACCACGCGTGGCGAATGTCTGCTCGCCGGCGATACGGTATGACGTTTGTGCATCCCCGTTATCGAGAATGTTGTCGATCGTCGGACGACGGAACGACGGCGTCGTAACACCACCGTCCTCTACGAAATCATTGGCAACACCGAGGCCCTCGTAGAAACCACGCGCAATGTCACGCGACGAACGCGAGCTGCCGGCGATTCCGGTGTAGCCGATGGCCAGACGATGGTTCTGAACCACAGACTCCATGACCGACGAACCACCGCAGTTGGAGTTCTGACGATCCGGGCCGAGGATGACGGCAGAGCTGCTGCTGTTCTTGTCACCGCGGTTCTCGCCCCGACCCCAGCTCGGATCGATGCAAAGACCATTCATGGCGATGTTGCGCGTACCGGAACCCGAATCACGGGTGGCCGCCACGAGGTTTTCGCCATTCTTGCGGCGACCGGTCGTGAAGTGATACTGCAGGTCCGTGTAGGTCGTTTCCTCGACGCCGGTTCCACGGTTCGAGATGATTGCAACGATAGAGTGTGCAACCTGCGTATCGAAGACCGTGCGACAGTCAGGGGCACCCTGGTTCGTATTCAGACGCTCATTCTCCTGGATGACACCGTCGCCATTGGCGTCGTAGAAGAGGTCCTTCAACTGATTTGAGAAGTTCGTGTCCCATGAGAAGATCGGGTTGGCACCGTAGCCGTCAGCGCCAGGATTGGCTTCCCAATTGGCATCGGTGTTGCCTGTGTTCTCATTGTCATCATCGTCAACGCGAATGGCCCAGCGAACCGGAACGTCGGTCGAACCGATGTCAACCGATTCCATGCATTCGAACATGCACGTATCCGGGCAACCGGCGTCCGGCGAGTAGCCAGTACCCGACTGGATGCAGGTCGACAAGTCGCCATCGAAGTATTGGGTACCGTTGAGGTTCGAGAAATCCGAGGGCTGCGACAGCGGAACGAACACGGGGCCGAATCGGCACTCTTCGATCGCGCAACCGTAGGCTTCGGCCACGGCATCGGCAATGGCGATTCGGTTTGCGGTGCCGCTCGCACCACTGACAATGTCGAGATCACAAATCGCGGGATCGATGCTATTCGAGCTGTCGCCACCGGGTGTGTGGGCGAACGTGTCGCCATCGTCCGTATCATTGTAGTTGCAAACGCAGGTCAGATCGCAACGGCCGTTGGCATCACGGCAGGGGCCTGTAGCGCCGCAGCCGTTGTCATTGTCGTTCATGATCTGGTTCGGAACGTCCTGGCACTCAGCCGAGCAACCGGCTGGGAAAACCGATGGACAGGTGCTGTCCGGATTGGCAGCATTCGCGTTGTTTTCAAGCGAATTCAGGAAGCTCACCTGGTGGTTGACGAATTCCTGAATACCGTTGGTGGAGCCGACTGCACGATAATTGACCAAGAGGAACGTGTTCAATGGATCGCCGCCGGAGATCAGATCCGTGGCGATCGTGTCGAGCTGTGTCTGACCGCACGTCAACAGACGATCACTGTTGCGTCCGCGGTACGCACAGCCAGCGCAGAAACTACCATTACAGATTGCGCCATCTGGACAATCGTTGTCGTTGATGCAAGCCGTGTTGACCAAATCCTGCTCACACGGATCCCATTGGTTTTCGATCGACATGGTGAAGTCGTTGAACTCGCGACCCCCCTGAATTTCGCCACCGATGCAGTCGGCGTCGCTGGTCAGGCAGTCGAAGTCGCAGTCCATGTTGATCCAGTCCTGACGTGATGGCGGTCTCTCCGAGAAGTTTAGGAACAGTGTCGCTCCCGAGACATTCACCTGACCGCCGCGCGTACTGCCGTCAGCCGCAAGATCAAACACAACATCCAGAACACCTCCGCCTGCAGCAGTGGGACCTTCCATCAGTATCGACGCCTGCTGGCGCGAGTCTTCAACAACCACTTCCGAACGGCCCGAAGCGGCAGAATCGTCAGCCTGTGCGACAACACCAAGGGCGACGACCATCGAAAGTGCCCCGATTGCGAGGGGCATGCGAACCATGCTTTCCTTCATCTTTCGCGTCCTTTCCCAAGACCTATTGAGACAAGAAAATCAATCCAAGCAATGAGAGTGCCAAGCTTTCTCCAAGATTCTCGCCTGACTGAGAATGTGTGCGCGCACGGAGTGCGCCCGTCTTTCCGTGTCCTCCTTTCGTGTCCTCCTTCCTGAGTTGTCTCCCCGAATCAAGCTGCTATCTGTTCGTCTCCCCTGAAGTCCTGCAAAGACATGCAGGCGAGACGCAATTCGCCACTAGTCAGGCCAACGACGACTTGGCGTGTTGCCATAGACTGGGTTGAACATCACGACTTCGTTGTTGTCGCCGGTGATCGAATAGAATCGCTCACCCCAAAGGCGTTTCTGAAGCGTCTGGTAAACCGTGAGCGATTCGACATGACTGTCGACGAATAGAAAGTTGGCCGCGCCACCCCACTTCTCGCTGTTTCGGCTCGGATGATGGCGGCCGACGAAGTTTGCGCGATTGTAGTTTCCATTAGAGAGGGCGGATGCATCATCGATTTGCGACTCTGGGACCAAGCCCATTGAGTTCACGCCGCTGCTTGGAACTGAACCATAAAAGAAGTTCAGATCAGCATCGATATTCGCACCGAAAGGAACGTACGCGCTGTCGAAGTTCCAGAGCGGACTGACCGGGCGGTGGCTCTTGGACAATCGCCCGCCCGTGTCGGTTCCAAGCGTCATCACACGCCACTCATTGTTGAACTCGGTAGCCAGAATCGTGGCACCTGCGCGCTTAATCTCGTTCTCACGGACGTAGTCGTTCAGCCGTTCTCCGGCGAGCCCGGCTTCGCCAGTCAGGTTCGGCGTAAATTTGTTGCGTGGGACAATGGCCGCATTGGTCGTGTACGCCATTCGCGTCGCCTGTTTATCTTCGATCGACTGTGGCTGCGGCACCATCGATCCGGAGTCGTCGATTTGCCCAGCGTTCCAGTTTTCTGCAATCGGCCCGGGATTCGTGCGCGGCATGCCGCCCTTCATGAACGACGGGCATTGAAACGACTTATCATTCACCTTGCCGTCGCTGAAGAGGAACCAAGACCAATGAACATACCCAAAGTCCCGGTTGCTCGGCTGGTTGTAGACATCGCAGTTGCCACCCGCGTCGTTCGGATAGCAGTATGAAACGGGAAAGGCCCCGGAGAATTCGGCTGCGTATGCTGCAAATGCGCGCCCCGTGGCGGCCAAGTTGGCCCCGCACTTCACCGCTTTCGCTTGATCTCGGGCGCCTCTGAGACTTGGCAGCAAAATGCTGATTAACAAAGCGATGATTGACACAACAACAAGTAGTTCAATCAACGTGAAGCCGCGACTCAGTGTCCGATTCATTCACCCAACTCCTTCAATTGCGAGGCGAGTGATCTGCCCGACTCGCGAGCACTGTCGTCTTTGACCTGAAATCCCTGACTGCTGTGCATTACGCTACCCCATTTGTGTTACAGAACGATTACGCGATGATGACGCATGGATGCCGCTTTCGTGAACTTTCCGTCAAGGCTGCGCAATGGAAGAATGAAGTCCTTGCCCCGTTTTCTCAGGCCTCCGAGTTGGCCCTGCCTGTGTTGAGTGTCCATCTGGTTGCATGGCTTGAATGCTGAGGGATGGCTGTTGCAGAAACGATGGACAGTTCGCAACGTTACCCATCCTACGAGTATTGCAAACATGAAGTTACGCGCTCGCGGCGGCCTGACACTCCGCTTTAGGGCTGATCCACGCGGGGTCTCGTAAACGTACTTCGGACGAAAGTGGGTCGGTCATGGGATGTAGCCCTTTCTTGGCAGTTGAAGTTGTCAACAACCTGCCCGACGCAGCTTCTTGCAGCCCGGGGTGACGTGACCCCTGACTTGGTCCAATTCCTGAGTAGGGTGTTCCACGCTCTGGAAGCTCTGCCTGCGGGCTGAGCGTGGCAGAGTTTGCCGACGTGGGGTCTCATCATCGGCTTCGGTGCAGTTGGAATGAATCGCGGTGCGCAGTTAGGCAGCATCGAGAGATCCACAATCTCCCCAACAAGGTGTTCACCGGCACCGCGATGATTGGATCATCGCGGCAACCGTATGCACACCATGATTCATCGGCGGAACCGGAGATCCGGTCAGATCTTCGTCTCCATTTGAGAGAAGCGCGCGACGAACTCTCGCAAGGGGGAGGCCAAGTCGTTGCAGTCCCTGCTACGCGCGCCAGCCAGGGATTCGGCGGGCGAAGAATAATTGAAGCGGCACGAACGCGAGATAAGAGTCAGTCGTCAATTGTGTTGAACAGTATGCCAAGTGAATTTGCAAATGTGTTCGTGTTGTTGGTCACGGCGATGTCGATCGTTCCATTCGCATCCAAGTCGGTAGGTGCAATGTGGCGTGGCTGTTCGTTGGCCGCGAAATGTCGGGCTGGCTGATACGTGCCAGCACCTTCATTCACGAAAAGCGACACATTGTCGGCCCAGGATTTGGTCACAACGATGTCGTTGTCCCCATCGCTGTCGCGTCAGTGGTAGGAATTGGGGCATTGCAGCGGTGGAACTGCAGGATTGCAGCGGGAGCAGAGACTCTCGACTGAAACGGTTGCTCCGTTTACCTGTGCTCACTTCTTGGGGAATCGTGCCTACCAAGTGTCGGTTTCAACATTTTTTGCGTTGCGCTGCGGAGCGTGGTGCGACTCTGTTGACGGAGCCTCTGCAGTAGACAGGCCGAATTCACGGGTTCTCGCGCGCAAACATTCGTCGTCGAGCACGTTACGAACGAGTGTTTCCGCGGAACCGTAAACCACTGCGAAAACTATAACTTAGGGCCGATTGCGAACATGATCAGAAAGACACTTTGGCTGACGTCGGCGATGTTGCTGCCGTTGCTGTTGGGTTGCCCGCCGACAGAGTTGTCGCCACCGGGCGATGACACGCCGGGCATGGATCTTCCAGACGAAGGCGGTGGGGCGGGCGAGGATCAGCCGGGTGATATGCCCGCCGAAGATGTGCCGTCAGACGACCGGCCGGCAGATGATGTACCGCCAGACAGCGATGGGCCTGTCGATGGCCGCGTAGACAGCCCCGCAGCCCAGTTCGCATCGGATGATCTGGTTGATTTCGTCCTCGCGGTTGATGGTGGAGCGCTCGAAGGCGAAGACCTCCGCATGTTGACGGTTGGGGCAGAAGTGCTTTTCAGCCTGCCGGATGTCGGTTCGCTGGTGCGTCAGATCGCAAACGTGTCATGTACGTGTTCGTGGTCGGTTACGGGCGTTGGTTCGGACGGTGTGTCGACGCCGGGTACGTTTTCATCTTCGGATGAGTGTATGACGGTTTATGCGGTTTCGGAAACCGGGGACGCGATCATCAGCGTCACACAGCATTGCGGTGAATCAGTTCCGATCACGCTTTACCAGGGTGTCTCCGCGCTTGCAAACGTGGCTCAGGATGATGACGACACGCCAACAGGTCCAACGGATGGCGGAACAGGGGGAGGGGGCGGTGTGCCGCCCGACGATGAAGACGATGAACCCGTTGAAACGGCGGTGCTTTCTGTCGTGGTTCGTGGTGACGGAGACGTCCAGCCAACGCCCATCGGTGATGTTGTGTCAGTCGATGATGGTGTCGGGTATCGGTATCCGGTAGGTACGGACGTGACGTTGCAATCGGTTGTCGAGGATGGAGAGTGCTTCTTCCGCTGGGGCGGAGACGTCTCGTCGATGGATGAGACCATTCAGGTCGTGATGGACGAGGATCGGTATGTGCTCTCGGAATTCATTGATGAGAACGCGCCACCACCAGCCCCGATGCTCGACGGACATGTGACGCAAACCAACATGATGACGGCCACAATCTCTGGAACCGTCGAATCGTGTGCATCGAACGATGTCGCGACCGTCGAAGTTGACTCACCATCGGGCACCGTGACCACCGGTGTCACGGACACACGCTTCAGTGTCGAGGTGCCACTTGCGTCGAATCGGACCAATCCGATTTACGTCACAGCGATTACCGACGTTGGCGTGCGTGGGCCTGCTTCGACAACAATCATCACGCAGGACAGTCAAGCTCCGACGCTCTTCATCGATTTTCCCGAAGACAACATCGCGTTGACGAACAGTGCGATTGATGTGGCAGGCAGAGTGTCCGACCTTCTTTCCGGATTCATGGGTCTGGACGTCACAGTCAACGGGGCACCGGCGATCGTCGACGTTGGGATCGGGACCAATGGGACGTTTGAACGGGGGCAAGTTCCCCTTGCCATGGGTGAGAACGTCATTTCGGCGTCAGCGACCGATGCACTTGGCAATGTGGCCAATCGATCGATCACCGTGACACGGGTTGCGATTCCGCCATCATCGCCGCAGATGGTGGTCGCCGGTGGAGGTGGTCAGGCGGGCCCCGTTCATGCTGTGTTACCCAATCCGATCGAAGTTCAGGTAAACAAGCCAAGTGGCATGCCGTTTGCGAACAAGGTTGTCACGTTTGACGTGACGCGAAGCGACGGCCGACTCTTTGAGGCGATGCCCATGTCGGCCGGGGCCGGTATGGGGTCGATGTCGTTGCAAGTTCGGACGGACGCGAACGGGCGCGCTCGTGCGTTCTGGCAAATGGGAAGTGACGCTGGTTGCGGCAACAACCGGGTGACCGTGCGTTCAACGAGTATCGCGGGCACGACATTCTTCTGCGCGTCGGCGACACCCGCTCCGCCGGCGCAACTCAACATTGGTACAGGCAACTTTCAGCGTGTTGAGACGAATAGTCCTGCCCCAGAGCCGCTGCGGGTATGGGTGAACGACCAATGCAACGGCGTGCCCGGTATTCCCGTGACGTTTTCTGTGGTGCGCAACAATGGTCTCGTGAATGATCGCTCGTCAATCACTGTCATGACATCAGACACAGGGCACGCGGAGGTCGACTTCGTGGCGGGCAGCGAGCAGGGCAACAATCTGATTGACGTGGATTTTGCGACCAATCCGACGGGGCCGGCGCGCTTCGTTATTTTCGGTGTGGAGCGGATCACGAATTCATTTGAGGGCACACCGACGAGTTTCTCAGGGCTGGTGCTCAACAACAATGACCAGCCGATCGAGGGTACGGAAATACAGCTAATCGTCGGAGGCAAGGGATACTTCACGACATCGGATGCGAACGGGATGTTCAAGTACGACGATCTGCCCACGTCAGGGCCGGCCGATTTGTATATCAACGGTTCGGCAGCTACCCGGGTCGGAGGTGTCGATATCGGAGATCAGGACGGGCAGTTGAATGTGACGTTTCCATCGTTGCATTTCGAACCCGTCATCGTACCGAAGACGGAGAATACGCTGGCAGGACCGGTGCTACTACCCTCGCTGAATCCGGCCAACGTGCAGACATTCGACAACACTGAGGATGTAACACTCACCGTGGAGGGGATAGAGGGCCTGTCGATGTTGATTCGTGCGGGTTCCATGACACTGGCCGACGGCAGTGTACCGGATGCTGGAAATCCGACGACGGTCGCACTGAATCAGGTGCATTTCGACAGGATACCGATGCCCATGCCTGATGGTGCTGCACCGCCGTTTGCGTGGACGTTGCAGCCAAGTGGAGCGACCTTCAACCCGCCGGTCGAGATCACATATCCGAACATGTCGGGGCTGCCGGCGGGTGCGGTGGCGTACTTCCTGAGCTTCAACCATGACACGATGCGGTTTGAGATCGTCGCAACTGGCACCGTTACGGGTGACGGGAGTCAGATCAAGACTGATCCTGGTGCAGGCCTGCGAACTGCGGGTTGGGGCTGCAACTGCCCGCCTTATTCGGTGACGTCGGATTGCGCGAACTGCAGCATCGAGTTGCAGGACTCTGAAACTCGCTACGTTCAGATCAACGACACGGTGCTTTTCAATGCCGATGGCGAACCGGATCCAGGCAGCATGTCGTGGAACGCTCCGGATGGTATTCCGAGCGGCGGCAATGGAAGCGTTTTTGTGACCAAGTATGACATGCCGGGCATGTATCAGGTGACCGCAACGTACACGCCAGATGGAGAAGAGGCCGAATCGTGCGAGTTTACGATTGACGTGGTCGTGGTGGAGGCGGAGTTCGTCGAACATCCAAACCACTTTCATGGCTGGGACGACCGTACGGATGCAGCAAAGCCGAAAAAGTCGATCAAGGTCAACGACAGCGATGTGGTTCAGGCCAATCTTGGGGCGGACACCGATGATGTATTTTTCATCAGTGGCGATGAATCGTTCGTTTCGGTTCTGCCGGAGGTTTCAAGTGTCGAGATGGAGACAGTGTTCCTTACCGGCGAGGCCGTCGGCACCGCCGTCGTTGAGGCTCGCGCGGGCGCAACGAACGGGCCGACGGTCGCAGAGGTCGAGGTGTCGGCCTACGACGAGCTATCCAAGACGGTCGCGGTGATACTCATCAATGAAGAGAATGATGACGTGCAGGTGGCGGCTGTCGGGCAGGTCGTTGGCCCTGGCGGGATATGCGTCAGTGCCGGTGCCAACAATTTCATCGATTCGGATGTCAACGATGGTCCGTCTGGTGCTGATCCCGGTGACGACACCATTGTCGGTATGGATGTGACGGCGGGTGCGAATGGCGTGTGTGAGACGTTTGCCAACAACTTCACGATACCCGGCACGGATGTGGATGACGCGACGCTCATCAACTACATGAACAACGTGGCGTACAACCAGGCTGTGATCAGTTGGACAGTGACGCGTTTGGCGGCGGTGGACGTGAACTTCGATCTCGACCGCGATGGCCAGATCAACGTCGATACCAACTTTCTAGCCAATGCCGAAATGCAGGCGGTGCGTGATACTGCGGGGGACACGTCATACGACTACAACGTATTTCTCGTCGACGGAGCCAGCGACGGCAGTTTCGGATTCGCCGGTTTCAACCAGCGATACACGTTTGTGCATGGCGATTCGCACACGGGGTCCACGCAGACCATGTCCAACACCATCGCGCACGAAGTGGGTCATGCACTGGGCATGTGCCATCCCGACTTCGCATCGTGCATCAATGATCCTGATACGAAAAACCTGATGCACAGCGTGGCCACCAATCCAACACGGCTGCGGAAAGCACAGTGGGATCAGTTGAATCCGTAATCGTAGAACGCAGACGACAGGATGAAGAGGAACATGATACTAAAGGACACTGGTCGCCGCGCATGCAAGTCGTTGGTGATAACCATCATCGTGACTTGCGTATCCGCCCCCTCGATGGGGCAGGAGAGCGTTAGGTCGGACGTAGACCGGCTGATGGTGGAAGTCGCGGCGGGACATTCCCTGACGAAGTCGACACGTGAGGTTGCAAGAGGATCGCATCAAGCAGTACTCGATGCGGCGAAAGAGCATCTTTCGTCTGAGTCCGAGCGTGTGCGGTATCAGGCGCTGATGCTCATCAAGCATGCGAGCCTCGCATCTTCAGATTCGGAGCTACGTCAGGCCGGTGTGAATTCGCTTGTAGGACTGCTCAACGATACCAGGCCCGTCGTTTGGCAGCATGCGTCCAAGGCGCTGTTGGAATTCCAGTCCGGCGATTTCGCAGGCCCTGCTTCTGATACGCTGCGGACCATGCTGCAGCGCCCTCATCTGCGACGTGAGGTGGCTCGGCTCGTTGGAGTGGCAAATTTGCGGGACCAAATGTCGCGGCTGCGAGAGTTACTGATCGACGAGCGGACATATGAATCCGAAACATCGGTCGGCAAGTGGTATGGAACGGTCAGTTGGTATGCACGACTGGCGATGGCCCGCATGGGTGATGAGCAGGCCACTGACTGGGTGGTCTCGATGGTCAACGGTGAATCGAATGATATTGTCCGCATCACGGTGTTGCTGCGCGATCTCGGATACGTGGCACAACCGAAAGCGCATGCGGCTCTTTTGGACGTGCTGGACAGTGACGATCGGCTTAGCCCGACCAAGGTTGGACAGGACGGAATGCCGGCATGGCAGTACGCGCTGGATGTGCTGGCCACCACGTTGGAGAAGTTTCCGGTCGTCGCGGAATCGCCCGGATCTTACACGACGGACGACCGCGCGGCGGCTCAGCGGTGGATGCGGGAACGCCTGGGCGGGGGAACTTAATGATGAATTGCAAGTCGAAGTTCCGTGAACGTAGAGGCGGGAGTCTGAACAGGGCTGACATGCGTAAGACTGGAAGATTGATGGTCTTGATGCTTGCTGTGCTGGTGACTCCATCGCTCGGCCAACTCGACGATTCGTGGACGGTGTCGCTCAATGGTCAAACCGTGCAGGTTAACCCGAACGGGAGTTTTCGGATTCCAAATGTTGCGGCGGCGGACGAGTTTGGTGAGTCGGGTCCCGGTTCGGCTCCCGATTTCCTCAGCGATGATCCACTGGTCCTCACCGGGTACAGCACCGCCGGCGGAACGACGCGTTACGTGTACACCGAGCCATTTCGTATGCCACAGGCTGAGACGTTCATCATTGGCACGCTGATTTTCTCGGATGACCCGCCACCCTATCCGGAGTCGATCATGGCAACGGCCGTGTCCAAGACGTTGACGGTTGGTGAGCAGACGAAAATCACCGTCACAGGAACGCTGCTCGACGGTTCACAGGTTGATATCAGTGGCTCTGCTGTTGGCACGACCTATCGGGTCAGCAATCCGCTGGCTGCCGACGTTGGCTCTGATGGCGTCGTGACAGCTTTGTTGCCTGGAACGGTTTTCGTCACGGTTGTCAATCTCGGCTCCACTTCTGTACTGCGAATCGACATCGTCAGCCCGATGATCGATACCACTGTTGAAGGGTTTGTGCAGCGTGATGATGGCAGCGGCGTCGCGAGCGCCAATGTTTCATTGTCCACGGGTGATGTCGCGACGACGGACGGTACCGGTTTGTATTCGGTTGTTGTCCAGTCCGATGCCAATGCGATCATCTCCGCTACCGCTACGTTGGGGGATGAGACAGGGGAATCACCGGCAATGCCGGTGGTGGCTAACGGCATTACGGACCTCGGGATCATCACACTGGACGCAGAGCCGATCGAACAAGAGTTGATCTTCTCAAGTCTCGCGCTTGAGGCTGGTTATGGAACAGAGGCCGTTGTTGCAGAGGACTTCAACGGCGATGGCCTGCCGGATGTCGCGCTTGTGGATGAAAGCGACAATCTGGTCATACATCTCAACCAGGGAGGTGGCGTGTTTGGTGCACCTTTTGTGTACAACGTGGATTCTGCGTCTTCGATGGCGGTGGCCGACCTGGATGGTGACGACGACCTCGATATTGTGACAGCCAGTTCAGCCAACCGCGAGATGGGCTTGTTCATCAACAACGGCAACGGCACGTTCTCGGCTCCGATCTTCTTCAATACGGTCGACAATCCGCGGAGCATCAGCGTCGGGGACATTGATGGAGATAACGACAACGATGTTGTGCTTGGGATGGGCTTTAGCGAGGAGTTCCGCGTCTACGTCAACCCGGGCAATGCGGTCTTTGGTGATCCACAGGTGATTGCGGTACCGGCGATTATCCAGGATGCCACGCTTTCGGATGTGAATGATGATGGCGCTGTTGACCTCGTATTCCGTGCGGATGGGTTTGGAAAGAGCGTCGGATGTTTGTCGAGCGCCGGATGCTCCGGTCAGGAGATCGGCATCATGATCAACGACGGCAGCGGGGTTTTCGCGGCGCCACAGTATGTCCAGGCAGGAGGCCTCGTGCAGTACTTTCAGTCGGTTGACGTGAACGGGGACCAGCAGCCGGATATCGTGTACGCTGATGGATTCGGCGGAAATTTTGGTGTCTTGTTGAACAACGGTGATGGATCGTATGGTGAACCGCTGTTGACGCCGATTGAGTTCGCGTCCGGTCCGTTCCTGGTTACCGACTTCAACGACGATGGTCAACAAGACCTGGTGCTTCCGGGCCGAAACGATCCGGAGAGTGCGGCATTTCTTGGAGCCGGCGACGGGACATTCACGCTGGCACGTCGTTTCAACATGTTCGGACAAACGGTCACGCCCGACGCCGCAGACTTTGATGGAGATGGCGACGAAGACGCAATCTTCGCCGCACGCTGGGCAGGTCATGTGCGTATCCACCACAACAATGGGAGCAACGGATACCTTCTCGATGGTTACTATCAGGCGGGAACGCCGGGCATTGACATGGCCCAAGGGGACTTCGACGCCGATGGTCATATCGACGTGGCCGGGATTTCTTACAACCGTATCGGCGTTATTTTCGGCGGCGGTACGGGATCGTTCGTGGGTGATGTCTCGATCGAAACTGGCTGTGATGGATATGCGGTGGCAGCTGGTGACATAGACGGCGATGGTGATGCCGACATCGTGGGAGCTCAAACATACTGCGACCAGGGCGAACTGTCCGTTGTTCGCAGCAACGGGGACCGCACATTCGCCTCAGTGGTGCACGTCGGCTCGTTCGATGATGTTGAGATTCTGGCGATCAAGCTTGTCGATGTCGATGCTGACACCGACCTCGATGTCGTGGCTGGATTCACCGGGTCAGTCGTCGTCAACGCGAACCAAGACACGGATCCCTCTGCCGCGGGTATTGAAGAAGGCGGATTTGCCGTTTTCCTCAATGATGGGCAAGGCAACTTCGGAGATCCGATCGTGCGCGACGAAGTGGCTCCAATCACCGATATCGCATTGGGCGATATGGATGGAGCGGGTGGCGTTGATCTCGTATCGGTGCGCTATCCGAACAGCGTCGCGGTCTACAGCGGCAACGGTGATGGAACCTTCGCCGCAGCGCAAGATTTTGAGGCGGGAGAGTTTGCGGGCAGGCTTGACCTTGCTGATATGGACGGTGATGGCGACGTCGATGTGGTCGCGTCAAGCCCGCTGTTCGGCGCGTTCTTTGGCGGCGACATCTTCGGTGAAGACGGGCCGCAGCCATTCTTCAACGTTTACTTGCTTGAAAATCAGGGAGACGGAACGCTCTCACAGTCGATGGCGATCCCGGCGGGGTTTGTCCCGCGCAATGTGGCCTTGGCCAATGTTTCCGGAAATGACCTTCCCGACATCATCACCAGCAATCTCGATACCAACTCCCTGTCGGTGATGACGAATTTGGGCGGCAACGGATTCTCGCCCCCCGTTCGCTATGCCGCAGGGATCTTTCCAGTCGCGATTCTTACTGGTGACTACGATGGCGATGGCGACATCGATGTGATCACCAATGGTGGTGACGAGTTTGACGATTTGAATGAGAACGTGGGTGGACAAGTTGGTGCCGGAATCGCAGTCCTGTTGAATCGGGCGGTACCACCCGATTGCGATGCAAACAGTGTGGGTGACGACGTGGACATATGGAGCGATTCCACCGCCGATTGCAATCTGAACAGCCTCCCCGACGCCTGTGACGTGGATTGTGATGGCAATGATGCCGTTGATCTGTGCGAAATCGCGGATGGCTTGGCCGACTGCAACGGCAATCAGCTGCTGGATGCCTGCGAGACAGATTGTAACGGCAACAACATTCCCGATGACTGCGATATCGTGGGGCTTGAGAACGACTGCAACCGCAATGGCGTACCTGATTCGTGCGACGACGCGAGTGGAGTTCTCACCGACAGTGACGGCAATGGTCTCTATGACGAGTGCGAACGCGTGCTGTTTGTGGCTGCCGACGGACCTGATGACGGCGACGGACGATCGTGGGATACCGCGTTTGATACACTTCAGGAGGCCTTGATGGCCGCTGCGAATGCGTACGCCCCCGGAACCCGGACTGAGGTTTGTGTCAAGGCGGGCACCTACACGCCCGACAACAACCGGTTCATCTCATTTGAGATGCACAACGGTGTGGAGTGGTATGGCGGATTCGCCGGATCTGAAGACCCCGCTTCGTTTGATCTGTCGACGCGCGATCTGATGGCCAACGAGACCGTTCTTTCGGGTGATCTGAATGGCAACGACCCCGACATTGCTCCTTTCATCGGTTGTTTCAGCGGTCCAGGTTTCGCTTATGCGGATGGCTGCGACGAATTCGACCTCGACATGGACGGTGACGTCGATCGCGGCGATCAGGTATCTTACGTCAACATTGCGGACAATTCGTTACACGTCGTCCGCGCTCGCGGAGTGGACAACACAGCCGTGATCGATGGTTTCACCATCGTCGGAGGCAATGCCAACGGTGGCTCGAATGACAATGCTGGGGGTGCCATCATGATCGGCAGATTCCCCCAGTCGGGCAGTCCGATCGTGCGCAATTGCCGCATGATCAACAACTCCGCAACCGTACAAGGTGGAGCCGTTTTCGTGACAGAGCAGGGCTCCAATCCGCGAATCGAGGACTGTACGTTCATTCTGAATCGGGCCGGAACAGCAGGCGGCGCCTGCAGTATCGTTCGTCAGTCACGGCCGGTACTCATCGATCAGACGTTCATCAAGAACAGCAGTGGCGACGGTGGTGCCATGGTCATCACGGATTCGTCCGTCGCAATGGTCTACAACGGGCATTTCGTACAGAACATGGCTCATGACACCGGTGGCGCCATCAGCGTTCTCAACAGCGGCGGATCGTCGACATTCGTCAACGGGGTTTTCGTGGGCAATGGCGCCGTTCAGCACGGTTCGGTCAGCCGAAATGGGAACGGAAAGCTGAACATGATCAACTGTACGCTCGCGGGCAATGTTTCTGAGCCGGGCACCGTGCATACGAACGACGCCTTCAATCCGAACACGAACTTCCGCAACTGTATTCTCTGGAACAACGCCAATCGCCTGGGTGTCGTGAGTTCACCACAGGTGCTCGTGGCAGATGGCTTTGTTACGGTCACCAACTCGATCATGGAGAATGGATGGAATGGCCCCGGCATGAGTTCGGTTGTGGATGTGGATCCGTTGTTCGTGAATCAGGCTGGTCTGGATGGTGTGGTGGGAACACTCGACGACGACTTGCGGGTGACATCCAATTCCGGGGCAATCGACGCCGCAGACGAGACCTATCTTCCGGCAGACGTGCATGACCTCGACTTTGACGATGACACGACGGAGCTTATTCCCTTCGACTTCATCGGCAACAGTCGGATCGCCAACGATGTCCTGGACATCGGAGCATACGAGACCATTCCTTAGAGCGTTTTTAATCCACATGTAGCGCGTATCCGCAGTGTTTGAAGCAGTTGAGGGCGTCGGTGGTGGTGACGCGGTCGAGGACGGATTGCATGGCGGACCACAGGGCGTCGCGGGTTCGACAGGCCAATGATCTCAGTGACTGCTTGATCTTGGCGAACACCATCTCGATCGGGTTGAGGTCAGGACTGTAAGGCGGCAGGAAGACCAATCGTGCGCCGGCTGATTCGATGAGTTCTCGCACGCGCTGACGCTTGTGGCTGGACAGGTTGTCCATGATCACGATGTCGCCT
>JANQQK010000029.1 GCA_028289375.1 Phycisphaerae bacterium | reverse complement strand
GACGGATGATGGGATCGTCGCACATGCGGTCAAGAAACGCCGCGCGGTCCGCCGGCTCCAATTGGCTCGCCTCGAGGAACAACGCGACAACACGCTGATGTTGCTCCCTCGAAATCATGCAGCGCCCAAGTCACAATCATGACGCAATTCGACGAATCTGCTGCTTGTGAGATTGCGTTGTGTGTCTCGGTGTTGTGCCCAGCGCATCACGCGGTGTCGTCCGATGATCGAATGCAGTGACGTCCGTTGACGGAATTGCATTGAATTCCCGATCTCAACCAGATTCTCGGTCAGTTGATGGCCATCCCGGCTTTGATGACCCAGTCTCAATTCTAACGGCGTCGTTGCGATCTGCGAAGGCGATTCTCAAGATCCATAAAGTGGGCCTTGAGATCAAGGGGGCCTCACTTCACAGGGATCTCAAGAGAACGACTGCCGAATGCTGCTGAGTCAGCAGTGTCGATCAGAGACGACGTATCGCCGGTCACTGCAATCTTGGATTATCGGGCGAAGCGGACGCTTCTACGTGCCGGCGAAAATCGAAGGACCGGCCAGCGACAGTCGTCGTGCATTTCCGCCTGTGTGTTCAATCGCCACGTGCAGGCAGTGTTCCGGCAAGACTTCCGGCACGCGGTCCGCCCATTCAATCAGAACGGCCCCCGGGCCGGCCAGCATCTCCTCGATGCCAATGGCCTCAATCTCCTCGACACCACCAAGACGATACGCGTCGATGTGAAGCAAATGCAGTCGGCCAGGATATTCATTGATGATGACAAAGGTCGGACTGTTGACGGTTACATCAGCCGTCACACCTGCTCCGGCGGCAATCCCCTTGACCAGTTCGGTCTTCCCCGCGCCGAGCTGCCCGGTCAATGCCACGCAACTGCCCGCGGTCAGTCGCTCGCCAATGCGTTGACCAATTCTCTGCGTCTGTTCTGGTGAATCACTGGTGAGTGTCCACTCCTTGCCAACATCCTGCGTTTTCATGTTTGATGTTCAAACCCCTGAATGGATAGTTCCTGCATTTCTCCGCCTTCGGTCTGCAATTGGACGCCTTCATGGCGCGGTACAATCTCCCCGATAGGCCACAGTGCAACGTCCACCGCCTCCACGTTTCCCTCAACCGCCAAGAGTAACTCAAAATCCTCACCGTCGGCCAACGCATGCTTCTGCGGCGATCGGCCATCTTCCTCAGCCGCCCGCCTTGCGTCGTCGCTGATCACCGCCATGAGCAGGCCTTCATCCAATCTTGCCCCGACCCCCGACGCCCGACACAAGCGTGGCAGGTCCGTGGCCAACCCGTCACTCAAATCCATCATCGCGTGCAATCGCCTGCCGAGCGATTCTCCGAGCTTTCGAGCCTCGCTCACTCTGGGTTGAAACGACAGATGCCGCCCCAGCAAACTCCCGCCCAACGGACCAGTCACGAACAGCCGATCCCCGATCCGGGCTCTGCTTCGCAGCACAGGCGGATGCGTGTCGAATGGTTCCGCCACCATGGCCACATCGATCGCCAGCGGTTTGTCCCACGCGGTCGTGTCCCCGCCGACGATGGCGCATCCGAACGATTCGGTCGCCGCCCGCATACCGGCGAACAGGCGTTCCAAAATGTCCAGATCCGTCCCCCGCGGCAGCGCCAGCGAAACGGTGGCTGCCACCGGCCGTACCGCCATCGCCGCACAGTCGCTCAGGCTACACGCAATCGCCTTGTACCCGATCGCGTGTGGATCATGCGCCTGCCGGTCAAAATGAACGCCGTCC
>JANQQK010000028.1 GCA_028289375.1 Phycisphaerae bacterium | reverse complement strand
TACGGATTCGGACGGCACGGCCGACGGTTGCGACTTGTGCGCGGGTTTCGATGACGCCCTAGACGCCGATGCCGACGGCGTACCCGACGGATGCGATGTTTGTGCCGGCTCGAACGACAACGACGACGCCGATTCGGACACCGTGCCGGATGGCTGTGACAACTGCCCGAGCGACGCCAACACGCTGCAGACCGACACCGATTCAGACACGGTTGGCGATGCGTGCGATGCATGCCCGGGATTCGACGATCTCGTCGATACGGATTCAGACGGCACGGCTGATGGTTGCGATTTGTGTGCAGGTTTCGATGACGCGTTGGATGCCGATACCGACGGAGTGCCGGACGGGTGCGACGCATGTCCCGGTTTTGATGACAACAACGACGCGGATGCAGATGGCGTCCCTGATGACTGCGATGCGTGCCCCGGCTCAGACGATACCGCCGACGCCGACAGCGACACCGTGCCTGATGGGTGCGACAACTGTTCGAACGACGCCAACCTCGATCAGGCCGACGCCGACGCCGACACGGTGGGCGACGTATGCGACGCCTGCCCGGGCTTTGATGATCTCCTCGACGCCGACAGCGACACGGTGCCGGACGATTGCGATGTTTGCCCCGGCTTTGACGATCTCGCCGACGCCGACACCGACGGCGTCCCGGATGGCTGCGATTCCTGCAATGGCGGAAACGACGCCGACGACGCGGACATGGATGGCGTTTGCGATGCGGAAGATGCATGCCCCGGGTTTGACGACACGCTCGACGACGACGCCGACACCGTTCCCGACGGTTGCGACGCGTGTCCGGGAAGCGACGATCTCGCCGATGCCGACGCCGACACGGTGCCGGATGGCTGCGATCTCTGCCCCGGCAGCGACGACCTGATCGATACCGATACGGACGGCGTTGCCGATGGCTGCGATGCCTGCCCCGGATTCGATGACGGCGTGGACACCGATAGCGATACGGTCCCGGATGGTTGCGACATTTGCCCAGGCTTTGACGATCTCGCCGACGCCGACACCGATGGCACGCCGGATGGCTGCGATACGTGCAACGGCGGAAACGATGCCGACGACGCCGACATGGACGGCGTGTGCGATGCGGAGGATGTCTGCCCCGGTTTCGATGATGCCATCGACACAGATGGCGATACTGTGCCTGACGGGTGCGACGTCTGCCCGGTCTTCAACGACACGCTGGACAACGACGCGGACACGATTCCGAACGGTTGTGACAACTGCCCCTTGGATCCGAATGTCGACCAAGCCAACTCCGACGGCGACTTCTTCGGGGACATCTGCGATCGTTGCGAAGGATTTGACGACCTTGTCGACGCCGACTTCGACTCCGTTCCGGATGGATGCGACCTTTGCCCGGGATTCGATGATCGCGACGACGCGGACGACGACACGATCCCTGACGACTGCGATCTGTGCCCCGGATTCGATGACCTTGCCGACGTCGATATGGATGGAACGCCTGACGGTTGCGACGATTGTCCGCTTGGTGACAACAGCGTCGATACCGATTCGGACACCGTCGCGGACGCATGCGACAATTGCCCCAACGATGCCAACGTCGATCAGACCGACACCGACATGGACGGGGTGGGCGACGTGTGCGACCAATGCGAGGGCTTCGACGACGCGTTGGACGCCGATACCGATGGCGTTCCGGACGACTGTGACCTGTGTCCCGGCGTAGCCGACGGTGGCGATCCGGATTCGGACGGCATTCCTTCCGGGTGCGACAACTGTCCCGACGACGCCAACGCCGATCAGGTCGACACCGATATGGACGGTCCCGGCGACGCATGCGACCTGTGCCCGGGTTTTGACGATTCGTTTGACATGGACAGCGATACGATTCCGGATCTGTGCGACCTCTGTCCGGGATTCGACGATCTGCTCGACACCGATTCGGACGGCACACCGGACGATTGCGATGCCTGCCCGACCGGTGACGATTCGATCGACACGGACATGGACACGCTGCCTGATGGTTGCGACAACTGCCCGAACGATTCCAACGTCGACCAGACCGACACGGATAACGACACCGTCGGTGATCCGTGCGACGCTTGCCCCGGTTTCGATGATTTGCTCGATGCAGACGGCGATACCGTTCCGGATGACTGCGACATCTGTCCCGGCTTCGCTGATCTGCTGGACGCGGACAACGACGGCGTACCCAATGGATGCGACAACTGTCCACTCGTCATGAATGCGGATCAGACCAACGCGGACGGCGACTTCTTCGGCGACGTGTGCGACATCTGTCCGGGGTTCGATGACCTGGTCGACGACGATTCCGACGGCGTGCCGAACGGGTGCGACATATGCGAAGGATTTGACGACGCTCCCGATGCCGATGCCGACGGCGTACCTGATGGCTGCGACCAGTGTGCAGACTTCGACGACAGCATGGACATCGACAGCGATGGCGTACCAGATGGCTGCGACGTCTGCCCGAGCGGCGATGACACGCTGGATGCCGACATGGACGGCGTCTGCGATGCGGAGGATGCCTGCCCCGGTTTCGATGACACGCTCGATGCCGACAGCGATGGCGCTCCGGATGGCTGCGACGGTTGCCCGAACGATCCGTTCAGCACCGCTGGTCCTTGCCAGGACGTTCTGGTTCGCGTTGTGACGCGTAATGCACCGAGCGGGATCACGCAGACGACAGGCATCGATCTGCCAGAGAGCGAAGAAGACGTGTTCGAGGATGGCTGTTTCGTCGTTGAAGTGTGGGCGATGGATGTCAGTGCGGCCGCGAACGGTCTCAGTTGCGTCTTCGTCGACCTGAATTACTCGGAAGCAGCCTGCCCGATCACGGCCGACACCGTGGACCACAACGGCATGTTCGATACGTTCGCGAGCGGGACGATCACCAACAATCCGCCAGACGCGGCGAACGTCGACGAGCTCGGCGGTTGCTCGCTGGATCCGGGTGTCGGGATCGGGCACTGGGCGTTGGTGGCGACGGTGAACATGCTCGCACCGGACAGCAGTCCATGCGTGACAAGCAACGCACTGTCGGATGCCGCAACGGACACCTCGCTGTTCAATGCGGGTGTGACCACGGCGTTGGATCTGACCGACACGTCGGGTGTGAACATCCTGCCTCCGGGCACGATTTACAATCTCGACCGTGACGTATCAGCCGACACGTTCGTTGGCCCGGGTGACTTCTCGTTCTTCGCACCTTGCTGGCTGGCGACGTCGCCGCTGGATGCGTGTGAGTCGACAGACTTCGACTGCGATGGCGTGATCGGACCGGGCGACCTGTCATTCTTCGCAACGGCGTGGCTGCGGGATGTTTCCGTGTCGACGATCGTCGTGCCCGCCTGTCAGTTGAACTGTACAGGTCCGGGGGCAGCGTCGGCGGGCATGCCGTGGGCCGATGCGGCGTTGATTGAGAGCTTCGGTCTGGAAGTTCCGCCGCGAACGTGGGAAGGCTGGAAAGCGCATCCGGACTACCCGTTCCATCAGACGACCGACACGCCACCATCGCGATGGACGCAGCCGACCGATAACCCGTTGAACCGGGTTGAGAAGCCGGTCGGCCGAACCGATAACGGTCGTGGGTCGGTGCGCCAAGACCGCGCGTCATCGCGTCGCGACAACGCCGTGACCGATCGAAGCAACCGATTCAACCAGAAGTAGTTTTGACCCAGGCCCGGCCGTGTTCTGCACACGAGTGCGTGGACGGTCGGGCCTGTTTTTCAATGAGCAACATCACCGGATCGACACGTGGGGAAGGATATCTCGTGATCGGAAACCGTTTGACTCGTGCCGCGATGGCGGCCTCTTTGATCTTGACGACCGTCGCGATTGGCGGCGAACGTTCGATCACCGTGAAAGGCATCCTTCGGACAGGCCCGACCGGTGTGAACACAACGACCAACCCGGACCTGATCGGTATTCCGGTCACGTCTGTTCTGCAGTTCATACCGGGAAATCAGGTGTACCTGGAACTGTGGGTCACGACGGACTGGCAACCGGGTCTGACGGGCGTTGGACTGGACGTCGCGTTTGACGATTCGTTTCTATCCACTTCGACCGCGCAGGTGTCGCTGAACTCTGCCTGGGGCTTGCTGGCCTATTGCCCGGCAAGCGAGGAGTGCGTAGCGCGTCCGGGTTTTGTGAGCAATGTCGGCGGCAACAACCTGTCGGGGCTGCCCGCATCCACCGGCCTGTGGGAGCGGATTGCCACGATCGAGTTTGACGTCACGACCTTTCCGGACCCCTGCACCGGCTTTGGCCTGTTACAGGACGGGGCGATGCTATTCGCCTACTTCGGCGGTGGTTTGGCATTGCCGGAAGAAGTGGAATTCATCGGACTGGGCGTGCCCGGACCGGACTTCATCGACGACGATGGCGACTTTGTCATCGACTGCCTGGACAACTGTCCGACCGTTGCAAACCCCAGTCAGGCCGATTGCGACAATGACGGCATCGGTGACGCATGCATCATCGCTGATGGTATCGATACCGATTGCAATGACAACACGATCCCGGACATGTGCGACATCGACGCCGGCGCCGAGGACAAGAACAACAACAACTTCCCCGACGAGTGTGAAATCTGCGAGCGCGACTGCGATTGCTTCACCGACGCCATGGGGGAGTTGCTGCCTTACTTCACAGGTGCCTGCGAGTATCGATTCTGCGAGGACCAGCTCTGTCAAACCTGTGAACGTCGATTCGGAAACACTTGTGCACCATACGCATCGATTGTCCAGACAAATGACATTCTTTGCGCCGTCGCAGGTTTCGGAAACTACTGCGCCTGCCCAAACGCAGACCTGTGGGATGCATCCGCCCAAGGCTGTACGGTGGGAACGCCCGAAAACTGTGAGGGACCAAGCGGACGTCCCCTCAGCACGGCCGACATCCTGGCCTCTGTCAGTGCATTCGGCGGCCAGAACCCGTTCGACTGTCCCTGCATTCCGATTCCCATGACCACAAGTTGCGATTTCACCAATGGCTGCGACGACGCGAACATCCCCGCAGTCGACGGATGCGGCGCTGCAGCCTCCAGTTTGACGGCGTCCTCCGTTGGTACGGTAAGTGTGCAGACTGCTCACGTTGCCATTGAAGCAGGTCAATCGCCTGTCACGGTGTCGATCGCTCCGCGATCACGTCGCGTGCTTCCCGGAAGTCAGGTAGCGGTGGATGTCTTCCTCAGCGGCTCAACGGAGCTGTCCGCCATTCAGCTTGCATTTGATGCACGCGGTGGAAAGGCCGGTGCACTCGAACTCGTGGATGTCCAGATCGACGTCAGCCGTTCCGACTACCTTTTCCGCGGTGGCCAGAGTGTTGTGGCCACAGACCCCACTTATGGTCGCGTCGGTGCGGTGGATACATCCGGAAGCACCGTGCTCTTCGCAGATCAGCAATCGTACGTCGCGACGTTCGTGTTCCGGGCTGACGTGCAGGCCGACGGACTGTTCAACATCATCCCAGCCACAGAGATGTTCGAATTCTGGGCGCAGCTCGGCGCACCGATCGACTTTGAGGTCGCGTCGGCCCCGACGATCATCGTTCAGCCGGACACACGGCGTTAACCGAATTCGACGACAGCAGCCAAGTCTGAGGGCGGCCGGATCAACATGAACCGACCGCCCTTCACTTGTTGGCAAAACTTGTATCGTCAGACGCGACGACTGTTCCGTCGGAATCCGTCTACTGCGATCCGGTAAACAATCGCTGCCACAATCCGAAGTCGATCAGGTCGACATCCAGATCGTCATCGCCGTCAAATGGCTGACACCCGCCGGCAATGCCGCCCGCAGGTCCCGAAACGCAGTCACGAAATGCCGCATAGTCGTCGAGGTCAATGTCGCCATCACCGTCACCATCACCCGGACACGAGACCGATGAGGTCGCACGGACTGTGTACCGAGCCCCGCAGAAGGCAAGATCATTCGCACCGAATGGCCCCACGACCAGCCAATAACGTCCCGGCTGCAGGGGTTCGAATATCTCGATGACCTCGCATGGATCACCCACGGCAGAAGAGAGAACCGGTGCTCCCTCACACCCGAAGTTGCCATTGATGATGCCGGTTTGAACAGGGAATTCAGCCTCAACTCGCCACGTCAACTGTGTCGGCGCATCGAGGTTGATTTCGTACCAGTCAAAGTCGCCCGTGAATTCTGACTGCTCGAGGAACACACCGCTGGTGCCGCAAATCGTCTCGCACAGTCCAATGGGCGAGAAATTCTGACCTTGCGATTGCGTCAGGTTCTGATCGCCGCCATCGCAGCCGCTGTTGAACGTGTCGACGTAGTTGTCGAAGCAGACCGGCTCACCCTCAGGGACGGACGCCGCAGGACAGGGCAAGACGCACGGGCACTGATCGCACTGAGCATTCGCTCCAACCCAATCGCCACCCTGCATATCGCACGCGTCTTCTTCGAGAATGCTGCAACTCGCGTCGGAGAAACAGCACGCACCAAGAATGACGCCACAAGCAGGATCGAGTGCGTCGCACGTTTCATTCGGTGTGAACCGCGTCCCGTCGGCAGTGCACTCGCTGATGTCAACATCATCGGAGCAATCGCCCGACATCTCGTCACAACAGGCACCGGACACCCCACCGACCGGACCCCGCAGACACACCGCAAGATCGATGATCTGGTCTTCAAAGCTGCATCCTTCGCACAATGAAAAACCATTGCCAGTGAAGTTCGACGATTGCCACAGGAAGAAACAATCCACATCACCGCGGCCAACGATCGACACCCAGCCATCCACCAACACGCATGGTTCGGGCAGATCGATGGTGTACTCCATCAGTTCGGCACCAAAGAACAGCAGTTGCGCAGATGTTCGACTGGCCTGCAACTCATACGTGCAGACGGCCGGTCCCGGCAGACCGCCGAGATCGGGATGGAACGTGATGTCGAACGACGGATCTGATTCGGTGCAAACTTGGAAGCCGCCGCCACCGATCGGAAACAGTTCGAAACCCCAAAACGTCAAACCATCGATCGGTCCGGCCACGCCTGAGAAGTTTTCGAACCGTGTGAACGGGCTTGAAAGTTCCGAAGTGCCAGCCTCGAACCCACTTGGTCCGTCCGGTGGCTGCGTGAAGAGTGAATCCTCAGGACACTCGGGCAAATCGGGACATTCTTCGCACGCAGTGTCGGGCCCCGCCCAGAAGAAGCCGTTCTTGAGGCAGTCGGGTTCGGTGGTGATCGTACAATTCGCCTCATCAACGCAGCAGGCACCGCGCGCTGGGCAATCGTCACACGTTGACCCCTCGCCCAGCCATTGCGCGCCACCAAGCGTTTCGCACGATAGCTCCGATTCGATTGAACACGTGCCGTCAACAAAGCAGCAACCACCCGCTATCGCGCTGCACAGCGGGTCCAGTGCATCACACGTCGTATCGGGCTCGAACCGTCTGCCCGTTCCAAGGCAATCCTGAATGTCGACGTTGTCGCCGCACATCCCGGTCTTTTCATCGCAGCAGGCGCCGGACGCACTGCCGAAATCGCCCAGGAGACAGAAACTCAGATCGTCATCCGTCGAATCGCCGAAGTTGCAGCCATCGCAACGAAACAGTCGATCCCCCTCGTTCGACGTAATCCAGAAGAGTCGACAGTCTTCCGCGCCCATGCCTTGAATCGACAGCCAACCACTCGGCAACACGCACGGTTCAGTCAACGAGGCTTCAAAGATGACAAGCGACAAACCATCGTAACTCACCTTGGTGGTGAGACGGTCGGCTGTCACCATCTGCGAGCACACCAACTCGCCAATCTCACCGGCATCATCCTCGTAGAATTCAACCAAGTATTCGGGCGTCTTTTCGTTGCAGTCTTCCAGAATGGCACTTTCAGAGCTGATCTCAAGGCCAAACCATTTCACACCATTGATCGCGCCAGGCACGTCGCTGTAATTGTCAAACAACTTCACGCCCGCGCTAACCTCCGAGAGATAGGCTGCGAAGAAATTCGGATTGTCGACTGACTGACCGACCAGTGCGTCGGCCGGGCAATCGAACGTCGACTCACACACGCCGTCATCACAGAGACCGTTCGAAAAGAACGTCCCGCCCGCAGCGCTGCATTCGAATCCCGGAAGATCATTGCATTGCCCAGGCTGGCAGCAACCGCCGATCACGCACATGTCGTTCACGCAGTTCGTACCGGCGCCAAGCCAAATCCCACCCTGCATGTCGCAGTCCGCAGGTGAGATAAAGGAACATGCACCATCGTTGCAGCAGGCGCCAATGTCGGATTCACACGGATCATCCAGACACGTCGTCCCCGCACCACCAAACGTTCGACCGCCGACGATGCAGTTGAACGCATTGGCTGTCGCACATGAGAGTTCGTTGCAGCAAGCGCCAAGACCACAAGGCTGATCGCTGCAACTCTCACCCTCAAAGAACACGCCGCCAAGCACGCCACACGCGACGCCCGTGGCCGATTCCTTGCAGCCATCGTCCTGAAAACAGCACGCGCCCTGACCCTCCGTGAATGGTGCGCCGGTCGACAGCGTCACAAGCACCAGGAGAAATGTCCAACTTCCCTTCCAACCACCCATTTGAATCAATCCTTCCCTCGTGATACGCAACTACGCGACCCCACCGGATTCGACGCGACGACGCGATCGAACAAGCAACCCAACAGCGCCAGCCATCGCGATGCCCATCATGACAATGCTCCATATCCCCGCGACGGGAACGGATGGCGGCTCACAGGCGTCCTGGTCGGCACATGTCGAACCTGGCCCATCCCATTGAGCACCGTCGGTGTTGTTGCACTGGAAGAAGTCCAGCCCATCCTGGCAGCCGCCAGCAAAATCGTCGGAACAGCACGCGCCGACCGGCAGTGTCTCGCAGGCGTCGGGATCCGAGCACAGGGAGTCCGCACCCTGCCAGATCGATTCGGTCGCGGCCAGGCATTCAGACGACGTCAATCCGTCCATGCATCCGTCAAGAAAATCGTCACTGCAGCAGGCGCCGGTCGGTGGCTGATTCCCGCATGACGAGCTGCACGCCGTGTCCTCGCCTTCCCACGTTCCAACCTGCGAATTGCAGTCCGCCTCGAGCAAGCCATCCATGCAGCCACCCTCAAACTTCTCAGAACAGCAGGCGCCAGGGCTTTGACAGACCGCCGGTTGCTGGCAATCCGTGCCCGCGCCCTGCCACGAGGCATTCTCGCCCATTTCGCAGTCCGCTTCGGTCAGGTTGGCACAACCGCCGATCAACATGTCATCGCAGCACGCGCCGGTCGGCGGTGCACAGATGTCCGGAGTCGTGCAGGTCGTACCCGCGCCGCCCCAGGATGCCTGCTTGTCAGACTCGCAGTCGAGCTGGGTCAGATCGAGGCAGCCACCCTTCAGGTTCGGATTGCAACAAGCACCCGTGGGATCCACGAAGCCACAGACGCCCGACGTGTTGCACACCGTGTCCGCCCCCTCCCAGACACCGTCGCCGAGCATCTCACAGTCAGCCTGCGTCTCGCCGTCGCCACAACCGCCGGGAAAAGATGTGCTGCAGCAGGCACCGGTCGCCGGAGCCGGGCACATGGTCTGAACGCAAGGACGGCCATCACCGGGGAAGAACCCCATGAGTGAGTCGCATTCCAACTGCCCTGATACGTCTTGGCATCCCCCGTCGGGCAGGCAGCAGGCGTTCCCCCCTGCCAACGCGTCGGTCACCCCGATCATCATCAAGGCAGAACAAACTGTGATCACCAATCGATTGTGACGCACACTTCCGGAAATGTGTCCCATGTTCGGTCCCTCCGTCTGTCGCGAATGTCCTGATGTGGATTGGCCTGTCCGACACACACCGGCGCTCGGACGCTCGACCATCGTACGCTGCACTTTTGGGCGCGAATCTATGCAACGCCCCCGGCAGACGACGAGGTTTGCTTGGACCGGCCCAAGATTCGAGCATAGAAATTCAGCAATTTGATCGCAACGAACTTTTTGAAATGAATCCCTCAATTGCGGAAGACGAAAACCACCTAAACTGCCACTTGAATACCCCCGTGCTCGCGTCGGTGCGAACATGCCGTACAATCTCACGCGATCATGCGCAGCGCGAAACAACCATCAGTGGGACATCAAGAATTGGGAAAAGCACATTGAACCTGCCAACCAACCGTTTTTGTCTGCTTGGACTCCTCATCCTGCTTGTTTCATCAGCTGGTTGTAAGAAGCAGTCCAAACCCAACCCTCAAGCTCCGTTACCCTCCGCGAACACTGTCGAAACCGACGAAAGTGACACATCGCCCACGCCGGCGACCGCCCCGCCGAGCACGGATGCGACCTCGGAGTCAATCGAGGCGGTCTCATCGGCTCCCTACCGGGTCATCGAACTCGCGGTTCCGGACAGCACGGGGTTGGCACCCAGCGCTATTGGGGAGAACGGTAGTGTTGTGGGCCAGGCAAGCTACGCCGACGGACGAACGGTGGCCGTCGTTTGGCGCGACGGTGAGGTTGAGCAACTGCCGACGCCAGGTGAGCTTCGCAGCGGAGCGACCGCTGTCGCGGGTAATGGACGGGTGGCAGGGTGGATTGAGACCGCCCCGAGAGTGCGAAACGCCGTGACGTGGCAAGACGGCCAATTCCGCGAGATTGAAGGGGCCAATATTCGGATGACCGAGGCGACCGGCGTCAATGACGATGGCGTCGTTTGTGGGTGGTCTCGTGACGGAAATGGCTCGAACCAGATTCAATCGGCGGTGCTATGGTCGGAGCAAGAGGGTTTGACGGCCTATGCATTGGGACACGCATTTCTGACGGATGTGAACAACCGTGGGCAAATGGTGGGCACCATGGCGACGATGGATGATCGCGGGCATACCTATGCGTTCATCAGTGATGATGGCATGACCACGACCGACCTGGGGTCACTCGAAGGTTACGCCAGTCACGCCGAAGCGATGAATGACCGGGGCACGGTCATCGGATGGTCGATGGTCAATCGCCTCAAGCACGGTTTCATCTGGCGGGATGGGGAAATGGTCGACCTTGGAACCTGCGAGCGTTCGGATTCCGTCTACGCCATGGGCGTGAACAACGACGATCTCGTCGTCGGCGTCTGCTTCAACATGCGCGGCTTCTATGACGGTGGAAATCCACGGCTGATGCGGGCATACGTTTGGGATCAGGGCGTGATGACCCCGCTGAACGACCTGATTGAGGCTGATACCGGCTGGGAACTCATCCGCGCAACCGACATCAACGACAAGGGCATGATCGTCGGGAACGGGATGCTCAATGGAGAGTCCACCGGTTTCCTCCTGATTCCAAATTCTGACTAAGCAACCACGTCAGCCGATTTCGCGACGCTGAAACAGTGCGACGCCAATGAGCAAAATGGCCATGACGTACAACGCCGCATAGCCTCCGGCGTGCAGCAGAAATTGCAGCGGCACTTCCACGCCGGCAGCCGCGGCATCGACGACCCAGAAGAAGTTCATGTTCGGAGTGATTTTGTAGAGCAGGTTGGCGAACGCCGACTCGTCGCGATATTGCCCAAACAGCCAATCTGATAGAAATCCCGCAATCAGAACAATCGTGCAGGTGAGCAGGGTCATCACCTGTCCCAGCCGCGTCGACACAGCGAGCGCCACCGCAGCGACCACCGCCAATGCCATCATCAGAAGGATGGCCGCGACCACCAACTGAGCATCGAAATAACCCTCGCCGAAAGCCGTGGGATGGAATTCACGGTCGAAGAACGACGTGATGATGGTTCCCACGGTCAGCAACGGAGTGCCCAGCGCGAGCGCGGTAGACGAGAACTCCTTACCGTAGAAGAAGTTAGCTGCTGCAGCGGCGAAAATTCCGACCATAAGAAACCCAAGGCCGAAGATGATCGCCGGCCAATCCCACGGATCGGCAGCGCTTTGCAGCACCTTGTGATGCATGGTGAGCAGGAAAATCAGGAAGGAAATGTAAAACGCGAGAAACTGGGCAAGAATCAGGCCCGCGTATTTTCCCAGGAGAAAGACCGGACGGGTCACCGGCTTGCTCACAATGGTCATCGCGGTCTTGTTTTCGATTTCTCGGGTCAAAACTCCGGTCGCAGAAAAAGCTGCCAAGAACAAACCGCTGAGCAGGATCGTACAGAGACCCAGGTCCATGAGCAGCTTGTCATCATCCTCGAGGGTGAACCCGGCGAGGAAGACGTTGATGATGAGCAGGGCAATGGTGGCCAACAGCAGTACCCCGTAGATCGGCTGTCGGATGGTTTCCGTGAACGTGTTTCGAGCGATGCTGACGAGTCTGGTGAACATGACCTTGTCGCAAGTCCTTTCGGTAGGACGGTTAAAGGCCCGTGGCAGTTGGCACGGATCGGGATTTATTGTAGGTTCCGACCCTCGCGGAGCAAGGCGGGCCACAGCTTTAGAACGAATGGCCGCTTGCAATGGTTCGCGCGTCCCGCGCCGATCTCTGAAAGATGACACTCCAGGTTTGACCGTAAGGATGCCCAATTCATGAGCGATGTTTCGCCCTCGTCCGAGCAGCGGGCACAGTCGACGACCATGGCCGGACTGCTGATCCAACTGGGTCTGTTCGGCGTGATTTTCTTTGTGGCGACGTGGACCGCGTCGCCGTCGGACCCGGTCGCGGCGGTCTGGCGACACCTTTTGGGTGGTGTGCCGATCTGGCTGCTCCTGCTGCTTATTTTCGTGCAGCGTCGCCGGTCGCGCGTGGAAGACCTGGAAACCGAGCAGCTACGTCGTGCCCGCGATGAAGGCCGGGCAACGAACATCTTTGACGTTGGCGATGAATCACTGCTTCTGGAACGGCGTCGTTTGGCGTGGACGTATCGGTTCCTCGTGCCAGCTGTCACCGTGTTTGTGGCCGTGTACCACATTGGCGGTGCGTTGCTGTTCTGGTCGTGGTCATGGGGTCAGCCTCTGGCGGAGAAGGGTTGGCAGCGGACCGATCAGCCCTTCGTGCCGATGCTGTTCCTTGCCGGTGCGGCTTTCGTTTGCTTTATCTATTCACGTTACGTGGTGGGGATGGCCCGTCAGCCGGAGTGGCGCATTCTGCGAGCGGGTGGCAGTTATCTGATCGGCACGGCGCTGACGTGCACGGCGGTGGCGATATCACTCGCGTTGGCCCAGGCGAAATCACTGACGCTTTGGGCGGAGCCGGTGGCGGCGTATGTCGTGCGAGTGGCGATGCTGCTGATTGGTATCGAAGTCGTCGTGAATCTGATTCTCGAGCTTTACCGTCCTCGGCGGGCGGGTGAGCAGGTTCGTCCGGCGTTTGACAGCCGATTGCTGGGTCTGTTCAGCGAACCGGGCGGCATTGTGCGTTCGATCGCCGAGACCGTGAACTATCAGTTCGGATTCGAGGTTAGCGGCACGTGGTTCTACAAACTGCTGCAGCGATCGGTATTGCCGCTGACGGCGTTGACGATCATCTCGCTGGTGGTGCTGTCGTCGGTCGTGATTGTCGACGTGGACGAATCGGCCTACATCGAGCACTTCGGCTCTGTGGAGCATGACGAGCCAATCGGTCCGGGGCTGCATTTCAAGATGCCCTGGCCTTTTGATCGCGTCATGCGTGAGCGGGTGGATCAGGTGCGTTTCCTCACGATCGGTGAGTTCCATTCGGAAGAGGAAGAGAAAGCGCATGGCCACGAGAACGCCGTACTTTGGACTGAAGACCATGAAGTCAACGCCGAGTTTCTGACGGTCGTGGCCAACCCGGATGTCGACCGCCTGTCGTTTGACGGCAATGAGTCCGGTGGCGAGTCACGATCGCGCAGCGTGGCGGTGAGTTTGCTGATCATTTCGGTGACGATCGAGTACAAGATCAAGGATCTGCATGCGTTCGCTTACAACTACACGGACCCCGGGAAAGTGCTCGAGTCGATTGCGTATCAGGAGCTTTCCGATTACGCGGCTGGCGTGGACCTCGCGGCATTGATGGGTACGGGGCGACAGGCGTTTGGCCCGAAGATGAAGACGGTTCTGCAACGTCGCTGCGATGAGCATGATCTCGGCGTTGATATCACGTTCGTTGCGCTGCAGGAAGCCAACCCACCTTCTCAGAGCGACGTGGCTTCGACGTTTCAGGCGGTCGTGGCAGCTGAGCTTCGCAAGACGGCAGAGATCGAGAAGGCTGTCGGCACGTCGCATGAAATGCTGACGATGGCGACGGGGAGTGTCGACCGTGCCGAGGCGTTGGATGCGGCGATTCAGGATCTGGATCGTCTGAATGGGGAATTGGAATCTTCGCCATCTGCGGAAGCGGAGGCTGCAGTCGATCGGGCGCGCGAACGGCTGGATGACCTTCTGTTCGGTAATGAGTCGAAGAACATTTCGCCGGCCAGTGGACGCGTCGCGTCGATGCTGGCGAGAGCACGTGCGAATAGTTCTGCGTCTGTTTCAGAGGCGGAATCGAAGGCACGTCGATTCAAGTATGACGTGGTGGCGTTTCGTGCGGCACCGGAGTTGTTTCAGGTTCGTCGTTGGTTGGATGCGTTGCAGGTGGAACTGCCGCGGTTGCGGAAGTTCATCCTGGTCGGCGATCGGACGCGCGACGGCGTGATTATTGAATGGGACGGCAAACAGGCAGGATCGCTGGATCTGTCGGAACCGGAACTCGGCAAGTAACGGGAATCTTTTTGGAGTCAGACACCGATGCGTAATCTCCCAACACTATTGGCTGGTTTGGTCGTCGTGACCATTCTTGGCTTTTACATGTGCACCTATCAGGTGCGCTTCACGGAAGTGGCGATCAAGAAAACGTTTGGCGAGCCGGACGACGAAGCACAGAAGGAGCCTGGGCTTTACTTCAAGATGCCCTGGCCGATTCAGAGCGTGGTGAAGTTCGACAGCCGCCTTCGCGTGCTGGAGGACAAGACCGAGGAGACGATCACGGCGGACAGCAAGAACGTAATCATCACCACGGCGACGCTTTGGAGCATCGATGAGCCGTACAAGTTCCACCGGAGCTTCCCGCGCGGCGTCGAGGATGGCGAGAAGACGTTGCGTGAGGCGATTCGGTCGGAGAAGAAGGCGGTCGTCGGTCAGTACGATTTTGCGAACTTCGTGTCGACGCGCCCAGGCGAGCGTAAGCTGCGCGACATTGAAGATACGATGCTGAACCGCGTCTCCGACGTGTGGATGGAGCGGCATGGTGTTCGTATCAAGAGTTTCGGGATCACGAAGCTGACGCTGCCACAGTCAGTGACCGAAGCTATTTTCGACAGCATGAAAAAGGCTGAGCAGATCAAGGCGGCGACATATCAGGCTGAGGGCAGCGCCCAAGCCGATCAGATCATCGCGTCGGCGGAAGCGTCGCGTGAGCGCATTTTGTCTGTGGCGCGTCGTCGGGCGGATGAGATTCGCAACGAAGGCGAGCGGGTTGTCAGCGAGATTTACAAGCAGTTCCAGGAGTATCCGGAGCTGCGCATTTTCCTCGACAAGATCAACGCGTTGTCGCAGACCTTTGCGAACGAGACAACGCTGATCCTTGATGACCGCGGCCTATCGCCTTGGTCGATCGATCTGTTCTCCACGATGACGCCGCCGACATCCGATCAGGAAATCAGCATGGGCGAGAAACTGCGCGACAAGACGGGAGAGGCCGAGTAATGAGCACGCAGCCCCTCGATCCGCGCGATCCTTCAGGTGATCCGTTTGATCCGGCGCAGCAGTCATTGGCCGATGCGCTGAAGACGAGTTTTCGCATTCTCAAGTTTGCGATCCTCGTGATGGTCGTTCTGTTCTTTGCGTCGGGCATGTTCATGGTCGAGCAGAATGAGCAGGCGATCGTGTTGCGACTTGGCAAGCCGGACAGCGCCGGCGTGCGCGATCCGGGATTTCAATGGGCCCTTCCCGAACCGATCGATGAAAAGCTGACGCTGCCGGTGCGGCAGACAAACTCGCTGAACATTGAGAGTAATTGGCTGCACCTTGCGGAGAATGAGAAAGGTCAGGCGCTTTCAACTCTGATGCGGCGTCGCGGCCTGCATCCGATGCGTGATGGTGCGCTGCTGACGGCGGATCGCGGCCTCGTGCATGTGCGGTGGCACGTGACCTACCGTATTGACGACATTCAGAACTACGTGCGACTTGTCGCAGACGATCATGACAGCAAGGCCGAGGAGATCATCACGCATCTGCTTGAGAACGCCGCGGTGCACGTGGTTGGTGGCTATACCACCGAGGAGGCCACGCGTAAGAAGCTGACCGATATTCGTGATAACGTGAAGGTGCGTCTTAACCGCGCGTTGACTGACTTGCAGACCGGCATCGTGGTCGAGTCTGTTGAGATTCCCGAATCGACACCACCGGTGCAGACGCTCAGCGCGTTCAGCAATGTGACGAAGGCGGAAAATCAGAAGGAAGCCGCGATTCGGGGGGCCCAGCAGACCGCGAAGGAGTTGCTGAACCAGACGGCAGGTGCCGTACACGAGAAGCTGATCGCGCTCTTGGACGAGCTTGATGACGCCAATGCCCGGGGAGATGAGCCCCAAGTCGCCGCATTGACCCAGCGTGTGAATCAAGTAGTCGAGAAAGAGGCGTCCGGGTTTGCGGGTCGATTGGTGCGTCAATCGCAGGGGTATTTCACGTCCGTCGTGCAGCGTATGCAATCGGACAAGGAAGAGTATGATGCCCTGCTGGATGAGTATCGCGCGCAGCCGGAACTTCTGAAGGAACGTCTGTGGCAGAATGCACGGGCGAAGTTGTTCGCCCAAAGTGGCGTTAAGAAGATCTACTTGCCCACCGGGACAGTGCTGCGATTGAATGTCGGACCTGACCCGAAGTTTGAGAAGATGCGCGAGCAGCTACAGTATCAGCAAGAGACCGAAGAATTCGACATCAGCAAGCTGCGCACGGTGTTTCCGGGTGGGCCGATTAAGTAGCGGTACGGGAGCGGACAATGGATGAGCGGCAGATTCCGGTTGTTCAGACAGCCGGGCTGACCAAGATATTCAAGGATTTCTGGCGGCGTAATCGCGTTGCGGCGGTGAACGATCTCAACATCGAGGTGCGTCGCGGCGAGGTGTTCGGCTTGTTGGGTCCGAACGGATCGGGCAAGAGCACGACGATCAAGATGCTGCTGGGTCTGCTCTATCCGACGCGCGGTCGCATCGCCATTTTCGGGCATCCACCGACCGATGTCGCGGTGAAATCGCGCATCGGCTTTCTACCGGAAGATTCCTACCTCTACCGTTATTTGAACGCTCGCGAGACGTTGGATCTGTATGGTCGGTTGTTCAAGCTGCCGGCGAAGCATCGCGACGATCGTATCGAGAAGTTGCTCGATATGGTGGGACTGAGCACCGAGGGCAAACGGCGGGTCGGGGAGTATTCAAAGGGCATGGCCCGGCGTATCGGGTTGGCGCAGGCGCTGATCAATGACCCCGAGTTTCTGATTCTCGACGAGCCGACGGCGGGCATGGACCCGATCGGCATGCGTCAGATCAAGAACGTGATTCGCGAGTTGGCGGATCGTGGCAAGACGATTTTGCTGTCGAGTCACTTGCTCGCAGATGTGGAGGATGTCTGCGATCGCGTGTGCATTCTCTATGGCGGTCAGCAGCGTGCGGAAGGCCCGATCAACGAATTGCTGCGACAGGACGATCGCACGCAGATCACGACGGAACGTTTGAGCGACTCCACCATCGAACGCGTGCGACGGGTCATCCGCGAGACTGAGAACAAGGACGTCATTCAGGTGGCGCCGCCGGCCGACCGTCTTGAGGCGGTGTTCATGCGCACGGTGGAGCAGGCGCAGGCGGCCAACATCGTGACCGCCGGTGCGAAGTCCGGCGGTGATCTGCCCGACTTCATCGGAACGGAAGAGCCAACCGATCTGATCGGAACGCTGGTGTCCGCGGCTGACCGTGAAGTGCACAAAGTCACGATCGAGCAGGTCCACGCGAGCAAGCCCAAACCCGAGGAAGAATCGCGCAAGAAATTGATCGCAAGTCTGACCGATGAGAAGCCGCCGGCATCGTTGTCAACGCAATCCACACCGCAGCCAGCCATCGATGAGACGCCGCGAACGAAACCCGTTGCGGACCAGGCCGTCATCGATTCGCTGCTCAAACAAGAGAAGGACGACAGCGTTGGGTAGGCTCTGGGCGATCGCGCGACAGACGGTGGCGGAGGGGATCCGCATGCGGATCGCGGTGATCTTCGTCGCGGTCCTGCTGATTCTTGTGGTCGGACTGCCCTATTCGCTGCGACACGAGGACTCGGTCAGCTCTGCGGTGCAGACGTATCTGTCGCTGGCACTTCGGTTGGTCGGATTCCTGCTTGCGTTGCTGACGGTGTTCCTGTCACGCTCGGTCTCGGACGAGATCGCCAACCGCCAGATTCTGATGCTGATGGCCAAGCCGCTGCCACGTTGGCAGTTTGTTCTGGGCAAGTTTTGCGGCATTGTCCTCATCAATATGTCACTGTTGGCTGTGTCGGGTGTCGGCATCTATGCGGGTGCAAGCCTTCTCGCGAAGATGACGCCGCGGGACGAGTTGGACGCGAGCCGCCTGCAAGAGGAAGTCCTGACGGCGCGGCATTCGATTGAATTGCGGCCGCCGGACTTTACAGCCCGGGCAACGGAGGTGTACCAGGAGCGTGTCGACGGCGGAGGCTACGCGAATGTCGTCGATCACGATCCCGAAGTTGAGAAGGAGCGGATGTCCCGCGAAATCGAGACTCGGTGGCGGACGGTGCTGCCGATGCAGGTGCGGACATTCGAGTTTGAAAACGTTCGGTGCGAGCGAAGTCCGGACAAGACCCTGCAAATCAAGTACAAACCGACCGTCTATCGCTATCCGCCCGACGAGATTCTGCGTTGTCTCTGGGTCGCGGGGAATCCGGATAAGAACACGCCCGTCTACTACATCGACCGCCGCGACATGATCACGCGGTACCACACCTTCTCAGTGCCAACCGACGCCGTCGCCGCCGATCACTCTCTCAGGATTGAGTTCGTCAATCAGAATCCCTACAAGGGAGAGCCGCAGTACGCCAACACCGTGACGTTTCTACCCGATGAGCCGATGCAGGTTCTCTTCACGGTCGGCACGTTCGGCGGGAATCTGTTTCGCCTCTTGTCGCTGGTGGCCTGCCGATTGATTGTGCTGACGGCTTTTGCGATCTTCATGACGTGTCTGTTTTCGTACCCGGTCGCGTGTCTGATTTCGTTCACGTTTTTGGCGATGGCGACGATGGCCGGCTACCTCGAAGATGCGGTGTTCTATTTTGATCAGGAGGGGGCTGCGGGGGTCTTCCGCACGGTGACCGCCTACGTTTACCGCGTTGCGTTCCTGGTCGTTCCGAGGTTTTCGCATTACGACGGAACGGATGTTCTGGTCGACGGTCGCAACGTGACGCTCCGTTGGGTGCTGCAGGGTGTGGGTGTGCTGGTGATGTTGTACACCACGGCCATCATGGCGTTCGCGTGCATCATGTTCCAACGTCGGGAGGTATCAGAAGCGTCCGTCTGAGGCGTATTGAGAAGACACCATGACGCAGTTGATCGATGCCCATCTTCCCGAGTACCTCGCCAAACGCGAGAAGGCCAAACGCGGCGAACGCAACGTGCAGATTATCTGCATTGTGTCAGCCATTGCGCTGTTGGGAGCAGCGTCGCTTCTGGTGGCGCCCATCGACCGTCTGCGCACGGAGCATCAACTCACCCTCGACGCCAATTCGACCAAGGGCCTGCCACCCGACATCGCCCTCCTGACCAAAACCGGCACGTTTCGCGCGTTGGCGATCGACATTGCCTTCATGCGCATGGAGAAACTCAAACAAGACAGCAAGTTTTACGAGATCAACAGACTGTCGACGCTGCTGTGCAAGATGGCTCCGCGCTTCCCATCCGTGTGGAAGTATGCCGCGTGGAACCTGTCGTACAACGTCAGCGTGGCCAACTATACGCCAGAGGGTCGATGGTACTGGGTAAACAAGGGCATCGAATTGCTGCGCAACGAAGGACTGCGGTACAACGAGAAGTCGATTGGTCTTTATCTCGAGCTTGGGTACATCTTCTGGCACAAAGTCGGCGACTTCCTCGACGATCATCACTGGCATTACAAGAAAGAGTTGGCCGTTCAGATAGAACGGATACTCGGTCCGCCAATTGCGTCAACCGACGCAGAGGACGTCATCAACGCCTTTCGACCGGTGGCCACGGCGCCTGCACATTTTGATGACCTTCTGGCAGAAGATCCGGAAGTCGCAGCATTTGTCGATCGGCTTGCCACAGTCAACCTGTCCCCCGATTTGTCGTTCCTGGAGTTCGTGGCCAAGCATTTGCGCAGCACGCTTCAGATTCGCGAGGTGATGTCCGGTATCGAGGAGAACATCATCCGTACCGAACTGCAGGCGCGGGTGGAATTGCTGGCGGATCCGAAAAATATCGAGGTTCGCGATCGTCTTCTTGCCTGCCTGCGGAGTCAGCAACTCCGTGAAGAATTGAACATGGATCCCGCGTGGATGCTGCAGTTGATGGAAAAGTATGGTCCGATCGACTGGCGAAACGCATACATGCATGCGCTGTACTGGGCGACGCGCGGCAACATGATGACACGTGGTCATCTCGTGCTCGATGAAAATGACTCGATGAACGTGTGTCGCTACATCCTCTTTGGCCTGGCGCTCACGGTGAAGCGCGGCAACATGATTCTCGAGCCCGACTTCGATGACCCCGAGAATTCGTACCTTGAATTGCTTCCCGACGCGCGATTTATTCCCTACATGCACGAAGCCTACATCGAATTGGGGCGCGAGCAGTTCAAGGACGACCCACGCTACATCCCCGGAACCGCCGGTCCGAACTACAAGGACGGACACCACAATTTCCTGAGTGATGCTATTCGTCAACTCTACATCGAAGGCGGCAAGGCAAACCTGGACCAAGCCAAGGAATACTACGCGTACCTGCAAAAATACAACCGCAACAATGATGGCTCCCCGCGTGCCGACTATTTCATGCCGCTGAAGGACTTCGTGCTCAAGGACTTCAAGGAGAACCTCGGCAGCTTCAAGACGACCAACATGCAAATCGGGTCATGGTTCATGCGATCGCTGAAGTGGCTGAGCCTTGGCGAGTCGGACAAGAGCATCGGGGCGTACGAGTGGGCGCGTGAGTTCTGGGTTTACTACATGAAGAATCTGAACCCCGACGTCGGACAATTCGGTCGCCAGAATCTGCCACCGCTCAAGCAGATGTACGCCAACGCCGTGGTGGACTTCATGAAGATGCCTTCCGACGCCGTCTTCGTGATGCACAAGGCTCGATTGTGGCGGCGACTGCCGGAGGATACCCGTCGAACAACGTACGATCGCTTGTCCGACTACTTCTTGTCCATCTGTGCCGACAACACCCCACCGCTCGATCCGATGCGGACCTTCCCACCACCAGAGGGAATGGAGGCGTATCGCGAGAAAATCGAACCATCAAACAAATCGATGGAGAATCTAAGCCACGGCGAGAAGAGCTGACCCTGTGATGTGCCTGCGCTTCTAAGTCTTGGCAGAGCGCTTCGCTTCGTGCACAAGCGAGATGGTACGGTCGTAGATGTAGTTCACGAACAACTCAGCCGTGAGGCCGCGAAGCCTGAGCATCGGGCCGGCTGTCACCGTACCCGCGACGCCTGATACGAAACGCGATTCCTGAAATGCGATGCCGTCTTGTGTCACCAAGCCTTCAAGCTTGCACCGCAAGCTGCCGAACCCCACGTCGACGACGATTGTTCGCGATTCGCCACTCAGAAATTCGGAACAATCGATGGAGACGGCGATGCCCTTCTCCTGATACCGCAGGGCAAAGTCCTCGACAGCGTGCAGCAGTTCCTCCTCCAGGAGGTTTCGCAGCGTATCGATGGGCGATGGTTTGGCGTCGGCGGTGGCGGGTGTCTGTTCGCTGGGAGCTGACTCCCCCGGTCCGAGCAGGGAGTCGAGCGTTTTCTCGAGACTGGAATTCGACTTCTGGGCGTCGTGCTTTCCGGTTCCCATCTCATGCAACGATTGCAAACTGCGTGGCTTACTCACGGTGGTCACCCCCAAATTGCTGCAGCGCCAGGTCCGGTAAATGTTCACGTGCCTTGTGGCCTGCATGTCACCTAGATGGTGTCGGTTATCATGAACGGCGGCTTGATCATGCGACGACGCGGGCGCGGGGCGTCAACTGCGTAAAATCAAGTTTAAATTGACATGGCAACGGCAGATTTTTAGACTGAAACCGAGGTGGGCCCGTGCGCGGCATCAGCCGCGTCTACAACCAACCGCGTCTTGACTGGTGCTATGATCGAGGCGTGCCTTCTGTCGATTCTGACGTCGATCGCGTTGATTGATGGCATTCGGAAAGGGAATGGCCTGTGCCGGCATTTCACGTCCTGCAAGGTCCGGATAAGGGCAAGCGTTTCACGCTCGACGGCGACGCGATTGTTCTCGGTCGCCGGTCCGTTGAAGTGCCGCTGACCGACCATGCGATTTCGCGGCGTCATGCTGAGATGCGGCTCAAAGATGGCCACTGGCACATCGAGGACTTCCACAGCTCCAACGGCACCTACGTGAATGGGCAGCGGATCGACGGGCCAACCGTGCTGAAGCACGCCGATCGCGTCCGCATCGGTGGTACGTTGCTTTCCTTCAGTCTCAACGCTGATGAGCACGCAGCCGGCCCGATTCCGCAGGCCGGCTGGAGCAATGACCTCGTCGAACTGCAGGGCGACGACAAGAACTTCGATGCGTCGATTCTTGCCAGCGCAACGGCCGGTGATGAAAGCGTCATCCTCGCGTCGCCCGAGACTTCCGACGCCGTGCACGCCTGGAACGTCATGTATCAATTGGCTGAGTCGATTGGAACATTCTCGAGCATCAACGAGTTTCTGGAACGCACGACCGACATTATCATCAGCCATCTGCCGTCGGACCGTGTCTTCATTCTGCTGCGTGACGCGGAAAGCGGCGACATGGAGCCGGCGGTCATTCGACATCGCAAGAAACGTGGTGGCGAAGACGACCGGGTCATCACGTCTCGCCGCATCATCAACCACGTTCTGCAGACGCGTCAGGGCGTGCTGTGCGCCAATGCACAGTCCGAGACACGCTTCGGAGCCGGCAGCAAGGATGCGAGCATCGCGCAACTGGGTTTGCGCAGCGTCATCTGCGTGCCGATTCTCATGCACTACGACGTGGCCGGCGTGATTCAAATCGACTGCCCGATGAGCATTCATACCTACTCCCAACAGCAACTGCTCGTCGCAACCGCCATCGGCAAGCTCGCGGGCATGGCCATCGAAAACGCACGTCTCATCGAGGCGCGTGTGCGGCAGGAACGCCTCGCGGCTGTCGGCGAGACCGTGGCTCATCTCTCGCACAACATTCGCAACATCCTGCAGGGGATTCGAAGCGGCGCCGATGTGGTCGAAATGGGTATCAAGCGCGGCAATCTCGATCGCGTCGGTTCCGGATGGACCATCGTGCAACGAAACCTCGAACGGACCATGCGGCTGGCCACCAACATGCTCACATTCAGTAAGCAGCGTGAGCCGCAGGTGGAACTGGCTCAGCTCAACGACGTCGTGGAGGACGCGGTCGGCCTGTGCATCACGGCAGCAGATTCGAAGCACGTGGACATCAAGACCGATCTCGACGACCTGCCGCTGATACCGCTGGACAACGACGGCATCCACCAGGTCATCACCAACATCGTGCTCAACGCCGTTGAAGCCGTGGACGCGGACACGGGTCGCATCCTCGTCCGCACCATTCATGACACCGAGCATGGCGAAGCACGACTGACCATCAGCGACAATGGTCCCGGCATCGCCGAAGAAGATCGCCAGAGCATCTTCGAGGCGTTTCACTCCACCAAGGGGCATGGCGGTACGGGTCTGGGGCTGGCGGCGTGCAAGAAGATCGTCGACGAACTTCAGGGGTCGATCGAGGTGCATAGCAGCAGTGAGGGCACCAGCTTTGTTGTCGTGCTCGATGCCGCATCGCCGAATGGCGACAAGTCAACCAATGACCCCGCTCAGCAGGAATTGCACCCGTCGGCCTGATCGACTGCCTTCACATTCGCACATTCAGCGCTTTGGCATTTCGAGCCCGAGCTTGCGCATCACCGTTTGCAGGTCGGCCCACGCCTTGACCTTTTCCGCCGGGTTCCGCAACAGATAGGCGGGGTGGTAGGTCGGCATCAGCGGGATCACGTGGCCTTCGCTATTGGGCAGTCGGAATTCATGGAACGTGCCGCGGAGCTTTCCGATGCCGAGGCCGGTCTCCAGAAGTGTCCGTGCCGCCGGTGCTCCGAGCGCCACGATGACTTCCGGGCCGATCTGTCGCAATTGCTCGAACAGATACGGACTGCATGCCGATATCTCATCGGCGGCGGGGTCGCGATTGTTCGGCGGACGACATTTGAGCACGTTGCAGATGTAGACGGTCTCACGACTCAGCCCCATGGCTGCGATCATGCGCGTCAGCAAATCCCCCGCCCTGCCGACGAACGGAATTCCCTGCTGATCCTCGTGGAAACCAGGCGCTTCACCAACGAACACCAGTCTCGCCGTCGCAGACCCGACGCCAAACACGGTGTTCGTCCGTCCGGCTGCCAGCCCGCATTTCTGACAGCCCTTGACATGCTGCTCGTCCAGCACGCGTAATGCGTTGGCCGCATCGCCTGAAACCTGTTGCACCGGCGAGTCCACCGACGCGATGGTTGAGGTATTCGCTGTCGGCGGCGTCAGCACAAGTGGCTGCTCGCGCAGGCCAAACATTCGATCCGTCTCCAGCCACTGTCGCAGCGCCGCGGGGATGTTCGTGTTCTGAGGCTGGGTCATGATTGGCTCGTTGCTCCCGACTGCCAATAGTCTACCAGAACGCCGCACCAGGACGAAAGCCGAAGCGTGCTCTTTCGTGCCATCGCACTTAGCATGGTTGACCATGACGTCGTACGAAGAACAACGCATCACGCTGCCCGATGGCTACGAGGCATACGCGCGGCTCTATCCAGCCGCGACCTGTCGCGGAGCCGTCCTCTACTTCCACGGCATCCAATCGCACTGCGGATGGTACGACGCATCAGCCAAGCGAATGCAGGCAGCAGGATTCACGGTGTTGGTGCCCGATCGCCGCGGATCGGGTCGCAACACACTGGATCGCGGTCATGCCGATTCGGTCCAGCAACTGCTCGATGACGGGCTGGCCTGTGCCGATCATCTCCGCGACATCACGCAGCACCCCAGGGTCCACCTTGCCGGCATCAGTTGGGGCGGCAAGCTCGTGGCTGCCCTGCACGCAACCCGCCCTGAGACGACAGCATCGCTCTGCATGATCACGCCCGGCATCTTCCCGCTGGTCGGCGTATCCAAGACCGAAATGTTCCGTATCGGCATGTCGATGGTCAGCGCCCCGCACAAGCACTACGACATTCCGCTGAACGATCCCACCATGTTCACGGCTGTCCCCGAATGGATCGAGTTTCTCGAAAACGACCCGCATCAGATTCACCAGGCGACGGCTGGCTTCTTCCTCGCTTCACGACGGATGGACAAGATCGTGGCCAAGCTCGGTCGCGCAACGCCCGTCCCGCTGCACCTGATGCTCGCAGCCGACGAATGCATCATCGACAACGACAAGACAACCGACTTTGTCCGCAAACTTCGTTGGCCGGACACGGGCATCACAACATACGAGAACTCACGTCACACGCTTGAATTCGATCCCGACCACGAACAGTTCTTCGCCGATCTTGTGACGTGGCTGGAGAAGGTGAGCAGCGCGTGATCTGATGGGTCGGCTACGCGAAATGTCGGACGCCCGCCCGGAAGAGGCGTAGCCCGTCGGGTGTTCGATCGCGGGGCAGCGCGGTCCAGCTTGGATGGTGTGTCAGGTGCACATGGCGTTCGGGATGCGGCATCAGTCCCAGCACGCGACCCGTTTCATCCGTCAAACCCGCGATGTCGCGAACGCTGCCATTCGGGTTGATCGGATAACCGCCGGCCTGCCCGTTCTGATCGACATAGCGAAACGCGATCCGCCCCCGCTCTTCCAAAGCCGACACCACATCCCGATCGCGACCGACCAACCGCCCTTCCGCATGCGCCACCGGCACACACATCAGGCCGTCGTCATCAGCGAAGGCACACGCTGCATCCGGAGCCAAATGCACCCAGCGATCCTCGTAATGCCCCGACGTGTTCTGCGTCAGCGTCACGGCGTCGGCGCCAAGGTCCGCCCCCGGCACCAGACCAGCCTGCGACAGCACCTGAAACCCGTTGCAGATGCCGAGAATCAGTCCGCCGCGATCCACGAACGCCCGCAATGCGTCGGCCAGGAACAGTTTCAAGTCCTGACCAAACACCACGCCCGCCGCGATGTCGTCACCATACGAAAAGCCGCCGGGAATGGTCAGTATCTGATAGTCGTTGAGTTGCCCCGGATGGTCGCGCAGCGCCGCCACATGCTCGATGTCACACGTTGCCCCAGCCAACGACCACGCGTGCGCCGTCTCATGCTCGCAATTTGAACCAGCCGCCCGCACGATGAGAACCCGACACGCCATCTAAACACCCATCGCCCGTTCCAACGCCTGCGACCAAACTGTCCGCATGTCCTTGACCGCCAGCAAGACAACCTCTCGACCATCGCGATTGATCGTCATCGTCGCATCGCCGACAACCTTGCCCAGCGGAAGCCCCCGATCATCGTCAGGTCCGTTACCATCCGCCCATTCCAGCACATAAGCACAAGGCCTCTCGCCAAACAGCAACGCGCCATCGTTGGTTTCTGTCGATACTCGCCCGACATCAACGTTGATGCTGAGATTCGACGCAATGCACATCTCCGCCAACGTCACACCGACGCCGCCGTCGCTGACGTCATGGGCGGCCAACACGCGTCCATCGGCGATCCAACCCGCCACAGCGCGATGCACGTCCATCATCGCGTCAAGGTCATCGACAGAATCGCTCCGCACGTAGACAAGCGACGAGCCGACGCACTTCAGGTCCATCGTCACGCAGCGCGTCACATCCGCGATCACGCTGATCGCACTGATCAGCAGAGTATGCGGAATCTGCATGTGTTGCGGTAAATCGAGACGCTCGGCATCCTCCGCCGCCAGCGTGAACTGATTGTTCAGCGAATCCTTGCCAGAAATGAACGGCGTGCCGTACGCGATGGCGGCGTCCTTCGCCCCGACGCACGCCCGCACCAACGCCCCCACCGATTCCTCACGCGACACGTCGCCCCAACTGAAATTGTCGAGGATTGCGGTTCGCGACAGATCACCACCGACACAGACGACGTTCCGGATGGCTTCGTCGACGGCATAAATCGCCATGGTATACGGATCGCGATCGCTTTCCTGCGGGCACAAACCGCACGCCACGGCGAATCCGCGATCGCTGGTCAGCAGCGGTCGGACCACGGCCGCGTCCGACGGACCAATGCCAGGCCCGACAAGCGGCTTGACCGAACTTCCGCCCTGCACTTCATGATCATACTGGCGAATAACCCACTGCTTGGACGCGATGTTCAGTTCATGAAGCTTGTGCAGGAAGACTTTGTTGTCGACGGCATCGGGCACGATTTCCGATTTGATCGTCTCCGGCTTGGTCCACGTCGCCTTCAGCTTGCGACGTGGCAGTCCTTCGTGCAGGAACGCCAAATCCAATTCGCCAACGAGTGTACCGCCGAACATCAAACGCAACAGACCGGTCGCTTCAAACGTGCCGACAACCGTGGCTTCGGTTTCCTCTGCGGCTGCAATTTCGATCAGGCGTTTGACATTCTCCGGTGGCACAGACAGGACCATCCGTTCCTGGGCTTCGGATATCCAGATCTCGTCATAACGCAGGCCTTCATACTTCAACGGGACCTTCTCAAGGTGAACGGTCGCCCCGAGTTTCTCACCCATCTCGCCGATGGCGCTGCTCAAACCGCCCGCACCGCAATCGGTGATGGCGTTGAACAAACAACCCGACGCCTCGTTACGCGCCCGCAGGACCGCCTCAAGCACCCGCTTCTGCTCGATCGGGTGGCCAATCTGCACCGCGTGTGCGAAATCCTCCGCGTGTCGGTCGGTCAACCCGCCCGATGAAAACGTTGCCCCATGAATGCCGTCGCGACCGGTCCGCCCGCCAAGCACCACGATGCAATCGCCCGCCCTCGCCTCCTTGTGCACGAACCGCCTGGGCAACAGGCCAACACATCCGCAAAAAACCAGCGGATTGGTCAGGTAACGTTTCTCGAACAGAATCGCGCCGTTGACCGTCGGAATGCCCATGCGGTTGCCGTAATCCCGAACGCCCTGCACGACGCCGTTCAACACGCGACGCGGATGCAGCACGCCCTGCGGCAATCGATCCGCCGACCAGCGCGGGTCCGCCACGCAAAATACGTCCGTGTTCGCAACCGGTTTGGCCCCGAGTCCGCAGCCCATGATATCGCGGATGCAGCCGCCGATGCCCGTCGCGGCACCGCCGTACGGTTCGATGGCCGACGGTCGGTTGTGTGTCTCGACCTTGAAGGCGATCCCGTGGTCATCGTCGAACGCAATGACGCCGGCGTTGTCATCAAACACCGACAAACACCACTCGCAATCCAACGTTCGCGTGGCATGTACGATCGTGGTTTTCAGCAGATTGTCGAATCGCAGCTCGACGTGACCATCACGTCCAAAATCATCGCCTTCGTACCAGACGTCGGCCTTGAGCGTCTTGTGCACGCAGTGTTCTGACCATGTCTGGGCCAGCGTCTCGAGTTCGATGTCGGTCGGGTCGCGTCCCAGCGCATCGTAATGACGCTGAATCGCCCGCATTTCCTCGGTATTCAGGAACAGATGGCCGTCGCGTGACACCGCGTCCAAGGCGGCATCGTCGCGGCCGCGGATCTGCACCCTTCGTACGTCCTGATCAGCCGACAACGGCGCCGTCACCCACCGACTCGCGACGACGGTCTCTCCGAAACCGCTTAGCGTCGCCTGTTGCACGCAATCGTTGACCAGCACACCGCGCGTCAGCGTCTCCAACTCCGCCCGGTCCGCGACGCCTTCAATCTCATATCGAATACCAGTCCGAACCGCATCAATCGCACCCGATTCACCGCCCCACGACGCCATCAACCGCCGCAGCGACGTCATCGCCGTCAACGCCACCGCGTCCATCACGCCAGGACGAAAGAACACCTCTACGGTCGCCACATCCGTCGGCACGTCATTGGCCACGCGCACAACGACCGCCCGCTGATTGACGGCATCGCACAGCAGGTCATCCGCCAATCTTCGAACAACCGGTTCATCAAGATGGCCACGCAGTTCGTAGATGGTTGCAGAACGCACCATCGAGACATGTTGCATTCCGAGCGCATGCACTTCACGCAGTTTCTCGGCCCCGGCGACATCGAAATCACCACGCTTGGGCACCACGCGCACGCGCCACGTCTCGGCCATGCTATCCCCCAAGCTGATGCCCTTTCTTCGCATGCGCTCTCAGTCGCAGCGGATCTTCAGACAGCCGCTCCGCGTTTCGGCGTGGCTCGCTGCTACCCGCGCTTGGCGGCACGCATGCGAATCGCGGCCGGGTCGAACCACTGCAGAATCTTGCGGTAGAACTTCTCAATTCGCAAGCGATGCGCGACCCGCGCCCGTTGATCCGTCGGCACCTCGGGCGGTTCGTAGAACTTCAGAAACTCCACGACCGCCCAACCCGCATCATTCGCCAGCGGCATCGCACCAGCCAGTACCGACGGTACCTGCCCGGACGTCTTCGCAGCCGATATCACATCGTCGGCCAAAGTGAAACATTGCGGAACGAACGAACGATCTTCAACACCGCGCACCTTGGCGACCCGCGTTGCGATGTGCGTCACCGCGAATTCGCCGCCCGTTTCTGTCCGTTTCGAGAACGGCTCCGGCGTGATCAAAATCGACGCCGACAAATCATCCTTTTCAACCCAACCCTCCCACGCCGTCAGCAAGCCAACCGACGCCGCGTCGTTGAGCAGCTGTTTCGCGTGCGATTCAGCGATCCTGGCTGCTTCGGCACGCTGCCAGTCGCTCCGCACCCGCTCAAAATCCCAGTACAGATCCGGCGCGGGTTTCGGCTCCGCCACTTCGACAACCCTGCCAATGTACCACGCTGAACTCCCCTCGCCCGGCGTCTTGGCCATCAACACATCGGTCGGCTCATACATCGCAAACGCCCAGTCGCGCGAACCGGGGCGCGGTTTCTTCTTGATGCCCTGCACCGCCATCGGCAGAAACTGGAACTTGACCGGCAGTCCGTCTTCAGGATACCACCGCGACGCACTGATCCCCTCGAGCGTCGCCAGCTCCTCCGCCGTCACAAGCCCCGAATCAACAACAGCCAGCGGTACGTTCAGCCGCCGTGCGGTATCGGCCGCCACGCGCTGAAGGTAATCCGTCGCAGCCACCGCCACCGGTGCCACCGGAAAACCATCATCGCCAACCTTCGCGCTCTTCCAGGGGGCATTCAAGTCAGCTTTCAACCCCTCCATCACCTGTTTTGCGATTCCGCCAGCCAACGCGGTCTTGTACGTCTCAGCCACGTCAGCCCGCACATCCTCGAACGACTCACCATCCCATCGTTCCGCACGATACTGCGCGAAATAGTCCTGCAACGCCGTCTCATCCGGATTGATCATGGCCTTGATCGACGCACGCTTCAGTTCGATGTACTCAAACCGCACACGGTGCGGAATGACGTACCGCGACGAGTCGCAGGAATCGCCCTGCTGCGACGCGAAGAACGCCGCCAACGCTTCATCCGCCGGCGCCTCGACCTTGTGCAGAAAATCTTCTGATTTCAGAACCGCCGTCGCGATCTCCACCTCACGCAGAACATCCTCGATGTACGCGTCGATCTCAGCGTCCTCGACCGTGATCGTCTCAGAGCCCCACTTCTCCGCGCGCTCCAGAATAGCCACCTGCATGCGAACGGCGTCCAGAACGGCTGACTTGTCGACGTTCGCAGTTGCGGCCACGCCGTCGACGCTTCCGAGATTCACCTCACGCGACGCCGCGAACATCTGCAACCGTTCATCCGTCACCCCAGCGTGCAACGTCGACGCTTCATCAGCCAACATCTTCCACTCATCGAGGGTGAGCGGTGCAAGGCGATCGATCCGCTCCATGTCCTTGGTCGTCGCCCAGGGACGGTCCCACGCGATGCCCATCGCGCGCAGGTGATCCGTCATCATCCGTGCCGTGGACAAAGGAAGGCCAACGCGCTCTTCTCGCGCCTTCGAGCCGACGAATTCCTCCTGACCTGCCACGGTCGCCGCAAGCGTCACCGCCACCATCAACGCGCATTTCAAGTTGTTCATCATGAAACCCAAACCCAACATTTTCATAGACCCAACGTGTCCTACGGCAACAGTCGCGTTGACACGCCGTCCTGTCAAGAAATCCGTCATACCGATGACAACGACACACAACCGCAAGCATGAGTCGAAGCGAAAAGAAAAGGCCCGGCTGCCCACTCGGGACAGCCGGACCTTTCGTCCTGATCTCAGCCGGCGATCAGATCGCCGACCAAGCATGATTCAACACCTTACGGAGCTGGCGTCGACGTCGCACCGTAAACGGCGTAGGCGTCAGACGGAGCAGCCTGCGTTCCGCTGAAGAACAGGTCAGTGACCTGGTCGCCATTGACATCGCAGAAGAGGCAGGCGTCTGCAGCGAAGTACAGAACACCATCCGGATCCAGACCGGTTTCAAGAGCAACCAGTGCAGGTGCACGGAACAGTGCGGCGTTGCCGTCGCTGAACGTTGTGCTGGCCGTCACGGTCGCACCGAATGCCGCGTTACCGTTGATCAGGAGACCAACGTTGTTCGCAGCCGTTGTCGACGAACCGGACGTGAACACATCCTGCAGGCCGTCCTGATTGAAATCAGCGGAGCACAAACGAACACCGATGTTCGAATCGCTTGTGCCACCCGTGATCTGCGGCTGAGCCGAAAGCTGTGCCTGACCGGCAACACCGATCTGGCTCGACTGAACGGTGGCAACCGTGCTCGGGATAAAGAAGATGCGACCAGCCTTGGTCACAACATCCAGACCGTCCGTCGTATCACCGACGAGTGCACTGACGACGAGGTCACGCGTGCCATCACCGTTGAAGTCGGTGCAGATAACGTCGCGACCGAAACCGAGGTGAGCAGCATTACCTTCGTAGATGCGGCTAACCGTCGAGATCGAGCCGGTCAGGTTTCCACCGTTGAGAACGAGAACCGCACCAGCATTCTGGTTCGGCGTCGCAGCCGAGTCCTGACGACCCGGTGCACCGTAAACGATGTCAGCAACACCATCGCCACTGACGTCGTCGCACCAGAGTGCAGCACCCGTGAAGTCACCGGACTGAGCACTGGTCGGAACCAGACGGAAACCAGCGTTCGAGCCGGTGTCATTAACGGTCGTGTTCGCAAGACGAACGATCGATCCAGCAAAGCCGTAAACCGCGCCGGTTGCACCGGTCAGCTCGTTGACGATGCTATTGTCAGCAACCGTGACAGGACGATCGATCACGATCTGGCCCGTACCGGTCGCAGCCGTCGAAACAACGCGACGGAAGGCATTCTCAGTACCAAACTCGATGAGATCACCAACGGCCAGCGACGTGAGGGTCGCAGCACCACCAGCACTGTCATCAACAGCAACCGTCGTCACAGGACCCTGAGCACCAGCAACAGCGACGTTCGTGGCAACCTGAGCACTGGCGGTCGTGCCACCACCACCCGGAGCCGAGACGACGAGGTCATCAACGCCATCGTTGTTGTAGTCACAGCACTCAACACGGTAGCCGAACAGATCGTAGTCCGTGGCAGCCGCATCGGTACGAGCGAGAACGACAGGCGTCACCAGCGCGCCACCGCCACCACCGGCAACCGTGCTACCGTTGGCTGTCCATGGGTTCTGGGCGAAGCCAGTGTTGGCCGTACCGTAGTAGATGTGGACGCGACCAGCCTGGGCATTCGTACCGAAGCCCGGCTCACCAACAACCAGATCAAGGTTGCCGTCGTTGTCCAGATCGCAGCACTCGAGGTCCGTGATGAACTCAGCGGCACCAGCGGCAGCGCTGACGCTGAAGACATCGACGAGCGTCGTGCCGTTCGGATCACCGAGATCGTCGCCGTCACCACCATCGGTGGTACCGGACAGCGTGCCGAAGTTGTGAGCACTGTTGTTCAGCGGCGAGTTGGTGGCCACGGTTGGGTCAGCACCCAGACCGCGAACAATCGCCACACCGAGGTCGCCGGCCGAACCGTCGAGATCCTCGTTGATACCGAGCAGCAGCTCTTCCCAACCGTCGCCATTGATGTCGCAGCAGGTCGCAGCCGTTGCGGCATACCAGCTCTCGGCATTCTGAGCAGCGCGGGCACCGTGGATCGCCGTTGCACGGCTGAAGACGGCAGCGTTCGACGTGCTCATCGTGCTGTTGACCAGACCGAAGTGGCTAAGCGTCGACGATGCGAAGTTCGCGCGGGTGTCCAGGGTCGACGGAAGCGTCGTCTGCACGTGGAAGGTGGCAAGACCACCTGCCGGCGAAGCGGCAACACTGGCAGCACCAGCGGAGAGGGCCGACTGCAGAATGTACGTACCACGCGTCGTGCTCGTAACCTCTGCCTCGTCGTCGATCAGGGCGCCGTCCGTCGTTTCGGTCAGCGTCGTCTGATTCAGCGTCTGAACCGCCGTGAAGTCGTCGTACAGGAAGCCTGTATCCGTACCAGTGATCGCACCACTCTGATCGAAGTCGAGCGGAGCAGTACCCTGCGTGTTGTCAAACGCATCACGCAGCGAGTACTCGAGCTGGCCTTCGACGAGCGACAGAATCTTCACTGGAAGATTCAGCGAATTCGGCGAAATCGTGTAGTTCGTCAGGTTCTGCGGAGCATTCGCGATACCCTGAAGCGAACCAGGCGTCGCAGCAGCTGCGATCGCAAAGCCCGGAATCAGCGTGTGAACAACCTCATCATTGGCCGTATCACCCGTAATCAGATCGCTCACCGTGACGCGGAACGTGTACGAACCCGGAATCACCGTGTTGGTGTTCGAGCCGGAAACGCCCGTGTTCAGGATCGTCGACGCCGTGTTTGTCAGCGTCGGGATGATCAGGTACGTCATGTTCCGCGAGCTTGAGTTCAGGATGGTCACGTCATTGACGCTCGCACCCGTCGGAACCGAAACGATTTCCCAGTTCACCGAAACATCTGAGTCGTCACCGCGGTTCACAACACCCGTGATGGTCGGAACCGTACCGCCGGTCGCACCCGACGTCATCTGGCCACCAGCCGAGAAGGCAGCAGCACCACCGAAATCGGTGGTGTTCGGGAACAGAATACGATCCGCACCAGCATTCACCGAAAGCGGATTCGTGTTGATCGTGACCGTGCACATCGCGGTGGCGGTCTCGGTCGTCGTCATGTCATCGCTGTCATCGTCCGGCGTACCGTTGTCGTCGGTGACAGTGTCCGTCGCCGTGACCGAAACAGTCGAGGAACCGATAGCACTGCCATCCAGCGTAATCTGCGGCGTCGCCGACGTGTTGTCGTCGATCGTACCGGTCGAGGCGGTTACCTCGAAGGTAACATCACCGGACTGACCCGAAGCCGTCGCGGTCACAGCAAACGTGGTGCCTGGATCTGCATTCTCAGGGCAATCCAAAGCAACTGAGAAACCAGGAGGCGGCGGCATCATGCCAACCGTCACGTCCTGCGCACTTGAACGCGTCTCACCTTCGCAGGTGATGTCGACGGTGATCGACGTGTCGTCGGTCGCCGGCGAGTACGTCGTCGTGCAGGACTCTTCCGTGCCGTTCGGATCGAACGTACCGGCGCCATCCGCACTCCACGTGCAGGTGCAACCTTCGTTCTGAGCGAGAGCACCGAAGTCAGGAGCGTTCAGTGTGACGTCACTGCCTTCCTCGAGACCGTCGAAGTCGACAGTATCGTTGGCCTCCTCAAGCGGCGTGGCCGGCGGAGCAGCCTCGCAGACACCTTCGTTGCAGACTTCGCCGTCAGCACAATCTGCGTCCGTCATGCAGCTCGTGTCTTCAACGCAGACACCATCGGTGCAAACTTCACCGTCAGCGCACTCGGAATCATCCATGCATGGCGTCGGCGGGGGTACATCTTCGCACATTCCCGACTCGACGTTGCACGTCTGATTCTCACCACAATCAGCATCCGACTCGCACGGATTTACCGGCGGCGGACAACCCGGAATTGCCAGCGTCAGCACAGCCAGCGCGGCAAACAACGTGCCGGCACGCAGACTTGTCGCAAACGTGGTCCGGCCTTTCGTACCATTCATACTTGACCCTATCATTCGACCAAATCCTCCAGTACAACCGTTCCGCGTAGTCCGCATTTCACGCTGCTTCGCTTGACGGACTCTCGCTCGACTCAACATCACGTAATTCCTATGGACAGTTTCGCCCGCAGCGCGCAGGGCGAAACACAAACCTCAAATGCACAACCAATGAACGTTGGCTACAGGCCAGTCTCAACCGGATCCTCTTTCAGACGCTGCCTAACACCCAACAACGTCAACATGTTCTCATACGAGTCCGTATAGGCCTTCCCGAGCGTGGGGAGGTGGTGGCTTTTCCGCCGCAATCGATTACGCGCCAGCCTCGATTGCAGCGAGCCTCCGTGCTCTATGACGACAATGGCCATGCCCATTCATGGTCACCCCGTCATGTCCAACGCGGGCGAATTGTAGGTATCGCCAAGGCCTAGTCAACACCATTTTTCGGAAAAAACCCGCATCCTGAGCGGGACGACTATGTTCAACCGGCAATCAAACGCACCGGCATGCGCGATCCTACTGCTGGACGCTATCGGCGCTTCGTCTGGAATCGCTTGAACTTTTGAGGACACTCTTTTCCTGCTCCCATCGTGGGTTACGCAACGCATGTCCCCATGTCAGGCCACACAAACCCGCTTTCCACATGCGCGTGCGACCTGACACGTCGGCAAGACTTCACAGGCCAGCGCGCCGCACCAACGATCAACCCAAGATCATGTTTTGCAAAATGTTAAGGATTCATCGCAAACAGCATGTCCGCCATCCGCACGATCCTCTGAGCGATCGCCCTTTTTGACCCTGAAAACGGCCCTGTCCAACTGCCGTCCGCATGGTGGATTTCGACCACTGCGTCATCGGAGCCCACATTTTCCGGGCCATTGAGGACAATCGCATCGCAATTCTTGCGCTTCAGTTTTTGCTCGGCGTGGGCATGGTGATCGTGGTCTTCCATGGCGAATCCGATCGTGATTCGGTGCTGCTTTATTTTCCCGAGAGAAGCGGCGATATCCTGCGTCGGCACCAAAGTGATGTGTCGATCCTGTGCACGTTTCTGCAACTTGTGATCGAGTTTGCGGGCCGGACGGTAGTCGCAGACGGCTGCCGTGAAGATGGCGGCGTCGCACGTTTCGAAAGCAGTCGCACTGGCGTCGTACATATCGCGAGCACTGACCACATGCGTCACCGCGACGCCGTCCGGTGGGTCGATCCCGACCGGGCCCAGGACCAGTTGCACGTCATGGTCGGACTTCGCGGCCTCTTCGGCGATGAGGCAGCCCATCTTGCCAGACGACGGATTGGAGATGAAACGTACGGTATCGAAAAACTCGCGGGTCGGACCGGCTGTCACAAGGATGCGCACCGCGTCACCCCTGGTTAGAGGACGGGGCGATCATCCCGCACGCTGCGGTCACGATGTCGTCGGGGTCAGCCATTCGACCAGGCCCAACCGATCGACACGCCAGCCACCCATCCTGAGGGCCGACGAAATGATGGCCGAATTCACGGAGTTTCGTGAGGTTTGTCTGAACGGCGGGGTAGTCCCACATGCGGTCGTTCATCGAGGGTGCAAGCAGAATCGGGCAACTGGCGGCGATCACCATCGTGCTCACCAGGTCATCACACAAGCCATTGGCGATCTTGCCGATGATGTTGGCGGTCGCAGGGGCAATGATGAGCAGATCCGCCCGACGGGTCAGTCCAATGTGCTGGGGATCTTCAGCGTCTGGGCTTTCCCAAAGGCTGGTCAGCACATCGCGCCCGGAGAGTGCCCGGAAGGTCATCGGACCGACGAAGTGCGTGGCTGACTCGGTCATCGCGACCGTCACCCCCGCACCACGCTGGGCGAGTTGTGACACCACGGTGGCCACCTTGTAGGCAGCGATCCCACCGCAGACCGCGACGACGAATTCCCGCCCGTTCAGCGGGGTTGATCCGGTGTCGGATGGATCAGTGGGCGTCATGATCGTCGTGGATGTCTTCCGGGAAGACCGGCTCGATCTTGCCCTCGACGATTTCCTGTACGACGACCTCCAGATCCGTCAGCCCTTCCGTCTCGACCATCGGCCTGGCGCCTTGCATGAGCTGAACCCATCGGCGTTGGATCAGGGCGGTCAGCTTGAAGCGCCCGCCGCACTTGTTGATGATGTCGTCGTGCTTGAGTGGCTCAATCATTGGGTCTCGGTCTCCTTGCGAATGATGTCCATGATTTCTGCGACCGTTTCGTGCAGATCGTCGTTGACGACGAAGTATTGGTAGTAACCCGAGTCACGGGCGACCGCGATTTCACCGTCCGCCTGGGCGAGGCGTTTCTTGAGATTCGCGGCGGACTCTGTCTTGCGACCCTTAAGCCGCGCTTCAAGCGTTTCCCGCGTCGGCGGCAACACGAACACCCGAATCGACTCGGGCATCTGCTGTGCGACCTGCGTCCCGCCCTGCACCTCGATTTCGACAATCACGTGATTGCCTTCAGACAGCGCCTTTTCAACAGGGCCTCGCGGCGTGCCGTACATATGGCCAACGTATTCCGCCGATTCGAGGAACTCCCCGCGATCAAGCATCGCCTGGAATTCCTCCTTGGACACGTAATCGTAGCTGGCCTGCAATCCGGGCAACAATTCGCCGCCGATTTCATGCTTCCGCGGAGGACGCGTCGTGGCCGACACACTCCAGACCGCGTTGGGCAGCTTGTCGAGAAGCTGGTTGCAGATCGAGGTCTTGCCCGTTCCCGACGGGCCGCTGATGACGACGACTTTTCCCCGTTTCACTGCGGTCACGGCATCACTCGGCATTTTGAACCTGTTCCTTGATGCGATCGATGACGGCTTTCATTTCGACGACGCTTCGCGCAATGTCGCTGTCGTTGCTCTTGCTGCCGATCGTGTTGGCTTCGCGGAGCATCTCCTGCGCCAGGAAATCAAGCCTGCGTCCGACAGCGTCGCCCTTCTTGCATATCTCGATGAAGTGGTCGATGTGCGCGCCGAGACGGACGATCTCCTCGCTGACGTCGCAACGTTCGGCGTAGATCGCCACTTCACGCGCGAGCGCGTCGCGCTCCAACTCCAAACGACCCTTGCTCATCAACGCCTCAACCCGACCAGCCAGGCGTTCGTGATATTCTTCGACCACCACCGGAGCACGACCCGAGACCAACTTGATCTGCTCGCGGATCATGTCGCAATGCGAAGCTAGGTCGTCGTAAAGCGATTCGCCTTCCCGCCTGCGCATTTCCACCAGTTGATCGAGGCACTCGGCTGCGAGTGAACAAACAACGTCAAGCCACTGCTCGCGCTGCTTCTCGGTGATTTCGGGTGGCTGACAGACACCCGGCAACGACGCCAGCGCAGCCAGGTCAACGGTCGCATGAACGCCATCGTTGAGTTGCACTTTGCTGACAGCGTCAGCGTACGCACTCAACGCCGCGTGGTTGATTTCGTAAGCACTGTCAGCCGAATCACTCCGCATCCGCAGCACGACCGAAACGCTGCCGCGCACGAGACGATCGCGGACGATCTTCTCGATTTCGGACTCGGCGAATTGCGCAATGTCCGGCAGCTTGATCGTGCACTTGAGAAAACGATTGTTCACGCTGCGGATTTCGAGCGCGCAATGAAGTCCAGCCACTTGGCGCTGGGCTTCACCATACCCGGTCATCGACGCGATCATGGTCGCTAAGGCGTGGCTCCGTCGCCCTCTGCCGCACCGCCGTCGGTTTCGACCTCGGTGTCGGGGACGGCAGCATCACCACCGTCCGGTTCGGCAGGCGAGGCAATCAGGGTTCTGTCAGGACCGGTGCGCGGTTTGTACGTGTAATTCCCAAGCACTGCGAGGAGGAGGAACAGGAACGCCAACGCGACAGTGATCCACGTAAACGCGTCACCCGTGCGTGCACCAAATGCCGCCCCACCGCCACCGCCGAACGCACCGGCCAATCCGCCGCTGCTGCCGGGTTGACCGAGAACGATCAGAATCAACAACAGGCAGCAGAAAATCATGCCCAGCCCGATGATCCATTGCCAGAAAGAGAATGCCAGTAACGTCATCGAAGTATCCCAATCTTCCTATATTGCCAAATATCGCGCCTGGCTCATTCACCGGCGCACTTGCTCATCTACTCAAGCGGTGGCTGCTGCGGCACGTATGATACCCGCAAAGTCCTCAGCCACCAAGCTCGCCCCACCGACAAGGGCGCCATCCACATCCGGACAGGCCATCAGCTCCGCGGCGTTGCCCGGTTTGACGCTGCCACCGTACTGGATGCGCATCGCAGCCCCCGCGTCCGCCCCAAAAAGCCCGCCCATCCGTTCGCGGATGAACGCGTGAACCTCCTGCGCTTGATCCGGTGTCGCCGTCCGACCTGTCCCAATCGCCCAGACCGGCTCATAGGCGATCGTCAGCCGCGCGTGATCCAGATCGTCGCTGAGAGACTCAGCCAACTGCCGTCCGACCACGTCGGTGGTCTTTCCGGCGTCCCGTTCGTCGAGAAGCTCTCCCACGCAGTAAATCACGGACAGCCCCTCTTCAAGGCAGGACTTCACCTTGGCCCGCAGCAAGTCACCCGTTTCGCCCAGTACGTACCGACGCTCGCTGTGGCCGATGATCACGTAGGTGCAGTTGGCCGCCGAGAGCATGCCTGGGGAAATCTCACCGGTAAAGGCACCCTTCTTCTCGAAGTAACAGTTTTGCGCGCCGAGCTTGATGTCGGTGCCGTCCAGTTCCTTGCCCATCGGGTAGAGCAGGGTGAACGGCGTGCAGACGGCGACGTCGACCGGCATGCCCGGCTCGACGGCGTTGCGTAGACCCGCCATCAGCTCACGGGCGTCGGTGAGCGTGCCATTCATTTTCCAGTTGCCGGCGACGAATGGACGTCGGGCCATGATGTCTGTGTCCTTTCCCGGAAGTTGGCATTCGACCGATGCGCGACCACGGTTCGCGGATCGGGCGACACATGGTGCACGGATTTGGCCTGCGTTACAAGACCTCGCGGGCGTGGGGGAAGCTTCCGAGGATTTTCAGGTTGTTGCAGAACTGGACGACGTGCTCCAGGGCATCGGGCAGGTGGCCGTGGTCGCGGTGTCCCTCGACATCGACGAAAAACGCATACTCGAAACCCTTCCGCCTCGCGGGGCGCGACTGAATGAACGTCATGTTGATCTTGAGCTGGCGGAACATGCCGAGAACCTCGACCAGCGCTCCGGGACGATCAGCCGCGTGAAAATAGAGGGCGGTCTTGTCATCGCCGGTCGGTTTGGCCGGCGTCTGACCGAGCACGAGGAATCGCGTGATGTTGTTGGGATTGTCTTCGATGCTGTCGGCCAAGCGATGCAGACCGTAGATGTCGCCGGCAAGCTCGCTGCCGATACCGGCTGCTGTCGGGTCGGTCGCCGCCATTTCCGCGGCTTTGCTCGTGCTGGCGACGCCTTGCATCTTGTCGATCAGGCCGGTTTCGGTCAGCCATGCACGACACTGAGCGAACGCTTCCGGCTTGGAGTAGACCGTTTCCACCTGATCGATGCTGCCCTTGCCAAGCAGGTGGAGGTGCACACCGAGATTGAGCTCGCCGCACACGATGACCTGTCGATCGACCAGCGCGTCCAACGTATCGGTCACACCGCCGCCGGTTGTGTTCTCGATGGGGACCAAGCCAAGGTCAGCCCGTTTGCGTTCAACCTCGTCGAAAACGGCGGTGATGCTCTGCAACGCTTCGTATTCGACGGTTGATCCGAATTTGCGCTTGGCGGCCATGTGCGAGAAACTGCCCGGCGGGCCGAGGTAGGCGATGCGCGGCGGCTGTTCGAGCACGAGCGAACCGCTCATCAGTTCGCGGTAGATGGCGCGGATGGTCTGTTCCGGGAGTGGTCCGGCGTTCAGCTTCGAGACACGGTCCAGCACTTGCGATTCGCGATTGGGCACGTACGTGCAACTGCCGTCGGCGTCCTTCACCTTGCCGATGTCGAGCACGACCTTCGCGCGTTCGTTCAGCAGCGCAACGATCTTCGCGTCGACGTCGTCGATCTTTGTCCGCAGGGCGTCGAGTTGTTTTTCCAGGTCACTCATGATCTGTTCATCAAGCACAGCCGTTCGATTCGAATCTTATCGACCAATCGCCTCGAGCATTGTTGCTCCGATTCAGCCGCCCCGCACAAGGTACACCAGATGACCGATTTCGGGGAGGACCCACTGATTTGTGGCCAATCGCACCGCCGTCGATACAGCAAATGGCGCGACTGGCCGGGTCGCCGACGAGTGGGGCGGTTCTCGCGCGAATGGTATCGGCGCGTTCGCCAATGGTGTCGTGCGAACACATGGCGTGGACTGATGTCTGAAGCCATCCCCGGATCAGCGCACCGCTGCGATCGTGGGCCATCATGCGGGTCTCGCCGACGGTCCGATTCGTACAGGTGAACGTGATGACTTTGTGAGATGTGCGGCGCAGCGGGAGCATGGAAATCGCTGGCGGAAATTCCGATTCAATAATCCGTGGCCAATCTCAACATACGCTCTGTTGTTCGTATGTTGGGTGATGCGTCACGTGCTTTATTCTTGCGAGTCGCGATGCCGCTGAGTAAACTGACTGTGTCAGCGGACCGGAATCGTACTCCACTCTTTACCGGGGATCATCCATGAAATCTGCACTTCCAATCGCTCTTGTTGCAATGATCACGATCACCGCAATCGCCGAACCGGGATCTGTCGACCGCAAGGCGACGGATATTCTGCGCGACATGTGCTCCACGTACCAAAGTGCCGAGACGATACGCAGTACCGCGGAAATGAAGTGGGTAATCGGGTCCGGCGATAGCGTTCAGGAGGAGGAATCGAAGTTCAAGCTGTACAAGGATGGCAGCGATCGGTTCGCCCTAAAGATGACGAAAGGCACATCAGGCGGCACGATTGTCGCCGACGGGTCGCGATTGTTCACGCACATGCCGGTCTATGGTGCACATGCGACCGAAGACACATACGATGCGAATGAGGCAATAGCGTCGACTCTCGCCAGGATGGCAGATGTCTCCGGAATGCCCGGAATGCGGCTCATCTCAGATCTGATGACGGCGTCACCCTACGAAGCCCTGATGACCGGCGTCACCTCTGCCTCACACATCGGGCAGGAGAAAGTGCAACGCAAACAAACGGAACACATTCAACTGGTCCGCGATGGGCAGACATGGGACCTTTGGATTTTGACTGGAGATCGCCCGACGATCTCCCGGTTTTCGGCCATCGTGACAGAGGGACATGTCCGCTTCGACGAGTTCATGCTTCCTCCAGGCGTCGAACTGACGGCGCAAGTGACATTTAATTCCTGGAAATTCGACAAGGAGATGCGCGACAAGTACTTCAAGATCAAAGCGCCGCGCGACAGCCAACAAGTCGATACCTTTGCGGATGTGACGTTCGGCAGTTCGCCCGATTCCATCATTGGATCGAAAGCGCCAAACGTGACCATGGCACTGAATAGTGGCGACGAAGTCGAACTTGGTGACTATCTGGGCAAGAACGTCATCGTTCTGGATTTCTGGGCATCGTGGTGCGGCCCTTGTCGCGTGGCCATGCCGAACATCATTGAGATCACGGATTCCTATAAGGACCAGGGTGTTCAGTTGTTCGCCGTCAATCACGGAGAAGCAAGAAAAGTCGCAACGAGATTTCTCGAAAAGGAAGGATACGACTGCACAGTTGCAATCGACCCCAAGCGGCGCATCGGTCGCCGATTCGGCGTTTCGTCGCTGCCAACGACCATCATCATCGGCCCTGACGGCACCATCCAGGCTATCCACCGTGGCTGGTCCGACGCCTACAAGAAGCAAATGCGCGATGAGATTGACAAACTGCTTGCTGGCAAGTCGCTGGTCTCCGCCAACTGACCGACGTCACCGCAGCGGTTTGACTCCGAGTTGACGACGCAGCTCGTTCACCTGGGCGAGCATCTTCGGTTCCGACTTGATCAGCGACACCAGGTTGCTCGTCGAGACGCCGAGCTTCTCTGCCGCGGCGGACACTTTCCCATCCACCGCGAAGATCAGGTCAAGCAACTCGGCGATCACGACATTCATACGCTGGTCCTTCCGCCCCACGTGCAGCTTCTGATCCCGCGTGATGCAGGACGTCACAACCTCGCCGGGTGCGTATTGCGCGACATCCACATCAAACCGACATTGCAGCGCCATCGTCCGCCGCAGCCGTTTCAACGCCCGCGCCCGGTTCTCATGCTGCGACCGACTCTCCACCGCCACGGCGATCATCCCACTCGCACGATGCCGAAAACGGACAGCCGAGCTCGTCTTGTTGCGCTTCTGCCCGCCGGGACCACTGGCCCTGTACAAATCGATGTCACACTGTGCCGTGAGCGCAGCGTCGTCCATCTGGATGGCCTCGTTCCGATCATGTGCGGATTCAAACACGCGTGGCAACCCTGAAAACAGCGATTCGGTCGGCGTCACCCGTCCAACGGGCGATCATTCACTTTAGCGGACCAGCCGCAAGTGCCGAAGAGTATCCCAACCAAGGCTTCTCAAGGAAAGGATGCCCCATGTACGTCTTCGGAATCATCTTCGGACTCGTCATCGCTTTGACCTCGCTTATTGACGTTCTCATCGACACCACCATGTGATCACGGCGACACCCAGACGACGACCGATAACGAACTTCTGCACCACCATGCGGCGTCGGCCAAATCGGCGGACGTTTCCACCCCGCACGCCCACCTGAATCTCGCATTCTGACCGGATATCGTAGTTTCACCCGCGGCGTCGGATGATCTTCATCCGACGTTGTCAGGGGGCCGATATATCCCGTGCCTGCCCGTGTCCGCAGGCAAGCAACCTGGAATCTCACGTGGGGTGCAGTGCGCCGCACGTACGGGTGTACGGAGATCGACCCATGGCGTTGAATATGCGGAACAGGATTATGCTCTATGCGGTACTCGCCATCGTCGTTGGCTGTGTGCCGCAAACCACCACACCGGATGTCCCCGACGAACCGTCAACCGACAATCGCGGCTTCGTCGACGGTGGTGGATTCTTCTCATCCGGTGACGCCGGCGACGCCATGCCGCCGCTCGTGCCCGAAGTGGAAGACGAAAAGGAAACCGAGAGCTTCTTTTTGGCGCGCTCGATCGATCCGGCCACCGAAGACAGCGCCGGCGCCAAGTTCCTCGACTGGGGCGACATCGACCGGGATGGCCTTCCCGACTTCGCATCCGCCTGGAATCAGTCGCAGGTCGTACAGATTCACCTGCAGCGGCGCGACTCAGACGGCACCGTGCGTTTCGAAAGTGTGCAGGTCTCCGGTACCGCCCCGATTGCGATCGTGGCCGGGCTGGAGCTGGCGGACATGGACGCCGACGGCGACCTCGACATCGTCTTGGCGATCAAGCACCGCGGCACCGTTCCCTTCTGCTCGGGCAACGGACTGGTCAATGAAGACGGCTTCACCGGGCAGGTTCAGATTCTGCTCAACCCGGACGGCGCCGAGTTGCTTCGTGGTGCGGCTTGGCCGGCGGTCGAGATTTTCGCGTCCGACGAGCCAAACCTCCGCGACTTCTGTCGCCCCGGCCAGGATGATTGCAATTCGTCTCTCGGCCAGGAATGCATGGAATTCCCGCACACGTCGCCGTTTGGCCTGTGTGTTTGCGACAACGACTTCGAATGCGAGTCGAATCAGGCCTGCGTTCGCGGCGTCTGCTCTTTCTCACCGGCACGCTATCCGGTCGGCAGCCCGCCGGAAGGTGGCGAGCGCGCACTCGATACGCCTGAGGATGGCGGCATCACCGCGCTGGGCGTCGGCGACATGAATGGCGACGGCTTTCCCGACATCGTCATCACCAGCAACCGCCCCGACCCGCCGTGCGAGGACAGTGACAACGATCTCGAGCTGTACCTCAATCCAGGACCCGGCTCGATCACCGACGCGCGGGCGTGGTCGGACAACCCGCGCTATTCCGATTGGCGTGGCACGCGCGAAATCGTGCTCGAACGCGACATCCCGCCGCTCAAGGACCTGATCCTCGACGACGTCGACCTCGATGGCGACCTCGACATCATCTACACACGCCCCTCCGCAACCAGTGCCAACATCTCCTGGCGAGCAAACCCGCTACGGGAAGCCGGCGCGGGGGCGGTTGGCGTGGCCAGCATGTGGACGCGTTACCCTGTCGGACAGGTCGACGGCGGCGCGGACGTGATGACCCTCGGCGACGTCGATCTCGACGGTTTCAACGATGTGGTTGTCCGCTCCAACCTCGGACAGGTCGTGCAGTGGTTCCGCCGACCGGGACCAGGCGACCTGCTGAACAATGACGAACTCCCAGGCCAAAACCCGGCCGACGTCCGTACGAATGTCCCGTGGTCTGTGTACGTTCTGATCGAGGTACCAGATCGCGTGCCGCTCGGCATTGAACTGGGCGACATCAATTTCGACGGTCAGCCGGAAGTCGTCGTCGGTGCAGAAGGATCGGTCCTGTGGCTGGACTCCAGCGCCGCAGATTCGGTCTTCGATTCGTGGACCGCCAACCTGATCGCCGACGAAGGCCAGCTTGACGACTCACTCTTCGCGGCCAGCGGACCAGCGTTCATCAACGACATTCTGATCCTCGACATCGACTGCGACGGAGCCAACGACGTGCTCGCGACGATCGACCGCCGCGATTTGAGCGGACTCGGCAGCGACGTCATCGTCTGGTTCAGGAACACCCTGCTGCCGGAAGACGTCGGGTTGGACTTTGAACTCACCCCGGGATGCCCGTAATGCAAGAAAGACACAACGGAGCCTTGACCATGGTTTTGTCGTACAAGAAAGGCGCATTGGCCACGCTCGCCGCAGCCTGCCTCGTCGTGGGATGCAACCTCGTGACCAGTGTCACGCCAACACGCATCACGCGGTTGTTCCTGGACGATTCGAGCGGCGCAGTCGGAGAGGGTCGGTTCACGCCGATCCAGATCGACCCGGCCAGCGAGGATTCCGCCGGTCCGCAGTTGATCGCGACGGGTGACATTGATGGCGATGGCTTGATCGATGTCGCGTCTGCGTGGAATCAGACCAAGCCCATGCAGATTCACCTGCAGCGCATCATCGACAATACGATCGTTTTCGAAACGGTGATCCTCGCGGGCGATTTTCCGCTGATCATCGCAGCCGGCATCGAAATCGCCGACATGGACGGCGACGGGCGGAACGACGTTGTCGTGCTCGTGAAGGAAACCGGCGTCTTCGCACGCTGCCGCTTCACAGGTGAGTTCCTCGATGCAGAGAACACCCCCGCAGGGCTGATCATGATCTTCTATCAGCCGGACAACCCCGACGACATCAACAGCCCGATTGCGTGGCAGGACGTCGTGTTGCAGCAGTCCGAAACGGCTGGGCAACCGCCAGCACTTCCCGAAACGCCCGAAGAGGGCGGATACACAAGCTTGAGCGTGGCCGACATCGACGGCGCGAACGGACCGGACATCGTCGTCGCATTCAACGCCGACGACTGCGAAGGCGGACAGGGCAACCGCATCGAATTCTACCCGAATCCAGGTCCGGCACTCGCTCGTCAGTCCAATGGCTGGGCACCGCAGTTGATCGATACCGATGCACCGACGGTCAAAGCCGTGACGACGTTCGACGTCGACCGCGACGGCGATCTGGACATCGTGTACACCTATCCCAATGCGTTCGGCTCGAATGTTCGCTGGTCTCGCAACCCGACAATCGACATCCCCGACGCGTTCCACCTGACCGACGGCACATGGCAACGTGGGGTGATCGGGCATGTTTTCACCGGAGCTGACATGATCACGCCGGGCGACATCGACAACGATGGCATCACCGATCTGCTCGTCCGCTCGTCGAATGGCCGGGTGATCCAGTGGTTCAAAGGTCCGGAAAACCCGACGAGCGCTCCGGTTCGCAACATCACGTGGCAAGTCTACACGATCGCCGAGTTCATCTCGCGCGAGCCGCAGGCGATCAATCTCGGCGACCTCGACATGGACGGTCAGCTTGAAGTGGCCGCCAGCGCCCAGGGGGCAGTCATGTGGTTCGACGTCGTTGAGGGTGGATCAGTCTTCGATCAGTGGGAGGAAAACCTCCTCATCGACGACAGCCCGCCTGACTCGGATCAGCCTCCGGCGGTCACCGATCCGAACGTCGAACAGGAAGAGATTCAGACCACCGCCACGATCGTCAACGACGTTGAGGTCGTTGATATCGACGGTGACGGACTGCCCGACATTCTCGCGCCGCTGGACCGCAAGGCCCAATCAGGACTGACCAACGACGGGATCGTCTGGTTCCGCAACAACGGCTCGTAGTCCGCGCCACTGTCGTCGGCCGCGACGACTGGCTCGCGGGAGGATGCGGCAGTTGTGACGATGGAACCAGAGACCGGGCAATAAGAGCCTTGCGCCAGTGCCATCGCGGACGTTCTACTTGGAGCAGTCGGAGAACAAGGCAATCGTCATTGGCATTTCGTCGTGCTGCGTTCTTGACGCAAGCACCGGAAGCCGCCAGTCAAACAAATGGTTGGCCGCGTGACAATTTCTGAAGCTCAGTCATCCGTTGGTGTGGTCGTTTGCCCGCCTGCTGTTAATCGACCACTCAGTTGCGAAACCGCCTTGCGGATCTTGCCTGCCTGCACATGATCAGGAGCGAGTTCGAGGAACTGATTCCAATTTGAAAGCGCTTCGGCCGGCATTCCGAGATGCTGTGCCTTGATCAACCCAGCCAGCAGCTGACCGTCGGCATGGTCAGGGTTCCTGCTCAGCAACTCATCAAGTTGCCCGACACTCTCACTCCAGTCACTTTGCTTGAACAACGCTACTGCGAGGTTGTAACGCGCGTCCCGGCCAAGCTCGTCCAAGGCCAGTGACTTACGGAAACACTCCTCGGCAAGTGGCCATCGTTGATCCTTCGTGGCGAAGTTGCCCCACTCGAGGTAGAAGTACGGACTGTTGCGGAGATCGGGCTCCAATGATGCCATGATTTCGAGCGCCGGCCCCACCTTGCCATGTGCACATTTGTGATGAGCTTCATGAAATCGTTCGTACACTTCGATATGATCCTTGGGATCGGGCAATTCTGATGGATCGTCTGTTTCGACTGGCGGCGCGGAAACGTATCCGAGGCTCGCCAGCGCGGACATACGTTGGCGATCAGTCTCCATAGGTGCGTCGACCTCATCCTTCACCTCACGCAGGAGGGAGGCCAGTCGCGAGGCGTCGTCCGGTCGCTCCGTTATCAGGTTCTCTTCCTCCAATGGGTCCGTGCGAAGATCGTATAACTCCGGTTTGGGAGCCTGCGTATACTTCAGATCCTGAAGCCGTATTCCGCGCAGCGGCGCCCACCCAAATCCCAGATATCCAAACAGGCTCTCGAAGTACAATGGCTTCTCATTCAGTTCCTTCCCCCGCGCAAGCGTCACAAGAGAACGCCCATCGATATCCGGTAGCGGCTTTAGTCCTGTGAACTCCAGCACCGTGGGCATCAGGTCGACCAAACCGACAGGCAGAGCAGCCCTTCTTGGTGTTAGTACGTTCGGCCAATGAACGATCAGCGGGACGTGCAGCGTTTGCTCATACACAAACAGGCAATGCGTCTTCTCGCCATGCTGCCCAAGACCTTCGCCATGGTCCGATGTAACAATGGTGAGCGCCTCTCTCCAGCGATCCGCCGTTCGGATGGACGAAAGGAAATCACCAAGAGAGCGATCGACGTAGGCGATTTCACCATCGTAGCTGAGCGTGTCCGTCCCGGGCATGGGCTTTTCATAGGGCGCGTGTGGATCATACACGTGAACAAACGCAAACACCGGCCGCCTGTCATCGGTCGCCTGCAGCCATTCTTGTGCACTCGCAAACACTTCCTCTGCGAATCTTTCGGGCCGCACGATCAAGTTCATGTCGCCAAGCGCTCGCGGTGCGATCTCGTCGTCGTACACATCGAAACCCTGTGCAAGACCACCGGTGCGACTTAGCGGCAATGCGCCGATGAACGCACCAGTCTGATACCCCTGTTCCCGCAGGAGCTCTGCCAGCGTCACGACGGAATCCGCGAGTCGGTATCGCACGTTGTCGCGCACGCCGTGACGTGGTGGTATCAAGCCAGTCAGCATTGTTGCGTGCGAAGGAAGTGTAATCGGTGCAGGACTGGTGACCGCTTCAAAAACAACGCCACCAGTTGCCAGTTCATCGATCGTCTCGGTGCGAGCCTCGGCGTATCCGTAACAACCCAATCGATCGGCCCTGAGCGTATCGATGCTGATCAGCAGAATATCCGGACGAACAATCACATAATCAGGCGTTACCCAACGCCAACACACAAGAGAAACGACAAGGAGGCCGACAACGATCAATCCCGGTTGCCATACCGGCCGACCGCCTTCAGACGTGCCGCGAAGCCGAGGCGTTTCGTCAGACGCTCCGTTAACATGTCGCGGTCCGGTCGCCATAACTCTTGCCACTCCGGTAATTCAGTTCTTGAAGCGTCGACTATAGCGGAAACGAAGGTGCCATCCAATCCAATCGAAGGATGTCCCTCACGCCCATGGGGCTTTCACGGTCCACCCAGCACTCCTGCGTCCCATATGCACGGGTGTTGCCGAACCAACTGTGCACCGACCCCGAATTGGCCGACACCTTGTTCATCGAGAACCCATTTTCTGAATCGCCACCGCAGGCGATTCGCGTGATGGGTTATCGGTATGACATGACCGACCGTGAAACCCGCGACGCAAACGGCGCCTACTGGATCAGGAGACAGAAAGGACTGCTCGTCCGACCACGCTCGTGCGGCCCGGACAGCACCGAGGCACCGTAAACCAACGCTTGACCGGCGTTTCCGTCGGACTAGACTGACATCGCGAATCAAGGCATAGGGCACCAAACATGAAAAGGCTCAGCATCGCTTCAATTCTCCTCCTGTCGATCACGATCGCCGGTTGCGAAACGACCAGCCAGGGCAACAAGGCGTCGACATTCGGCAAAACGTTCTACCTCGACGGCGCCGGCAACTGGGGATTCGGCGCGGGCGAGGTGCCGCAAGGACTGAAAGACGCAGGGTACCGTGGCGACGTCGAGATTTACGTCTGGACGACCTCGTTCTCACCACTGATTGATCAGCTCAACATCCCCGCCGCCAAGCTGCGGGCGTCTGCCCTTGCGCAACGCATCAAGAAGTACCGCAAGCAGTATCCCGAAAACGAACTGAACGTCATCGCCCTGTCGGCGGGGACGGGCGTGGCCATCTGGGCGGTCGAAGAACTCGACAGCGAAACGCGGATCAACAACCTCGTCCTGCTCGGTTCATCGCTCTCCAACGACTACGATGCCGGCAAGGCGCTGACCAACATGAATGGCAAGATCTACGTCTACCACTCGCCGCACGATATGGTCCTCGCCGGCGTCCGCGTCGTCGGCACGATCGACGGCAAACGCGGCGTCGAGTCGGCGGGTCTGGTGGGGCTGCGACCGCCGCCGGGTCAGCATGGCCGCGTCGTCAACATTCCGTGGAGCCGACGCTACGTCCGTTATGGCTGGACCGGCTCGCATACCGACTGCACAACACGCCGCTTCATCAAGAGCGTGATCGCCAAGCACATCGTTCAGCCCGGCGTTGACGTTCAATACGACACGCCGCCGGAGCGGACAACACGCCTGACCAGAAATCAATAGGGATTATTCTGCTTCAGGAAGCGGTTCTTCGGAACTGCCGCGACGCCGCGCCCGCGCGATCATCGCACCGATGAACATGGCGATCAGCCCAAGGATCATACCGGTGATCTGCTGCAAACCGAAGCCGGGATCGCTTCCCAGGTGCAGCCAGTCGGCCAACAGGGCAAGCGCTGCCCAGAACGTCCCGATCATGAACAGCGTCTGAGCCCGCACCACAGCCCCCAGCAGCACGAGGATGCCCGCCGCGATCAACGCCGTCCGCTGCTTCCATCCAAACGTCTCGCTCGTGCCCAATGCGAGTGGATCCGCAAAGACCGAGAGCAATGTCGTCATGGCACCGAACGTGATGAAGATCGCCGCCCAACCCGATCGCTTCCGCCCTGTCGGCTGATCGAATCGAAACTCGTCAGCGCACATCTCGCACAGGTGATAGACCACGCGCTCACCGGCCACGATGTCCGTCACGTGTACGTCGGCGTCACCCCCACATTCCTGGCAGATCGGCCAGTTGGTCGTCATCACATCGGCTTTCATGTTCACACCGTCGACGGCTGGCCCGCAGGCTCGTCGACAATCTCCAGACGTGATAGAACCCACAACTCGCCCATCATCATCACCACCGCCAGCGGCATCATGGTCAGCCCCGCGAAATCGTGGAAGAACGTCTCCGCCAAATCGCTGTCGAACCACATGAACAAGAACGCCGTCACCACCAGACGGATGATATTGCACACAATCGCAATCGGCACACTCGATACGACCACCGCCACCCGCTGCCACATCGGCCGATCCACCACGCCCGCCAATACCGACGCAACCACGACGAACGCCGTCAACATGCGCAAACCGCTGCACGCCTCCGCCACCGCCAACTCGGTCACATCGTTGAGCACGATGATGTGGCCTGTGCGATCCACCGTGACACCCAGCACTTCCAGAAGAAAGACCGCGCCAGTCGTGGCCTGATCCTGCAGCGGTGCGGAGATCATCGTGTGAATGCGTCCGGGAAGCGGAACCATCAGAAACAGGAACGCCAATACCCACTTCAAACGCCAGGAAACCTGCCAGCCAGCCACCAGCAACACCACGCCCACCGCCGTCAGGACCATGGCGTAGCGCTCAGCCGACTCAAACAGTGTCATCAAACCAACGATTCGCACGCCCTGGGCAAACAGAATCACCAGGACACCCCACCAGCACGCGGTCAGACGCAATCCTCGAAGTGAATCGCGATTGGCCCAGATCAGGTAGATCGCCGCCAGCGGCACCAACTGGCCGACAGAGTAATTGTCATTGATTTGCCACTCGCGGAACAGTTCAACCGCGGTCAGCCAATGGGTCCACAGGAACACCGCCAGCAACACAGCCGACACTGCGATGAGACCGCCAACATTGACGCGTGGATTATCTGTGGGGGCGTCCATCATCCGTCAGCGATCCATCCCTTCATCCGCCTGGCCATTGCCCTTTGCCTTGGCGACCGCTTTCATCACGCCGTCACGAATCGGCTTCGCCGCCGTTTGTGCAAATTCCGCAAGCATTGTGGCGTTGTGACCCGACAAATCGCCCGAAGCGACCAGATGCACCTGCGCGGAATAGTGAGGCCCCTTGTCAAACCGCCACGCTGTCTTGCGCAGCAGCGACACGTCCGCACTGTAAGCGTCGTCGACAATGTAGTAGTGCAGGACGTTGATGCGTTCGTTGGAGAGCGAGCCACGCGTGAATTGCTGCAACATGCAGTCGAACGTCGTGCCATCATCGAGCGTGATGGTCTCAAGCTGACTCTCCACGAGATTCCAACCCGCACCGCTGTAGCAGACCTCGGGTCGATGCGGCAGCAGGTCGCGAATCTTCACACCCATCGCGACGTACAGCCCGACTGCGTCACGCCCTCGGACGTAACTGCGGTTGACGTGGTCGTCGGTGTCGGTCGCTTGGATGACGTTTTCGTCCATCGGGATGTCAACGCCATGCCACTCGCCGATCTGAATCGGGATCACCGAGAGTGACCCCGGCTCGACCGAGATCGCATTGGCGAGGTCGGCGTATCGCGCCTGGAGCAGCCGATACCCCCCTCCCGTGCCCGCCAGAAGCGCGATGGCTGCGATCACGCCGGGTAGCGATCGGGCGGCTCGTTGATGTTGTGGGCTTGTAGTTCGCATTGTCCTCCCCGCGCGGGATTATCACACGCTTCCGGCGCCCCGCCAACCCGCCGGCGGAAATCTGTCGCTCAGGCCATCCCGCACGAACATGCACCCCACTTTATTGTCGGCAAGTTGCCGCGATCAACGTCCGAAGTTCTCTTCGTATGCTGCCACCGACCCTACCAGCCGGTCCGGTAATCCGAAGACGCTGTTCAATCACCAACGCCGATCGTATCCTGTTGGCCGACGATTCGAGGCTTCAGATCGCATGATGCACCACGAGAAAACGCGGCCGGGGACAAACGGGCACCATCGTCCTGCCTGTGGACGCCTTGCCATCCTTGCGGCGGCATTCGGGGCCCTCATGGTGGGTGTGGCCTTTATCGGAGCCTGCACGACCACACCTGCGTTTCCTCCGCCGCCGACAGCCGAAGCAGCAGCGGACGCAGCAGAACCGGCGTTCGTGCGCGTCTCCGGACGAATCGAGGCTCCCTGTGGCGTATCGGTCGACCCGGCGACGCTTACAGCGATGGCCGTCAGCAACGATGGTATCCACGATCGCACCGAGCAAGTCGCATCAGACGGAACTTTCTCACTGTCCCTGCCCGCCGGTTGGTCCGGCACGGTGCAGCTACGATCCACTTCGAACGATCTGCCCGTGGCGGCTGTTACACCGAGTCTCTGGACGCTGGATGAGGTGGCTGGGGATCTGACGCTCGAGGCCTTCGACGTGGGCACAACCGTCACGATCGGCGGTGCGTTGTCGCCGCTCGGCGGAGACACCACGGACTTCAGCATCGTGGCGACAGATGCGGATTCCGAGCGTGCATTCAACGTCACCTCGACCCCGGACATCGGTGGATCCTACAGCCTGACGCTTCCCTGCCGCTGGGCTGGCAGCATTGTGCCCGTCCATGCCGATGCGTCGATGGACGTGACCTTTGATCCACCGCAACGCACCCTTGAGCACGTCACGTCCGATAGCCGCGAACTTGACCACCGCGTCACCATGGGCACCGTGAACGTCAGCGGCACGGTCCGCCGGGGTGACCTGCAGACGATCGCCAGCCGGCGACCGATCACGATGACCATTCGAGACGCCTCGGATCAGGTCGTGGAGACGTTCGAGGTCCGAAGCGGTCAGTTTACGTACGACGTGCCGATTGGATTCTCCGGTTCGGTCACGCCCGAAGCAGACGACGTTGCATTCAGCCCCGCGCGGCACACATTCGAGAATTTGCGATCCGAAGCCGCTGCCACGGACTTCACAGCGTTCCTGACCTTTCACGTCGACAAGGACGGCGTCGGCGGCACGGTCGGTCTCGAACGCAGCATGGGAACGGCTGACTTCCCGCTGGCCAACATTCAGAACGCCGCGGACGACGCCTTGCCCGGCGATACCGTCCTTGTGCGAGCGGGAACGTACCTTTCGCCTGCGTCGGACCGGTTTGAGGTCACGCCCGTCCTGGAGATTCGACGCAGTGGGTTGCCCGAGCGTCCGATCACCATCAAGGCCCATACCGGCGAAACGGTCATCCTCGACGCCGAGCACAAACACAACGAGTGCATCCGCGTCCGAAGCCAGTCGCACGTCCGCATCGAAGGGCTAACAGCCATCCGCTCAAAAGGACGCAATATCCGCATCGAAGACAGCGAGCACATCGTCGTCGCCGATTGCGTCGCCAGCGATAACCTGATCGGCAACCTGCCCGGATTCTGGTTCCACGGGCAATGTCGCTATTGCGTGTTTGAACGGTGCGTCAGCACACGCAATGGCCGCGGGTTCCTGTTGTCAGGCGCGGTCGAATCGGACGATCCCACCCAGCAACGTCGGCCACGGTACTGTACGCTGCGTCACTGCCTCGCCTATGAGAACACGCGCGACGCGGAGGACAGCGACGGGTTTCAAATGCTGGCTGCGTCCGATAACGCCATCATTGGATGCGTCTCTCATGACAACGGTGACGACGGTTTTGATCTGTCGCGCGGTGCGCACCGCAACGCCATCGTGGGGTGCGTCGCGTACAACCACCCGTTCGATCCAGCCGGTGACGGGGATGGCAATGGCTTTAAGATCGGCGTCTGGGGGCAGGCACCGACGGACAGCGACGGCGGCGGGATCGACAACATCCTCGCACGTTGCATCGCGTTCGATAACAAGTACGGGTTGAACAACAACGCCATCCGCCTCCGCATTCTGAACAACGCGTTCCACGGCAACAGCCGCTACGGCATCGTGTTTGACGAGTCGACGCGCTCGACGTGCGGGGAGTCGCCACCATGCCGCTGTGACGCCGTGGTGCTCAACAACGTGCTCTCCGGCAACGTCCAGGGCGACATCCTGTTCAATCGATCCCGCCGACATCCGATCCTGTTATCGGACTTCAATTACATCGGCGGCACCACCTCCACCAACGATCACACCGACGAGACCGGCCACGAGCAGCATTCGGTTTTCGGACGCGTCGCTGGCGCTCCCGGATTCGTGTCACCGGCCGAGCCGGGGGTTGTGACGGACGTCTCGTCGCCGACATTCGGACGTGTCGGCGGTTTCGCGCTCTCTGACGGCGCTGCCGTCGTCGATCAGGGGGTCGTGGTCGCTCCGGAGTGGCTTTCACCGTTTTCGACGGAACATCCCCATTACGCCGAGGTTATCGAACTGATCAATGGTCAGCCTCACGATGCCCCCGCGCGGACGCCCCATCCGTCGCGATCGGACGCGAATCGCGTGGATATCGGTCCTTTCGAGTTTCGCCCCTAACGGGTCAGGCACGCGCGGTTCCGGCGCATTTTCGGACGGCCTGATTTTTCTCTTATCTTCGCTTTGACATAGGGTTACGAACAATCTTCGGCCAATAATTGCGCCTTGCGCATTGACATTCCTCGGCGATATCAGAAATCAATGTCGAGGGGAATTCTTAGTCATCCCGGTCAGGACAACCGAATCGGAGTTTATTGATGAGGACGCTTGGTGTCTGCGCGTTTCGCATGCGCGCGTTGTGTTGTCTCGCGAGTGGGTTGGGGTTGATCGTCGCTTCGGGCGGTTGCGGCAGTCCCGCGACGGCTGTCGCAGACCCGAACGACCCTGCTGACAACGTGGTGGAAACGGTCGACGATGGCGACGATGACGCGTCCACCAACCTGTTTGACATTGACGAATCGCGTAATCCGGTCGAGTTGGTCACAGACGACCCGTCGGGAGCCAGCGGCGACGTCCCATTCTCACCAGCGGGTGTTGATGACATTGTGATTGGTGATGACTTTCTGCCCTGCCCAGTTGGCTTCTCGGCAGAGATCGCGGGTGAGTTTCCAACCGATCCGGTTCGCGGCGTTGCGCCGATGACGGTTGTGCTGCGTGCAGAGTCGACAGACGGCGGGCAGATTCCATCCGGTACGTACATCTGGGTCGTTGACGGCGAGGAATTTTCAGGACCGTCGGGCACGCACAGCGCGCTCGAACTCGACCTGGAATCACCCGGCCGATACTTCGTAAGTCTGCGTTTCATGAACACCAGCAACGTGGAGAGTCTTTCCTGCCTGTCGACCAACGAGAGTTCCACGATCGAGATCGTCGCTGACGTAGAAGGGGCCGATTTCGGCCTTGCTGGCGGTGGTGGCGGTGGTGGCGGCGCCAGTGTTGGTGGAGGTGGCGGCGGAGGGGGCGGTGGCGGCAGCCCCACACCCGCATGCAGCTCCGACGCCGCGTGCAGCGACGGGCTGTTCTGCAATGGTGAAGAAGTCTGCTCTGGTGGCACATGCGTGGCTGGTACCGTGCCCTGCCCGGCAGACCAGTGCGATGAGTCGACCAACACCTGCGCCGCGTGCAGCGAGCATGCCGACTGCGATGACGGGTTGTTCTGCAACGGCCTCGAACTCTGTGTCAACGGCGAGTGTCGATCGACGATCACACCTTGCTCGGATCAGGTGTGTGACGAGGAAAACGACGGATGCGTCGCGTGCCTGGAGAACAGCGACTGCGACGACGGCGTCTTCTGCAACGGTGCGGAGGTCTGCAACAACGGATCGTGTGAATCCGGTGCGGCGGTTTGTGCCGGCCAGCAATGCGACGAAAACGACGATGCGTGCGTCGATTGCCTGTCAAACAGTGATTGCGACGACGGTAACTTCTGCAACGGTTCGGAAGTCTGCAACAACAATGTCTGTGCGGCTGGTTCGGACCCATGTCCCACACAGGAATGCAACGAGAACACAGATGCCTGCGTCGACTGCCTGTCGCACGATGACTGCAATGACAACGCGTTCTGCAATGGCTTTGAGTTCTGCTTCAACGGCTCGTGCATGGTGACGAGTGCACCATGTCAGGGCGAGATCTGCGACGAGACCAATGACGTCTGCGTTGAGTGCGAGAACAACAGCGACTGCGATGACGGCGTTTTCTGCAACGGCGCGGAAACCTGCAACGGCGGCACCTGCGAAGCGGGGGCTGCGGTCTGCGTTGGTCAGCAGTGCAACGAAAACGACGATGCTTGCGTTGCGTGCCTCGACAACAGCGATTGCGACGACGATCTGTTCTGCAACGGCATCGAGACGTGCAACGGCGGTGTTTGTCAGCCGGGCACGGCCGTCTGCGGTGCGCAGCTTTGCGACGAAACCAACGACGAGTGTGTGACCTGTCTTGACAGCGACGACTGCGATGATGGCCTGTTCTGCAACGGCGTCGAGACATGCACCGGCGGCATGTGCATGATGGGGAGCGCTCCGTGTTCCGGTCAGATGTGCAACGAAGCGGCGGATGCGTGTGTCGATTGCTTGAACAGCGGCGACTGCAGCGACGGCAACTTCTGCAACGGATCGGAAATCTGCGCGGGTGGTATCTGCGTGAACGGACCGGCCCCTTGCAGCGGGCAGGAGTGCAACGAGAACAACGATACGTGCGTGGACTGCCTGAACAACGCCGACTGTAGCGATGGTAATTTCTGCAACGGTTCGGAAATCTGCTTCGCCGGAAACTGCATCGCCGGGTCAGCACCATGCAATGGCCAGGAGTGCAATGAGAACACCAATCAGTGCGTCGACTGTCTGAACAACGCCGATTGCAACGATGGCAACTTCTGCAACGGCGCAGAAACATGCAACAACGGCACGTGCGTCTCAGGCAGCAGTCCGTGCGCGGGCCAGTTCTGCATCGAGTCCAGCGACTCATGTGTGGATTGCATCCTGAACAGTCAATGCAATGACGGTGTATTCTGCAACGGTACCGAGACGTGCACGGGGGGCAGCTGTCAGGCCGGCACTCCGCCATGTTCGGGTCAGGAGTGCAATGAGAATACGGATCAATGCGTCGACTGCCTGAACCATGACGATTGCGACGACAACGTCTATTGCAATGGTCAAGAAGTCTGCTTCAACGGTGCCTGCGTGGCTGGATCGAACCCGTGTCCGGGCGAATTCTGCGATGAAACGCAGGACGACTGTGACGAGTGCATCAACAACAGCCACTGCGACGACGGTGTGTACTGCAACGGGGCTGAGACATGTTCAAACGGTACGTGCCAATCGGGATCCGATCCGTGTCCGGGTGAGTTCTGCGATGAAGGCCAGGATGACTGCGACGAGTGCGTGAACAACACGCATTGCGACGACGGACTGTACTGCAACGGTTCGGAGACGTGCGTCAACGGTGCGTGCGTTGCTGGCAGCAATCCGTGTACCGGTGGTGCGACTTGCGAAGAAGCCACCGACAGTTGCAGTGGCGGTGATGCGGGCTTTGCCTACACCGTTTCCGGTTTGCCGGTCGATCTGCGTGGCAACACGCCTGAGAACGAGACGGTGACGGTCAACATTACGTCGCTGCCCGCAGGGGCAACGCACATCAACATCACGATGACCGTGTTCGATGCGGACCATGACGAGGGGCGACTGGTCATCAACGGATCGAACACGATCAACCTGTGGGGTGCGAACACGTCGGGTGCGAACGACGGCATCACCGTTACGCTCAACCCTTACGAAGTCCCGGTCGGCTGGTTCCAGATTGGTTCAAACTCGTTCCAGTTCTGGCATGAGTCGACTGGCGGATTCGTAGTTGAGCAGATGACGTTGAGCGTCGTCATCGATGATAACGCCATTTGCGACATCAACAGCGATTGCAACGACGGTGCATTCTGCAACGGTGTCGAGACGTGCGACAATGGCACGTGCGTGGCTGGCAGCAGTCCATGCCAGGCAGGCGAAGTCTGTGACGAGACAAATGACGCGTGCAATGCAGTCGCGGGCAACGTCTACTACGTTGATGACAACGGCTCGTCGCAGCCTGGGTTCAATTCCAGCGCACCGCTCGGCTCGATCAACAATCCGTTCGACAACATTCAGGCGGCGGTCGTGCTTTGCGGCCCGGGTGATACGGTCCTGATTCGTGACGGAACGTACGTCAACACGCACCTCCCGACGCATGAGGTTCGTCCGGTCATCGAGCCGCAGTCGAGCGGCGTGGCGGGCAGCCCGATCACGATCCGCAATTACGATCCGGCCAACGAGACGGTCATCGTTGACGCGGAAGGATCGCACCTTGAGTGCGTGAAAATGGAGAACAAGTCGCACATCGTGCTTGAAGGCCTGACGGCGATCAATGCGAAGGGTCGAAACTTCAAGATCGTCAACAGCACATACATCACGATTCGCGACTGTACGGCCAGCGACAACATCACCGGCAATCAGGCTGGTTTCGACCTTCAAGGTAGGACGCAGCACTGCCTGCTCGAGCGCTGCATCAGCACGCGCAATGGCCGCGGATTCCTGTTGAGTGGCTCGCCGGAGACCAGCGATCCGTCGCAGAACAATCGGCCTCGGTTCAACACGATCCGCAACTGCATCGCCTATGAAAACACGCGTGACGAAGAGGACAGTGACGGGTTCCAGATGTTGGCTTCGAGCGACAACGAGTTCGTGAACTGCGTCGCGTACTCGAATGGTGATGATGGTTTCGACTTCACGCGTGGCTCACACCGCAACAAGATGATCCGCTGCATCGCGTACAACCACCCGTTCAATCCGAATGGCGATGGCGATGGCAACGGTTTCAAGATCGGCGTGTGGGGTCAGGCTCCCGCCGACAGCGAGGGCGGGGGAGCTGACTGTGAGATGTCGCACTGCATCGCGTTCGATAACAAGTATGGACTGAACAACAACGCCGTGCGTCTGAAAATTTCGCACAGCGTGTTCTACAACAACACCAGTTGGGGCGTGTTGCACGATGAGTCGACCGGTCATGATGGCCAGGCGACGATGAAGAACTGCATCTCGACGAACAATGGTGGGGATGTGGGCTTCAGCTTCGCGCCCGACAATCCGATCGCCGAAGCGGATTACAACTACTTCGGTGATGGGACGTCCAACAACGACCACAGTGATGTGACCGGCCAGGATGCAAACTCGCTGTTCGGCGCGACCGACGGGCCTGTGCGGTTTGTGAACCCCAACAATCCGGGGATCGTGCTGGATATGTCGTTGCCGAACTTCCCCTATGCACCGGGCTTTGAGCTGCAAGCCAATTCGCCGTGTCGCGATGCGGGCGTGGCCGATGGTCAGGACTTCTCGGCGGTTGGTGCAGGATTTGACATGGGTGTGTACGAGTACACGCCGTAGCGGAAATAAACTGATGGGGTGAGTGTCAACGTGTGGCGTCGCGGATCTGCGGCGTCACACGTTGAACTTTTGGCACCAATGCTCGAAGACGAGCAGTGCCCAGATTTTGCGACTGAGGTCGCGGCCACCCTTCTGGTGGTCGCCGATGACACTTTCGATTGCCGCAGGGGACAGCCAGTTTTGCGCACGCGAATTGGACGACAGCAGCACCTCTTTGGCATGTGATTGCAAGGAGCCACGGAACCAATGTTTGATGGGGATACCAAAGCCCATTTTCTTGCGCTTCAGAAGCGGTTCGGGCAGGCGTGGTCCGACGCTCTGCTTGAGGACGTATTTGGAAACGCCGTCGCGGAGCTTCCAGTCGGCGGTGACGCCATTGACGAACTCGACGAGCGTGTGGTCCAGGAACGGAACGCGAACCTCCAGCGAGGTCTTCATCGACATGCGATCGACCTTGACGAGGATGTCGTCGGGCAGGTAGGTCTTCTGGTCGGCGTGCTGCAGCGTGGTGACGATCGATGAACCGTTGCGCCCGGCGAAGTAGGGTTCGAACAGCCACGGCGAACGGTGCACGTCGGGGTGGTACTCCGGGCGGAAAAGCGACGTGCGTTCGTCGAGGGTGAACTTGCACATCTGGGCGTAGTAGAGGTCTGGTCCTCTTGCGGCGACGCGTTCGATGGCGCCGCGACCGGGTGTGTGACGCGGAAGCAGCTTGGGGACGACGCTGGCGAGTTGGCGGATGCCAAAATCAGTGACGCCGTGCCATTTCTGGTGTCGCTGTGCCTCTTTGTATCGACCATAACCGGCAAAGACCTCGTCGGCGCCGTCGCCAGATAAGCAGACGGTGACGTGTTGTCTCGCTTCGCGACAGACGTGGTAGGTTGGCAGGGCTGATGGATCGGCGAAGGGTTCGTCAAGGTGGTAGACGAGGTCGGGCAGGATGGAGATGTCGCTGTCCTTGACGATGATCTCCTGATGGTCGGTGTTGTACTTGTCCACGACCATGCGGGCGTATTGCATTTCGTCGAAGTCGGCCTCCTGGAAACCGACCGAAAAAGTCTTCACGCGTCGACCCGACACTTCGCTGGCGACGGCGACGACGGCGCTCGAGTCGATGCCGCCACTGAGGAAGACGCCGAGCGGGACGTCGCTTCGAAGACGAATGCGCACGGACTCGGCGATGCGATGCGAAAGTTCGTCGACCCATTCCTGTTCGTTGCTGATCGTGCGTTCGGGGAACGACGTGTCCCAGTAGGCGTCGGTTCTCACGCAGCCATCCTGCCAGACAAGGCGATGCCCGGGGGGTAGTTTTTGAACGCCATCAACGATGCAACGGTCGAGCGGGACGTAGCCATAGGCGAGGTAGTCGTCCAAGGCTGTCGCGGAGAGCTTGCGGTTGATGCGGTTGTCAAGCAGAACGGCTTTCAGTTCGCTGGCGAAGACGAGTCGGCCTGATTTTCGGTCGTGGTGGTAGTAGAGCGGTTTTTCTCCGAGTCGGTCGCGGGCGGCGAAGAGGGTATTGTTCTTCTCGTCCCAGATGGCGAAGGCGAACATGCCGTTGAGGTCGTCGACGCAGTTGATGCCTTTGTCGGCGTACAAGTGCAGGATGACTTCGGTGTCGGAGTCGGTGGCGAAAGTGTGGCCTTTCTTTTCGAGGTCGGCTTTGATTTCGACGTAGTTGTAGATTTCGCCGTTGAAGGTGATGACCAGCGATCGGTCATCGTTGTACATGGGTTGGGCGCCGCCGCCGAGGTCGATGATGCTGAGGCGGCGATGGCCGAGGATGACGTGATTGCCTGCATGGATGCCGTCGCCATCGGGGCCTCGATGGGTCAAGACATCGTTCATGCGGCCAACGAGTACCTTTTCGTCGTTGACGTTTCCCTCTTTGAATGCGATGCCGCAGATGCCGCACATGACGGGGTTCCCTAAGTAGCGTTGGCCAGTTCGCGCGATGCCTTCGTTGACGGATTCAGGCCGATCAGGTCATTGAACACCGATTCGTAAGCGTCGACAACCGGGGCGACGGCGTGGGTCTGTTCGTAGTGGCTGCGGGCATTGGTTGAGCATTTCTTCCACATATCGGGGTCGCTGAGCATCGCGTTCATCTTGCTGCTCAATTCATCGACGGAATCGGCGTGGACGCCCAGTCGTTTGTCCGTGACGGTTCCTTCAGCGTCCCAACGCGTCACCACGGGGAGTGCATTGGCCCACGCTTCGAGGAACGTGTTGGGGAATCCCTCGTAGTTGGATGTGCAAAGCAAGGCGGTGGCGGAGCGGTAGTGGTCGCCGACCTGAGCGTGCGGAACGTGGCCCAGCAGGTGGACGTTGGGCATGGTTTCGGCGCGGGCGACGATGCGTCGGGCGTAGGCGGAGCTGGTATTGGGTGCGCCGATGAGATCGAAGCGGTGCTGGGGGTTTTTGTCTGCGAGGTCGAGCAGGAAGTCGAGACCCTTCTGTTCGGCGAAACGGCCCAGCCAGAGAAGGGTCTTGGGTTCGTCGGTTGCGGGTGGGTTGCGATCGATGGCGCCGGGGTCGGCGGTGCAACTGCGGATGATGACGGCGTCGCGGTTGAAGTTGTCGCGGAGCATCTGTTGTTGCATCGGCGTTTGGGCGATGACGCGGTCGGCGGACTTGAGGCCATACTTGTAAAGCCATTTTTCGCGTCGGGCGGTGAAGAACCAGAGTTCGCGTTCGCATTCGGGATCGCAGGCGACGGCGTAGATCATTTTACGGCGACGGGTTCGGCAGAAGAAGGCGACCTGTCCCGTTTCGGCGCCGGCGGTGCGGTGGTAGTAGATGTCGGCGTTAGCGCGGGCCATGGCGCGGTGGAGACTGGACCATCGTGGATGGACGAACCGGACGACCGGCAGGCCATCGTCCCAGGAACACATTTTGTAGACGGTGATGCCGTCGTGCTCGATGCCGTCGGATTGGCCATGGTCGGTGGTGACGAAGCTGACGCGGTATCCACGGTTGACGAGTTCGCGGGCGATGATGGCGCGTTGGACCTCGGCGCCGCCGATGTGCGGCAGGTCGGACCGTCCGGAGAGGACGGCGTAGTTGTTTGGTGCAACGAAGCAGATGCTTGGTTTGGTGCGTCGGGTCGTCATGCCTGCGGACTCCGGATGATGGTGCGGATGAGCGGCAGGCGTGCGAGTTTGGACTTGAAGTCGCTCGGCAGGACGAAGCGCCAGTAGATCAGGCCGATTACCAAACCACCGACGACGCAACCGCTGATCATGGCGACGAGCGGCTGTTCACCGACGAAGACGCGGATCACGATCAGCACGGCTGCGAAGGGCAGCACGAGGGTGATGGGCTTGGCTGCGCTCTGGGTCCAGTAGTCGAAGATGGACATGCCTGTCTTTTTGCAGGCGACCTGCGGCAGGACAAGTCCGTTGACGACGACGAGCGGGATGGTCATGGCGGCGGCGGCGCCGAGGATGCCCCAGTCGGTATGGTTCAGGAATACGTAGCAGAGCGCGATGCTGGCGAGTGCCCCGATGAAGGAGGCGGCTGATGCGACACCGTGGATGCCGGCGCCAAGGAGGACGTGCCAGGTTGGTCGTTGGGCGAAGAACGGCGTAAAGCCGATGAGCAGGACGGTGAGGACGTTGGCGTGGTCGGAGAACTGCGCATCACGCATCCAGACCTGAAGCACCTGCTCGCCGAGGATGAAGAGGAAGGCGGCCAGTGGCAGCGTGAGCAGCAGTCCGGCGCGGGTGCCTTCGACGAGGAGGTTGCGGAGTTTTTCACGGTCGGCGTCTTCAGTGAGTTTGCCGGCGTGGGGGACGAGGACGCGGGCGTAGCCCATGAGGAAGCGCGTGGCGAAGCGGATGAGGGCGCGGGGGCGTGAGAGGATGGCGACGGCGACTTCGCCGTGCATGTGGTAGCGCAGGAGCATCATGACGACGCCCTGGTTAAGGATGATCATGCCGGCGGAGTTGAAGAAGTCTTTCAGTCCATACGCGGCGATCTCGCGGAATCGTCCCGTGTCGGCCCAGCGGAAGCGCAGTCTCAATTCGGGGCTGATGCGTTTGGCGATGGCGCGTTTGGCGAGGAGTTCGAGCAGGAATCGCCCCGCGACGAAGGCGGCCATCGCTTTGAGGCCCCATCCGGCGAGCAGCGCAACGAAGACGCCGCCCACAACGAAGAATGAGCCAACCACCTCGACATAGTTGAGCAGGACGAACCGATGGCTGCCGACGAGGACGCCGCCATAGACCATGGTGAGCATCTGGCAGATGGTTCCGATGCCCATGGCCGCGACCATCCATTGGGCGTCGATGACGAGCGCCGCGCCGGACTCCTCCTTCATCCACCACGGCAGCCCGTAAAGGATAAGCATCGTGACTGCCAATGCACCGATGGCTGCGTAGAAGACGAGCGTGGCGGTGGCCGAAAGCATGCGGTTCAACTCGTCCCAGTCGTTGATCTTGCGGAGTTTGGCAACGTGGTGATTGGCGGATGATCCGAAACCGAGGCCGCTCATGGAGATGATGGCCTGCATGGACCAGCCGAGGTCCCAGACGCCGAGTTCGGCTGTACCGAGTCTGTCGTTGATCAGGCGGGGCAGGACGAAGCCGCTGATGACCATGATGAACTGCGACGCCCAATTGGAGATGACGTTCTTGACGTCGCCGGGCTTTTTGGGCGCGGGGGTTGGGTTTGGCGCATCCGCCGGGGGTTGTTGGCCGGTGGTGGGTTGTTGAGCGACCGTCTCGGCCATGATGGTGTTTCGTCTAGCTGACCGCGGCCAATGCGCGGTCGGGTTCCTGTTTTTGGACGCTGCCGCGGAGGAACGTGCGGTGCCACATTTCCAGGGCGAGCAGAATCCAGAGATCCTCAGCGTGATCTTCGGTGTTGTTGCGGTGCGTGTCGATCATGTGCCGGACGCCGCGGTTGTCGAACCATTGGGCGACTGCGGAATCGGAATCGGTGAGCAGATCGAGTCTCGGGCTGAGACCGCCGTCGGCGCGGAACCACTCGCGGATCGGGACGGGGAAGCCCATCTTGGCGCGGGTGATGATGTCCATGGGGACGAGGTCTTGACCGACCTGTCGCAGGACATGCTTGCCGACGCCGTTGCGAAGCTTGGTGGTGATGGGCCATTGATCGACCATGTCGACGAGGGTGTGGTCGAGCAGTGGAACACGGGCTTCGACGGCGGCGCCCATGCTGACGCGATCCTGCCGGTGGAGGATCGAGCCGAGGTATACCTGCTGGTCCATGCGGAGCAGTGCATCAATGGGTGCGTGGTTCTTGTATTGGTCGATGATGCGCCGGCGAACGGAGAGGTCGAGCGGGTGGCCTGTGGTGAGCAGGTCGACGAGGTGGTCGCTTCCGAAGGCGCTGTTGCGAAGGGCGATGCCGAGCGGGGATTGGCGTTGCCATTCGCTGAGGGTCGAGAGTTTCCCGCGTTGGAGGGCGTTGGGCAGACCGGCGACGAGCTTGCGGGCAGCACCCGGGACGCCAACGAAGCGTTCGTAAACCGACTGAAAATGCATGTAGCGTTGGTAGCCGCAGAGAACTTCGTCTGCCCCTTCGCCGGTGAGCATGACGGTGACTTCCTGTTTCGCTCGTTTGCAAAGCAAGTGCAGGAAGATGGAGTTCGGGTGGTCGATCGGGATGTCCATGAACCAGACGATGCGGTCAAGTTCGCGGTGGAAGTCGTCGGCGGTGACAGGGATGGGGCAGTGATCGGTGCCGACGGCTTTGGCGACCTGTGAGGAGTATGGAAACTCGTTGTAGGCTTCCTCGCTGAATCCGACGGAGTAGGTCTTGATGGCGTGGGCGGTGAGGTCGTTGGCGAGTCTGGTGACGGTGCTGGAATCGAGTCCGCCGCTGAGCTGGGTGCCAAGGGGGACGTCGCTCATCATGCGACGCTGGACGCTCTGCTGAAGGGCGTGGCTGAACTGCTGGAAGACATCGTCGTCGGTCGGTGCGTGGCCGTAGGGTTCCTTGATGGACCAGTAGCGCTGGACTTTTGTCTTCAGATCGCGCGTGACGGTCATGTGGCAACCGGCGGGGAGTTGGTCGATGCCGGCGAAGAGGGTCTGCGGACCTGCGACGTGGCGGAAGAGCAGATGCTCGGCCATTACGGCGAAGTTGACGTCGCGCGGGCATGCGGGGTGTTCGAGGAGGGACTTGACCTCGCTGGCGAAGGCGAAGACGCCGTCGTTGAGAAAATAGAAGAACGGTTTGATGCCGAGGCGGTCGCGGGCGACGAACGTGGTGCCGGTGCGTTCGTCGACGATGCAGAAGGCGAACATGCCGTTGAGTTTGTCGACGAGTCTCTCGCCCCACTCACACCAACCATGAACGAGCACTTCGGTGTCGGTGTGCGATTGGAACGCGTATCCCTTGGATTCCAGTTCGGCGCGGATGTCGGCGTGGTTGTAAATCTCGCCGTTGTACGTCACCCAGACGTTGCGTTCGGCGTTGGTCATGGGTTGGTGACCGTGTTCGGAGAGATCGACGATGCTGAGGCGGCGGTGTCCGAGTGCGTAGGTCCTGCCGACGTGGATGCCGCAGCCATCGGGGCCGCGGTGGATCATCTCATCGCGCATGCGGGTGATGAGGGCGTCTGCGTCGCCGTTGACAGGTTCGGACTGGATGAAGCCGCAAATGCCGCACATATCGTGACCTTAAGTGGCAACCGGTTCGGGGGTTGGCACGCTGCTGTCGTATCCAAACTGCCGGTTCAGCCAGCCGCCGACGCGTTCGAACGTGGCGATCTGCTCTTCGTTGAGTTCCCGCACCCATTTGGTGTCGAGCCTGATTTCCGAGGAACTGCCGAAGCGCATGGCGTTGCCGAGGATGTGGTGCTCGACGGCGCGGTAGTCCTTCTCGCCGGCTTGGGGATCGACGCCGACAAAATCGAAAATGCGTTCCATGGTGGCGTCCGGCGCGCTGCAAAGATCTTCGTACTTGAGGACCATGCACTGGTCGTGATCAAAGATGCGCATTACCTCGCGAATCTCCAGGTGCGAGCGAAGCCATTCACGGGCGGCGATGTCGGGCGGCAGATCCTCGTGTTTCATGAACGAAAGCATGCCGCCGCGGCCGTCACGCACGAGGTGGATCACCTTCATGCGGAACTCGGGGATGCGCGATAGATACTTGAGGCGCATGGCGTCCTTCGAAGAATCGAGAAAAACCCTCTTGCCGGTGATTTCGAACACTGTGCGTACGAAATTGACGTTCGTCTGGTTCACGCGCTTGAACATTGCGCGGGCCGACGGTGAAAGCGACAGGTATATCGAGCGTGCCATTTCGAGTGGCAGCGTGCGGTGTCGGGTGCGGACAACACGGTTCGTAAAGGGTGCGTGGCCGACACCGTAGCCGCACTGGGTCCACTTGTCGGTGAGATCAAACGCTTCGCCCTTCTCGCGCATCTTCCTGACGACATCTTGCCAGAAGCTGCACCGACCAATGGGTTCGCCACATGAGCAATGGTAAAGCTCAACGTCCATGGACGCACCCTTCAGCTCGCCGATGGTGGCGATGTCCGGGTGCGTGTTGAGCAGGAAGGTCAACAACGTGGACCCCGAGTAGCTTGGGGAGGTGATGTACAGAAAGTCGTTCATGCCTGTCTCCCGGGGATCGGTTGATGCACGACGGGTACACGGATCCAGACGCGGCGGCGGGGAGAGGCTGGTCTCAGCTTCGTGTGCCGACCGGCCCACATGTGCACAGCGATGCCCATGGCGGCGTAGGTGCCGAGCATACTCTGACACGGCATGAGCACGCCGCCGGACAACGCATTAATTAAGCAGCCTGAGACGTGGGCCATGCCCACACCTCCTGCCGCAATGGCGATGGGGTCCGTCCTGCTTAAGAGCAACAGCAGCGATGCCACCCCGCTCCCCAGGAACACACCGAGCACGATGATCATGCCGATGGCGCCGCTGTTGACCATGACGTCGAGGAATCCGTTGTGCGGGTTGGTTGGCACGGCGCCTTCGGTGTCCTTGATGGCTTCGTAGGCGTCGGTGCGGAGCAAGGCCCATCCGCCGTGACCGATAAGCGGGGACTTTCGGATTTCCTCAATGGTGGGTGGCCAGAGGTTGCCCGTTCTGCCTGCGGTGACGGCGTTGAGGTCCATCTCTCCGGTGCCCTCGTTTTCCTGCACGTCCATGAGCATGCGGTCGGCGATGTTGGGCATGGCGATGATCATGATGACCAACGCCACCGGCCCGATGAGCAGCAGCTTTCGGAATCTCAGGCAGGCGAAGACGAACCCGACGCCGACGAATGTCACGTATCCGGCTCGGGAGAAACACAGACCCGTTCCCAGTAAGCAGATGAGGCCCGCCCCAATCGCCATGATCTTGTATCGCGCCTGAGGCCAAAGCCGGTGTGCGGCGAAGATGCTCCAGAACGTCATCACGAGCACCTTGCCCATGTCGTTGGCGTGGAGACCAATGAGCTTATCGATTCGCTGCCGCGCGGACATGTATCCATCAGCCGATATGAGATAGGACAGCGATATGTTCTTGACCACCAACGCCCCGTATCCAAGGCCCAGCAGGATGGTCGTGGCCAAGGCGATTTTGACACGTTCGCGCGTGGTGCAGCCATCGGCGAGCATCAGGGCAGCCCACATGTATTTCATGGGGTTGATCCACAGCTCCGTTGTAACGTCGAGGAACGATCGAATCGGGTAGCCGGGGGGCAGAGAACCCGTGTCCACGGCGACGCGGATGTAATTCACAAACACCACGAGGATGTAGAGCAAGGCGACGATCGCGGCTCCGGCGGGAATGCCGATGGGTCGTGGATTGCGCAGGCGATCGAACGCCCAGCATATCGTGATCACGGCGATGGTCATGTTCCACGGATTGAGACCCTGGATGCCCATCATCGTCCGCGGCATGTCATCGTTCTGCGACATGACGGTGAAGATGATCAGCGCGGCCAGCGAGATGAACCAATCGCGGAAGGCGTAGGCGGTGATACCGATGATGAAGATGATCAGGATGGACTGACGAATCATGTCATGTTTCGCAGGCTACGGACCTGTCTTGCCTTTCATCTTCCATCGATCCCGACGGGGACTTGCTGCTCGGATTCCGTTTGAGGCTCATTGAGTACCGTGACCAGCTCGGGACATTCATTGATCACAAATCGGTGCTTGCCGCTTGGCGTTGCTTCGAAACGTTCGACGAATTCGACGCTGACGTCGGCATCGGGGCCAAGCTTCTCGCGGGCCAATGCGATGGCGTCGTTGAACTGCCCATCGTTGAAGCGGACATCTTTCTGGACATCGAACACATACTGCGACGGTGCTGTCTGGCGGAACGTGAACAGCGCGACGCCTTCGACATCGTAGAACAAGTGCGTGAACCACTCGCCGTGGATGATCGTGCCGTCGGGTGCTACGATGTAGTCGCTTACGCGGCCTGTCAGTTCGGTCAGGCAGTTCAGCGCTCTGCCGCATCCGCACTCACGGTAGCTGACGGCGCCCATGTCGCCGATGCGGTAGCGAATAAATGGGAACGCGATGTTGTCGAGCTGGGTGACGAGCAGGTTGCCGACGCCGCGTTTGTCGGGGTTTTCAACCTCGACGATGATGCCGGTGTCGTTCGTGTGCATGGTGCCGTGGTCGCATTCCATGGCGATCATGCCGACTTCGCGGCTGCCGTAGCGGTTGTAAGCTTTGCATCCGAAGCGCGCCTGGATCAATTCTCGGTAATGAGGCAGGAGTACCTCGGCGGAGCAGAGCACGGCGCGGGGTGGATGGTCGAGCGTGATGTTGTGTCGCTGCATGTACCGTGCGACGAGGTAGGCAGCCGATGCGTATGCGACGACGAGCACGGGGCGGCGCTTCCTGATCGTGTCGACGGCGGCGGCGAGTTTTTGATCGTCAACGTCGAACGCATCGACGAGGAATCGGTTCTGCAACCAATTGCGGACGCGCTGGCGGAACAGTCTGTAGCGGGCGAGGTCGGTCGGTGCGCCCCACAACAGGCAAACGGTCTCGCTTCGGTTCCAGCCGGTCCACTGGTCGAACAGCGGTGCGGTGAGCATGGCTTCGCGGTCGTATTCGTGGCCTTGGTAGAACTGAAGCGGCGCGCCGGTCGATCCGCCGCTGGCATTCCTGCGGAGCGTGGATCGGTCGACCGCTTCGCTGATCATGCTGTCGCCGGCGTTGCGGATGATGGTCTTGTCGAGAACGGGCAGTTGCTGCAGGGCGTCGACGCTGCTGACCGATTCCGGGTCGAAGCCAAGTTCAGTGAACAGGTTCCGATAATAGGGAACATGACGTCCGGCGTGTCGCAGCAACTCCCGCAGGCGGTCGAGTTGGAACGTCTCGACCGCGGGGCGACCACCTTGGAAAACAGATTCGCGTTGACGGATGTCTTCTTCGCGGCCCACGACGCCCGCTTTCGCGCGGTTGGCGAAGTACCAGCGGGATAGGAAATGTCGCAGGGCACCGGTCATGATGGGCGTACTACACCTCTCGCGTCTGAATGTTCGCGCCTGGACACACATGTTACCGGACGCAGCGCCGCGCTCGCATCGGCTCTTCGGTGGATATCGGCTTGTTGGTTCGTGGCGGTGATCATTGCGTTTCTTCCTACCCTTCCGATGCGGTGGCGGGGTCGCACAATTCCATCCTGTTCGAAACCATCGACGTCGCGATGGCGAACGTCGCCCGCGTGCAGGCAACCGCCTGGTCAAACGAAAGCGATGGCTCGCGACCCTCGCGGATGGCGGCGATGAACTCGGCCATCTCGTGTTTGTGGCCTTTCCCGGAGTTGCCGGGTTTCACCTTTTGCGTCTTGCCGCCGGCGGAAAGCGACGCCTGTCGCCAGTTCTCGATGACGCCGACCTTGTGCTGACCAAAGACCTCGATGCGTTCCTTGTCGAAGTAGGGATCGCCGTTGGCGAGATAGGCGAGACTTGCGATGCTGCCGTCGGCCATCTTGAGGTTGACGATGCAGTTGTCGTTCTGTCGGCCTGCGACCGAGCCGCCGATCATGTTGGCGAAGACGGAGACGGGTGGGCTGTTGCAGATGAACTGAATGAGGTCGACCCAGTGGCACCCCTCGCTGACAATCCGCCAACCGCCCTCTTCGGCGTCCTGATACCAGGAGTCAGCCTTGATTTCGCCGGCGTTGACACGGGCGATGATCTCAATCGGCGTGGATCGACTGGCGAAGAAGTCGCGCGTTGCGACGCTGAGCGGGCTGAAGCGGCGGTTGTAGCCCGGCATCGCGATGCATGATGACGCGTTCTTGGCGGCGATGACGTCGTCGAGTTGCTCGACGGTCAGTGCAAGTGGTTTTTCGACAAAGACATGTTTGCCGGCGCGGAGTGCGTCGGCGGTGAACTTCGCATGCGTGTCATGACGGGTCGCGATGATGACGGCGTCGATGTTGCCATCTTCAAGCAGTTCGCTCATGTCCGAAGCGCAGAAGGCGAATCCGTGGCGGCGGGCGGCGCTCTTGGCGGACAGACCGCCGGCCGAGCAGATGGCACGCAGTTCGACGCCATCACATGCCTTGAGGGCAGGGATCAGCGTACCGGTGGCGAAGTTTCCCGCACCGATCATGCCGACGCCGATCGTCCTCTTCGCGGCGGATACGGCGCCATTGGTGCCGGTCACCACGTCGACGCGGCGACTCGGGGCCGGCGCGTTGTACTCGAAAAGAATGCCGGCTGCGTGTTTGCCCGGCGACTCGCGAAGCTGTTCATAGGCGGTCGGCGCGTCGTCGAGCTTGAACAGTTCCGGCTTGAGCAATGATGGTTTGACCGCGTTGCTCTGGATCAGTTGCAGGAAGGACTCCATGTTGCGGCGTTCGGTCCAACGGACGTAGCCCACGGGGTAATCGATGCCGCGCATCTCGTACTGGCGGTCATACCGACCGGGGCCGTACGAACGCGACATGACCACCTGCAGTTCCTTGTTGTAATAGGTCTGCCAGTCGGCTTCGACGGGAACCATGCCAACGACGACGACCTTGCCACGATCGCGAAGCACCCTGCCGGACAGTTCCATCGGGTCGCTGCTTTTCGTGCTCGCGGCGATGTAGGCGACGTCGGGGCCGAAACCGTTGGTTGCTTGGGCGATGATGTCTTCGAGGCCCGCATCATTGCGCGCAACGGCATGATCAGCGCCGCACGTCCTGGCGAGTTCGAGCTTGGATGGGTCAACATCCACGCCGATGACCGTGCAACCGGCTGCCTTGAGAATCTGCACGCCCAGCAGCCCGACCAGTCCCAAACCGATGACGAGCACGCTGTCGCCCACAGTGACGCCCGCCTGACGCACGCCGTTCATCGCGATGGCACCGACGGTTGTGAACGCAGCGTCTTTCAGGTCCACGCCGTCTGGAATCGGCGCACACAGGTTTCTTGGTACGAAGATGTACTCAGCGTGGCATGCAATGCCCTCACCCGCACACGCGACGGCGTCGCCAATTTCAAACTCATCCAATCCGCCGCCGACTTCTTCAACATACCCTGCGAGGCTGTACCCAAGAGGCGTGAGCGTGTCGAGACGTTCCTTGACTTTGTTGATCGTCTCGGTCAGGCCAACCTGCTTCACAGATTGCACGACCTGCTTGACCTTGTCGGGACGCGCCTTGGCCATCTGCACCATGCTCATCTTGGCCTGGGTGACCTTCATGCGTTCGGTACCGGCGCTGACGAGCGAGTATGCACTGCGTACAAGCACGCCACCCGATCGACAGATCGGCACGGGCACTTCGTCGACGGTCAAATCACCGGACTTGTAGTTCTGGACGACCTGCTTCAAGGTCCATCTCCGCTGCGTTGGCCAATGTTGATATCACGCGTAGCTGTTTGCCACGCCCGGTCTTTGCAATCTCATCCACAATCTTCAGCGTCAGATCAACCTGACCCTGCAGACGACGCGTCGCGCCGGCGAGAATGTGGGCACGATCCGCTTCATTCAATGATACGGCTGGCACGACGTGCAGTTCAGCGCGTCCTGGTACGGACTGGTGGAATTGATACCCGACGACCTTCTCAAACGTATCGTCGTGAACGTTGAATGCGGTCATCGAGATGTACGTACCATCAGCCGCGACAAGTGCGCCGCTCGACTGCCGACCGGTCACCCGTCCGCTGATGATCGGGTGGTGTCGGCCACAGGCGGAGCAATGATCCGCGACGTGGGTGGCGTAGTCACCGGTGCGATAGCGGATAAACGGGACGATCGTGTTGATAAACCCGGTGCCGACGATCTCGCCTTCCTTGCCCGGTTCCGTCACGGGATGGCCGTCGTCGTCGAGCAGCTCGAAAAAACCATAGGTCGGGTGAATGTGGTAGTCGCTGCTGTGCTCACACTCGGACGCAAGCACGAGCTTCTCCGAATGCCCGTACCATGAGTAATACCGAATGCCAAACACCTGCTCGACGAGGGCACGATCGTCGGCGTGGACGTTCTCCGATCCGCACAGAATGCCGCGGATGTTGTCCGGCGGTCGCATGTCGTTGGCGTCGAGGAATCGCGCGAGCGTCGCCGCCGATGACGGATACGCATGAAAATAGCACGGTCCGACGGTGGCCATGTGCTCAACGTAGCGACGCATGTTCTCATCGTTCGTGTGGAAGTTGCTGTAGCAGTGTCGACGGAGGACAGCATCGTAGAAATGACGCAACCCCTGCCGATTCTCCTCCACCTCGACGCCGCGAAGCACGACCTGCGGCATGTGCAGGCGATATCCGACGCGCATCCACCCGGCGACGAGGTATGCGTATTCGACGGCGGAACGGCCTGCGTTGATGTAGAATTGCAGCGTCTGCCCGCTTGACCCACCGGTCGACACCATGTCCACATCGCCGCCGTCAGGCGAGACGGCGCACATATCGTCGAGATGGGTCTGGACCGTGTCCTTGTTGATGGTAGGCAGTGTCCGCAGGTCTTCGAGCTGTTTGAAGTCTTGCGGGTGAAACCCGACCTCGTCGAAAGTTCGCCGGTAGTAGGATGTCTTCTCATAGGCCAACCGGAGCATCTGCGACAACTGATCGGTCTGGTATTCGCGAATACGATCAGCCGGCCAACGGTCCGCTTGCTGCACGAAGGCGAGACTGCGACGGAACTTGCCGCCGAGCAGGTACTGCGACGGAATCGTCCCCAGCACGGTGCCCACCCCGCGCTTGAGCGAGTTGGGCATCTTCTCCCACAGATTTTTGCGTGAGAACGCTGTTTTCATCTGCTTTTTCATCATGCGTTGCTGTTCAACGCAGACGCCCTACCCGTTCGAAATCCTGCCCCAATAGTACTGAGCAGTCCTGGTCACGCCGACGCGGCGAACCATGTTGAATGCGCTTCCGACGCGCTCCTTGAATCTGGCTCGTTGTGCAATGCGCGTACGCTTCCTGGCCCGTCGCGGATCATGCAGATCGCATGACAGCGCGTGCAGATGCTCCTGCAATGCGTCCAGTTCATCAGCCATCATCGGCTCGGGCAGCGACAACTGTCGCAAGATGAACGGCTCTACATCAACCTTCGCCAGCGATCCGTCGACCACCGATGCCCGCACAGCCAGGGTCCACCCGTTTTCAGGTCGGTACGCATCAAGCGGGTCGAACAGGAAGTTTCCAACACTGTGAAAAACAAGACTGTCGCCAAACGCCTCGATGCCCTGCACGACATGCGGATGATGGGCCACGATCAGATCCGCACCCGCTTCGGCCAGTCGGCGACAGAGTCGACGATCACCCGGATGCGGATAGGGGCAGAACTCGACGCCGTGGTGAAGCATGATGACGACCACGTCCACCTGGTTTCGAAGCATCGCCACAGCATCGCACATCATGGCGGCATCGTGGCGGACGAGATTGACACGTGCGTCGTCGTCAAGCCGATGAGCGCACGCCGAGAACGCGAGAAGACCAATTGATCCGCCCGGGGTCTGGCGAATCTGCGGCTGCCCCACATCACCATCGACCACCGCGCCGATGCAGGCGATGCCGGCGTCGTTGAGTGCCCTGATAGTGTCATCCGCACCGACGACGCCGCGATCAAGAAAATGATTGTTGGCCACGGACGCGACGCATCGCTCCGGATGTGGCATCGCTTTGAGGAAACGATCACGCCCGACGAGCGTTACGGGCTTCGGTTCAATAGACTCGCCAGCTTCCGTCAGACAGCATTCCAGATTGAAGCACACCACGTCAGCATCAAAGAACCCCGTCGGGCAATGTGCAAACACGCTTCCCGCGCCGTCCCGGTCAATGCGACGTCCCGCTTCACCCGCGAGGACGACATCGCCGAGAAACAGGGCGCTGCCTTGGCGCTCGCTGGACTGATCAGCGGCGGATGGCATCCGAATGGTCCATGGCGGTGGGCCACCGGACAGCGCCGAACAGATCGCGCCATTCAAGGCGCTTCCGTTCACGCTCGCGTGACCATTTGTCGGCGATGCAACGTTCAACCGGCTAACCCCATCAATGCCTTGTTCCAGCGATCCGCAACGTGCGGCAGTCCGCATGTGCTGAACGCATCTTCCGCGGCGCGCTTGGCCATGCTCTGCCGTTGCTCATCTTCATTGAGCAGCGACAGCAGTCGCTCAGCCAACGTATCCGCATCCCCAGACGGGACGAGGTAACCATTTCGCCCATCCCGAACCAACTCACCCAATTCGCCCACATCGGTCACGACCGCAGGCAATCCCGATGCCATGGCTTCTGCCAACGCGATGGACAATCCCTCGTCGCGGCTGGTCATGACGTAAAGGCGTGACTGATGATGAAACCGTTCGACTTCGTCCTGCGTGCCGACAAACGACACGTGCTCGGTCAGTCTCAATCGCTTCGCCAACGCCTCCAACTCAGCACGGGCCGGACCATCGCCGACGATCACCGCATGCGTTTTCGGTCGCTTATCGACCACCTTGGCCAGCGCTTCAAGCAACATCTCGAGGCGCTTGACTGGGGCGAGTCGACACACCGTCATCACGTCGAAACGCACGTCGACTCCGTTTTGCGTCGGATTGAAGCGCTCCTGATCGATGGCTCCGGTGATCACGCTGACCGGTGTTGACGGAAAATGCTCGCGACAGAATGCCTCTGCCCGTGCTCCACGGACGATGATCAGATCAAACTGTGCGATGGCTGCGTACAAGATTCGCTCCAGGAGCGGGAATCCGGGCAACATGTACTTGAGCATGGCGTTGCCCGAGTCAGCGCCGCAGCGCGTGAACTCCCGGGGGCCGCCGCACATCTGATAGACGGACTTCGCCCCAATCAGCCGGCTGAGCGCCAATGCCCACAACGCGCTGGGAAACACGAAGTAACCCACGATCACGTCAGGTCTGCGCCTCATCGCGGTGACCATCGACCAAACAAACCGGGCCCCATGCATCCGCAAGATCGATCGCAGCCATGTCGGAGCGACACACCATGTCACACCTTTCATCCTGATGCCCGACTCACCGGAGACCACGTACAACGCGTCGACCATGTCGGCAGACGCCAAGGGGGCCAAATGCGACTCGTACCAGTTCTTGTGATAGAACGTACCGATCGCCAGGACCCGCACCCCCTTCAACGCGCTGCGCCCGCGAAACACAGACAGCACCGCGCCAACGCCTCTGCATCCGTGAACCAGAAGCAGAAACGCGAACATCGCGGAGCTGGCTGCAAATCGTTTCAGCACGACGTCCGTTCCTTACGCCCCGTTCACCGCAACGCCCAGCCGATCACTCAACTTGATGTGATCGACCCATCCGAAGTGCGGCACAAAATCCAGGCACTGCCCTTCGATGGTGCACAATGCCCGGTTGTACGCGTCTTCGTTGGAGACCACCCGAACATGATCAAATGCGTTGCCATTGAGCGGATATTGATGATCCTTGAGCGCTTCGATCAGTGTCGGAATGCGCTCATGGTCGAACCCCATCAGTCGCGTGCAGGTCAAATCGACCGCCAACGGATCGACCCCCGCCACAATGATACCTTCAGCCCGAGGATCGCTGCCCATCGGACCGTTGCCTTCCCCCCCAACAATCCCGTCGACGAGGCTGAAGTACCGCCGCTGCGGCCTATCATGCAGCCGCCCCTCGCCGTCGCCGTAGCGCAGTGAACGGTTCAGATCCAGCACCATCCGCCACGTCGTGTCATTGCCCCACCAGTTTCCCGATCGAATGCGCGACGTATTCGTATCGCCGAACGTGGCTGTTCCAACCTTCTTGGCAGCACCGCCGATCAGCTTGCGCAGCGGCCCAAGCTTGGGAAAGTGCTTCTTGAACGTGGCCAGCACCTTCTGCTCCAGCCGCTCGGACAAACCAGAATCCGCATATTGGTCCCCACCGTCTGCTGGCACGCCTTCGCGATGGTGAGGCAACCAGTTCTTGTTGCCATTGATGCCGACGAGGTTCTTGAGATTCAGCGTGACCCCGACCTTCTTGTGGCACTTCATCTTCGGCAAGTTGATGAAGACATCGGCATCGAGAATCGTCTTGGAAATCTTGTACTCATGCACATCGTCGTGGTGATGGTCCGACACCTCGCTACGGTCATACTCGCTGCCGTAAAGCCGGTGATTCATATGATTGATCGGCATGAACTCCGAGTGTCGACCGAGGTTGATCACCGCGTAACCAGCCGGGTCACCAGGCAGTTCGTGATGATCGACGATCACGCCATCCTGCTTGACGGCGTACTCAGGTCGCAAGTCGATCACATCCACCTCGATGGACGAGTGGTCGTTGTAGAAAGCTCTGATCTCGTCCACACCGGTGAACATCTTGATGCGATCAAAGTTGGCTTCGCATTGGGGGGCGTCGGCGATCGTAATCCGGCCATCACCCTGCAGCGCGATCGCCACGTAGTCGAGCATGGCGCGAATCACACTGCCCTGCGTGATGAGGCTGATGACCTCATCCGGACGCGTATCATGGAAGTCGCGAATGAAATTCGGCTTGAGCACGACCGTATCACCGGGTTTCACCACGCCGGCGAGCGGATTCCAATCGCTGGTACCAAAACCGTCCGGACAGAGCATTCCCAACGCGCCACGCACCGATGCATAGGCCGGGTTCTCCGGCCCCAGATACGACGAACCGAACGCATACTCGGGGTAACACTCGGTCGGGTGATACGGCGGAACATCCGCATAGAATGCCGCACCGCGGTACACCGCCACCTGCTCACTTTGAAGCATCTGCGTCACCTCACGCCCTCGACGAAACCGCCCGATAACATCATGCCCATTCCCCTTCCGGCTCAGCGCGCCGCCACCATGACCCGGCGCATTCAGGGCGGTTCCACCTTCCATATCGGTGTCAGACCCGCCCCGCACGATCGTGAACCATCATTATCAGGCCACGACCGATAACCCGCAATCAAACGCCCTATTTTAGCCCGGATTTACCCGCCTTTTCCCATCCAATCCCCAAGACTTGCCTGCCATCGCACACCAACTGCCTCCACGGACGCCATCGCGATCGCAGCCTCGCGCCCGGCAGACGCCAACGCCGCACAACGTTCACCATCGCCCAACAGTCGCGTAACACAATCCGCAAATTCCCCAGCCTGTCCCCCTCTGACCAGATGCCCTGTCACCCCGTCGCGAACAACGTCCGATAGCTCACCAACGTCCGATACCACGACGACACAACCAGTCGCCATCGCCTCCAGCATCGAGATCGACAACCCCTCCGACGAGGACGTGAGCAGAAACAACCTGGAATCGTGCATCGCGGTGGCCACGTCATCCGATTGCCCGATGACGTCAATGTTTGCGGTCAATTCGAGACGCTCGACGGCCTCGCGAACATCAGACGCCATCGCTCCGCCACCGATCATCATCGCGCGTACGTCGGGAAACGCGTCGCGTACCCTGGCCACCGTCTCCACGAACAACACTGGTCGCTTCATCGCTCCCAACCGCCCAACGAACAGCATGTCGCACCGGCGATCCTGCTGGTCTCGAACAACGTCAGGAATGTCCACACTGCCGGTGATCACATCGACCTGCCCACGCCCGTGCAATCCGCGAATGTACTCGGCTGCTCGCTGACCACGCACAATCACGCGATCAAAGCGGCGCACAACCTGCACCATCCATCGCTCGACCCACGGCGATGGTTTGCCGATCGCGGCCATCACCGGGTTCTCCGCCTGCCATCCGCCACCGATCATCTCGATCGGCCCGCCCGTCATCTGGTAGACGGCTCGACCGCCACCGATGGCCGACGCAATCAGCGCGGTGATCGCCCCCGGAAAGATGTGGTAGCCCATGAACACGTCCGCACCATCGCGAATCCCCAGCCACGTCATCCACAACGCCTTCGAACCGGCGCGGCCCGCACACTTTCGCAGCCATCGTGGCGGGCAATCGAAACGCACTCCGTTCGGCATCGTGACACTCAGCGGTTCGTCGGCGACGAAAACAACCTCACCGAGACCGGCGGCTGCCAGTGGTCGTGCATGCGAAAGGAACCAGTTGTCGTTGTAGAATGTGCCCGTGGCGAACATGCGTCCGACGGCGCGACGTCTGGGACGTCGCAGCATGCGTCCGACGCAGGCAATCGTCCACGCCACCGCGCAGACCTTGATCAGCAGGAATCGACAGAGGAGCGCCTTCACGACGATCGCTCCGTTGCACAACTCGGTCGTGTCGATCGAGCGTCGCCATTCAGCATGTCAGATGTCCGGGAAGGAGAGGCGACGCCACGGGATGGATACGCGTGTCCGGTTGCCATCGTGGTACAGGTTGTGATCAAGCACGCTTCCGTTTGCAAGCGCAACGCGAATGTTCTCGCATCGGTCGAGTTCGAACGTCAGGCCCATGCAATCCGCCTCGCACGCTGGCCGATCGCCATGTACCGGATCGCTGATCGATCCGAGAGTCAGGGAGACACTTTCCCCATTCCGACGCGCGTCAAACTGAAGGCCATCGCGTACGGTCAGGTAGCGAAGCAATCGAGATGTGGTCGTCACGAAGACACATCCCGATTCCTGCATCGAAGCCAAGCGTCGCAGCCCCGCCACCGACGCGTCATTGAACGGACAACCCGCATCGGACACCTTGCCAAGATGCGTGTATAGCAGGCAGACGCCGCCTGTGCGTGACAGGTTGTTCAACATCCGCTGCGACAACACATGGCCCACTTCGTCGCCGGTGTCACCCTTGCCAGACCCCTTCCAATACGGATTCGACCGCAGAAACTCCCAGATCGGTTGGCCGTCACGCAACGTGCTCGGCCGTAAGACACGGTTGTCGGCGTACATTTCCCAGCGCGGATGTCCCTTGCGGCCGAGTCGAATCTTGACGGCTTCCTTGAACATCGTGCGCGTGGAAATCACCGGGTGCGCCGCGTTCAGAAGATTCGTCAGCGAGCGACGCGTGATCGGCATGTTCTGTCCGACCACACCGGTCGTTCGTCCACGCCAGACATAGCGAACGCCGTAGTCAAGCGTCAGGTCGGCGTGGTAAACCTCCGATTCGCGCACGTCACCCGACCCGACCATGATGTCAGGCCCGAAGTTGGACGGCGCTTTGGAATGATCGACCCAGACGTTGATCCGCAGATCGTGCTTGTTCAGTTCGTCGATGCAGCGCTTTACGTCATCACGCTTGGTCGCAAAGTCACCATAGGAATGCAGCACATCGATATGTCCGCTGCGAATCAATGCATGGGCCATTTCGCGACCGGCGTCATCGGTCGTCCAATAGGCGTACTGATCATCGGGCATGAGAAAGTAGATCGAGTTGCCGACTTCCAGATCGACGCCGCGTCCCATCGACGTCGTCTCCGAGGTATTGAGAAATCGGGCGATCTCCGCATAGACCTTCGCGTCGGGCGTCTCATCGAGATCGCTGCAGATCGCCATCGCAGACTTGAACGGATAGGGATACTCTAGCAGCTTGGCCGACACATGTTTGCCGGCTTGCGCGTCGTGGGCGGGGTTCTGTTGCGTCGAAACCGGTTCCATCACGCCCGCCCCATTCACGAATGCACACGCTCCGCCTGCCCGTTCGATCCGCGCGATCCGCCGAACAAACCACGCAATCGACGCCCCAACACGCGGGCATGCATCGTCAGCCATTGACGCAAGTTGGGCGTCGTGTAGACCCTGCCCATCTCGTCATCCGACAGGCAGACACCGGCGTCCGGATCGTCCGCCAACGCCCGCAACGCCTCGACGGCCAATCGATCGCTCGCATCATATGCCCGGCGATAGACCGTCGACCAGGAGTCGCCCGGTTCGATCGGCAACATCATCTCGCGGATGATGGCCCCCGCATCGAGTCGCGCATTCAATCGCTGCAACGTCACGCCCATCTCCGCGGCTCCGTCGTAGACCTCCCAGAATCCGACGGGCTGCCCCCGATAGCAACGCAGATTGCCATGATGGTACGACAGAATGCCCAGCGGCGCGATCGACAGCCACGGTTCCTTGATAATCCCGAACCCGGCGCGAAACACCACATCCGGCTTGCAGGATCGCACGAACTCAATCACGTCATCGGCGTAGAGATCGGTGCATGCACGCAGTTCTGTCGTCGCCGAGGCGAAGAATCCACTGGCATCGACCGATTCACCATCACCGTTCGATCGCGAAAACAGCTTCCCGAACACCTGCACGAGAATGTACCCGCCCCGCCCGCGTTTCAACTCGCGTTTGATTTTCCTGAAACCGGACGGCTTCGGTCGTGTGTCGATCAAGCCGCCGACAATCTCGATCGATTCGTCGGCCAACAGATGCCCAAGGACCTTCTGATGAAACGTGCTCAGCGAAGGGTTGACCAGCACGAATACGCGCATCAGGCATCACCCGTGGATGTCGTCGACGTCAGCCGTGCAACCCGGCCCGTCTTGCGTGCGTGCGTGGATTCGTAGTGATCGCCGATCCGGTCTGCCCATGTACGAAGCGAATAGCAGCGGACAGCCTTTTCACGCGCTTTCTCGCCGGCTGAGTGAAGCCCCGCTTCGTCACCTACCATGCGACAGACCATCTCCACCATCGCGGGATCGTCATCGAGTGTCACCACGCCCCCGCCGCTCTCGGAATCAAGAATCCGCGCGTTGTCCGCCACGTCCGTCGCCACCACCGGCACACCCGACGCCATCGATTCCAGCACGACGTTGGGGGTCCCTTCCCGCTTGCTTGTCAACAGTGTCATGTCGCAAGCCCGATACAATTGCTCAACATCGTCGCGGTTGGTCAGAATCCGGACCGAATCGCGCAATTCCAACTCATCGAGCAGCACGTTCAGCGACGCCTGATATTCCCCCGATGTGCGGTCGCCCAACGGCGTATGGCTGACACACAGGAATGTCGCATTGGGAATGCGGTCAACAACCCGGCGTGCCACCCGGAAATACATGGCGTGATTCTTCTGACCCTTGAAACTGGCGAACATGCCGATGACAGGACCGTCCCGCGTGATGTCGATCCGTTTTCGCGCTTCGCCCTTGTCACCCGGCAAAAAACGATCCGTGTCGACGCCATTGTGCACAACGACGACATGTTCATCCGCAAACCCGAGATGCCCGCACGCATAGTGCTTGCCGGCGTGTGAATTGGCAATCACCAGATCGACCATCGTCCGCGTCGCCCGTTGCACGCGATCCTTGATCGGCATGACTGGGTAGTCCGAATTGCGCTCCGACGCGATCACGGCTGGAGTCCGCGCGAACCAGCCAGCCACCCGTCCGATGACTTCCGCATCAAACAGAAAACAGTGCACCACATCAATCGATTCGCGCTTCAACGCACGCCCCACCTGCCAGAACGGAACCGGATCGAACCGTGCGCGCCGTTTGGCCATCACAATTGGCGTATCGCTCGGATTCAGATCAAACAGCGTCCGCGTCCCGTCCAGACAGCATAAGACCGGTTCAAATCGCGATCGGTCCAACTGCTTGGCCAACTCAACAACCTGACGCTCCGCGCCACCGTAATGCAGACTGCTGGTCAGCAGCATCACACGCAGGCGATCATCGTTCGCGTGTCCGTTCTTTCCTGCCGCTGAGTCGCCCACGTCAAACCTCGATCCGCCTGGGGCCACGCTGCCGATTGGCCGCATCCACGGCGCTGCGAAGCAGCATCGCCACCGTCACAGGTCCGACACCGCCGGGAACCGGTGTGATGGCCCCGGCAACCTCGCGCACACCGTCGAAGTCCACATCCCCGACGACCTTCGTCTCACCGTCGACCTGAACGCGGTTGATGCCAACGTCGATCACGATCGCACCCGGTTTCACATGCTCTGCTTTGATCAGCCCCGGAACCCCCGCCGCGACAATCAGCAGATCCGACGTCAATGTATGCTCCGAAAGATCGCGCGTCTCCTCGTGGCAGGTCGTCACCGTCGCCAACTCATGCTGCAGAAACAGCGCAATCGGCCGGCCCGCGATCGGCCCGATCCCCACGACGCACGCATTCATCCCGCGAGGCTTGACGTCCGCTTCCTTCAGAATCTCCATCACCGCCAGCGACGTGCACGGCGCGATGATCGGGGAATCGTAGAACAACAGACCGATGTTCGACGGGTTCACCCCCTCCACGTCCTTGTATGGATCGATCTTGTACTGAACCGCAGGCGTGTCGATCGAATCGGGTAGCGGCAGATTCAGAAGAATGCCCGTAGCCGCATCGTCATGGTTCAACTCGTCAATCAGCCCCTCAACATCCTGCTGCGTCGCGTCCGTCCCAAGCGCGTGCAGCCGATAGTCGATCCCGACCTCGCGACACCGCGTTTCCTGCGACCGCGCGTAAATCGCACCCGCCGACGGATCACCCACCATCACCGCATCAAGCCGAACCGCCCCACCGGCCGACTTGATCTCATCCACCAGCGCGGCCGTCTGCGCCTTCAGGCGCTTCGCGATCGTCCGTCCATCAATCAGCTTCGCCGACAACGCCGCCCCCTAAACCGAAAGCGTTTCCCGAAAATAACCAACCGTCTTTGTCAAACCCGTCCGCAAGTCGACCGTGGGCGACCAGCCAAGCCGTTCCGTCGCCCGCGAAATGTCCGGGCAGCGCTGCTTGGGATCATCCGCCGGCAGCGGTTTCTTCTCGACAATCAACTTCGAATGCGTCACATCCGCCAGACAGTCAACCAACTCCGCAATGCTCGTCTCGTGCGGATTGCCGATGTTCACCGGCTCAGCCGCATCATCCCCGTCATACGCCATCAGACGCACCAGCCCATCGATCAGGTCCGACACGTAACAGAAACTCCGCGTCTGCTCGCCATCACCGTACACCGTGACCGGTGTCCCTTTGATCGCGCTGACCGCAAAATTCGACACGACACGCCCATCGCCGACCGCCATCCGCGGACCATACGTATTGAAGATCCGCGCGATGCGAATATCCACGCCATTCTGACGGTGATAGTCCATCATCAGCGTCTCAGCCACGCGCTTGCCTTCATCGTAACAGCTTCGCAGGCCGATCGGATTCACATTGCCCCAGTAGGCTTCCTGCTGCGGATGAACGTCCGGATCGCCGTAGATCTCACTCGTCGACGCCTGCAGAATCCGCGCCTTGATCCGCTTGGCCAAACCAAGCATGTTCAACGCACCCATCACGGATGTCTTCACGGTTTTGACCGGGTTGTATTGGTAGTGAATCGGCGAGGCGGGGCAGGCGAGATTGAATATCCAGTCCACCTCCAGCAGAATCGGCAGCACCACATCGTGGCGGACAAACTCGAAATCGTGGCGATCCAGCAGGTGAACGATGTTGGCTTTGGCACCGGTGAACAAGTTGTCGACGGCGACCACGTCATGACCGTCCGCCAGGAGACGGTCACACAAGTGACTCCCAAGAAATCCGGCACCACCGGTTACAAGCACACGCATCGTTGTCCGTCCTTGACATCCTGTGCACCACCATGTTCATCCAACCGCACTCAAGACGTCAAGCTCAGAACGTCACCGACGGCTTGCCAATCGGATGGTACTCGAGTCCCGCCCGTTTCATCGCCGTCAGTTCGTAAAGATTCCGACCGTCGAAAACAATCGGCTGGGCCAACTGCGATTTCATGCGGTCGAAGTCCGGACTGCGGAAGTTGTTCCACTCCGTGCAGATCACGACGGCCGACGCGCCGTCGAGCGCCTCGTAGTTGTCTTCGTGATACGTGATCTTGTCCCCGAATTCGCTGCGCAGATGCGTCATCGCCTCCGGATCATACGCCCGAACCTTCGCGCCTGCGTCGAGCAACTGGCGAATCAGCGTCAGTGACGGTGCTTCGCGGATGTCATCGGTGTTTGGTTTGAACGCGATGCCCCACACCGCAATTGTCTTGCCCGCAAGTTCCTTGCCAAACCTCTTGCTGACCTTGCCGAACAGAACTTCCTTCTGCGCTTCGTTGGTCTCATGCGACGACTGCAGCATCCGCGGATCAACCCCGAACTGCTGGGCCGTGTGCATCAACGCACGCACATCCTTCGGGAAGCAGCTGCCGCCATAACCCGCACCCGGGTACAGAAACTGGAACCCGATTCGGCTGTCCGTTCCCATGACGCGTCGCACATCATCCACGTCGATACCCGCCGCATCGCAGATGTTGGCCATTTCGTTGATGAAACTGATGCGTGACGCAAGGATGCCGTTGCACGCATACTTCGCCATCTCAGCCGCCTTGCGCGGCATCATCAGGATCGGCCTCTGATTGCGAACAAACGGAATGTACAACTCGCGGACGATCTCCGCCGCCTCGCGATTTTCGTATCCGATAACCACGCGCTCGGGCTTCTGAAAATCAACGACGGCCGCACCCTCTTTCAGAAACTCCGGATTGCTGATCACCGACACCGGAAACTTCGCCGACTCGCGAATGATCCCCTCGACCCATTCACACGTACCCACCGGCACCGTGCTCTTGATCGTCACCACCATCTCACGTTTGACCACAGGCCCCATGGACCGAGCAAACGCCTCAATGCCCGACAGGTCAGCCGACCCGTCAGGCTGCGGCGCCGTCCCGATCGAGATGAACACAACCTGAGCGTGATCCATCGCTTCCTGCAGATCGGTTGTGAACCGCAGGCGACCGGCTTCGTGATTGTGCACGACCAATTCCGCCAGGCCCGGCTCGAAAATCGGAATCTCACCGTTGTTGAGCGCCTCGACCTTGGCGGCGTCGATGTCGTATCCGATCACATCGTTGCCTGTATCCGCCAGACACGCACCTGCCACCAATCCCACATATCCGCTGCCTGCAACCGTCACGCGCATGGTCGTTCGCTCTTTCTATCTCGGTGATTTCGATCTCAGGCGGGCGTCACCGCTCGGCAACGCCCCAGCCAACACATCTATATCGACGCCAAACCCCGGCGGATTATAAACAAACGATCAGACCCCCGCGACCGCACGCATTCTCGCGCCGGTACAAAACTTTAGACCCGCTCATCGCCCTTTTCAGCACTGAAAACCCGGTTACGCAGGACGCGCTCCCGGACGACGCGATTCACCACCACGATCCACGCCGAGCATCGCCTTCAGAAGCATCCACATGAACTTCGTATTCGTCACCAGGTACCGCCGCCACATTCGTCGTGGCTCCTGTACCACGCGGTATGCCCATTCCATCCCCAGCTTCTGCCAGATGGCCGGCGCCCGCTTCACCTTTCCGGCGAACACGTCGAACGATCCACCCACCCCATGGCACACCGGTACGTTCATCTTCTCTGCCCACCGGGCCAGAAATTGCTCCTTTTTCGGCGGGCTCATCGCCACGAACAGCACGTCCGCGTTGCTCGCATTGATCGCCTCGATGATCCCCGGCTCATCCGCCTCCTTGAAGTACCCGTTGCGATACCCAGCCACGACCGCGCCCGGATACTGCTCGCCGATCCGCTTCACCACCTCGCAGACAACCTCTTCCTTCGCCCCGAGACAGTAGAATCGGAAACCCTTCTCGCTGCCGCGTTGCAGAAGCTCGAACATCAGATCGACGCCCGGCACCCGCTCCGGCAACCGCTTGCCCAGCAGCCGAGACGCCCAGACGACCGACATCCCGTCAGCCAGTATCAAATCCGACGCCAGCACCGATTCACGCAGCAGTTGATCACTGCGCATGTTGACCAGCTTCGCGGCGTTCACCATGCCCAGGTGCAACGATTCCCGGTCGCGAATGCACGCCTCCGCGCATGCGACAACCTGCGACATCGTGGCCACATTCACCGGCACACCGAACAAATCATGACTTGGAAAACTGTCCGCCGACCCCAAGGCCCACCCCCGACCAGCGACTAGAGCGCCAACCGACTCTCCGGAAACGCGTGAAACACCCAACCGAGATGGTAGGGACGACTCTCGAAATCAATCCTGACCGGCGGGAACACCGACTTCATTCCCGGCATGCGGAACGATGGGTGCGCCTTGCTTGCCAGTGCTTGAACCCCACGCGAAAGCTTGCCCGGCTCCCGACGAGCCACCTTCCGCCAGATCATCGACGCATCCTGATCCACCAGCGTCCCGTCGATCTCCGGCGAGTGCTGCAGCCACTTCAATCCCAACTCGATCGCGTCGGTGTGATCAGCTCCGCACATATCGGCAGCCGCAAACAACGCCATCGGCGCCATCGAATCCTGATGCACCGAATAGACCGGATACCCTTCGACAACCTTGCCCGAACGCTTGTCGAAATGCCACCACCATTGACCGTCAGGCCCCTGCCGATCCACCATGAACTGCGCACATCGCAGACAGTTCTTTTTCGATTCCTCGCTGCCCGTCGCGCGATGGTAATACGCCCATGCCTGCGTCGGGTAGACCAGATCCGCGAAACAGGCCACGTGCGACCGAAACGCCGGCGCGGTCGCCCCATCAGGCCAATGACCCGGCACGCCCGTCTCGAAATGGAACGTCCCACACAACCGGCGGTACACCTCTTCCGCGAATTGCTCGTCCCAGCCGCATGACGTATCCACCGACAGCGCGGTCACCGCCCATGCAAGCTCGACGGTCGGATGCGGACCCCAGACCGGGTCCAACTCGCGCAATCGGGCGAGGGCATCCTCGACGCCATCGTGTTGAAGCAGCTTCGCCGCCCACAATGCCAGCGCCACGTCACCCATGTTGGTGATCTCGGGCAACTGCACGATCAGTCGCGTGCAGACATCCTCCGCAGTCGCACCGCGGAGAATCTCACGAACCGTTTCTTCATCTTCGGTGGCCAGTCCAATCAACGCGATGGCGGTATAGCGGTAGCTCCAGCCTTCCGGCTGATCACCGGCAGGCCCGCGGCGGATGCAGAAAACGAAGTGGCGATCGTGCGGCACGTACATGCGCGACAGCGCCTCAACCGACAACGCCCTCAGGTCACGGACATATCGAGCCATCTCGCCGGTCACAATTGCCTCCGCTGCCATCATCATCTCAGCCATCAGACCGATTCCTTCGCTATGGTGCCGCTGCGGCGGCTGCCCCCAGATTCGACAACGCCGCGTTACGCGTCAGGAATCCAAACGGATCAAACGAATCCTGCAGATTGCCCTGGTTGGTTTGGACACGCTCGGCGTTCGAGTTCAGGAACTCCACACCCGTCGCGTTGTACGTGACCGTCGCACCGACCCGCAGGAAGACGTTCTGAGCAACCCAACCCTGAATCCGCGTCTCGACCGTCTCGGGCACCCAGAGAATGTCGCCGGCGGCCAACTCAATGTTCTCATCTTCCCCACGCTGAATACGGTCCAGATCAAGCAGCACTTGAACGTCGCTGCCATCCGGCTGACGACGGATCAGCGTGCCCTCGGTCGGGAACACGTCGGTCCGCAGACCACCCGCCGCCGCCAACGCTTGCAGCACGGTCGCCTTCACGCCAGGCGGGAAGGACAGCGGCGCCGGACGATTGACCAAACCACCCACGTAGACCGTGTTCGGCTGGGCCGCGTGCACCACGATCTGATCCCCGTCCTCGAGCGGATCCATCGACAAGGCCGCGTCGAGTTGAACGGGGTCCATTAAATCAAATGTCACTTCATCCTTCGGCCGCCGCACGCGACGCAACGTCGCCCATCCGCTTGCCTCAGCCGACACGCCACCGGCGCCGAGCACGGCGTAGAGCAGGTTCCGCTCGGTCCGCCGCAACAGCACCAATCCGGGCAATTGCACCGAACCACTGACAACGACGTCTGTCGTATCGAAAACCGTAACCTCAATGTTCACCGTCATTTGGCGAACAATGTTCGGAACGTAGGAGTCCTTGATCTTCGCCTCGGCTTCGATCTGATCCAACCCGCCAACATTGACTTCGCCGACGAGGGGCAGATCGATCTCGCCCTCCTTGTCGACGCGGACCCGGTAGATCGACGAGATGGTCGGTTCTTCGAGACCCGTGAGCGTCACGGTGAGGACGTCATCCGTCCCGATCGAATAGGCCGTCAGGTAGTTGTCCATGGGAAGCGTTGAGACCCCACCTTCGGCTTCGGCGGCTTCGATTTCCTGCGCCTGCTGCTGCTGGGCGAGGAAGGTGTTCAGGTCGATGCGGTTATCGGGCGGACAGCCGACGCAGAAAACCATCGCGACGACGGTAAAAATTGGGGTTCCGATAACGCGAAGGGGTCGTGTCACCGCGATGGCGGTGTCGGGCTTCACGCAATCTGTGGGTCGCTGAGTTCGGGCGCGTCCGAGCGTGCGTGGTGGTCGCTGACCAGCCAACTGTGCGGGACGTTCCAGAGACCGCCGAGGGTGAGCACGGTGGCGAGGATGATCTTCACATCCAGCCAGAATGAGAGATGACGAACGTACATGATGTCGTAGGCGATCCATTGGTGGAAATCTCCCTCTGATCGCTGATCTCGGCAAATTTGCCAAAGACCTGTAATCCCGGGTCTGACAGACAGGCGTGCCCGGCGCCACGGGACGCATATCTGATTCTCGCGGAATGGGGAGGGTCGGGGGCCGACCAGACTCATCTGGCCGAGGAAAACGTTGATCAACTGAGGCAGTTCATCAATGTTGGTTGCCCGCAACCACGCTCCCACCCGCGTCACGCGGGGGTCATTATGCAGCTTGAATTGCGGTCCGTCGACATTATTTGCCGAATACAGTTCCCGCTGTCGCTGGTGGGCATCCTTGCCCATGGTGCGGAACTTGAGGCAGTGGAACACCTTGCCATCCATGCCCTCCCGACCATGGCCGAAAAACACCGGGCCGTCGGAGTCGAGCTTGACGGCGATGGCGACGATGGCGAGCAGTGGTGAGAGCAGCACGAGTGAGATGCCGGCGATCGTCACGTCGAGAATCAGTTTCAAAATGGGGTAGATGGCGCGTTTGGCGTTGGCTTCACGAATGCCGGCGTCGTCCATTCCCAACCGCAACAACCGCCGCTTGACGGGGTCAAATGATCGTTCCGTGTCGGACGATGGTGCGCCGTTGGATGGCTTCTGCCACTTGCCGAACGCCACCGCCTGCCGCGCAGGCCAATCGCGTTGGACGGTTGTCTTCTCGGACAAGACGGATTGGGCCACGAGCGCATCGCGGCAGACCCGCGCATTACGGCCGACCACGGCCGGCCCGAGGATCGTCGCATTTTCCTCGACGCGAACACCGGGCTGAATCACGACGGGGCCAACGAGCTTTGCCGACGGGTGCACCGTCGTGTCACTGCTTGTGACAACACCGTGATGTATGCGGAACCGACCGTCGGAAACGTCCATGTCGGCAGCGTCGAGCGCGAACTGCTCGTTGAGAAGCAATAGGCCTTGATCCTCAGAAAGGTCGATGACCCCGCCTTCGAGCGGCCAATCGCGACTGAGCGCCGATCGTGACGCCAGCGTCGATCGCAGTGACGCGAGCGATCGCGAGGAAATGCCTTCGACGCTTGCGAGCGGTACGAGTGAGAAGGCGATGGCGTCGATCTGGGTCCACGTGACCTGGTTGTAGTAGCGGCCGATGCGGCGGACCTGTCCGTCGTCGTCACACTGGACGATTTCCTGGGTCGATTGGCTTCCGCCGCCGACGGAGACGGCGTGCACCGCCCAGCGGACGTTGTGGCTTTCCTTCATCGCGCCCTTGATGTCGTAGCCTTCGATCGGCCAATAGCGTGGGTCGACGATCAGGAGCACGTCTGATAGTTCATGGGACTCGATGAGCGCGTTCCACGAGCGGGCGTCGATCAGCTTGACCTGCCCGCCGCTGAGTTCCTGAAGATGGCGTTCGTACGACTCATTGGGTGCGAAATCGGGCAGGACGAAGAAGTCCTTGCTGCCTGCGTCTTCGGCGGTGTTGAGGAGTTGTTCGAGGACGCTGGCGGTACCGAGCGGCGCCGTGAGCAGGGAAGCATCTTCGGGCGCGTTCGCGAGATAGTCGGGACGCGAGTCAAAGACGAGCGTGATGATATCCACTGCGCTGCCCTAGCCTACGGTCTTCACGATGGCCCGGTACGCGTTTGGATCGCCGTACTCGGCGTATCCGCCATACACGTGATCGCTGGTTCCATCGGCACCGACGAGAATCGTGCCCACCGGACGCGCGCCACTGGCACTGAGGAGTCCGACGGCTTCCAACGCATCGGAACGCCGACAATGGGCGGCCCGGACGGTCAGGATCGTGCTGTCGACCTGACCTGCAAGAATTCGAGCATCCGCAACCGGCAGAACCGGTGGGCTGTCGAGAATGACAAAATCATAACTGCTCTTCCATTCCCGCAGCGCCTTGCTGAACACACCATTGGCGAGCGTGTCGCGAACGCGTTCCTCCTCACCGACACCGGCCGGCACAATGTCGACCCGCCCGAGCTGATCCCTCATCACGGCTGACGAGGACGTCGACTCCGATGCGAGAATGTTCTTGAGGCCACTGTGTTCCATGACGCCGATGCGTTCGGAGAGACTCGCACGACGGAGGTCGGCGTCGACCAGCAGTACGCGTTTGCCGAGGCCGGCCAAGCTCTTGGCGAGGAGGATCGACACGCTGGTTTTTCCGGCGCGGGCACCAGAACTGGTGACGAGTATCGAGACGCCGCCATTGTTCGGCACTCGGTCGAGCAAGGCGGTTCGGATCATGCGCATGCTCTCGGCGAGCTGCGGCGACGAGTCATCGAGCAGTTCGGTTTCGAAGCGGACCCGTGGCAGATAGCCGAGGAACGGAATCTGCATGCTTCGGGCGACGTCGCTGGCTTGGCGAATCGATGGATCGAGGAACGCCCGCAGGAACGCAGCCCCGAGACCGGCCATGAACGCGCCACCAAGCGCCATGATGGTCATCATGATGCGGCGGTCGCGGTGCGGCTCGTATGGCATGATGGCGTCTGATGCGACACTGACCTGAGCGGGCGCCTTCATTTCGACGCTGCGCTTGTAGTGCTCGTCTCTCAGAAGCGAGAGTCTGGTGCGATCCGATGCGATCTCTTGATCGATGCGCGCCAACTCCTGCGCATCGTCCGACACTTCGTTCATCTTGGCCCGCTGACGTTCGATGTCCCCTTCGAGCAACTTGATCTGCTCGCTGGCTTCCTCGATCGCGAATTCCATGGAGCGAATGTTCAGGTAGTTTCCTGCGTCAGCGCCGGCTGGCACGATTGGCTGAATCTCGGATGCGCCGCCTTCTTCGAGCTGCGTCTCGCGGCGGGTGATTTTGCTCTGCAGGTGATCAACTGTTTTGTTCAGGTCGACGATCATCGGATGGGATTCACCATAGCGTACCATCGCGAGTGACAGTTCGTGCTTCTTGTCTTCAAGGTCGTTGCTCAACTGGCGCCATTCGGGATCGAGCACAAAATTGGCCTTTGGATCGACAGGCTCGGGCTCTTCTGACGCGACCTTTTCGTCGGATCCTTCCTCCAACTTTTCTGGGGCGATTTTCTGCATCCGCCAGACGCGCATCCGGAGGTCTCGCCTGGTATCGCGGAGCTGATCTTCCAGTTCGCTGAGATTCGTCGCCAAACTTGAACGAAGATCCTCCAGCGATTCGGTGCCCAGCTTCTTGGAGATGATCTCCTTGGTGAGCAGCAGGCCCTCGATCTTGCGATTCAGGTTCGTGATTTCATTGTCGAGACGCTTCATGGCGTCTGTGTTGGTTTCCTGCGTCCTGGATTGATTGAACTTCATGTACTCGTCGACGACCGTGTCGACGAGGGTCTTGGCGTCCTGAGGCTGTTTGGCGTACATCGCCACGGTGATCAGTTCGGTACCGCGACCGGGGCTGATCGACAGGCTCTTGCGCAGTCGCTGCAGGTGGGGCATGGATCGGCCCATGACGCCGGCGGACTTTTCCTTGTACCAGTCTGATTCCTGAACGGCTTTCTCGTCGAGAACGCGTTCAAGAATGCGCGGGCTTTTGATGATCGTGACCTGCGTGTTCAGGTACGACTTATAAAACGGAATAGTTTCGTCCTTGCCAATCAACGGCGTGAACACGGGGGCCACGCGAATGGTGGCGGCGGCCTTGTACTCCGGCACCGTGAACATCCAGATGAGCGGGACGGTTCCGCATGCGATAAGCAGCGTGACGATGATGCACGTCCACTTTCTGCGGAGGATCGCGTCGAGCGAGATCTGCATGGAGGGCGATTGCGTCGGACGGTTCTCCCCCAGTCCGGGATCTTCGCCAAGCACCATGGTCGACGGGTATCCCGGATGGGACGCCATCAACGCAGAAATTTTCCCGTCATCGGCTGACACTGGCGGCGGGAATTCAGGATTCATAAGGCTTCCTTGTTACGTGTCTCTCGCCCTTTGTCACGTGCCCAATGAATCAGGCGCGCGACGCCCGCATCCGCTGGACACCGGTCATCACGTCGCGACGACCGTTCTGCCCGTTGTCACGGTTGAGCCATTGACGCAGCAGTCGTTTCCATGACCGATCGCGACTTTGCTTCGGCGCGAACACGACATAGCGATGCGTGGCTGAACTCGGTGCCTGCATTCCGGCGGTCACGATGCACCGATCGAGCACGGTGTGCTCATCGACGGCACTGTCGTCCCACATCGACGAACGCGTTACCACCGCGCCCTTGCCGACTCGGCATCGCCGGCCAATGGTCGTCGGACCGACGATGGTTGCACCGGCATCGATCATGCTCTCGGCACCAATAAGGATCGGCCCGATCAGCGTCGCTGATGCGTCGACTTGCGCGGTTTTGTGAATCACGCAATCATCGTGGGGGCGATAATCGTCAGAGAACGTTCCCAAGCCCACCTGGCCCACGAGCGCCACGTCGTTGACGGCAAGGTAGGTGTCGGCACCGGTGATCCGCAGGGGCGGTTCATCGGTCCGATAGATCTGCACCATCTCCCCTTGCTTGTAAAGGTTGGGAATGAGCGTTTCCTTGATGTCCTGATAACCCATCTCGCCGACATGTTCGATGGCGCGACGGGAAAAGACGTAGATTCCAATGGGCGAGAATAACTCACTGGTCGATTCGCCAACGGCTGCGCTGCTTGAGACGACAACGGTGACGGCGGCGTTGACCTTCACGTGATCGGCGAGCAGTCTGTGCAAGTCGACCTGCGGGAGGATGCTGCCCTCGGCGACGACGAACGTGTCGGCGAAGTGATCATTGGCGGCATCGCGGATGCAACCGGCGGGACCGCGCGGAGCGATGTCCTGATAGAAATCGATGCGAACATCCTTGGGCAGTTGGGCACGCACGTGGCCGCGCATCAGCCGATGCCGCAACACACTCGTTTCCACGTTTCCGCAGATGGCGACCGACCCGATGCCGGCACGGCTGAACCAGTCGATGGTGTATTGAATCAGTGGCCGATTGACGACCGGTGCGAGTGATCGCGGCACCACACGTTCCAAGGCGCAGGCGCCCCAAGTGTGGCTGCCCGCCAAGACGACGCCGCGCACCAATGACATGGCGCATGGCGGTTCTTTCATTCTTTCCCCATGTTGAATTGCATTCGCCGAAGTTGTCATGACAACCCTCTTCCCACCAAGTCCCCCGCAATCCGGCGATCATGCTGCGGGGTCGCAGCGAAAGCGCTAACCATCGCCCACGACCGACGCCACATGTTCCGGACGGGCGGCGCGACCGTCAGATCCTGTCCGTCCAACGAGAATCCGAGTCGTGATGCGGGTGTTTCCGGCGCACTTTCGTCGGGCGATCAATGTGGAGATCGCGCTCCTGCAGTGATATCCCCGGCTGACCCAACCCATGATCGGATCCTGATTACCCCGCGATGGCGAAACGTGACAACCATCGTCTAGCCATATGGTACCCGATCCTGATGGATAGTCCACCTTCCAGACGCATTCTGCGTCCGAATTCAGGGTGCAATTTTCCCCAAAATGCCAATACAGAACGGCTTCGTGGGAACCGGACGCGATGATGTCGTCGTGGATGAGAAGCTCGCCGGTTTCGCCGTTCAATTCGACCGTACGTCGATGGGTAACCGCGTCGTCGAGACGCTGATAACCGTTATGTTCACCAATGAATAAGCCGCCGTTATCGGTCGGTTTCCATTCAACGCACTTGGCATCTGCACGACTACCCCACAGGAACAATCCCTGCATCCGTGACTGATCCAAGCCATCGATCTCGACGGTGTTGTGCGCCTTGGTGCTGCGGAAGTAGGCTCGATAGTCCGGGTAAGTAAAGTAGTCGTAAGTCCCAGGATCGACGAGCACGTCGACGCCACCAACGCGCAGCGTCAGGCTCAACGCATCGGCATGGCCGTGCGCCGCGATCGACTTGAACCCAAGCGGACCGCAATCGATCATGGCGCTGATGGCATTCGAATCGCCCGCCTTTCCGGATTGCAGGAGGTAGTATCCGGTGTCGGGCATGGCGGCAGATGCGAGTTCACGCGGTGACTGAGGATTTGGAATGGCGTCGAACTTCGATTGGGCGGAAGGTCCGATAAACCAATAGGTCCACTCGCTTGCCTGACCCGCAATATCCCTAAAGTCACGTCTATTGAAGAGTACCGCCCCGACAGACAGCAAAGACCGAGCGTCGGCGGGTGATCCGCCGAGGTCCAGCACATAGCCATCGTCGGCGTCTCCGAACTGCGGGTCGTCGTGACCACCTTCGATAAGGGTGGCCACGAACTCGAACATTTTTTCGAGGCGATCCATGAACGATTTCGGAAAGTCCTCGCCGATGCTTCGACCGGTCAGGGCTGCGAGCATGTGAAACTGCAAGACGAACAGGTGGTAACCAAAGGCCTGCTCGCGCGTGCCGCCGTCATCATGGGTCTGCTCGGCGATTTCGCGAATGAGAATGTCGCGAGCCTGGCGTCGCCAGCGCTGCGATTCGGGAAAGCCACTGAAGTATGCGGCTGCAATGTAGACGCCGGCGGCTTCGCCGATGAGGTGGTTGTTGGCGGACGAGAACTTCGAGTACTTGCGGGCCGTGTCCCACATGTGCCGATAGGCTGATCCGGCGATGCGATCAAGTTGCTCTTCTGAAAGCAGACCCGACGGGCGGATCAATTCCAATGCCCACACCCAATTGATCACGCGGATGCCCAACTCGAGCGGACTTCGCCAGTTCATGGTTGTGCCGAACGGGCACTGGTCCATCCAACTGTTCAACTGGTCGAGGACGGCTTGGGCGTAACGCGTTTCGCCGGTCGCCCGGAAGGCACGGCCAAGGACAACGAGCTGATGGTGTCGGTTGGGTTCCCAGACGAATTTGCAATCGCCGGTTGAGGGATGATCGCGATAGTCAATGTTGCCAACGAAGTCGGTGGGCGTCTTCCTGTTTGCCTTGTGCTCGTGATTCCAGTCGATGGGTTGGCCATGATCGACGTCTTTGAGGTCGAAATAGGAAAGCACGCCCTTCGCAGCCTTGTCTGCTTTGGCGATGAGTTGGTCGCGCCAAGCGTCATCGAAGTTGGGAAGATTTCCAACGTCGAATTGCTGGGCATGGTCGCCGACCGCGCGGGCATCGAGCGTATCGATGATGTCGGCCTTGATGAGCGATGATGCCTTGAAATCGGCCATCCTGCCCTTGTGGACGAGTTGATCGGCTTTGTCGCGTGTGAGTCCTTCGACACGCCAGAGAATCTCGGCGGGCGACATCGACTTGAGACGACGGATGTACCATTGCATGGACGGCACGGTGACACTCCCCTTGATCGGCGAAAGACGCTGTCATTTATCCCGCTGAACGGCTGAAAGTCAAACCGATCAGCAGCTCGGCAACCGGGACCGCGGTGTTATTCCTTTACGAGCGTGATGGCGGTCCGCGACTGGTTTCCGGAACGATCGGTTGCGCGGACGGTGATCGTGTGCGAACCACGACGGGCATCCGATGCATCCCAGACGAACGTCTCAACCGCGCGCGTGCCGGACGCACTGGTCGATTCTTGGCGTGAGCCGTCGACCAGCCATTCGATGGTGGCCAGCCCGCGGTTGTCGGTGACGGTGGCCTGGATGCCGATGCTGCTGACGACGGTGCTGCCGTCGACGGGGAAATTGATCACGACGACCGGGTCATCACCGTCGCTGCTGCTGCCACCTGATCCGCTGCCACCCTCCTCATCGCTGCCTTCGACGCGAATGCGCACCGATACGGGATCGGAGGCGTTGCCCGATGTGTCGGTGGCGACGGCGGTGAGGGTGTGGGTGCCGTTGGTCAGATCGTTTGTGTTGACGACGAAGCGATAACGTGAGGCGGTGTCGGTCGCGAATGGGACGCCGTCGATGGAAAGGACGACATCGGCGACATCGACGCGATCGAAAGCCGCCACCGAGACGATGACCTTGCCGGAGACGCGTTCGTTGTTTTCGGGTGAGAGGACTTCGACTTCGGGATTTTCGTCGTCTTCTTCCTCGATGATCTGCTCGGCCTCGCGGACGGCGGCGGCGGCGTCGACCATGCCGAACCCGTAGGATTCGTCCCAGCCACGCGTGCCGAGGTCGGTGGCGGTGTCGAAGAGGATGTTCTGCACGGTGGATGGTCGGAGGTCGGGGTTGACCGAATAGACGAGGGCAGCCACGCCGGCCACGATCGGGCTGGCGAAACTCGTGCCGCTGATGTTGCCGTAGGTTTCGTCGATCAGGGTCGTGCGAATGTTCACGCCGGGCGCGACGAGGTCCATGTAGGGGCCGGTGTTGGAGAACTCGGCCAGGGAACGTGCATTCTGCGTTGCACCGATGAACAGGGCTGTCTCGTACCCTTGCGATTTGAGTTCGCGTCCGTTGTTGCCGCTGGCGATCACGACGATGGCGCCGTTGGCGTAGGCGTATTGGGTGGCAGCCTGGATGGTGCGGTCGCCGGCGATGGGAGCGAAGCTGATGTTGATGACTTTTGCGCCGCGATCGGTCGCCCAGATGATGGCCTTGGCGATGGTGCGTCCGGATGCGCGTCCGCGTGCGTCGGAGATGCGGACCGGGAGGATCGGGTTGTCCCACGCAACACCGGAAACGCCGATGCGGTTGTTGGACAAGGCTGCGACCGTTCCGGCGACGGCGGTGCCGTGTCCCATGACGTCGCTGGTGTCGTTGTCATCGTCGTGGGCGTTGTAGCCTGCGGTGAGTTTGTCTTCGAGGTCGGGGTGGGATGTCTCGATGCCGGTGTCGAGGACAGCGATGAGGACGTTGTCATCGCCGGTGCTGGTGTCCCATGCTGACTGGGCGTTGATGATGGTCAGGTGATCCTGGCGTGCGAAGTTGGCATCGTTCGGGCGTGCCTGGAGGTCGTAGAAGTAGTTCTTGTGGACCGATTCGAAGAGTGGATCGGAGGAAATGTCGCGAGCGACCTCCTCGATGCGACCGGTCCCAACCTGCAGCACTGTCGACTGAATTTCTGGAATGGACTCGATCACGGTGGCACCGAGATCGGTGTAGGCTGCGGCGAGGTCGGTGTCGGTGGCGCCGGGGGTGGTCTTGGCGATGAGTTGATCGGTGGCGAAGGGTAGGTCGGCCACCACGGGATCCTCGTCCTCTTCAAAGCTGAAACCGGCGGACGCGACGGTCGGGGAATCGGATTGGGTTGTGTCGGGCGTCTCGGTTTCGTCGCTGGGCATGTCGTCTGGTATTTCCAGCGGTGGACAGCCGGCCAATACGGAGAGTGAGAAGCACGCGACGATCAGTTGCCATGGCGAAATGCGGTGTTGCATGATGATTCTCGTGTCGATGTCCCTGGTCCGTGGGCGCAGATCGCCCACGAAAACGTACGATTCGCATCGGCGTGACGCGCTGTGATGATTGGCGGATCGGACGCGGGCCGGTAATGGCAGGCATGGTCGGGCGTGAAGTCGGCGGGCGTTTGGCGTACTATGGGACGTGCACGCGGGCCGACCGGTGGCCGGGATTTCGGGCGTCGTCGACGGCGATGGTCGATAGGGAAACAGAGTGGGTGTGGTGGGACGGTCGCCGATAAGCTGCGACCGCTGTCGTCAATGCAAGGAATTGAGGCTTCCGTGAGCAAACCGAAGATCATCAACGTTTGTGGGGCTCGGCCTAACTTCATGAAGATCGCGCCGCTGATGCATGCGTTCGAGGCGTCGGGGCAGATCGAGCCTTTGCTGGTGCATACGGGTCAGCACTACGACGAGAAAATGAACAAGTGGTTCTTCGATGAACTGCAGATTCCCGCGCCGGACATCAACCTCGAGGTCGGCAGCGGGTCGCACGCCGTGCAGACGGCGGAGATCATGAAGCGATTCGAGCCGGTGCTTCTGGAACATGATCCACAGGCGGTGCTGGTGGTGGGCGATGTGAATTCGACGGTGGCGTGTGCGCTGGTGGCGGTGAAGCTTGGTGTGCCGGTGGTGCATGTTGAGGCGGGCCTGCGGTCGAGCGATCGGTCGATGCCGGAGGAGATCAACCGGATCGTCACCGACGCGTTGTCGGAGCAGTTGTTCGTGACCGAGCCGTCGGGGATAGAGAACCTGGTGGCTGAAGGCGTTGCACGCGACAAGATCCACATGGTCGGCAATGTGATGATTGACACGCTGAAGCGATTTCAGGTGCGTGCCGACGAGTCGACGATTCTGGAGAAGCTGGAGGTTGCGCCGCGGTCATACGTGGTGTTGACGTTGCATCGCCCGTCGAACGTGGATGATCCGGTCGTGCTGGAACGCATCATGTCGGCCGTTGAGACGATTCAACGCGACAAGCCGGTCATCTTCCCCGTGCATCCGCGTACGCGGGCGAATCTGGCCAAGGGTGGGTCGATCGATCTGTCGGCGATGGGCAATCTGCGACTGATCGAGCCATTGGGGTACATCGACTTTCTGAAGCTGACGTCGAGCGCTGGCTGCGTGCTGACTGATTCGGGTGGCATTCAGGAGGAGACGACGATCGTCGGCGTGCCATGTCTGACGATTCGTGAGAACACCGAGCGGCCTGTGACCATCACGGATGGGACGAATCAGCTTGTGGGCACTGAAACCGAGCGGATTCTCGATGCGTACGGCAAGACGCTCGACGCCGACTTCGCACCGCGGCAGCCGGATATGTGGGATGGACGGGCGGCTGAGCGGATCGTCAATGTGCTGGCGGATTGGCTTTGTCGGACGCCGGCGGTGGCGGCGGGGTAGGTTTGATCGCGTGTTGGCCTGATTTTTCTGGATTTCCTGCGCAAAACGTGTGACGTTGGTGCGATCTCGGCGACTCCTTGATGGGGTCCTCAGAGAAGGTCTGCCTGTTTCGAATTCGTCGAGGCGGTCGATAGTACTTGTGTGTGGTGATGGGTCATGTCTGAGACAACAGGAGCGATGCGTGTGGCTGGCGAGCCTGATCGGTTTCAACTGAAGACGACGACGTGCACCGAGTTGCTGGACGGGTTGCGTCGGATCGACAACCACGATGTGTGGCAGCAGTTTGTCAATCGCTACCGCGGGATGATCGAGCGGTATGCAGTACGGCTTGGGCTGCGCGAAGCTGATGCACAGGACGCGGCGCAACAGGCGTTGATCTCGTTCTGCACGGATTATCGCGCGGGCAAGTACGAGCGCGAGCGGGGCCGGCTGCGACAGTGGCTGTTCGGAATTGCGCGAAATCAGGTGCGGTCGCTGCATCGCCGGAATCAGCGTGGCGAGAAGCAGGTGGTCGATCAGACGAACGAGACGGGGTTCTTTTCGGCGTTGCCGGTGGATGATGAGATGGAACGCCTTTGGCAGGAGGAGTGGCGGGATTCGGTGATTCGCCAGTGCCTGGAGGAGGTTCGCGGGAGCATGGATGCCAAGTCGGTCGAGGCGTTTGAGCTGTTCGCGTGGAAGGGGCTGGACGCTGAGACGGTTGGTCAGCGGCTGGACATGACACCGAATGCGGTGTTCATCGCGAAGCATCGCGTGTTGAAGAAGATTCGCGCATTGCAGGAGGAGATGGAAGAAATCTGGTGAATTGCGATGATGGGCGGGTCTAGAATGTCGGGGCGGCGGAATGAAATCTCTCAAGCATGTTGAATTGTCCCACCCAGGATGAGCTGAAGCAGTACCTGCGCGGCGACTCGTCGGCTGATGATGTGCAGCGCGTCGAGGTGCATCTGGCTGAGTGCGCGACGTGCTGCTCGTGGTGCATGGAGGCGGATGTCGACGACGGGCTGATGGTCGACGTGCGTCGGGTGCTGAGCAGCGATCCGTCGTCGGCGTTGACCGGGGCGGATGGCGTGTCGACCGGCGCCGCCACGACAACGCCGGTCGCCTATCCCGGTCCTTTGGAATCGGCCATTGCGGGTTTTCGCATTGAACGAGCCCTCGGGCGTGGCGGTATGGGTGCGGTCTACTTGGCTGAGCAGTTGTCGACCAAGCGCATGGTGGCGCTGAAGGTGCTGCTCGAGGGGCCTTTCGCGTCGACGGCGGCCAAGCGGCGGTTCGAGCGTGAGGTAGAACTGGCAGCCCACCTTGATCATCCGAACGTTGTCACGATTCTCGAGAGCGGTATCAGCGATGATCGGTACTACTTCGCGATGCGGTACATCGACGGCGAGCCGTTGGACGCCTTTGTCCGCAGTCGCTCGTGGGACGTCAATGATGTGTTGCGGCAGTTCGTTGCGATCTGTCGGGCTGTGCACCATGCCCACCAGCGCGGGATCATCCATCGTGACTTGAAACCGTCCAATTTGGTTGTCGACAAGTCGGGGCAGCCACACGTGCTGGACTTCGGGTTGGCGCGGCAGCACGACGAGAATGCCGTCGACTCGCTCTTGTCTGTTCCCGGCAAGCCGATGGGGACATTGCCTTACATGTCGCCGGAGCAGACGCATGGCATGCAACATGACCTCGACGTGCGCACCGATGTCTATTCGCTTGGCGTGATGCTCTACAGGCTGCTGACCGAGACATATCCGTATCGCGTTGATGGCGAACCGATGGTGGTGTTGCGGAACATTCGCGACGTCGAGCCTCGTCGACCGTCGACGCATCGGACGGGTCTGGACGATGACGTCGATACGATCGTCCTGAAAACGCTCGCGAAAGATCGGGAACGTCGCTATCCATCCGCCGATGCGCTGGGTGACGACATTGAGCGTTATCTGAGCGGCAGACCGATCGATGCCAAACGCGACAGTTCGTGGTACGTCGCGCGGAAGACATTGCTGCGGCATCGCGAGGCTGTTGGGACGATCGCGGTGATGATCGTTCTGATGTTCGTGGCTGGACTGTCACTGCTGCTGCGGCAGGAAGCGGTTCGGCAGTTGACCGTGCGGGACATCGTGACGGCGCTGGTGAGTGATCCGGATGAAGCGTCCGAAATCGTGTCGCAGGCGTCAGACGAGGTTGCCGATCTCGCGGCTGACGACGTCCAGCGCATGGTCGCTTCTGAATCGTATGCGGATCGTGTTGTTGGCGCTCGCGGCGGACTGTTGCTGGAACCCGATGCGTTCTGGGCGTCGGTCGATGGTGGCGCGTTGTGGGAACATGGGGAGTGGCTGGAGCTTTGCCGCGCCCCTGAGTTGATGACCGATGCTGCGTTGGAGAGCGTTCGTCGATTTGCTGCGACCGGCAGCGATCGTCAGCGGTATGTTGCGTTCTGTCTGCTGGGTTGCGTGAGCGACATCGCGTCGCGCGACCTGTCAGCCGAAGCGTCCCGCAACGACATGCACCCCGGTGTCGCGATGGCGGCAGCGTGGGCGGCGGTGAAACTTGGTTCGGAAGACGCGAGCGATTCGACGAGCGAGAACGTCTTCGTTGACGATGTGAGCGGATTGACGTTCACACGTCTGCCGGCTGCGGAGGGCTTCGTTCGAGGATCGAGCGCAGATGATGTGTATCGCTGGGACGACGAAGTGGGACCGGAAGGCGGTGTTGATGTTGTGCCGATCATGGTCTCGACCACCGAGGTTCCGCTCGATGCATTCGCGTCATTTGTCGATTTGCTAGACGAGACGTCTATTCCGGACGATTTGCCCGCAACGTACGACTCCCTTAAAGCGCGCGTGCCCGAGGTTGAACAGGCCGACATTGCAGCCGGTATGATCACGCGCGACCTCGCCAACGCCTATTGCGCATGGTTGACCAGCAAAGCAGGGAACACTGATCGGCCGCGCAGCTACCGATTGCCGACGGAGGATGAATGGGAATATGCGGCGCGTGGCGGATCATCGCGCCGCTTCTGCTATGGAGATGATCCGAAGTACGCCACGTTGTTCGGTCACTGCGACGGATTCTCTCAGGTACATCTGGTCGCGCGGAACATGCCGAACTTCTATGGATTGTTCGACATGCATGGCGGGCTTTGGGAATGGACATCGTCGGTTTACGAACTTCCGGTGGTCGAATCTGTCGGTAACGCGGTGTTTTACGTGTACCGCGGTGGGGCTTATTACTCGCCCGCCGTGCGATGCCGATCGGCCCAGCGCAACTACGGCGTTGGCGATGCTGCTTATGATTACCGGGGCATCCGGCTGGTGATGGAGGTCGGGCAATGACAACACGTCGATGCCGACTGATCTGCCTGTTGTGCCTCTTGGCGTGTGTGGCGAGCGGCTGCGTTGAGATCGTGCCCGGCGTCGGCGACAGCGCGATCGAAACGAGTTTCGCCTTCACGAATTTCTCGATGGCGCAATATGCCCAGTTGTCGATTCGTCGAACGGGCGACGATGCGTTTGTCACGACGCCGCTCCTGCCTCCCGGCGCGACGCATCGTGAACGCTTCCTCGATGCACTTGGTGTGGGTTGTCCCGGTCAGATCGACCTGCGCGTCGCGCTGTTTGAACGCATCAATGACGAAGTCCCCATCGGACTCGATGATGGTGAAGCCGTGGGTGAGGTTCCGTCTGCGGGCGGCGAGTTCCTGAATCTTCCCGCGTGCGGCTCAGTGGTCGTCGAAACGCTGACCATCGTGAACTGGGACGCACCTGTTGGCGAGGGTGTCGTTAAGATTGGTCAGGGTACACCGTTGGAGCGTGTGTTGCGTCAGTTGCCGGACTTCGATAATCGCGATGGCGTCTGGACGTTCGAGGGCGTCGACGACGCGTTGGGCGACGTCATGCCGGAACCGCGCGCGTCCGCTGCCCAGATCAACGGGCGCGTCATCACGGCCGATGGCACGGGCTTGTCCGACGTGGGTGTGCTGTTGCGAACACGCTTTCGGGTGCGACTGAACGATGAGGATCCATCGAACGATCCCGACGCCGGATTCAGCGCACCGATTGCCCTCACCGCGACGGATGCGAATGGTGCCTTCTCCTTCGATCGACCCGCCGGCGGATATCGCGTCGAGGTGTTCTCCGATGCATTGCTGTTTCGTCCAGCCATCATCGATGTCGAATCACCAATTGATGAACTTGTGATCATCGCCGAGCCGCTGCCATGACAAAGAACAAACTGCATGCATTGATTTGGTGCGTCGTGACCGGTCTGGCGGCGAGCGTGCAGTCCTGCGTCCCGGTCAATCCGGAGCGCGACACACTCACCGCGGCGGTTGCCATTTCACTCGACGGCAGCGAACGGACGCTTGCCGGCAACCTCGCGTCGCTCGGCATGCTTGAAGCTGGACAGGGTTTGCGCATCGATGCGCGGGGCGACAACGCCCGCCGCGTGCTTCTGCTGCGTGAAGACGACGAACGCGAAGGTGTCGGGATCATGGTCGACGGTGCCCTGGCCAATCAGCCCTTTGACACGGTCATCGGATCGGCGGGTCGGCATTTCGTGTTTGTCGACTATGACGGAAACACGGGGCTATTCGCACAGACCGCGACCGTTTCTGCCTCTTTGGTTGACGAACTTCCATCCCGCTCCGTCGAGCAGGTCGTTCGCGTCGTGTTTGAAAACAACTTCCTGACCGATCCGGGCCTGTTCGACCCGGTCGATGGAGTCGATGCCGATCGGGCATTCCTCGAGTCCATCGAATCGGTCGTGCGGGATGAGATCGTCAGTTCACTGCGGACCATCTTTGCCGACACGCCGATTCGCATCATCTCAGAGAACGAGGGCACCGACGAGCCCCTGTCGATTCTGACCTACTCGCCGCAGCGCGTCATCGCGGACCAGAACGACGTCAACGATGCCGCCCTGCCACCGGCTGATCCGAGTCGACCCGAGTGTCAGGTGCGGGTCATCTTCGGCGAGGTGCTTCCAACCGGTACCGAGATTGATCCCGGCAATCGCATTCCGGATGATCAGGCTGTGGTTTATGTCGGCAGTTTCCAGGGGCGTGGTGCATCGTGTCTTTCGTCGGCGGTTACGTCGGTGCGCAGCATCGTGCTCACCTTGTCACAAACCGGGGCACATGAGATCGGACACCTTGTTGGCCTCTACCACGTTGAACAGATCGACCTGATGAACCGCAGCGCGACCCTCGCATTCCAACGCGAACTCGATTTCGCGCGGGGCCAGATTCAGATCGATCGTCTGGAGAACGGCGAGATTCGCAGCGAGATCTTCCCGGCGATCGTGCAGGATCCGGCCGTCTATTTCGAGTCGATTTTCTCAGCAGAATAGTGCAATCAGCGACGCCGACGGGCCATCGGCTGCTGACAGTTGGCAAGGCTGCCGTTGCGGAAACCGGCCCGTACCAGCTCGGCGCAGCGACCGTTCGGTCCGCTGGCTGGATTGAATTGTGGTGTGAAGACATTCCGACCTGCCGGTGCGAATCCCAATCCCGTTGCCGGACCGTCCTGGAGACCGGGACGACTCGTCACCCGACCAGCCAGACGCGTCGGCGGTGCGGTCAGTCCAAGTCGACCGATGTTGCCGGACACGCTGGCGACACTCGACTGGGCCGACTCCTTGACCGCCTGATCCTGCTCGACGATTGCGATGTTGGTGGCGGTGATGAGAATGAAGATACTCTGATAAGGCTGTCCCGGCGTTGTGTAGGTTGCTCTCTTCGGAGTCTCAGACTCTGATGACCGTGCAGACTTCTCATTCTTCTTCTCTTCGACGGGTCGATGTGCTGCCAATGCAAAATCTGTGTTGCGCGATGCATGCGACTGCGACTCGTAATGAGTGTGCGCGTGTTGGGTTGGCGTCGAAGCGCAGCCGGTGATGGCGAGAAGTGTCAGCATGCAGAGCGATGAAGAGATGTGTCGTGCGTTGGCCATCACAACCCAAGCATAGGATTCGATAAGTGTCGCAGCAAATGAAACATCGGAAAGTCTTGCCACGACACTTGATCACACGGATTGGTGAAACTGGTTGCCGACAACGCAACGGTCACCTAGGCTTGAGGCGGTTGCTCGGAGATGAATCATGATTCAATGCTGTCGATTTGCACTGGTCTTCGTCATGCTCGCCTGCTGCGGTTGTGTCATGCAGCCGGCCAACGTCGTGCCATCCGGTACGGCGCGCGTCGCGTTCCAGAGTCAGTGTGCACAGCTCGTTGTCACGTGCACGTCATCCTGGCCGACCGCGTTGATCGATGTCCAGTCGGACGCCGACACCGTCACTGCCACCGACACCGGTTTTCTTGTGGACACGATGGGCCAATCATCTGCCACTGTGAATCTCATCGGCTCGATCAGCGAACCCGGCAACGGGGCCACCATTCATTCATTCACGTGGAGCTTCGGCGCCACCGACGACGATCCCTGCACCCTTGCACCTGGGACGGTGTTGGCCACCACGGCTGACACACCCGCCACGCTCGAATCCGGCTTCCACTACATCCGCCTGCGCGTCGAGAACGACATCATCCGCGCCCGGATCGAGTCTGAGCTGTGCGGCCTTATCGGAACCGATCTGCCGAGTTTCGACTTCGTCGAGGTCGAAATCGAGGTCCGATAAACGCTTGATTGCCGCCCGTCCGGGCCGATTTTGACCCGATTTCGCATTTTCTCGCGGAAAATCCCCACCCCCTGAAAGATCACCCCCCTTTCGCGCCCATTTCCTTCATCGGTTTTGAGAAACGCGGTTGGCGAGTGCTGGCCGAAGTCATTTACGCGAAGGGGTTCCATCATGTTGAACACACGAATCACGAAGGCAAACGGCGGACGAGTCATGCTGGCGGCGTTGCTGCTGGCGGGTTACTGCAGCGGGTCGGTTCTGGGCCAGAACCTGCGTCGATCGGCGAACGCCCGATCGGCCAAGATCGCCGAAATCGTCCACGAACTGGAGCACGCCCATCATCACGCGCACCCGGTCACGCCGGGCAAGGCCTGCATCTCACTGCCGGAGATGAGCGTGATGTTCGATGGCGACGTCGACGAGCAGGGTCTCGAGGACTTCCTTTCGTCGCTGCCGGACGAGCAGTTGTTCGGTGGTCCGACGGCGGCGATTCAGCTGCAGGGTTCGCGTTGGACGAGCACGGCCGGTGATCCGTTCGTACCCGAGGGTGAGCCGTTCTTCTTGACGTACAGCTTCGTGTCGGATGGTGTCACGATTCCAACAACGAACAACGGCGACGCGGCCGCGGCGTGCAACCTCGAAGCCACAATGAACGCCAACTTCCCGGGTGGGTTCACGGCATTTCAGGATGTCGTTCGCGACGCGTTCGATCAGTGGCAGTCGATCACGAACATCACCTACGTCGAGGTACCCGATGACGGTGCACCGTTCCGCACGTCCAACGGTCTGCTGCCGTCGGCCACGGAGGTCGGTCGCGGTGACATCCGCATCGCCATGCGTTTCATCGATGGCTCTGCCGGTCAGAACATCCTCGCGGTGAATTACTTCCCCAATGCCGGCGGCGACATGCTGTTGGACAGCGGCAACATCGCGACGTTCGCCGATCCTTCCAACGACTTCCGCATGCTCCGCAACGTCCTGCTGCACGAGCATGGTCATGGTCTTGGCCTGCGTCACGTGATGCCTGTCAACGAAACCAAGCTGATGGAGCCGTTCGCATCGACGTCGTTTGACGGCCCGCAGGAAGATGACTTCCTTGCAGCCGCTTCGCTCTACGGCGATTTCGTTGAGTCAAATGATTCAGAAGCAGCAGCCACACCGATCGGCGATCTTCAGAACGTCGCCACGATCGGCATCGACGGCGTGGTCATCGAGCGCGGCGGTGAGGAAGACTGGTACAAGTTCAATGCCGTCGCGGGACAGCGTCTGTTCATCGATGTCAATCCGCTCGGTTCGATCTACCAGCACGGCGCCCAGCCGAGTGACAGCAATCCGAATCCGCCGCTCGAGACGATCGACACACTCGCTGCCGGCAACCTGCGCATCACGCTCAACCGCAATGGCCAGTTCCAGGCGTTCGCAGACGCGGGTCTGGCGGGTGATTCGGAGCGGATCATCGGCTTCGTTGCACCGGCCACTGGCGTGTACCACCTCAAGGTCGACGCCGCCGGCGTGACCGACGTGCCTCAACAATACGAGGTCATCATCAGTCGTGACGAGGAAGATGCCGAGCCTGAGTTCGACATGTTCGTGCAGACCGGCACGCCCGTCGCGCTGAACAACAGCCAGACCGTGACCTACGAAGCAACAACCGTGGACACCGATCGTCACATGTTCTACACCATCGAGAACAACGGCAACGCGGATCTGCTGCTGTCGGGCAATCCGACGATCCAGATCGTCGGACCGGCTGCCAACGACTACACCGTCAACCTCGAACCCACGTCGACGACGATCGGTGAGGGCGAGTCGCAGGTGATCAACATTGGCTTCCGTCCGTCTGCTCCGGGTGTCCGCTCCGCACAGGTCTTCATCGTCAACAACGATGCCAACGAGGGCGCGTTTGCCTTCACCGTGTCCGGTCTGGGAGTGGCTCCCGTGACGGCACCAGCGGGCGACGCCATCATCAAGGTGTTCCAGGTCACGCCGGCGTTCCAGTTCGGTCGTGTCGAAGTCACCGAGGGTGGCAACAGCGATTTCCCGGATGTCGAACTCGGCGACGATCTCGCAGTGTTCTACTTCATCGAGAATCACGGTGACGCGGACCTGGTGTTTGACGCTCCGCCAAGCATCCCCGTTGATCTGGTCGCGAATGCGTCGGGATTCAGCTTGCTCTCGACGGTCTCCGGATTCCCGATTCCAGCCGGCGACCCTGAACAGCACGCGGATTTCATCCGCATCGAGTTCGAGCCGATCGACGCGAATCTTCGCACGGCCCGCGTGTTCATTCACTCGAACGCAGCCAACACCGTCGGCCCGTTTGACTTCACGCTTCGCGGTCGCGGTATCGAGCCGATCGTCGAGTTGGACGAAGATTGCAATGCGAATGACATCGAGGACGCCGACGACCTGGCTGACGGCACGAGCGAAGACTGCAACCTGAACGACGTGCCGGACGAGTGCGAAACCGACACCGACCTCGACGGCATCATCGACGAGTGCGACACGTGCCCCGGTGCCAACGATCTGCTCGACAGCGATCAGGACGGTACGCCGGATTGCCTGGACAACTGTCCTGATCTGGCCAACAGCGACCAGCTCGATGGCGACAACGACGGTCTCGGCGATGCGTGCGAGCCGGTCGAGCCACCGATCGAGGATTGCAACAACAACGGTGTCAACGATGTCGACGATCTCAACGACGGCACCAGCGACGACTGCAACCTGAACCTGATCCCGGATGAGTGCGAAAGTGATCTGGATGGCGATGGTGTCACCGATGAGTGCGATGAGTGCCCGGGTCTCGATGACAACTTCGATTCCGACGGCGACACCATCGGCGACTGCCTCGACAACTGCCCGGACACGCCTAATACCGATCAGCTCGATACCGACGGTGACGGTGAAGGCAACGCCTGCGAGATCAACGTGCAGCCATTCGACGACTGCAACAGCAACGGTGTCGACGATCTGGATGACGTGGCTGACGGCACGAGCGAGGACTGCGACACGAACGACGTCCCGGACGAGTGCCAGGTCGACAGCGATGGCGACGGGTACATCGACGAGTGCGATCGCTGCCCGAACGCCGACGACGCTCCGGACCTCGATGGCGATGGCGTGCCGAACTGCCTGGACAACTGCCCGATGCTGGCCAACGCGGACCAGTTGGACTCAGACGGCGACGGTGAAGGCGATGCCTGCGAGATCGAAGACGTCGATCCGATTGACGACTGCAATCAGAACGGTGTCGACGATTTCGAAGACCTCGACAACGGCACGAGCGATGACTGCGACGGCAATGACCTGCCGGACGAGTGCCAGACGGACACCGACGGCGACGGCGTCATCGATCCGTGCGACACCTGTGCGGGTGACGACGACAAGCTCGACTCGGACCTCGACGGTCTGGCTGACTGTCTGGACAACTGTCCGAACAATGCCAACGCCGATCAAACGGACTCGGACGGCGACGGTGTCGGCGATGCCTGCCAGGAACCCGATCGTCGCGAACCGCCGCCGGGTGACGTGTTCTGCGGTGTGGGCAGCGTCGGCATGATGCCTCTGATGGCGGCTGGCCTGTTCGGTATGGGATCGACGCGTCGCGTGCGTCGCAAGAAGACCGCGTAATCAAAACCAGGTGTGTCCTACTCGGGTCGGCCGCCAGCCTCGATCCGGGTTACTACAAGCCGGGGTCGCCCTATCACGGGTGGCCCCGGTTTTTTGTGTTGATCGTTGTTGCACCATCGGGTCATCACAACATCGCACGAATCCCGACAATGTTCGGTTTGCCCTGGTATGGTCCATACATCATGTTTCAAGGGTGGCGATAACAGGCACGGCATCGTGCCACGGGGTGTCATTTCACGCAGTTTTTCTGCGTCAAATCGCACACCTGAACCGAACTCATCATGTCACGAAGGAGAGTTGCCATGAAAACGAAACTGCATCTTGCGCTGTTGGGATTGTTCATGCCGTCGGTGGCGATGGCCGGCGGGCCGATCGACCGCATGCTCAAGCATGTTCCGGACGATGCGGCGCTGGTGTTGGCTGTTCCCAACATCGAGGGTGTCTTCGCCGGGATCAATGCTTTCGGAACGGCAACCGGCATCGAACCATTGAAGGAACTCGAAGTTGAAAAATTCATGTCAGGCCCGCTCGGGGGTCATGTCCAAGGTGTGGCATGGGACGCGCCGCTGCTGGTGGCGATGCTGCCTGCGGTTCAGTTCGACCCGTTCCTGCTGGTGACCATGAAAGACGTGGATGCGTGGAAGAACGCTGCGGGGGCCATTCCGGTCGATGACACCATCCTGCGGTTTACCCTTGAGGAGTCTACGTGGTTCGCCGCGTTCAAGGGCGATCTGGGCATCATGTCGAGACGGGAGGACATGGTCCGGCAGGTTCTTGATCAACCCGGGACGTTCGCCGACCGCTTCAAACCGCAAGGTGGAGCACTGCTCGCCAAGCATCACCTTGTGTTCTGGGCCGATGTCGAAAAGTGGCAGACCATCATTCAGCCCGCCATCGGCATGGCTGAGGGTTTCACCCAGATGACGGTGGCGATGTCAGATCCGCAGGCGGAGGGGAGCATCGCCATGTGGAAGTGGCTGTTCCAGCAATTCCGCGCGATCGTCGAGCAGTCGCAAGTCTACGCCGCTGGATTCCACATCGGCGCGACGGGGGTCTTCGCGGAGGACATCGTGACGGTGAAGCCCGACGGCGATGTGGCGGCTTACCTGGGCAAAGTTCGGCCCGCCCGGATGGACACGCTTCGGGGACTGCCGGCGAAACCGGGGATGCTCACGTTTGCGGCTGAGTGGCAGGTTCCGGATGACGTGACGTCGTTCAGCGAGTGCATGCTCGACGCGATGTTCGCGACGCCACAGGGGCAAAAAGCGTTGGCTGACGGGGAAACGAGGCTCGGCATCGAAGCCAGCAAGCGGTTGTATCGCATCCTGACCGGATACAACGGCAGCCTGAATCTGTCGGCTGACGGCGGCATCATGATCACGGGACTGTATCTCACCGACAAACCGGAAAAGGCGCTGGCCGAGTTGCGTGCCGGCATTCGGTCGATGGCGAGTGCGAAAATGATGAACCTGTTCTCGTCCAAACTGAACATGGACATCGCCCACAGCGTCGAGACGCTGGCTGACCGCAAGATCGACGCGTACACGATGACGTTTGAGACCGAGGATGAGGAGATCGGCAAGGCGATTCGCATGGTCTATGGGGAGCGTCCGGTGTTCCGTGTGTTCGCGCATGACAGTGGGGTTGGGTATACGGTTGGTTCGGGCGACTCGGGCAAACAAGCGCTGGCTCGGATGCTGGCGTCGGACCGCATGCCGCTGGCAAGCGATCAGCGTATCATGGATGCCCGCAACGCCATCGCCGCGAATCCGCAGTTCAGCGTGTTCGTCGACATCAACGCCCTCGTGCGGTTTGGCGTGGACACCATGCAGAGAATGCAGCAACTGGAGCAGCCGCCATTGGTATTGGCCGAGCAAGATGATCCGCTGGCAGCGTTCGGTGTCTACTTCGAGCCGAATCAGATGCGTTCGGAGTTCTTCCTGCCGTCGCTGAGCGTTCGTCATGTGGTGGAGGCGACGGAACAGCACAAACACGAAGATCACGACCACGGTACCGACGTCCGATAGCGTGGTTGCCAGTACCGGATTGTGACATGGGCAAACGGCACCCACGCCGACTTTATGATGGCGTACCGGCCACGATCGTGGTACGTTGTGCATAGTCGGTCGGTGTGGGTGTTGGTTTGTCACCATGTCGGTCCGACCCTGCCAAGTTGCGGACAGTAGCTTCCCACATACGTCCATTTGTTGGAATACATGCATCGGACCGAGGCCGTGGCGGTTTCTCACAAGAACATCTCCACGGTTGGCAGCCTTCCTTCACACCGAGCATCCACACATCACATTCCGCATCTGCAAGAAGGAGAAAAGACCATGCATGCCACACGCACACATCTTGCGCTGACGTTTTTCGCACTGACCGGAATCGCCGTCGCGGACACCTTCGACGTTCACCCGGGCGAGTCAATTCAACTCGCCATCGACGCAGCCAACCATGGTGACGACGTCATCGTCCATGCCGGCACCTACACGGAACGGATCAATCTCTCGGGCAAGGCCATCACCCTACGTGGTGCGGATGGGGCCGACGTGACGATCCTTGACGGCGACGGCTTGGGCTCGGTGATCACCTGCACGAGCAGCGAAGGTTCGGACACGGTGATCGAGGGGTTGACCATCACCAACGGGTACGCCGTCTCGGGCGCGGGTCTCTTTATCGAAAACGCCAGCCCGACGGTGAGAGACTGCATCTTCGAGCACAACACAGCCACCGGCGACACGAACGGCAATCCGCTGAACTGGGGCGGCGGTGGAGCCATCTATGCCGACGGTGGAACACACCTGACACTGACTGGATGCACGTTCCGTCACAACAGCGGCACGCCAGAGATTCCGGGCTGGGTCGCCGACGGCGGTGCCCTGCACATCCGCAACGTCAGTGTGACCATGGACAACTGCAACTTCCATGACAATTCCTGCAACCACAACGGCGGCGCCGTCTTTGTTCGAAACAGACAAACCACGATTCGAGGCTGCTCATTCACAGACAATGCGGCCATCGACCCCCAGAACGCACTCAGGGGTGGAGCTGTCTACCTCGAACTGGTTTCCGCAACCATCGAGGACTCCACATTTACACGCAACGCGGCAGAACAGGGGGCCGGTCTCTACGCCGACAACGGCGCGAACCACGTATCGCTGACACGCTGCACGTTCACCGACAATGACGGCGTAGACGGCCTGTATCATCATTCGCGCGGTGGCGGCCTATTCATGTTCGGCGGCACGCGGACGCTCGAAGCGTGCACATTCACCGGGAACACAGCACGAGACGGTGGCGCTGTCGTTGTTGGCAATGAGACGACGATGATTGCGTGCACGTTCACCGGGAACACCGCAACACATGGTGGTGGTGGCGCCGCGGAGCTCAATGGCAACGCGACGCTCAAGGGATGTGTGTTTGAGCAGAACCGGGCGAATGGTAACGATGGCGGAGCGATCGACGCCGGCAATTCATCGACCACCATCACCAACTGCGCGTTCTCGCAGAACGAAGCCAATCGACATGGCGGGGCCATCTACGGCAGTTCGATTGAGGTTGCCAACTCCATCTTCACAGGGAACTTCGCAGAGTATGGCGGCGGTGCATATCTGCGTGGCGACAGTGTCGTCAACTGCAACCTGCACGGCAACTCCGCCAGCGTCGGGGCAGGCGCGATCCACCTCGGCTTCGGCACATCAGCGACGGTCGTCAATTCGATCATGACGGCCAACACGTCCGAGGGTTCGTCACCAACATTCTTCGTCGAAGGGGGCACGCTTTCCGTGAACCACAGTTTCGTGGACGGGGGATGGCCTGGTGTGGGCAATATCAGCGGCAATCCGTTGTTCGTCGACGCCGACGGTGCCGACGACATTCTCGGAACACTGGACGATGACTTGCGGTTGATCGAATCGGTTTCGCCATGCATCGACGCCGGTGACAACAACGCCATTCCGGCGGACGTAGCCGACCTTGATGGCGATGGTGATATCACCGAACAGACTCCGTTCGACTTCGCAGGAAGACCGCGGTACTTCGACGACGTTGTGCGACCCGATACCGGACATGGCGGGACACCGATGGTCGACATGGGTGCCTTCGAGACGCAGAAGCCGTTGACAACGGGACTGGCGGACCTCGACGGCGACAACGACGTTGACCTTGTCGACTTCGCCGCGTTCCAGGCTCAGTTCACCGGGGAATCATCGTGACCATCGGCTGGTAGTTGCTCGCCGGATGGTGCGGTCGTCCTCTACAATGCGTCGGTGATGAGCGATGCCCACTCAATCGAACGCATGCTTGTGACCGGTGCGACGGGGTACATTGGGGGGCGACTGGTGCCGCGGCTGCTGGAAGCGGGGTATCGGGTGCGCTGCCTGGTTCGCGAGCCTCGAAAGCTCGAAGCCCGTCCGTGGTTCGGCGATGAGCGACTCGAAATTGTTACGGGCAACGCTGAGGATTCTGCGTCGCTCGTTGCGGCGATGGCGGGATGCGATGCGGCGTATTATCTCATCCACTCGATGATGGTGGCTGGTGCGGAGTATCGTGCGAAGGACCGTGCGTTGGCTGAAGGGTTTGCGCCGGCGGCGGCAAAGAGCGCGGTCCAGCGGATCATCTATCTTGGCGGGATGGGCGAGACGGGGTCGGGCTTAAGCGAGCATCTTGCGTCGCGACAGGAAGTTGAATCGGCGTTGGCGTCGACCGAGGTTCCGCTGACGGTGTTTCGCGCGGCGATGATCATCGGCTCGGGATCGGCGTCGTTTGAGATCTTGCGCTACCTCGTGGAACGCCTCCCGATCATGGTCACGCCTCGCTGGGTCAAGACCGAGTCTCAGCCCATCGCCGTTCGCAACGTGCTTCACTATCTGGTGGCCTGCCTTGACTGCCCGGATACGGTGGGTCACACGTTCGACATCGGTGGTGCCGACGTGATGACCTACAAGGAGATCATGCAGATCATGGCGGAGGCGCGCGGACTGCATCGGCGTGTGATTCTCCCCGTTCCCGTGCTCACGCCACGCTTGAGCTCGCTTTGGATTCACCTGGTGACGCCGCTCAGCAGCAAGATCGCACGTCCGCTGGCGGAAGGATTGCGCAATCGCGTTGTCTGCCAGAACAACGACGCAGCGCGGCTGATGCCGCAGGAATTGTTCGGCGTCCGTGAAGCAATTCAGCGTGCGATGGGCAAAGCCCGCACGCACGCGATCGAAACGTCGTGGTCCGATGCGGGGCCGATGCCGGGTGACCCGGACTGGTCTGGCGGACAGGTGTTCATCGATCAACGCGACATCCTGATAGATGCAGATTCCGATGCGGTCTACCGTGCCGTCTGCCGCATTGGCGGTGCTCATGGTTATTACGCGGCGGACTGGTTGTGGCGTATTCGCGGGTGGATGGATCGTTTCGTTGGCGGACCGGGACTGCGACGGGGACGACGCAATCCGGAGAACGTCGGATTCGGCGACGCGCTGGACTTCTGGCGTGTCACCGGCATCGAACGGAATCGGCACCTGCGTCTGCGGGCGGAGATGAAACTGCCCGGCGAGGCGGAGCTGACGTTTGACATTGAATCACTCGACGATGCGGCGCCACGCACCCGGCTGACGCAGACAGCGCGCTTTCGGCCGAAGGGACTGATCGGAATTGCGTACTGGTGTTCGGTACTCCCGCTGCATGGAATCGTCTTTACCGGCATGCTCAATGGCATCAAACGGACGGCACAGCAACTGATGAACGAGGACGTGCCCGTGCCGAGTGCGATCGATTGAGCACCTACGTCGTCACGCGTTTGATGAACAACTCTGCAGATTCGAAAATCGCGTTGCGACGATCCGCCTTCATGCGATCGAGCGTGCCGACCAATTGGGCCATGCGCGCCTGCCCTTTGAAAAACTCCCGATTCTTGTCGACAAATCGCCAGTACAACCCGTCCGTCACATCGCACCACGTGCCCCTGCAGCCTTCGATGTGATCGTCAGGCCTGGGTTTCGGGTAGTCGCTCATCTTTCGGATGTAATTGCTGCCGCAGATGTAGGGCTTCGTCGAAAAGATGCCGCCATCGGCGAAAATGCCCATTCCGAGCACATTCGGCACCATGACCCAGTCGCTGCTGTCGACGAACATCTCCATGAACCAGCGATAGGCATCGCGCGGGTGAATCTCGCACAGCGTCATCAGGTTGGCTGCGACCATCAGACGTTCGATGTGATGTGCCCAGCCATACCGCTGTGTCTTGTGGATGACGTCATCGAGCGGCAGCAGTCCCGTCGTGCCGTCATACCACATGGCCGTCAGCTTTCGCTTGTGTCCGAAGAAATTGCCGGCCTCTTGTTTCTCTGAAAATCGTTGATACACACCGCGAATGAATTCGCGCCAACCGATGATCTGCCGGACGAAGCCTTCAAGCGAGTTGAGCGGAATATCGTGATCCGCCGCGTGCATCATCGCACGTTCCACGACCTCGTCCGGAGTGACCAAGCCAAGATTCAACACAGGGGTCAGCACCGAGTGGAACAGGAACGGGTCACGCGTCGAAAGAGCGTCCTCATACGGACCGAATGTATCGAATCGCTGCTCGATGAACTGTCGCAGCCAATCGAGTGCCTGTCGACGCGTCGTCGGCAACCACCACGTGGCTTCAGACAACTCTCCGGGGTGTTCGGCGAACCGCTCATTGACGATCGAGATCAACTCGGTCACGTGGTCGGTTGCGTTGGCCGGACCGGTTTGGGGGATGGCAACGTCTTTGGGCAGGGCTTTGCGATTCTCGTCATCATACGACCAGCGCCCGCCGACCGGTCCGCCGTCATTTTCGAGGAGCAGGCCAAGCCGCTTCCGCTGCCATTGGTAGAACGACGCCATGAATGGCCTCTTCTTGTCGAGCCAGTTGGCGAAGTCGGCTCGCGGTGTGAGAAACATCGGGCTTGGGAGGAACGTCAGCGATAGGTTGTGCTCATCGGCGAAGGCCTTCATGCGTTGCTCGAAGAACTTGTCCTCGATCTCCCACATGATCAGTTCGTCGAACTTGCGCTGCTTCACTACGGAGGTGAGTCTCTCCTCGTAGGTCTTGCCATCCTCCAGCGTTTCGTAATGCACACGGCAATCGTTCTTGACCAGCTCGTCGCGGTAGGCACGCATCGCGGCCAGGAACAGGACGATCTTCTGCTTGTGGTGTCGCACGTAGGTGCACAAACCGACGTCCTCAGCCATGAAAAACCGGGCGTCGCGATGGGGTTTGACGTGGGCGAAGGGGAACAACTGATTTCCCAGTACGACGAACAGTTTCTTCGTGCTTGATCGCTTCGCCATCGATGGCTCCCTCAGCGCGACAGCCTGATCCGGATCGGACCCTTCGCCGTCGACGGATCCACGACGCGCCCTTTCTGCGTGATCTGCACAAGTCCCCGATCCACCAGCCGCCTGGCCGCGCGACGGGCTGGTTCCATCAGTGCACGCCAACTGTCGTCATCACCGACTTTTCGGGCTGCGTCGCTTGGGCAGATCGATGCGTCGCGCGATCGGGTATGCAGCATACCAAGAATCGCGTCTTCCAACGCTCGATCCACGTCCGAGGGCTTGCGTTGGCGGCAGCTCTTTGAACAGTACTTCACCTGATCCCAGTCGCGTTCCCACTTCTTACGCCACTGAATCTCCCGACCGCAGGACTTGCACGTCTTGACTGCTTGATTGCCCATCGCGTGAGTATAGACTCATGCCAAGCGATCCGACGAGCGACTGTGAACACCCCGGAATTCCACATGACAACACGCTTTTCTCAGCAGGAAATCGACCTCGCCCGCCAGATGCGCGACCATGGCTTGGCATGGGAGCCCGCCGTCGGCCACTACGTCTTCGACGAAGCCAACATCATCGAGGTACAGTCACCCTTCCAGGAGGGTGTCTATTTCATTCTCGACATGAAACACTTCCTGCGACGATCGGAGACGGTTGAGGGCTTGAAGTCGTCGATGTTCTGGCTTCCGCAATGGCATCAGGCACGCCAGATACTGCGCGAGATGGGTCTCGCAACGGAGTTGGTTGTGAAGCGTCTGACAGCGGGGGACGACTTCGCGACTGATTCAGAGTTGACCGTTCTGTACCAACTCATCATCGAGCAACTGACGTAATCGTTGGCTCGGCCATCACGCCGCTTCCCGTGTACCGCCGGGAGATGGACGCCGCACACACGCCGCGATGCCGCGTCACGCGCCTCCCTGGGAACAACTTGGCCAGTGTTACACGCTGTCGACGCTGACCTGGAACATGCCGAAATCGACGAGGTCGACATCGTCGTCACCATCCGCATCGAAGCAGGCGCAATCGGGATCGACGATGCCGCCGGCCGGACCGAGTTGGCAGTCGGCGAAGCGATCGAAGTCGAACAAACCCGTCACGCCGTCGACATCGCAGTCGCCCGCATTGAGCGGAAACCACAGGCCTGCGGTCAGCGTGTATGGCTCGGAAGTCATGACGACGCTCGCATCGCCCTGCCCAATCGTGGCGTGCAACTCGAAACGTCCGCCCTGTAAGTGCGTCCCGCCGCCGCCGTCGATCGAATAGCGCTCGATCGTAAACTCCGCACCGGCCACCATGGCCAATCCGAGGATCGCCACTGCGCCAACCATGATTCTTCTTCGCCAGCCGTCGTGTCGCACGATTATCTCCTTGCCTGCCATCGCATCGCTCCCATTCTAACGGATGATCGCCGGCGTTTCATAGGCGCTGAGGATCATTGGACTTGTGATCGTGATGGGGGCATCGACGTAGTTGTCCCCGTGCAGCGCGACGCGTCCACCCGCCGGCACCGCGTTTATCGCATCCTCAAGCTGCCGATAGGGATACCGCAACGTCCCGTCCTGCGTATCAAAATTGCGGTCATCGACGTATACGAGCGGCGTCCGGCTGAACGTCCGCTGCCAAACACCGCGGCCATAGGTTGCGACGGTCAGGCGTACAAGCCCGTTCGTCCGATAATCGAGCTGGATTTCGCGTGCGTCGACGATTGGCATGCCCTCGTTGAACGGCTCCCACGTGCCGCCGCCATCCTGCGTGCGGAACACGCCGATCGTCGTGGCTGCGATGATCTCCTGACCATCGGTGAACGGCATGACGACGAGGCTGGTCACCCGATTCACGAGCGACAATGTGGACGAAATGTCCTCATAGGTTTGCCAAAAGTCGGTCGTGTGGAGAATTCGTGGCCAACTGGTGTTGCCGAGCACGCACAGCCAGCTCTCGCCAAGCCGCTCGCGCGACGCGACGACCCGCCATGGTTCTGCAGCCCCAGTCTGCAACCCGATGTCGATCGACTCTGGGAACTCGTCATAATCGCCGCCAACGCGTCGACTGACGAATAGGCCGGCATCATCCCAGCATGTGGAGAACAGCGTCGCATCGAGATAGCTCCCGGACAGAGCGCGGTGGTTGCATGGAAGGGCATAATGCCCGGTCCATTGCCCCGGCGACACGGGCAGAGGCTGCGACGTCGCACCGCAGAACAGCCCGCATGTCATCGAGTACAACTCGTCGCCGATCATGTCGTACCACATCAAGCCAACGTCCGTCTCAGGCAGCCCGATATTCTCTGGACCGCCGGAAAACGGCTGAAAAAACGTCGATGAACAGCAACCCGGTATAGGTCCTGAGGAGAAGAAAAAGTCCTGACCAATCGGATCGCTGATGGCCACGTATGCGCCATCCCCGCCCCCGATGTTGACCCAGCTTTGCCCGTTGTTCACGGTTCGTGACGTGCCAGTGTCCTGCTTGCCGGTAACCACCATTGTCCGTTCTGCGTCGACGGAGCGGCATTGCGCCACGCGCAGGCCAGTCGAACCAATGCCATTGAAATCCACCGTGTTTCCACCGACGGTATGACGATACAAACCGCCGTCATTGCAGATCCACATCAGGTTGTCCCCGGTTTGCTCGGTGAACACCAGTTGCGTTACGTCGGCATGGCCGCCGTCGATCTGTGTCCAGGTTGGATTGGCCACGTTGGCATTGGTGGTGCGGAACAGCCCCACGACACCAACGTACACCTCGTTCGGGTTATCCGGCTTGATGGCGATCGCATTCACATGGAACATTTGTCCATGATTGAAATCTCCGAGATTCCCGGTGATGTTCCGCCAGGTGTTCCCGAAATCGGTGGAGTAGATGACGGTCTCGAGTCCCCAGTCACTGTCGATGTCATTGTCGCCGATGATCATGGCCAGCGTGTTCACCGACGTGCGACACGTCGCGATTCGCGCCCGCCGAAAATTCTCGGGGAAGTCCGCGTCATCGCTGTTGTCTGTGAACAGGAACCATGACGCACCAAAGTCGTTCGATCGCCACAGCTCTCCCGGACTGACCCGAACGGCAAGCTGAATCTGAAACGTCCCGTTTCGGGTGACCAGGTCTCTGAAATTGCCCTCCTGCAGTTGCACCCAATGGAAACCACCGTTCGTCGAACGATAAATGCCGTTGTTCGTCGCGGCGATCATGTTGTCTTCATTGTTCGGATCAATCTTGATCACAGGAACCTGCGTGGGAATCGAGCTTGTGTTGAACGTCGCCGCCGTCCATGTCAGACCCGTGTTCGTGGTGACGAAGATTCCTGCGCCGCTTTCGCGCTGATCACCGGTGCCAACGACGATGTACGTCGCATTCGTTTCCCGCACCGCGATGGACGACACCTTGAGATTGGGCAGCGTCTGGCTCATGTCCGTCCAATTGGAAGAGAGACTGGAACGTCGCCACAACCCGCCGGTGCTTGCTCCTGCGTAATATGTGAACACGCCGGTGCCACGGAAGTGAATCGCACTGACTCGCCCATTGCCGGTCGTCGCACTGCTTGCCCCTGTATGCGGCGGCGGAGTGCCGGTCGGCCCCACTGCAATCCACTGCCCGTCACCCGACGCAGCCGACGGTCCATCTGCACCGGCTTCGCGCTGCTGACGGTCGAATGCCTCGACGGCCTGCTTCATCCCCGTCACCTCAATCGCATGCAGGTGTTCCTCCGGGGACAAATCGAACTTGCGCTCCTCCATGAAGCGGCGTTCGTTGTCCTTCTTGCGCTCGAGCGTTTCGGCGTCGTAGTTGCCGGGCAATTCTCTTTCCTGGGCCGTCGCAACTGCGATGCCGCTCAGGACCATCAGGGCCGACATGATCATTTTCGTTGTCATCGCTGCACCTTCCTTTGCATTTGTCGCAATGTGCTTACTGCAGCGACACCAACAACAACACCAAACCACGGCCTTCCTTCAAGGGCGTCATCGCCTTGCCGATGATCGCACCTTGTGCAGCACCATGATCCGTGACCTTCATCGCATGCCCCGCCGTCGACGACGTCGTCAGCAAATCGCCCGGGACAATCGGCCCTGTGGACGCATCGCAAAGACACCACACCCGACCGGTCAACGCCACCGGATGGGCACCATCCACGATAGCGTTTCCGTCGGCTGTCATGATCATGCCCGGCGCCAGATCGTTCGCCCCGGAGATCACACCCGCCACACGACGGTCATACGCCGACGTTGCCGGCGTCAGTTGACCCGGTCGCGATTCGTCAATCACCATGACCATGCCAGGAATTGGTTTGACGTCCGCATCGTCGGCTGTGGTCACATCGAACGGCTCGGCAAGGTCCGACCCGCCGGTAATCTGCAAACTCCGCGTGACGGTTCGACCATTGTTCTGAACCCGGAACACCAGATCGCCGCCGGTCGGACCACTGAATCCGCGAACGATGTCACCCGATCCGCGATTGACGAACACCGCGTTTGCGTCCGAACTCGTCGTCCGCGAGAACATCCCGATGCCGCCGACATTCGTGTTGGTCACGAACAAGGCAGGCCGATTCGTCCCGGTGCTGTTGGATTCCGCGTAAACACCGACACCGGAATTGGCCTTGCCATGGACACCCCGACCGCCATTGGCACTGCTTTCACCATAGACGCCCTTGCTCGTCCCGGTGGCGATGTTGCCCGCAAACCCGTGCACGCCGGTCCCGTTCGCACTGTTCGTCAGGAAATACCCCCCGTACGTCGTCCCGGTGCCAGCTGTCGCCACACCGAACACACCGTACCCACCCGTACTCCTGGAACGGAAGAACCCTCCATATCCTGTTCCGGTCGTATTGTCTGACTCACCCTGAACTCCCGTAGTACCAGCTTCTCCATACACACCGACTCCGGACGAACCACGTGCCTCACCGAAGACGCCGAAGTTGCTACCAGATAAGTTGGTCGCGAGTCCATAGACGCCACGTCCCTCATTGCTGGCCGCCTGACCCAGCAGGCCTGCTGTTTGCCCGGTCGTCGAATTCGCCCAGGCAAACACGCCAACACCATTCGACTCACGGGCGAGCAGGTATCCGCCATATTGTGATCCGTCCGCGAAGACGCCTCGCCCGTTCGGGCTGTTCGTCGCCACGAACTGACCGCCAACCGTCGATCCTGACGACGCCAGCGCCTGACCGAATACGCCGCGACCGCTATCGCTCGCCGACGTACCGCGAACGCCATACGTCGTGCCGGATGGTGCAACACTACGACCGAAGACACCTGTTCCCGTATTGCTGTCCGATCTGCCGATGATGGCAGCCGAGGAACCCGTTGACGAGCTGGAGTGCCCGTTGATCGCGGTGGACGCGTTTCCCGACGCCGTGTTGACCGCACTGATCACATTCCCGCCGGAGATGTCCCCGGTCAGTTCGAGTGGCGCACTCACTCCACCGGACATCAACTGGCTCGCGGTCATGCCTCCAACCATCGACGCATTCAGGTTCGGAATCTGCGCAGAACTCGTCACCGAGAACGGAGCGCCTGCTGAACCGAATCGCGGAGCAGCCGTGAATGTCTGGGCCATGTCCAGACGTGCGGCCTGAGTGGGCAGGCGATTCACATTCAGCGTACCGGTGAAAATGTTGGTCGCATTGCGGTAAAATGACGAGGTCTGTCCCCCCAGCCGCGCGGCGTCCGCACTCACGAGCGCGTGCGGCGTGGCCACGACCTGCTGACGGTTGCCCACACTCACCCAAGGCGATTCTTCATTCTCCCGCACGCGGACCGCCAGCCATCGAGACTGTCCCGTGAAGATATCCTCACCGATGTCGACGCGAATGGTGAAAAGGCCGTCTCGAACGTCCACCTCGTTGACCACCTCAGCCCCGAAGCTGTTCCCGCCAAATGCGGCATCCCAGATCTCGAACTCGAAGTCGTAGTCGCCGTCCGCCGGCTGCCCATCAACCTTCAATTGCCCCTGATAGGAGAAACTGTTGCTGAAAAACTCACCGGCCTGCGCGGCTATCGGACCCACCGCAAGCAGCACCGCCATCGAAAAAACACGCATCATCATCCGCATCATCACACCCGACTCCTGCCTGAACGTTTTCGGCGAAAAGCTTGGACCTTGTCCCGCATCCACCGAATCGCGACAATGGGAAACTCGGGCCGCAGAAAAATCGTCTAAATTTGGAAAACCCCCGTCATGAGCGACGGCGATCGCGACGTAACCACCATCCTGCAGGACTTTTCGACGGCACCCGAACGGGCCGCCGATGAACTGATGCCACTCGTCTACGCAGAGCTTCGCGCCCTCGCGCAGTCCCAACTTGCCCGAGAGCGACCCGATCACACCCTCCAGGCCACCGCCGTCGTCCATGAAGCCTACCTCAAGCTCGTTGACCAGCAGTCAGCCCAGTGGCAGAACCGTGCGCACTTTTTCGCGGTCGCCGCCCAAGCCATCCGCCGCATCCTCGTCGACCACGCCCGCACGCACAGCCGAGTCAAGCGGGGCGGACGATCCGAACGCGTCGCACTCGATTCCGACATCGCCTGGACCGACGCCGAAAACCTCGACCTGCTCTCACTTGACGAATGCTTGGAAAAACTGACCGCCCTGAACGAACGACACGCCAAGGTCGTCACCATGCGATTCTTCGGCGGCCTTGGGCTCAAGGAGGTTGCGGAAGTCCTCGGGGTGTCCCTGCGCACCGTCGAGGGCGACTGGTCGATGGCGCGAGCCTGGCTCAAACGTGAACTCGATCGCGACATGGGTGCCACACCATGACACCCGATCGCTACGAACGCATTCAGAAAATCTTCAATGAAGCAAGGTCGCTGCCGGATGCCAATCGTACGGGCTTTCTTGACTCCGCCTGCGGCAGCGATGATGAGCTGCGCAGCGAGGTGGAATCGCTGCTTGGCTACGACGAATCCGACCCCAGTTTCCTCAATGAACCCGCCCTCGGCAGCGGCTTCCGCGTTGATTCCACAAGTGCGACCGCATCGCCACCGTCATCAGAGGGTCACCCACACCCAACCCAGATAGGCCACTTTCGGATCAAGCGCGTCATCGGCGAGGGCGGCATGGGCATCGTGTACCTGGCGGAACAATCGAATCCCAATCGCGAAGTCGCCCTGAAGGTTCTCAAAGCACACATCGGCACACCTTCGGTGACGCGTCGCTTCGAGCTTGAATCGGAATTGCTTGCCAGACTTCAGCACCCGGGAATCGCCCGCATCTTTGAAACCGGAACCGCCAACCTTCAGGGCACGCCCGTCCCCTATTTCGCGATGGAGCACATCGCCGGACAACGCCTCGACCAGTTCGTCAGCAAAACCAAACCGACGATTTGCGAGAAACTCGACTTGATTGTCCGCATCTGCTCAGCCATCCAGCACGCACACCAGAAGGGTATCGTGCATCGCGATCTCAAGCCGGCCAACATCCTCGTCGACGACGACCGTCAGCCGCACATCCTCGACTTCGGCGTCGCAAGGCTCGCCGACACCGAACTCAATGTCACATTGAACACCAATACCGGCCAACTCATCGGCACACTCCCCTACATGAGCCCGGAACAGGTCGTTGGTGACCCCCACGACATCGATACCCGCACCGACATCTACGCCGTCGGCGTCATCGCCTACGAGATGCTCACCGGTCAACTCCCGCTCGATGTCCGGAAGACCGCCCTGCTCGAGGCAGCACGCATGATCCGAGAACTGGATCCGCCGTCGCTTGCCTTTTCAGACAAACAACTCGCAGGCGACGTCGACGCGATCATCACCAAAGCGCTCGAGAAGGACCGTGACCGACGATACGGGTCGGCCAAGGATCTCGCAGACGACATACAACGCTATCTCAGCGACGAACCCGTGACCGCCCGCCCGGTTACCACCACCTATCAACTCCGCAAGTTTGCCAAACGCAACCGAGGCGCGGTCATCGCAGCAGCTTTGCTGCTGGTCGTTTTCCTGGGCGGATCCATCGGGACGACCGTCGGCATGGTTCGTGCCCGCCGCGCCGAAACGCTCGCCAAGCAACGACTCACGGAAACCGAGCGTCAAGCCAAGCGTGTCAAGCTCGTGAACGACTTCCTCGAACACATGCTGCTGTCTGCGTCACCACGCGCACAGGGTCCCGACGTTCGCGTCGCCGACATTCTCGACATCACCGCGGACAAGATTCCCGACGTCGCCCCGGACGAACCGCTTGTCCAGGCTTCCATTCACGGGACCATTGGCTTCGCTTTTCAGGGCATTGGACGACTCGACCAAGCCGAGCAACAACTGCGTGCTTCGGTGGAACTCCTCGAACAGCATCGCCCACTGAATCATCCAGAGACACTGGCTGCCCAAATGAAACTCGCCGACGTGCTCCTTGCTCAGGGGAAGCTGGAAGAAGCAAGAACCATCGTCGAAGCCGTCCACGCTGCACGCCGCGCTCAACGAGGCCCCACCGACCCCGCCACGCTGAAAGCGCTCGCAAGCCTCGCAGCCGTCGAGTCCAAACTGGGCCATTACGATGTAGCCATCCCGCTTCATCGCCGAGCGGCAGACGCGCTCGAGCAGCATGCCGACGCGGACAGCAAGGCGCTCCGCGCGAGCTACTACCATACGCTCGGGAACCTCGGCAACGATCTCTGCAAGATGGACCAATGCGAAGAGGGTATCGCCTATCTGGAAAAGTCCGCGACAGAACTCGAGCAGAGCTATCCATCTGACGACCCGATTGTTCTGACAGCCAAGTCGCGGTGGGCGACCGCCCTTGATCAGGTTGACCGACACGATGATGCCGCCCGATTGCTCGCCGACGTGCTGGCTGTTCGCAGACGCGTCCTTGGCGACAACCACCCCGACACCCTCACCACGATGAACAATTACGCCTTCACCCTTGAATCCGCCGGCGATTTCGAATCGGCCGCCAACGTCTTGAGGCAGGTCACAGACGCGTTCACCGAATCGCAAGGGGCACGCCATCCCAACACGCTGGTCGCTCGCAATAATCTGGCACACAATCTTCATCGCATCGGGGAATACGCAGAGAGCATCGCGATTCTCGAATTAGTCATTCGTGACGCGAAGAGGACCATTCCCGGAGATCACTGGCTCCAGGCAATATTTGCCAAGAACCTCGGCGCAGCACTTACCGAAATGAACGAGTACGAGCGCGCGGAAGAATTGCTATTGCCGGCCTACGACAAACTCGTATCCCAATTCAGCGCCGAACACAGCAGGACACAGAAGGCGCACAACGCCATTGAGCGGCTTTACGAGAAATGGAAAAAGCCCGACGCCTATGCGTCATTCCAGTCTCGTTACGCCCGGACGGACCAAAACTAAGGCACAAGCCTGGCCCGCACACCATCCGGGATGTCCGGGCCCGACCCGTCATCCGAATCGAAAATATACGCTGCCCCGGACGCCCGCTGGCCGCCGGCATCCGACGACCGCGATCCGATCATCAGCGTCGATCCTGAATACGACAACGCATTTCCGAACGAGTCCAGCACGAAGTCCGTCCGATCCGGACTCAGTCGTCCCGTTTCCATCCACGTGCCATTCACGTTCTCGTACAGCGCGACCGCCTGCTCGCCCCCCAGCGTGATCGCCACCCGACCGTCACTGATCGCCACAGAATTCCCGAACAAGCCCGCGTCCGCATCGTTTGGTATGACCGTCTGCTGCAGCACCCACGTACCGTCAACACGCTCGTAGAAATAGACCGCGCCAGCCCTCAAGAGGTCATCCTGAGGCCGCTTCTTTGAATCGGCTGCAATGACGAGCGTGTCGCCCTCCAGTCCGATGGACGTGCCGAAGTTGTCGGACCGATCTCCGTCCGGCGCCAGAATCATCTGCACCTCGTTCCACTGCGTCCCCGCAAGCTCATACACGTACACCGCCCCGGTTCCGAAGTCGCGACCCGATGCTCCGCACACCACGGTCACACCATCAGATGCAAGACTCTCGCCGAAACTCGAATTCTCCATCGCGTCTGAAGGCTCCAAACGCTGCTGCAGGACGTACTCATTGCCATTGAACGTATAGACATACGCTGCACCCGTATCCCGCGAACGACGCGGCGCACCCACAACGAGCCTGCTCTGATTGTCGTCCAGCACCAACGCACTGCCGAACCACTCGAAATCATCCGCATCGCTTGGCGTGATCGTCTGCTCCAGGTTGTAGTCAGGCCCAAATGTCTGGTAGCGGTAGACGGCTCCGGTCTGGATGTCGGCCGATCCCGGAATCGCATACTTGTACGCACCGACAAACACCTGTGCGTTGTTGATCGCCACCGACGATCCGACGCCCTGTTCCGGGAATCGTGACTCGCCGCCTTCAAGTCGCTGCAGAAAGATCCACTCGCCCCCAAGCCGCCGATACACATCCGCGATTCCGCGTAGCGTGTTCTTGAACTCCGTACCCACAACCGCCAAGTCTCCAAACACGGACACCTTGTCCCCGTAGAAATCCTCGAAGTCGGGATCGAAGGGCGTGAGGATGGCCTGCAAGGCAAAGTCCCCGGAGATCACGATGTCCCCGCCGCCATCGCCCGAACCGTCGTCGTCGCCCGGCATCATGGGTTCGTCGCCGCCGTTTCCGTTTCCGCCATCCGTCGGCGTCATTGGCGTGCAACCCGAAAACAGCACCATCCCAACCAGCAGCCATGCCCAGTTCTTCATGTCACCTATTCTCCAGCAACCCGCCCCAACCATCCGGACAACACACGGGCGACCCCAACGCGCCCCACCGCGCCAAAATCGCCCGCCACCTGGGTACATCATACGCTCGCGGCCACGAACCGCTCAAGGGTGATGTTATCGCCCCCAAAATCGGGGAATCTTCTGATTTTTGCGGGCAATGGAGTCATCGCGACCACGTAGCTATACTGAACAGTCGCCAGAAACCGTCGAAAGAGACCCGCCGCCCGCATGGACCCGAACGTCAACGCCATCGTCAGCCGCCTCAACTCCGGTGATCCCAAGGCCCCGGACGAACTGCTCCCGCTCGTCTACGACGAACTCCGCGCCCTCGCCCAGGCCTATTTCCGCCGCGAACGGTCCGACCACACGCTTCAGCCAACCTCGCTTGTTCACGAGGCCTACGTCAAGCTCCTTGACCAGACGAGAATCGAATGGCAAGGCAAGGCGCACTTCCTCGCCGTCGCCGCGATGGCGATGCGCCGCGTCCTCATCGACCACGCCCGCAAACAGAACGCCCTCCGCCGCGGAGGAAACCTCGATCGCGTCACACTGTCCAACCTTGACCTGACCGACGACAAGGACGACATCGACCTGCTCGCGCTCGACGAACTCCTCGATGAACTCGCCACCCTCGACGATCGGCAGCACCGCATCGTGGAACTTCGATTCTTCGGCGGACTCACCGTCCCCGAAGTCGCCACCGTCCTGAACCTCTCGCGATCCACGATTGAAGCTGAGTGGCGCATGGCGCGCGCGTGGCTTAGCACCAAACTCAGCGACAATACGCCATGACCGACCCTGCCCTCTACCAGCAAGCAAAGCGGATCTTCCAAACCGCAGCCGACCTCACCGGACACGAACGCACCGCCTATATCCGCTCCGCCGTCCAGAACAACCAACCCCTTGAACAACTCGTGAATGATTTGCTCGCCGGCGACGATTCCGCCAACTCCGGGGTCGCCGCGAAACTTGAGGATGGCGCCATCCACGCCATCTCCGAGAACGACTCCACGCACCCAACGTCTGTGTCCGACATTCTCGACGCAGACCTTCGCGACCCTGAACAGATCGGCAAGTACAGAATCGTCCGACGCATCGCAGAGGGTGGCATGGGCATCGTGTACGAAGCCACTTCCGAAAACCCGATCCGTCGCGTTGCCCTCAAGATTGTCCGGTCCGCCAACCTTACCGCCGCTGCACGCCGCCGATTTCAATTCGAAATCGACATTCTCGCCAAGCTCGAGCACACCGGCATTGGCCGACTATACGATGCCGGCACCACCCAGACGTCATCCGGCGACCTTCAGTACCTCGCCATGGAGTACATCGACGGCGTCGACCTCCGCACCCACGCCGAGAACCACGAACTCACCGCGCGCGATCGCCTCCGACTCATCGCCGCCGTCTCAGACGCCGTCCACTACGCACATCAGAAAGGCGTCATCCACCGTGACCTCAAACCACAGAACATCCTCGTCGACAGGCAGTCGCAACAGCCACGCATCCTCGATTTCGGTGTCGCCCGATTCACCGACAGCGATCGCCAGCGCGCCACCATGACCACCGACGTCGGCCAGCTCATCGGCACGCTCTCCTACATGAGCCCCGAACAACTCGAATCCGACGACAACGATGTCGACGTCCGCACCGACGTCTACGCGCTCGGGGTGATTCTGTTCGAATTGCTGACCGGAACATCACCGTACAACATCCGAGGCAAATCGATTATCGAGGCGGGTCGCATCATCCGTGAAACCGATGCTCCCAGTCTCAGCGCGATCGACAAGATGTTCGCCGGTGACATCGAAACCATCGTCGCCAAGGCGCTCGACAAGAATCGTACCGCCCGCTATCAGTCCGCCGCCGACCTCGCCGCAGACATCCGCAACCACCTCAGCGATCGCCCCATCACCGCCAAACCACCAACCCTCACCACGACCGCGATCAAGTTCGCCAAGCGTCACACAGGCCTCGTCGCCGGCATCACTGTCGCAACCATCGCCCTCATCGCCGCCACCATCGTCTCCACTTCAATGGCCATCTCGGAATCCAGACTGCGTACGATCGCTGAAGCCCAGACCCAACGTGCCGAAACCGAGGCCGCCAAGTCTGGCGCTGTCGTGGCGTTCCTGCAGGACATGTTCGCCTCCGTCAGCCCTGAACATGAAGGGCAAAAAGACCTATCGGTCCTCGAATTCCTCGACGCGTCCGCCGACCAGGCGATGATCGAATCCACCATCGCCAACCAAACCACCCGTGCCGCCATCCTCCGTGTCCTCGGGAACGCCTACACCGAGCTTGGCTACCAGGGCAAAGCGCTACCCCTCCTCGAAGACGCCAGCGAACTGCTCACCACCGTTCCAGACGTCGACCCGGACGACATGACAGAGACCCTGAGCCTGCTCACCCGCGCCAAGACCGCCAACACAGATCTCGAAGGAGCAGAATCCCTCGCCAATGCCGTCATCCAACGTTGCCTCGACATGTATGGCCAGCACAACCTCCAAACCGCCCTCGCCTACCACAACCTCGCCATGATCCACACGGAAAAGGGTGAGTACGGAAAATCCGAGCAACTTCATCGAAAGGCCCTTGCCATCCGCGAGAAGCTCGGCACTCCCAGAAACGTTGCCACAAGCCTCAACAGCCTCGCCGACTCACTCCACCGGCAGAGTCGCCTCGAAGAATCACTCACATTCCACCGCCGTGCCCTGCAGATCCGACGCGAGAATCTCGACCCGGATCACCCCCGCATCGCTGCCTCACTCAACAATCTCGGCTCGCTGCTTCAGGAGATGGAACGGCTTGATGAAGCCGAAGAGATGCTTCTGGAATCACTTGAAACGCGTGAGCGCATCTATCCTGCTAACCACCCGCTCATTGCACTCAGCTACAACAATCTCGGCACACTCTACATGGTCAGGCGTGATTTCGTGTCCGCGAGATCTGCACTGCAAAAAACCATCGACATCCATCGCGCCCTCGGTCAGGAGAATCATCCGAACGTCGCGCGCACCATGACCAACCTCGCGAACGTTCTCTCAAACCTTGGCGACAACGTGGCCACGGCAAGGATGCAGGCAGACGCCCTCCAATCCCTGCGCGCCCAACTCGGTCCCGACCACCCCAACGTCGCCATGGCCATGCACAACGCCGGGTGGTATCAGCACAAAGCCGGGCAAACCGAGAACGCGATTGCCACCCTCAACACAGCCACGGAGATTCTCGAATCCCGACTCGGGCCGAACCATGGCCACGTCGCTCACTTTCTCCACACGACCGCCACATTCCACACACAACTCATGCAATACGACGACGCCGTTCGACTCGTACGGAGATCGCTCGAAACTCGCAAGTCCGTCTTCCCGGATGACCACCCTGCCATCGCCGCAACCGAGCACGACCTTGCCACCGTACTCCTCATGAGCGGCCAACCGACCAACGCCAAGCCCCACATCGCCGAGGCTGTGACGCGGCGACGCACGACGAGCAACGAACCAGAACCAAACACGAGGTTGCTCTCCTCGTTGCTGCTCAACTCGCACATCGCCATCGAGACCGAGTCAGACCCGGCAACGCTCGCCGAAGCGGAGCAAGTCCTCGCCAAGGTCTCAAAACCCAACAGCTGGGCCGCCGCGTACGCCAATTATCTGCGGCAGCGCACCAGCCCCGATGCGCCCCTCACCCGTCAGGCATGCGAGTCACTCGAAGAGTCTGAAGGCCAACAAACGCCGCATCGTCGCTTCGTCATCGAGCAATGCCACACCCTGACATCCGGGCGGCCCGTACAGTCCCGCTGAATTTCGCCGGCCGTCAAAAAACTCAAAAAACCACCAAGCGAGGCGTCGTCCGATTCCGCGTATCTCGATACGGGGCAATTGGGTACCAAGCGCGCACGCGCCATCAGCGACAAAAGGAATGCCAGAGCATGATCCGCCACCACACCATCAAAACCGTCGTCACGACGATCGCAACACTTGCCTCAGCTGCGTACGCCACCGTCGGTCCGCCCATCAAAATCTCCATGCCCGCCGACACCCGCCAAGCCGTCAAGGATCAACCTTTCAGCGGCACGATCCGTCTTGCCGTCAAGAAGCCGGGACTGATCGACGACATCAAGCTCACAGGTGACGGCTGGCGATTCATGAGCATCACCAGACCCGCCAACGGTGCTTACGACGCCGAGGTCGAATCACTGGAGATCCCCTTCACGGCCATCCCGTCCAATCCCGACGCTCCCGTCACACTGTCCTTCAGCTACAACGGGCGTATTGTCGAGAAGACCTACGAATTCGGACCACGCTACTTCGAACGCGTCAGCAAACCCGCGCGATTGCTCAGCTTCAAACGCATCGAAGACGCCCCGTCAAAAGACGAACTCGCCAACGCAGAATCCACCGGCCCCACCATCACCCCATCCGAGACATCTGCCGCAACCGGCGACACAAACCTTCGCGTCCGCGGGCGCGTCGTCTACAACCGACCCAACGCCGTTGACAACACCGGCGCAGGCACCGGCGGTACAACACTGCAACCAGCCCAGGGCGTCCTCGTCCGCGTGAAGGACAGCGATGACCTCACCGACGACACGATGTGGGAAGGCTATACCGACGAAGATGGCTTCTTCGACACAGGTCCGATCTCTTCCGGCGACCCGAATGGCCCGGACGTCTACGTTGACCTCGAAACCACCAACCCCAAGTGCGAAGTCGAGGAAGGCGGCATCCTCGAGAACAACTATTCATGGACCACCAGCGACGACGTCATCGACGACTTCGACGGCGGTGAAATTGACTACGGCAACCTCGTCCCCGCAACCAACGATCAGGCCATGCACATCCTCAACAGCATCCGCCGCGCCCATGATCAGATCGACCAGTATTTCCCCACGAGCATTCCATCCGTGGACGTGCAGTGGCCTGAGGGCAACAACGCGTTCTACGATGGCGAAATCAAGATCGGCACGCGCCGCGAATGGAACGAAGGGACGCATGTCCACGAGTATGGCCACCACCTGCTCGAAGAGTTCGCCGTCAATGTCACCCCCGACTACTGCAACGGCTACTGCGATGATGATTCCGGCGTCCCGAACTGCTACATGAACCCCACCGGCTCCTGCGGTCACTGCGGCTGGTGCCCCGAAACCGACCACGACGCGTGGAATGAAGGCTGGCCCAACTGGCTTGCCGATTACGTCACCCGCCGGCTCCCCCAAGCATACGAGTTTCTCAACGGCGATCCGTGGACCGCACTGATTCCAAGACCCCAGGAAAATCTTGGCATCTGCTGTCAGGACGGCCAAGCCGGCAACCCGTTCCTCACCGAGAACTTCGTGGCCGCGCTGCTGACCGATATTGAAGACCTCACCAACGACGACCATGATTCCGACGGCATCAGGGACTGCCTGAACATGGGCCCCGGTCCCATCATCGCCATCGCCATCGGTGACGATCCGATCACGATCAGTCAATTCATCAACAGCTTTCTCAATTTGTTCCCCGAAGAGATCAACGGATTTTACAAGACGGCCTTCAACGTCGCCCCCGCATACACGAACCAGTTTCCCGCCGACACCAACGTGCCGGGGGCCGTCACCAGCTTCAGTTCGTCATCACACCCTGTGGGCGTCGGTGGTTCCTCCGGCTGCATCGACGTCAGCTGGGACCAACCGCTCGACGACGTTACCGGTGCGTGCGAGTGGAGTGTTCTTTGGACAACCGACCCCAGCGACTTCGTCGACTTTACATCCGAAGGCCAGGATTCCTGCTTCTCGTCCACATCTGCCAATCTCTCAGGCTTGGGACCGGAAACATGGTATCTGGGTCTGCGGGCTCGCGACTGCGCCGGGAACTGGGCCGGCGAGTCCGCCATGCTCGGTCCGTTCACGATTCGCGATTGTGATGGGAGCGGCCTGCTCGACATCTGCGATGTGGACTGCGACGCATTTGAAGACGCGCAGGGATGCGACGTTCCCCCCGGAGCCTGCAGCGATGCCGGCTGCGGAGCCAAACCGGATTGCAACAACTCCCTTCTGCCCGACGAATGTGACATCGCAGACGGCGTCAGCAAGGACTGCACGGAAAACGACATCCCCGATGAATGCGAGAACATCGTCAACTGGGAAGGCGGCGACGGAAACTGGAACACCGACGTGAACTGGATCGAGAACATCTCACCGCCGGACCACTACAACGTCTGCATCGACGATCCCGGAACGGCCACCGTCGACTACAACACCGGCGTGTCCGTCGTCGAGATCTTGGCGTGTCTCAACAATCTCAACTTCATCTCGACAGGCCTCCCACGCCCCGACCTCACCATCAACCAGCCAAGCTGGATCCGCGGCGACCTCACCATGGCCGGCGCACTGGGCTACATCCGCGTCAACGATCGCCTCGATATTGAAGGACACTTCAACTGGCAGGGTTCCAACAGCAGCAACGTCACGCAGCTCAACGGTCCGGGTACCACGTACGCCAACGGCGGCGCCACATTCTCCGCCGTCACCCCGCTTCTCGACCACAAGCTCCATTTGGGCGGCGACTGCGTCTCAACGGGCAGAATTGACTTCAATGGTGCATCCGAACTCGTCATCGAAGATGGTGCCACCTACGAGCACCAGAGCGGCCTCGGCGTGTTCGTTGGCTGGATCGACGACCACATCACCAACAACGGAACCATCAGAAAAACAACCAGCACCGGCGTCAGCAACATCAGCATTGACATCGAAAACAACGGCATCATGCACGTCATTGACGGCACGCTGAATCTCACGCGCGGCAGCACACACACCGGCTCCGTCCTTGCCAACTCAGGAACAGGGTTCCAACTCACAGGTGGCGGGCACAACTTCCTGGAAGATTCCTCCATCAATGCAGACACCGTGACCTTCGCCGACGGAGCAGGCGGAACTGTCAACATTCGCGGAACCTACAACGCCGCAACTGCCACCATCCACAACAGCGGAAGCAGCCCGTCCGTCAACTTCACCGAAACCGCCAACATCATCAGCTACGGACAGGATTTCCTCATGTACGGCGGAATCACCAGGTGCAACGCCCCCATCGGCGGACCCATCAACTTCAACACACTTCTCGTCCGCGGAACCGTCGAATTCAACAGCGGCGACCCCGTCGTCACCGACACGTTCGACATCGGCCCCGGAACCCTCAGACACGCCTCCACCATCACCATCACCGGTCAGACCACATGGCGCGGCGCCGGAAATTTCATCGGAGGCCCTTACACGATCAACGCTGTCGGCCCCGTTACCATCTCCTCCGGCGGTTCGCAGAAAACGCTCAGCAATGTCGTCTTCAACAATACGAACGTCGCCACGGTCAATGGTCCCTTCGGCATGATCAACGGCGCCGTCTTCAACAACCTCACGGGCGCCACTTTCGACATCACCGGCGACAACATCTCCGTCTCAGGTGACACCTTCAACAACGCCGGCACCTTCATCAAATCTGCCGGAACCGCATCGTCCTACATCGACTCCGACATCAACAACACCGGCACCATCGACATTCAATCGGGCTCAATGCGTATGAACGGCGCCTACACCCAGACCGCCGGAACCCTGCACCTCAACAATGCAACCATCGACCGGTTCGAATTCTCGATCCCCAACCCGCTCAACATCGACGGCGGACAGCTCACCGGTGACGGCAACATCATCGGCTCGGTCGTCAGCGACGGCGGCACAATCGTCCCAGCCACGGAACTCCAAATGGAAAACTACACCCAATCCGCCTCCGGCACCCTCGAAATTGCCATCGCCGGCACCAACCCGCAGGACCACGCCAAGCTCACCCTTTCCGAAGACGCCGACATCCAGGGCGGAAACCTAAACCTCGTTCTGAGTTACACCCCAGTCCCCGGCGATGCGGTCGACATCATCACCGCCGCCAACATCACGGGGCAGTTCGACACCGTCGAGATCACAGCCGGCACGACTTCACTCACGCCGCAGGTCACGCACGACGGCACCACCATGACCGTTACATTCGTCCAGTTCGATAGCCCCGACGGCGACCTCGACACCGATGGCGATGTCGACATCGTCGACTATGGCATCTTTCAGTCGCAGTGCTTCACCGGTCCGAACGAAGCGCCGGGCTTCCCGGGATTGCCGATGAACTGCACGCCCGCCGACTTTGACACCGACACCGATATCGATCTGCTCGACTTCGGCACATTCCAAACCGCCATGACGCCGTAGGAACATCGATGCCAGAATGCAGCCACCACAAAAACGGGCCTACACGGGAATCGGTGTGGATTGGCCTGCGGTCATATCCCGGATCGCCTGAGTGAGTTGCGGGAGATTCTCCTCCGGTACATCAAACGTGAGCGTGATGTCGGAAGCGAAGGACTCGTTTTCGATGGTGGCTTCGAAGTCGGCGAAGATGAGGCGGACGCGTTCGAGGAGGGCGTAGGGAATCGTGAGCGTGCATCGGGTGCGGGCGACCTTTTCTTCCGTTTCCAGTTCGGCGAAGGCGGCCTGCGCGGCGGCGGTGTAGGCCGCGACAAGCCCACCGGTGCCAAGTTTCGTGCCACCGAAGTAGCGCGTGATCACCAACGCGACATCGCCAAGCCCTGAACCGCGCACGACCGCCAACGCCGGAGGCCCGCTGGTGCCGGATGGTTCGCCATCGTCGCTCATGGCTTCGGTGACGCTGTTACCATAACCAATGCGAAAGGCGTAGACGTGGTGGGAGGCGTCGGGCATCTCGCTGCGGATGTCATTGAGAAAGGCCTGAGCGTCCTTGATGGTGGCCGCCGGTGCGATGGTCGCGATGAAGCGCGAGTTGCCCGCTTTGATTTCAACGCGGTGTCGTTTTTTGGGGATGTGGTAGCGGGGCATACTGGGTCCTTTGGTTGCTTATGATGATCGTAGCGAACACAATCGGCGCCGCAATTGGACGAGTCCATAAGAAATGCAGGATGACACAATGTCACTGGATGCGCTCAACCAGATTCCGTATTCCGATGGTCACTTCACTGAGTACCAACGGCGGGAAGGTGGTACTGCGATGTTCCGGTTCCTGGACTGGCGCGAGGAACTTTGGCAGATTGACTTTGAGGAGGTGGAATTGATTGAGGACTTCGGCCTTGTCGGAGGAGACTGTGACGGCGTGTTTATTCGCGAGAATGAGGAGGTTCGTCGACGTATTCTCGAAACTTGCGACGAAGAGCCTGACCATCGCCACTTTGCCGAATTTGTCGGACAAGATACCGGCAAAGTGGAGCTTCGAGTTCTTGCTGGCTCGTGCAGAGTGTCGCAGGTCAAATCATGAGGACGTGCCACGACGATGATACCGAGGTTCGCCGATGCGTTAATTCCATGTCCATGCCGTTAGTGCGTGGAGTTCGCGTACAAAAATCTGGTTGCCGACAGGGGCGATGTGCGCCCACGTGTCCTGGTCTGAGACCTTCGTGCGGTCGACAAGTTTGAACTCGGTCGGGTCGGGCTGAATCAGCAGAAGTTCGCCGCGCTCGTCAAGGGCGAGAATGTGCTGGCCATCGGTGACCATGCTCCAATACTTGCCGAACGACTCGGATCGCCACGATTCCTCGCCGGTCTCAAGGTTCAGGCTGCTCAGCCGGCCATTGCCGAGATGCAGGTAAGCATGCTGGCCGACGACGACCGGGCTGGACATGTAGCCCTGCCCCTTGTTCGTCCACTTCAGATCCACCGACCACTCATCGCCCTTCTTGCCAATCTGGTAGAAGTACGTTTGTCGGCGGTGCGTGCTGGTGAGGATGCCGTTGTTGTAGATCACCGGCGTCAGGATGTTCATGCCGCGGAACGATGGGACTGGTTGTTCCCAGTAGATGTCACCTGTTTCGGGATTCACGCCGGCGAGTTTCTGACGGGTCTGGACGACGAGCTGGCGCACACCATGCAGCGACGTCATGATCGGTGATGAAAAGGCGCTCGACATCATGCCGGCGGACTGAATAAGTTTGCGCCAAGTCACTTTGCCCGTTTTCTTGTCGACCTTGACGAAGCTGTCAGCCGCCTGAATGTAAAGAGCGTCATCGGTCACAAGCGGTGAGCAGACAAGCCCGAATCCCGGCACGGGCGTGCCATATTCTTCAACAAAGTCGATACGCCAACGGATGTCTCCGGTCTTCGCGTTGACGGCGACAAGAACGTCGCGAATGCCACCGACATACAGTGTATCGCCGTCGAATGCGGGGGTTGAGCGGATCCAGTCACCGTTGGCTTTGGCGAAGAAGGGAACTTCCATCGCGCCAAGCCATTCGGTTTCCCAGAGTTGCTTGCCGGTTTTGCGGTCAAAAGCCCGGACGACCTCCTTTTCCTCGTTGACGGTTTCGGTCGTAAAGACGGCGAAATCGCTGACGATTGGACCTGAGTAACTCGGGCCCAATTCGACACGCCAGGATTGCTTGAGTGCCTTGAAATCCTTGTTCCACGACACGGCATCCCGTGAGACAGTTGCATCCCGCGATGGGCCTCGCCACTGGGGCCAGGCACGCTCAGCGGCTGCGACCGTGGATGTGATCGATACAAGCAGGGTCATGACGAGGAAGCGGGTCATGTCGGGCGTCTCCTACAGGTGGTGCACGATTTCGCACATGATAGCGCGCGTGAACGAATTTGGCAGCCGTGCTAGGATGGCCGGCAATGGGTAGCCCGTTGGCAGACATGATGACAGCGCGCGAGGCGGCGACGACGGCGGAAGATCCGCTGGCGGACGTGTGCTTTTGGGGGACGGTCGATGGCGACGTGGCCGCCATGCGTGTATTGGCATTGCGGTCGCTGGATGCGTACGGCATTGGCGTCGTGGTGAGTCGGACGTCACCAAAGTGGCGGCAGATGTCGCTTGGCGGGAAGGTCGCGGTGTTGCTGTATTGGGCGACGGTGGGTCGGCAGTTTCGCGTGACGGGGGTGCTGGCTGAGATGCCGGCTTCCATTCTGGCGGATCAGTGGGCAAAGAAGGGTCGTCGAGCGCGACTGTTGGAGCACTATTACGACGTCCACGGAGCACAGACATCACCCGTTCCGTCTCGCGTTACCCTGGAAGCGGGAATGGCCGAGTTGGAACAGCGGTTTGACGAAGTGGAAGATGTGCCGATGCCGGATTCGGTCGTGGGGTTGGTCGTGACACCGACCGAAGTCGAAGTTTGGCACGACCGAGAGGATCGATTGCATGATCGATGGATGTGGCGATTGATCGATGGTGTTTGGGCTAGAGAGCGGCTGGTGCCTTGAGGAACCGGAACCGAGAAATCCCGCCGTACCGGGACCATGAGGATCGAAGGATGGTCGGGGCTTGATGATGATACTGCTGCGAATCGGACTCACGGGGATTGTGGGCTTGCTGGTGGGCACTTCGGGTTGCGCGCTGGGGGAGTTGCGGGATCTGGTGACGCTCGGGGGCGGGGCGGAGTTGGTGCTCGTCGAGGACGGAGTCGCACAGGCGGAAATCGTCATCGAAGCGGGTGCGCTTGAAACGACGCGGTTGGCCGGACGGGAATTGCAGAAGTATGTGAAGGAAGCGACCGGAGCGACACTGCCGATCGTGAAAAAGCCAAGGGCCGGCAGAAAGCACATTTTCATCTCGTCGACGGACGGACTGAAGCCAAACGGATTCGCGATTCAGGCGCACGACGGGCATCTGTTTATTCGCGGGCACGACAGTGCGGGCCGCGGTGACAGGGTCGACTATTACAAGCCCGTTCTGCGCGGAACCTGCAACGGCGTTTACGAATTCCTGGAGCGCTTCGTCGGTGTGCGCTGGTTCTGGCAGGAGCCGCTGGGCATCATTGTGCCAAACGCAAGCCGATTAGCCGTGCCGGCGAAACTGATCATCAAGCAGGAACCTCGGTTTGAGTATCGTTCGGTCACGAACGGTCCAGCAGGATCGCGCAAGGGCGACTGGGCAAGGTGGCATCGGCTGGGTGCGGCCCACGGCATGTCACATGGTCACGCCCTGCAACGAATCCTGCCCGTGGACGTCTGGGCCAGGCGCGGGCATCCGGAATACGCCGCCATGCGTGGCAACAAACGTCGGACGAGGAAGCCTGGATCCAGCGGCGGTCACATATGCATGAGCAACCCGGAGGTGATCAACATCGTGGCTGAAGCGGCCATCGATGATTATCGCCGCAATCCGGAATTGGACATGTTCTCGATTTCACCGCCCGACGGCAGCGGGATGTGCTTGTGCGATGTGTGCATGTCATGGGACGAGCCGGACTATCGGGTGCCGATCGGACTGCAAAAAGGCAAGGAGCCGGTCAAGTCACGACGCGCGCTGCGATTTTACAATGCCGTCGCCGAGCGACTGACGGCTGAGTATCCCGACAAGCTGGTCGGTGCATACATCTACATGGACTATCTGTTTCCGCCCCGCATGCCGATTGACGTGCATCCAAACGTGGCGTTGGTGGTCGTGCCGAACTTCTGCTGCGAAAACTGGAAACGCGAAAACTGGGCGTTTACCCGGGAACTGTTTCCGGCGTGGGCGAAACTTCACGATCGGGTGTACGCCTACGACACGTGCTACCGGATTCGACGCAGCTACGGTCTGCCGACGCCGATGGGTGATCGGTTGGTGGCGTCCATGCGTCTGTACGATTCGTCCGGGATGCGCGGCTGCTATCTCTATCTGCCGCAGGGTTGGGAACAGATGGGCCATGAATCCTACCTGATCGCCAAGATGCTGTGGGATCCGAAAACCAACGTGAAGAAAACGATGGATGAGTACTACGGACTGCTGTATCAATCTGCGGCGCCATCCGTGCGGCGATTCTACGCGCTCGCGGGCGATGCCTGGCGGGACGCGTGGGTGGCCAGTGATGCCGATGTCCAAAGAGCGGCGAGCCGATTCCAGCGTGCAAAGCACAGCGGGCCTGACATGATGGCGAGGATCATGATCGGATACGAGAGCCGGATCAGCCGAATGAGGCAGGCGGTGGCGGACGCCGAGCGCGCGGCGCGTGGCGATGCAACGTTGCAGAATCGGGTAGCACGGGTCCGCGATTGTCTGACGCTGACCGAGACGACGGTAGGCGTGCTGCAAGCGGTCACAGCGTATGAAAAGGGTGGCGGACGTGACACAACGCTGCTGCAACCGGTCGATGAATTGATTCGTCGGCGCGAAGAGGTGTTGAAGCAAATGGAACGCGGGTATGGTGCGAATCTGGTTGAGGCGCTGCGTTGGGCCGACGACCGGGACAGCACACCAATGCGGATGGACAGTCACTATTACAAGCTGGCGATGCAGGCCGGCGATCAATAGCTGAAGGGGCGGGACGTGGCAGAACACGCTGAACATGCACGAGCGTTGTACTGGGTGGGTGGCCTTGATGGTCACGTGGCGATGATCGACCAGACGTTGCTACCGGGCGAATTCGTGGAGATGCGAATCGACGACGTGGAGACGGTGTTTGATGCGATTCGACGGTTGGCGGTCCGTGGGGCGCCGGCGATCGGCGTTGCCGCCGGGATGGGCGTGGTACTCGGCGTACGCGACTGGTCGGGGGATGATCGCGACGGATTCGTCGCACGCGTCGAGCAGGTGTGCGACTACCTCGCCACGTCGCGACCGACGGCGGTGAACCTGTTCTGGGCGTTGGATCGGATGAAGCGGGTGGCACGCGCGTCGGTCGAGCTGTCTGTCCTTGACATGAAGGAGCGTCTGTTGGCCGAAGCAATCGCGATCCATCACGAGGATGAGGCGATGTGCCGGTCGATCGGCGACGTCGGGGAGCATGTGATCCCCGAAGGCGGAACGGTACTGACACATTGCAATGCCGGGGCATTGGCAACGGGCGGCATGGGCACGGCGTTGGCCGTCATGTATCGGGCGCATGAGCTTGGAAGGAGTTTCGGCGTATACGCGGACGAGACGAGGCCATTGCTGCAGGGGGCGCGGCTGACCACGTGGGAGCTGATGCGTGCGGGGATCGACGTGACGCTGATCTGCGACAACACGGCCGCCCACGCGATGAAGGTGGGACGCATAGACCTCGTCATCACCGGTGCAGACCGCATCGCGGCCAATGGAGACGCCGCCAACAAAATCGGGACGTACGGCGTGGCCCTGCTCGCGGCGGCCCATGATGTGCCGTTCTACGTGGCCGCCCCGAGTTCGACGTTTGACATGGCGTTGGCATGCGGCGACGAGATTCCGATCGAGGAACGGTCGGCTGATGAGGTGCGGCGGGGATTTGGCACGCTGACCTCACCGGAAGATGTGAAGTGTTACTGTCCAGCCTTCGACGTCACGCCGGCACGGCTGATCAAGGGCATCATCACAGAGCGCGGCATGATAGAGCCGGTGACGGCTGACGCGGTGTCGGCAGTCCTGGGCGACTTGGCCGGTGCCGTCAATTGAGCGGACGGTTTGCCTGGACACCCGTCCCGAGGGAAGATGTTGGTTGCGGGGGGTAGGCAGGTGGCCTATACTCGCCTCCGTCCAGCTTGGAGAGGCATTGAGACTCCGAAAACGAGGATGAACGAATGAAGCGGATGCGCGTGAAAAAGGTAAAGGCTCTGTTGATGATGGCACTCGCGTCGTCGACGGTGTACCAGGGAGCCGGGTGCTTTTCGTTCGGTGTGAACTCGGTGCTTCGCTCGTTTGACTTCTGCTTCCTGCTGAATTGCAACGATGGTGCACTTGGCGGGCTGTTTGACTTCTGCGTGCCTGTGAATTTCACGTCATTCGTTGGCATGAATTCCGGCATGGCTGAGGAAGGCACCTTCCTGACGGATTGCCCGGAGGACATGCCGTAGACGTCGGCGGGATGAGCATGGTGACAGGAGAAGGACGCATGGAACGAAGCAGACGCGGAAAAGTAGCCCGGCGGGCGATGGTGCTGTTGGGAACCGGTACGATGATGTTTCAGTTCGGTTTTCTGCCCTCGTGCAGAGGCCTCCTGACCACGTTCAACCCGTGCGGAACGGTGCTGGGGTTCTGCGAGCAGGAAGATATCGACTTCTTCTTCGCGGACATTCCCGATTTCGATCTGGATCCCAGTTGCACGATCCCGTTCCGCTGCAACGGCCCGATTTTCCCAACACCTGGACCACGTCCTTAAGGATTGCACATGACGCGAACGCGGAGAGTTCGTCAGGCGTTGCTGCTGGTGGCGGCGGGCGGTTGTCTGTTGCAGGCCGGGAGCTGTGCGACGCTGATCGCTCCGACGGTGCTGGCGTTGGGTGAGCAGATTCTCCTGTCGCAGTTGTTTACGCTTCTGCCGATTTTTTGATTAGAATTCAGTACCGATGCTGTTGCCCAGGCCATCCGGTGCCACGGGCGTTGGCTGACGTGAGTTCCATTTCCATGGTTCTTGAACGGGGGCGATTTGGGCTCGACCGGGCGAGACGATGGGGAAGTGGCGTGCCGAGGTTGTCCGTTGGCCTCGTTAAACAACGGGCACAAACTTTATATGCCAACTCTCAGTTGCGCATGGCTGCCTAAAAAGCGGTAGCCCGTCCGGCGGGAGACGCCTGCTATCTCGTTCGGACGTCAATCAGCGGGCTGGCTGACGTGCTTTGTCTGGTCGCACGTCGGCGAGGAGCTTGATCGGGCTGGCGGTTCCCGAAGCCTGTCGTTCGGCGTCGGGGATTGCGAGACTCAAATGATCGACTACGCACGTAGAAGCTTTCCTTGAGCCGTCGCGGGACGGGGGTTCGATTCCCCCCGCCTCCAATCCACTCTCGGGCCCTTCAGGGCGGATCGAGATCTGATCTGAGATTTTCTCCGTTCTTCCGATGTTAATGGCCGCCATCGCCACCGTTGGTAATCATGCCATCGAGATCGAAAGAGCGGCCAAACGGCAGGACGGTCATCCATCAATACGTGGGGAAGCCAATCCACGCCCTCGATGACGCTCAACCCCATACGCCATTTTGTTATGCACCATTCGCATTCCGTGGGTGCGAAAAGTCCACATGACGGTTGGACCGCAGCCGATTCCGCAGTGACAACGGAACGGATATGGTACTGCGCACCATCGGCTTGACCATGTTGACGCCAAGACGCTGTTCGTCGAACCAGGGGCGCCCTGGGAGAACGGGTCTGTGGAGTCATTCGATGGTACGCTTCGGGCTGAACTCATCAACGGAGATATCCTCCATTCCCTGAACGAAGCCCGCGTGCCGATCGTGCAATGGCATCGTACGACACGCTATGCCGGCATGATGCATTGGGCTACCGACCGTCGGCTTCCAGAGCCGTCATGGAGGCAACGCAGGTTCCGAGCGGCAGGTCCCCCCTGCGCCCTACCCGTCCGCGTAACTTCACAAGAAGTCTGTCATGGTACGAGCATAGAACTGGTACAGAACCAGTGAGAAGGTCGCTCAATACCATCGACTCCGAGTTGGCGTCCGCGTCACGATTGACCATCTGTCAGGCTTGATCTGGGCCGACGACATCGGGTGGATCAATCTCGACAACGATAACCACGTCCTCACGCTCTGCCAGGAATGCGCACCGGGTGACGTGGCATGTGACAGTGTCATCGGATTGATAGACTTCTCTTGGTTCCAAACGTCGAGATCAGGCCCGGGAGCCGCGGCGGAGTGCAGCCTGTTTGATTTCGATTCAGACTCAGATGTTGATCTTCACGATTTTGCCGCACTGCAACGGGTGTTTGGCGTCGTCCGCTGAACCGTATCCCGGATGCGGCGAACGAGCATTGCTGGCGTCACGCAGCGCTTCATCCGAGCCATCACACGCCGTCAGCGGAAAAATTGAATTCCCGATCTGGATGGTACTTCTCAAGTGCCGCACGTCGGGCAGCATGATAGTTGCGGGCCATCTGCGACCAGTCGAAGTACTCCGCGTAACTCTCGACGCGCCCGCGTAAACGAATCCTGTCGCGAAGACTCATCTTCGTCATCGAGTGCATCCATCCCGCAACCTGGTAAACGCTGTCCGCAAAACTGACGTCGCGACGCCTGGTCACGTACATGCCGTTTGAATCGTGGTCGGGGAAGCGGTCCTTCAGGTACATGCCAAACCCGCTCAGATCGCTGGTGATCGCGGGAATGCCGCGCACGATCGCTTCCATCGGCGTGTACCCCCAAGGTTCGTAATACGAAGGGAAGACCCCAAGATTGCTGCCACGCACAAAGTCATCATATTCCATGCCGAGAATCGGGCTGGTCATCTTGATGAACTGTGGATGGAACACGAGTTTGACTGGATCATCCACCGTGTTGTGCAGGTTCATCTTCGCAAGATGCTGCAGCACCGGGTCGTGACTCCCGTCCACCAGATCATGCGTCACGATGGACGGATTGCCCTCCGCTTCATGCCACGCGTGAATCATGCGCTGAAGACGCACACGATTGTAAGCCTCCAACAGATCGTCAATCTTGGGAAGCCGTCCCTCAATGACCGTGCGGAACAGCCGCTCGCCCATCTGCTCTTCAATCACCTCGCACGTGCCCTTCAATTCGTGCAGCATCGCCTGGCGATTCAGAACCTCGATGTTGTAAGCATGGTATGGCGCTCGGGCAATCACGAACGCCACCACCGTCACGCCGGTCGACTCAGCCTTGAGACGGCGATTCAACTCATCGAGCGCCTCAATGAAAACATCAATGCCCTTGTTGCGATACTCGTAGCGACCGGCGACGAAAAAGTAGAGGGTCTTGCTGAGATCAAACGTGTAGCTGGGGAAGAAATGGCCAATCGTGAATTCGTGAATCTTCTGCTTGCACTTCTGATGCAGATTCTGAAACTCATGGGGCGCCGCGGCAGACCGCTGCACATTCAACCCATTGGGCAACAGGAAGTCAGGCTGACGCCCAAGAAAGTGGGCCGCTTCCTGCCCCGTGATTCCCGAAACCGTCGTGAAGACGTCGCAGCACTCGGTGGCTGCCCGTTCCACGCGATAGCGTGACTCAATCCCATGCTCACGCGCCACCGCCAATGGATCGATCGCGTCCAGATTTCCATAAATGTTCTGATTCGCCGCACTCAAACTGCGGCCAACAAGCGTCGCGTGGGTCGTAAAGATCGTCGGGATTCTTGCGTCGTTGTGCTTCAGAATCGGAATCGCAGCAGCACCTTGCCATTCGTGACACTGCGCGAGCAAGGATCTGCCCGGAAGTCGTCGTCGCACGCACCCGAGCAAATCCGCTACAACCTTTCCAAAGGCAATGTGCTCCTCGGTTTCCGAATCTCTACCCGGCTGCGACACGCCAAGCGTCTTCCAGAAGTCCGCGGCATACTTCGGGATCTGCGGTCGAATCGAGTTCAGGTCGACCAGAACGACCCTTGGCATTCCGGTGACGATCCAACGCCCCAGATGAAGCTTGACGCCGGTCTGTGCAACCTCGTCGACGACCTCGCCCCAAAGGCCATCTTGAGGTTCAGGCTCGAACTCGATCTTCGCAGCCGCTTCATGGTAGGGACCAAAGAGGCAGTAATGATCACCACACAATTCCAGACCGGCTGCGCATTTGGTGCGAAGGACCGTGTAGATACCACCCGCCTGGGAGCATGCTTCCCACGAAACTTCGATCACCAGAGGCGTCTCGCCCCCGATCTCACTCATGACCCGATTCCCCAGATTTTTGGGCGACGTGTGCTCCCGGAACCCTCATCGGGTGATCCCCGGAAGACCTAGGATCCCGCCGTCTGCGGTCCTACCCATGAAGATACACGAACGCGGGCTGTTGTATAGCGTCCCCGAACCTCAATCCCGACATTGCCCGCCGACCGATGACGAACAGTCCGGCAAGCCGACGCCGTCACCCAGCCGACATCCCCTTTTGCAAGTGCTGCAGAATTTGAACCGTACCTGAATCGGAAAAAAGGTCTTCAATCGGGCGTCTCATCCGGCGCGACCAATTACGATGAACAGAATTCGGCACGCCCGGAAGATTGACCGGGTCTCGCTCAGTCGCGATGTCGTCAAGCGAAATCCCAACGAGTCGACATGGAGTCGCAATCAGCAACGCATGCATGGCCAGCAGAACACGATGCGGATCAGGCCATCCGCGAGAATCGGACGCACCGACGTTCTCCAGTCCGAAGCGGTCGAGATGTCGCAGAAGCGGCGCAATCTCATCCGACTGTCGAGACGCAAGCATCTGGTCAATCTCATCACGCCCGATCAGGCCCAATTGGTGCCTCATCTTCAAATCACTGCCTTCAATCAGACCATGCAGCGGCGGCAAATCATGCGTGGTGGTCGTGACCAGTGCGTTCTCCTTGTAGTGTTCGGGGGCTCGGAAATGACCATCACCTTCACGCTCAAAGAACGCAACACGAGATGAGAGAATCGCACGCGATTCCAATGCAGGCGGCACTTCGGCAGGCACGGTGCCCAGATCTTCCCCGACCACCACTGTCTCGTTCCGCTGACTCTCCAGTGCGAGGATGCCAAGTAGCTCTTCCGCGGGATAGCGGACGTAAGCGCCCTCCGACGCGATCGCGCCTTCGGGGATCCAGAAGAGTCGGAACAGCCCCATCACATGGTCGACGCGCAGCAATCCCGCATGACGCATCACGGACCTCAGGAGCCCAATCCAATAGCGGTACCCATCCTGCCGAAGGCGATGGGGAATCAGCGGTGGAAAGCCCCACTTCTGGCCTTGCCACGCGTAAGGATCGGGCGGAGCGCCAACTTCCACGCCCCGTGCGACCAATCCGGAGTAGGCCCATGCGTCGCTGCCATCATCCGCCGATCCGATCGCAAGGTCGAGGTAAAGACCGATCGGCATTCCCGCATCCCGTGACAGCTTCGCCACTTCGCCCAACTGCCGGTCAAACTCGAACTGAAGATACATGTGGAACGCAACGCGATCAGCATGCCGAACGCGAAAAGCCTCAACCGCGTCGCTGGTGGGATCTCGAAGCGCAATTGGCCAATCGCGCCAGCAACCGTCAAATCCGTCCTCACGAAAGTGCTCGCCGATCGCCTCAAAGGTCGCAAACGTCTCCAACGCCCCACCGCCCGCGCTCACGAATCGAGCGAACGCAGCCATGCGATTGCTGCTTGCCGCATGTGCATCAGCCTGAAACGTGTCGAAGAGCAGACGGAGAACCCTCAGCTTGAGTTCGTGGATGCGATCGTATTCAACATCCCGCGCAGACCTCGCGCGTTCGAGCGTCGCCTTGGCGTCCGCAGATTCCAGAAAGTCACGTGCGGCAGCGCACCATGCCAATTCCGGCACGCGGTCAATGTCGATGTAGAGTGGATTACCGAAGAGCCGGCTCGTCGGTGAATACGGACTGATGTCATCGCCCCGATTTCGTATCGCATGGAGTGGATTCACCCCGACGAACGCCCCGCCCCCCGACGCCGTTTCGCGTACAACGCAGTCAAGGTCCGTCAGATCACCGCTTCCCCAGTCCTGATCGCTGCGCAGCGTGTAAAGGTTGCACCACAAGCCAAACAGGCGTCGCCGACCAACCCTGTCGTCGACGGAATAACACCGGCGCGGTGCCACGATCAGCGATTGCTCCTGCACAACCTCGACCGAACCGGAACTGAGCTGCACCGCAACGTGGTGATAACCGGTCGGCAAATCGGGCAGAACCTGATTCGTACATCGACCATCTCCGAGATCGTGGCGAAACTCCAGTGTGTGCGTCACACCGGACTCTTCGGTAATCGTGACCGCACCGCATGATTCGCCCAACCAACCGGGCGGAAAAATGATCGGCAACAAGCGCGCGTCGTGTGCACCTTCTTCCACCACACGCACGACGTCGATGCAGCGCTCGGCCTGCTCTGCCTGCAGTCTTGCGAGACACGCACTGGCCGCCTGCTCCGACGACGCGTCGAATCCCATCGCCGCGAGCAACGCAACGCAGACATCGTCGGAAACGCGATGTTCCCGGCCAAGCAGATCCGTGTAGCTTTCGAGGATGCCCGCATGTTGGGCCAATGCGCGGAGTGAAGATGTGTCGGTCATGGCCTATTGTGTGAGAACGAGCGCGGCCAATGGCGGCAACGACAGTCGAATCGATTGTGCGTATCCGTGCATTCCATAGGCCTCACTGCGCCACTCCGACTCCGCGGAATAGCCACCCCCGCCGTAGGCAGCATCATCCGAATTCAGCAGCGCGCGGTAAACGCCTTCATGAGGAACGCCAACGCGGTAATCCTCCCTCGGCACCGGCGTCATGTTCATCAGGACGACAACCGTTCGGTCACCATGATCCCGCCGGTACGACAAGACGGAATTCTCGGCATCGTTGCAGTCGATCCACGCAAAACTGCTCGACTCAACGTCGCCCGCCCACAGCGATGGCTCTGCAAGATAGAGCGCACCCAAGTCCTCCATGAACTTCTGATGGCCGATTCGGTGTTGTTCATCCGCAAGATGCCAATCCATGCTCCGCGCGTGATCCCATTCGTCATGCATCGCCAATTCCGTCCCCATGAACAGCAGCTTCTTGCCCGGCCGCGTGAATTGGTAAGACAGCAACAGACGCAGATTGGCGAACTTCTGCCAATGGTCGCCCGGCATTTTCTCGAGCATGGAACACTTCCCGTGCACAACCTCGTCATGCGAGATCGCATTGACGAAGTGCTCCGAGTGCTCGTAAAGCATGGCGAATGTCAGATCATTCTGGTGAAAACGCCGATGGATTGGATCACGCGAAAAGTACCGCAGCGTGTCGTTCATCCAGCCCATGTTCCACTTGAACGTAAAACCCAAGCCACCCTCCGACACCGGTGCCGTCACACCATTCCATGACGTCGACTCTTCAGCAACCGTCATACAACCAGGACACTCCAGCCGAATCGACTCATTGACCGCCCGCAACAGCTCGATCGCCCCGATGTTCTCCTTGCCACCATGTACGTTCGGCAGCCACTGCCCCTCTTCCCGGCTGTAATCAAGGTAGATCATGGATGCGACCGCATCGACCCGCAGACCATCCAGATGAAACTCCTTAAGCCAGTAAAGCGCGTTGGCTACCAGGAAGTTGCGCACCTCTTTGCGCTCGTAGTTGAAGATCAGCGTTCCCCAGTCAGGATGCTCTCCGCGTCGCGGATCCTCATGTTCGTACAGCGCGGTCCCATCGAATCGACGCAGCGCGAAGTCGTCACGCGGGAAGTGCGCGGGCACCCAGTCGAGAATCACGCCAATCCCATTCTGATGCAGATGGTCCACCAGGAAGCGCAGATCATCCGGTGTGCCGAATCGACTCGTCGGCGCGAAATAGCCCGTCACCTGGTATCCCCATGACGCGTCGAGCGGGTGCTCCGCAACCGGCATCAACTCCACGTGCGTGAATCCAAACCGCTTCACGTGCTCAGCCAATCGTGGTGCGATCTCGCGATAGCCCAACGGACGATTCATCTCCTCCGGAACACGCGCCCACGAGCCCAAGTGCAATTCATAGATCGAAACCGGTTCCCGTGTCATGTCGGCCGATGACCGGCGCCCCATCCACGCATCATCATTCCACACGTAGTCCGTGCGAAACACGCGCGACGCGTTGTTCGGAGGCCCTTCCATCATGTGCGCACAGGGATCTGTCTTGACGTGGAGGTGATTCTCCTGCGTCTTGATTTCGTACTTGTACAGCACCCCCGGCTCAAGGTCCGGTATGAACAATTCGAATATCCCCGAGCTGCCCATCTGCCGCATGGGAAACGCCTGCCCGTCCCACCCGCAGAAATCACCGATGACCGACACACGCTTTGCATTCGGCGCCCACACGGCAAACGAAACACCATGCGTGCCGTCGACGGTTCGGACATGCGCGCCAAGATGTTCCCACAATCGCAGGTGGTTGCCCTCATTGAAAAGGTGCAGGTCCGTGTCGCCCAACGTGGGCAAGTATGCATAAGGATCGCCGCGTTCCCACTCGTTGCCGTCGGGAAACCGAAATCGAAGCCGATAGTTGAGCTTCTGAGCCACTGAGTGGATAAACGCTTCGAACAAGCCGCCCGCGCGCACCTCCGTCAGAGCGTGCACTTCACCCGACGGCAGCAAGCAGTCGACCGAGGCAGCATGCGGATGAAATGCCCGAACCATGAACCCTTGGCCTGACGATGTGCTGACGGGATGCGCGCCAAGAATCCGATGCGGCTCACCATGCTCACCGGCACGCAACCTCCCCCATTCATCTGGATCCACCAGATGGGCCATTTCTTCGGGATGGGCCGGCGCATTTGATTTTGAAGGTTTCATCGCGTGAAATCATACTCCAGCAGAACCAGCGACCGACCGTTCACGGTTGCTTGACTCTCTACCCGTTCCTCGCTCAATCCACTCGTCTCAAAGGTATTGACGCGGCACTGCCAAACGCCATCCTCCTCCATCTGCGGCATCGCAAACACACGCTTGTCATGATGGGCATTCATCAACAACAACAGCACCTTGCTTTCTCGATCCAGTTCCCGATCAGACGGTGCAAACAGCAGCATGCCAAGTGACTTCCGGCCCGGGTCATGCCAATCCTCGACGGCAAGTTCACAGCCCTCTTCCTTCAGCCATGTGACATCCTTACGCGCCCCGTCAAGAAACGGCTTGCCCGTGAGAAACGCTGCACGGCCGAACAGGCCACTCGCCCGCCGGATGGCCAGCAATTCCTTCAAGAATTGGCGCAACTGTCCAGACTTTGACCCAACCGACCAATCGAGCCACGAAACCTCATTGTCCTGGCAATAGGCGTTGTTGTTGCCCGCTTGCGTCCTGCCCAACTCGTCTCCGCCGGCAATCATCGGAACTCCCAACGAAAACGCAAGCGTCGCCAGAAAGTTACGCTCCATACGCCGCCGCAACTGGTTAATCTCCGGATCGTCGGTCTCCCCCTCGACCCCCCAATTCGTGCTCAACTCGTGGTTGTTGCCATCCCGATTCTCTTCGCCGTTGGCCTGATTGTGTTTCTGTTCGTAGCTGACCAGATCACGCATCGTCCGGCCATCGTGACTCACGACGTAGTTGACACTGGCGGTCGGACCCCGTCCCGGCTGCCCAAACCAATCACTGCTCCCCGCCAGACGGCAACTCAGGTCCGACATGTGAACTTCATCGCCACGCCAGAAGCCCCGAATTCCCTTGCGATATTGATCATTCCACTCCGCCCATCCAGGCGGAAACGACCCCAACTGGTAACCCCCATGCCCCACGTCCCACGGTTCGGCGATCAACTTAACCCCGGCCAGCACGGGATCCTGCGCAACCGCTGCAAAAAAAGAGGCGTGCCGATCAAACCCCATCCGATCGCGGGCCAACACGGACGCGAGATCGAACCGAAACCCGTCAACGTGCATTTCCTCAACCCAATAGCGTAGACTGTCCATCACAAGTTGAAGCACCCTCGGATGCCGGAGATCAAGACAATTGCCGCAGCCGCTTTGGTTCTCGTAATACGCGGCGTTTCTCTCTTCAAGTCGATAGTAGGCAGCGTTGTCGATGCCTTTGAACGAGAGCGTCGGTCCGCGATGATTGCCTTCGGCCGTGTGGTTGTAGACCACGTCAAGAATCACCTCCAGCCCTGCTCCGTGGAGTCGCTTGACCATCGTCTTGAATTCTGACACCGCTCCGGCCCACCCCGATGAACTGAACCTCGGATCCGGCGCGAAAAAGGCCAGCGAATTGTAACCCCAGTAGTTCGTCAGCCCCTTGCGAACAAGGTGCTCTTCGTCCACCGACAGGTGCACCGGCAGCAGTTCCACCGCCGTCACACCGAGATCAACGAAATGGTCGATCATGGGTTCACTGGCCAGCCCCAGAAACGTGCCTCGGTGCGCTTCCGGTACATCCGGGTGCAATTGCGTCATCCCCTTGACGTGGCACTCGTAGACAACCGTGTCGGTCCAACACGTCCGCGGGCTCGCGTCACCATCCCACTCGAATGACGAATCGGTCACAACGCTCTTCGGCAGAACGCGAGCACTGTTCCCCGAGCCGATTCGATCCTCCGTTTCCCGCGCATCCCATTCGAAACCGTAGAGCACCGGATCCCATTGCAGCCTTCCAGCCACGGTTCGGGCATAAGGATCGATCAAAAGCTTGTTGGGGTTGAAACGATGGCCAGCACCGGGAGCATAAGGCCCGTGGACGCGATAACCGTATAGCTGCCCAGGCCCAATGCCCGGGACATAAACATGCCAAACTTGATTCGTGTGATGCGGAATGCGGATGCACGAATTCTCAGACGACGCGTCGACCGCGTCGAAGAGGCACAGGTCCACCGCCGTCGCATGCGCAGAGAAAAGGGCAAAATTCACACCCGCCCCATCCCAATGAGCACCAAGCGGGTACGGTTCCCCCGCCTGGATCGAATTGTCATTCGTCGCCGAGTCCAAAATCACCTGTCCGGTTGGCCCTCGATGGGCGTTGTTCGACCCGCGACCGCATTCTATCGGACCGGGTCCACGTGTCACGAGTGACCCGTCTCGCAGCCAAATGTGCATTCCCCGAACGTGGACAATTCGAACGACATCGCGCAACATGTTCCCCAGTTTGGGCCGGGTCGCGTTTCCCTACGAATGGCAACTGGTGTTCTTCCCACTGCTTGCCCATTGTCTCAGGGCACATCGCCCCGGCGGGATTTGGGTCGATGATCGGGCCTCGATGTCACGCTCGGGGCGCAGCCGTGTTGTGCGCGTCTCGCGAATCCGAATTCAGGCCCTTGAATTGGTGAACCGGGTAATCTGCATCCTTTGGACTGCCGAGAATAGAAGCAAATGACGGATCAAAGAAGAGTCGCGTATTTCTCGATGGAGATCGGCATCATTGCCGAAATGCCAACCTACAGCGGCGGGTTGGGCGTGCTCGCGGGCGACACCATTCGCGCAGCAGCCGACCTGCGCGTCCCGATGGTCGCCGTCACCCTCCTGCACCGCAATGGCTATTGCCACCAGCGGATTGACGCAGACGGCAACCAGACTGAAGAAGTCTTCGACTGGGATATCGAGAAGTTCCTGACAAAGCAGCCGGGCACCATCACCCTGCACGTGGAAAGCACCGAGGTTGAAGTTGCCGTTTGGCAGTACGAGGTCGAAGGCGTCGGCGGATTCCGAATCCCGGTGCTGTTCCTCGACACCGATCTGCCCGGAAATGCCCCCGAACATCGGAATCTCACGCACAACCTGTATGGCGGCGATCAGCGCTATCGCTTATGCCAGGAAAAAGTGCTCGGAATCGGCGGAGTACGCGTGCTCCGAGAACTCGGATACAACGCCATCGAACGCTTCCACATGAATGAAGGTCACGCCAGCCTGCTCGTATGCGAGTTGCTCGACGAGAGACGACGCGCCAACAAACACGACGTACTCGGCGACGAGGAGATTGAAGCTGTCAGACGACTCTGCGTATTCACCACGCACACCCCCGTACCTGCCGGGCACGACAAATTCTCCCGCGAGCTGGTTAACAGCGTCCTCCACGGCAGAACGACCGAATTGCTCGATCAACTCGACTGCATGGATGATTCGTTGAACATGACCTACCTCGCCCTCAACCTCAGCCACTACGTCAATGGCGTAGCCAAACGCCACGGGCAAGTGTCGCGGGAGATGTTCGCGCCATACCCCATCGACTCAATCACAAACGGTGTGCACGCTGCAAGGTGGGTCGCTCCGCCCATGCAGAAGGTGCTGGACGCGCACCTGGCCTCATGGCGTGAAGACAACTACACACTGCGAACAGCCACCTCCATCCCGCGTCACGAGATTTGGGCAGCGCACCAGGAGTCGAAGAACACGCTCATCGACCACATCAAGACCGTCAGCGGCGTCGAATTTGATCCGGAAGTCTTCACCATCGGTTTCGCCCGACGAGCTGCCGCCTACAAACGCGCGGACATGTTCTACGATGACCTCGAACGCCTGCTCCGCATCCACAACGTCGTCGGCAAAATCCAGGTCGTTTACGCAGGAAAGGCCCATCCCAGCGACGAAGTCGGAAAAGACATCATCCGAAGAATCGTCCATGCACAAAAAAGCCTCGCACACAGCATCAAAGGCGTGTACCTCGCCGACTACGACATCGAACTGTGCCACCTCATGGCTGCGGGCGTCGACCTCTGGCTCAACACGCCCGAGCCCCCGAAGGAAGCTTCCGGAACCAGCGGAATGAAAGCCGCGCTCAATGGCATTCCCTCCCTCAGCGTTCTGGATGGCTGGTGGCTCGAAGGATGGATCGAGGGACAAACCGGTTGGGCCATCGGGCGGACCAATGGCGATGCACCGACCCCAGCCAATCGGCATGAAGATGCTGCGATGCTCTATGACAAACTGGAGTACTTGATTCTACCCCTCTTCTACGAGAGAAGAACCGACTTCATCCAGGTCATGCGCAATTGCATCGCCCTGAACGGATCCTTCTTCAACACGCAGCGCATGATGAGCCAGTACGTCTTGAAAGCCTACTTCGGCTAAGACAAGTTCACCCGTGCTCGACATCCAAACCGCGTCGCAGTGACGTCACTCGGATGATCAAGCAATCCGCACAGCGACCGCTGTCGCTCTGCTCAATAAAGCCCGCAAAGCCCCGATGTCGCACGAGACGCGTCCGAAAGGTCGCCCTGCGCACGCCTGCCCTGCCCCGAACCCTTCATCGCCTAAAGGACCCGAAACCAAGGTCACCCGGACGCCCCCCACCCCACCGAGATCATTCAACGTCATAAACCTGCAGCGTCTTGCCGGGGATCTCGGTCTTCTCCACGATTTTCATCCTGTCAACCAAGCCGTTGGAATACACGAGCCTCGCAGCGGGAAGTGAAAAACGACGCCCCTCCGTCCCGGCATTAAGCACCACCAGTGCCGACCCACGCCGATACGCCAACACCCCATCTTCGATCCGGGCACCCTCAAGCGGAAACACGCGTACGTCGCCATCAACCAAATCCGGCATCTTCCTTCGTAGACGAATCAACTCGGCAACCTTCTTGAAATCGGCGTTGCCCTTGCGTGCATCGAAGCGACGCTGCCCCCCGTTGTCAAACAGCGTGAAACGACCGGTTTCGCTGTCACCGCCAACCCCATGCCGCGTATCGCGGACGGCAAGTTCAGAACCGTAGTAGATGCACGGGATACCCTCGAACGTCAGCATCGCACCCAAGGCAAGCGCATGGTTGCGCTCATCAACACCATTCACGAGGAATCGATTAATCCCGTCGTGATTGCCGATGAAGTTGACGGTATTGAGACGCATCTCCTTGGCAGCGTAACGACTGCTACCCTTAACCTCCCGGTCCATCCGATCAACAAAGTGCTTCAGTTTCCCGGCGTCGCCCCGATCTTTATGCCGCAGAACATCACGCACTGCCCACATGAACTGGAAATTCAGCAGACCATCCAGACATCGCCCATTGCCGTTCTTACTGCTGGTATAAAAGTTGATGTCGCCAATCGAGTTCCCGAAGACCTCACCGAACATCAACACCTTCTCCGATTCCGGCCCCAGACGCTCCCGCATCCGCGTGGCAAACGCATCCCAGAACGACTTGTGAACATGTTTCACCGTGTCGATCCGCAGGCCATCAACGCCCAACTCATCAATGTAGAAATGATAAATCTCGACAAACGCATCGACGAGCCTGTCGAAGTGCTCAGCATCCGGCGAAGTGTTGAACGCCCTCAGCGACAAGAAATCACATCGCCGCTCTTCGCCATCCGACTTCCCGAGACTGTCACCGCTGAACCCCTTGGCCCAATAAACATCCGCACTCTGAAACAAAGCAGGCCCGCGCAGCTTACCGACATTCCACTTCGGTTCGTCGGCCCAGCGAATGAAATCCCGATACGACCCATCCGATCGGTATGGCGGCGTCCACTCTCCCTTCTTGCCGTCGTGCCTGCCATTGCCGTCAAGATCGTAATAGAAAATCGGCCCAATATGATTGCACACAATATCCTGCACGATCTTGATGTCGTGCTTGTGCGCCAGTGCGATCAGGTCCTTGTAATGCTGCAGGCGCCCCTCGCGACCAGCCTCATAGGGTTCGCCGCCCAGACTCTTGCGACTCGTCAGGTGCGGATCGATATCCAGAAAATCCTGAGCCCAGTACCCATGGTAGCCGCTCTTGCTGCCACCAAGATCATGCAGAGACATCCAGGCGTTTCGCACGGGCGGCGTGATCCAGATGGCGCTGATGCCCAGATCGGAAAAATAGCCACGCTCCAACGCCTTCTCCAACCCACGAAAGTCGCCGCCGTGGTAGAGATTGATGTCCTTTTGAGCAGGATCGTACAGCCCCGGGTCGGACTCCGGCGGCCTGTTGTTCTCCGGATCGCCATCATGAAACCGATCCGTCATCACGAAGTAGATGACATCATCCTTCCACGCACGATCGATCCACTCGCGGGCCGACGCAACCCCGGCAATCACCAAAACAAGAACAATGACGTTTCTGCTGCTACACATGAGATCCATCACTCAAAACTCCACGCGCACCGAAATTCGATCGCAAGGCTTGGCTAGTACGCGGCATTCCTGCCGGCGTCATCAATCATCGCCCGGAGCATCGCGTTGAAATCCGTGGCACCCTTCAACGCCTCGATACTCTGATGCATCCTGTACTTCCATCGATGCCGCACATTGCTCGGCTCGTTGATTTGCTCCTCGTGGGTCTCATCCCATCGCAGATCGCCATCCATCGCCAGCAAGTCCTGGATCGGGAAAACCGTCCACATCGCCGGCGACCGCAAATGCTGCGAGATCATCTGACTGCAGACCCACGGCTCGGCAAAGTAGGGCGGATCCCCCTGATTCCCAAGCTCGTCGGAAAAGAAAGTTCGCATCGAATCCCGCTCCAGCTCCCACCATCCCCTGATCGTCGGCATATCATGCGTCGACGTCGTACACACCGAAAGATACGGAGCGTTCGCCGGATCGGCGTACTTGACGTTCGGATCCTTCGGCATGCGCTGGATTTCCAGACTCAGAATATCCAACTGCTCCATCACAGGCGCAACACAACCCGGAACCATTCCAAGATCTTCGCCACACACAAGCATGTCGCTGGCAGAGATAATCGATGGCAGCTTCTCCAGCGCTTTCTGATACCAGAAGTCGTCATGCCGCTCGTAGAAGAAGTGAACGTACAGTGCATCAAGCTGCCCGCGTGTCGCTTCGTCCAACTCCGCATACGATGACGTCAGATGCAGCGTAATTCTCGGCGCCCATTCATTCTCGCCCGTCTGCACAAACAAGACGTTCGCCATCAGAGCGAAGAGCCCATCCCTGATCCGCCGATCGCCATCGCTCAATTCCTCCTCCTCGATGCCATCAAGGAAATGCCGATTCACCTTCACTTGCGAATCAAACGGCCCTTTCATCCGGTAATGCCCGGAATCAGACTGCTCGAGAAACTCAGACTTGACCGACTCTGTCGCGTCACCAAAAAGATCGCGAAGCAGATGCTCACGGATGTACGGTTTCGCCATCCGATCCTCATCGAACGAAATACCGAACCGCTCAATCTCCTCCACGCTCAGCGGAAGCGCCGCGTTGAAATGCCCCAGCACGCCGTCAACCGAGTCACAAGGAATCTCCCAAATCCGAAAGAAACCGAGTATGTGATCGATCCTGTACGCATCGAAATAGGACCCCATATGACGCAGCCGGCGCTTCCACCATGCGTAGTCCTCTTTCGCCATCGCCTCCCAGTTGTACGTCGGGAACCCCCAGTTCTGCCCCTTGACCGCAAGATCATCTGGCGGAGCACCCGCCTGCGCATCCAGGTGAAACAAGTGCGGTTCCGTCCACGCTTCCACACTGTTCGGACTGATCCCGATCGGGATGTCCCCCTTCAGCACGATGCCATTCTTCCGCGCGTATTCCGTCACCGCCCTCAACTGCTTGTCGAGATGAAACTGAAGAAACAGATGTATCGCGATGTCATCCCACGCCTCGGACTTCGCGCTGCACAATCGCCCGATAGCCGACTCGTCATATGTGCTGTACTTTCCCCACTCCCTGAAGTCTGACGTCCTTTCCTTATCGCGCAAGTAGGAATACGCAGCATACGGAATCAGCCAATCCCGGTTCTTTGCAAAGAACGCCTTGTACGCAGCGCTCTTAAGCACACGATCCCCCTCCTGATCGAAAATGCACTTGAAGTAACGCGACTTGACGCGATGCACATCCGGATACTGGACATGCCGAGCAGCATTCAACGCCTCAAGCTCCGCCAGTAGCCCATCCCTCAGCTTCTTGTCCCGCAACTCCCCGAGAAGGTGCACGTTCAGATACATCGGATGAAGCGCCATGACCGAGATGGACTTGTAAGGATACGAATCAAGCCACCCATGCGTCGCAATCGTATCGTTGAGCGGAAGCACCTGGACCATCTTCATGCCGACTTCACCGGCCCAGCCGACGAAGTCCATCAGGTCTCCAAAATCCCCGATCCCCGCACTCTTTTCACTCCGTAGCGAGAACACTGGAACAGCCACCCCCGCACCCTTCCAGTCACCCTGCGGAAATCGAAAAGACTCGTCAGTTTGAACAACACGGCCTTCGGCATCATCGTCAGAGCGCGATTCAATTCGGCGCTCGTCCCCCTCCTCCACGCCGACAACAGCTCCCTTTCGAGGATCGTAGATACCGTACTTGTAGGTGACCGGAAAAGAGAGCGCACCGCGATCAACAGAGCCGGACCATACCGGAAAATCATCGCCACACCCAAGAAGAAGCGGCTCACCCTTCTTCCAGTCACCCAATCCCTCCTGATTGCCCACGACACAGATCTGTAACCCAGGCCCAATCCGCGGAACCGCTATTCTGAATTCCACGCACGACTGTGCATTCGCATGATCCCCTTTAAGACCCATGTCAGGCCTCATAAGGACATCCCGAAAGCACGAGTTGAACATGACCCTTTCATGACTCGCGGGAGCACGCCACTGATCATGCAGATGTATGACGGGAACATCATACCCTCCGACCTTGACAGATCGGACGTCACCCCATTCCCACGAATACCGACCATCCTCTTCAACAAGCAGATACTTGTATTCCAGATCCTGCAGATCTTCGGCAACATCGAGCGAAAGCGACCAGCGACCATTCTTCTCATAGGACAGACGCGCCGCGTTCGATACTTCCCAGTTCCCCAACGACTTCCACGACCCACACACGCAAATCGTCTGTCCAAACGTCGTATCGTAATGAATGCTCAAGTTGATCTTCATGCCCAAGCCCGTTCAACTGTTCCCGACCCGTTACGCAACTTCCCTCTTCACCGCCATACGCCTCACCGTAAAGATGAGAAGCACGACCACAACCAGCAACACCGGGCCAACCAGCATTGCCTTGGTCCTGCCGAAATTCTCACCGATCAACCCGGACATGAACGTTCCCACAGGAATACCGATCGACCCGCACGTGATGATGAACGACGTCGCCTTCGGACTGGCATGCCCGATCTGATCCAAACCGTAGCCCACGATGGACGGATAGATACACGAATTAGCCAGCCCCAGCAGAACCATAAAGGGGATCACCGTGGACAGGCTCGTGAGGTTCACGAAAATGAAAATGAACGCGCCAAACAGCAGCGACGAAACGATGATGTACTTGTGCACCTTCACCCGAGGAAGCAGAAACTTGCCAAACACCAATCGACCGACCATCTGCGACAGCGCATACGTCGTCACCAGAGCACCCACGACCTTGATGTCGAAACCCAGGTCCACCTGCATCCGCGGCTGATTCAAGTTGTTCATGATCTGCTCGACATAGACGAACAGGAAAAACGCAACAGCCGTCAACACGAGAGGAACAGACATGAAGCTCGCCGTCGCCTCACCCTGCTCCTTCTTCTTCTCTTCCTTCAGAGCATCATCCGCCATTTCGCTGATATTGAAGAAAAGCAGAATGGCAATGAACGCAGCGAACATGGCCGCAATCAACACGAACACTGCCCGCCAGGACCAGGAGTCAATCACAAAGCCATTGATGATCGGACTGATCATAAAGCCCGCACTGAAAAATACATTCAGGATCGCCAGCTTCCCTTCGCTTTCCCCTTCCTTGCGGACCGTCCCCATCGTCATGTAGTAACACGACACCAGCGCGAACCCGATCGCCATATTGCAGAGAAACGACATCGAAATATAAACCGGGAGCACCGGGAACAGCGCAATCAGCGTGGACGCCACAAGCATCATCAGACCGGCCAGGAGCAACGTGTTCTTACCCCGAATCCTGGCGATAACGAAACCCCCCGTCCCCATCGCGAGGATCTGCCCCCACATCCCGAATGAATCATACTTCACAATCGTCTCAGGCAGCGTCCCGAAAAACTTCGAAACCGGAACCGTCGTCATCCCGTAGATCGCAGCCTGAAAGCCACAGAACAGGAACGCGATGAATGTGATCAGGATCGCCTTCCGAACATCGTGAGGCGTCGAGAAGATCAACTTCTGCTGCGGGCTTCCCGCTTCTTCGGTCATGCTGACCCCCTTCCGCCGACGGTCCAACCACTCCGCAGCCGCGCACCCATGGAGACAGCACGACGAGCCCCACAGCAGTCACATACAAACGACAACATCGATTCTTCGTCCCTGAAAGAGAAGACCGTCCAGTTTCGTACACAGTTCAGCTTGATAACCGATGCAGAGTCTCCAAGCCCACACCAGTGGATTCGCTCATCCCATAGTCCGGCCTGCGAACAAATCCAGCACAAGCACATATCCCCTGGAAGACAAAGTCCGCGCCATCATCACTCAAACACGTACACCTGCGATTCCAAAGGCTTGAGCACCGTACGGATCACGCCACGACCATGCTCAACCACAAGCCGTCTTGACGACCCATCGAAAACGTCCTTAAGGCCATATGTCCCATCTTCCAGCCCCCATTCAGCAACAAGCGCTTCAGGAATCCGGAGATCAATCTGGGCCCCATTGTCCCGATCAAAACCAACCAAGACCACCACCCTCGAACCACCCGACCATCGCGCAAACGAAAAGTGCCTCTCGGTATAGTTCTCCCCATTGGACAGGTTGTACCGGTGCAGATCAGCATACCCACCCTTCATGGCCTGGCTCTTTGCACTGAACGACAGCAGTGCCGTGTAGTGTCGACGAAGCGCCTTCTCACCGCCTGAGAGAAGGGCGCCATCGTATTTCCCACCGTTGGCCCAGCGGTTCAGCGTCTCAAGTCCCCAGTAGTCAAAAATGCTGGTCCGCGACGCAGAACCAAATCCAGCATTCCGATCCGCCCGTTCACCCAATGCCTGGGCAAAATAGAGCATGCTTGGCCCCTTCCCCACCAGCGCGGAGACAGTCATACCCGGCATACCAACACGCGCATCACCGGCGAACTCCGGGCTGGCAATACGCTGCTCATCGTGATTTTCCAGAAAGTGAAGCATGTGCGAATCAACATCGCGCAAAGCGTCAATGATGGGAATCAGATCGGACGCAGGCGCATGGCCCTGCATGATCCGCTTCATCGTGTCGTAGAAGTCAACCTTGTCGTACAACACATCCATCAGACCGAGCTGAATATAGCTGCGGTACAAATCGCGATTGTAGATCTCTGCCAGGCACAACGCATTGGGGTCCTTCATCTTGATCGAGGAATTGAGATAGCTCCAGAACGCCACGGGCACCATCTCAGCCATGTCGAAACGAAAACCGTCCACCCCGAAATCCAACCAGTACAGTGCAATCTCGCGGAACTTGATCCACGAATCCGGAACATCCTTCCCGCTCCAGAACGCGGCATGTTCTTGGAAGGAAGCACCGCGCAGAGTCTCAGGCAGAGCAGGGAAGTCATGCGTACCGTCCGGACGCACACCATAGTTCACCTTGACCGTCTCATACCAGTCGTGCGCATTCGGCTGGGCAAGACGCGACCCATTGCCCGTCCACTTCGCCGGATGCTCATCAAACTTGCCATCCGCAAGTGGATGAGCCTCCCCGCCGAGAGGAACACTGCCGTCCGGAACGCGGAATGAATCGCCCGGAATATAGTAGAAGTTATTATCTCGACGATAAGCGACACTGGTGTCATCGTCCGCCCCAAAATCGCGCACACCCGCCGGACTGCTGATGGATTGATAGCCACGCGCAACGTGGTTGGGGACGATGTCGATCATGACCTTCATGCCATGTCGATGTGTACGCTGCACCAACGCCTTGAACTCTTCCAGACGCTTGGCCGGATCGACCGCAAGGTCGGGATTCACATTGTAATAGTCCTTCACCGCATACGGTGACCCGGCTCGGCCTTTGACCACATCGGGATCATCGTTCGAAATCCCGTAAGCCGTATAGTCACGAATGACGGCATGGTGCGGCACCCCCGTGTACCAGATATGAGTCGTCCCGAATTCCCTGATCCCCTTCAATGCCTCGTCGGTGAAATCACCGAACTTCCCGACGCCGTTCTCCTCAACAGTGCCCCACTCCTTGTTGGTCGTGTTGCGGTTTCCGAAGAGTCGGGTGAACACCTGGTAGATCACGATCTTGCCGCCCTGATTCGTCGCAGCCATGCACGAATTGCCCCCCCTCTCGAAGGGAATGTTCGACAACACCACCAAGCAAAACAGGGCCATGCGTGTCTTCATCATCAAGTCCCGTATCGTAGAGCACCCACCGGAGCGACAAGCAAAACGCCACGCCTGTCAGACCACCCGATCACCGTCAAACAGCCGGAAAATCGCCGCCATCCTGCCGCGTTCATCACCGACTGTACGTTAGTCGAACCACGTCCCGCTGTCGCGTCCGACAACGCTGCGTTTTTCGGCCATCAGACACCGTCACCGCCGCTTACGCGCCCGGTTTGGCAAATGCCTGTTCAACGCGTATCGACCGTTGCCGGTCACCGCGCTCGCCTCATTCAAAGGGAAACGAAACTCGCCACACCGCGACCCAACCCATCGTTCGTCAACAACGCACACAACGCAATCACCAGCCCAGAACCTTCCCATGAACCGCCAAGCACCAACCCCGATTGGAACAGGCCGCAAGCCCCCCGACGGCCGGCAATCTGAAATGGAAACTTGGGGACATGTCCAAGTGTCGTTTCGCAGGAAGAACGGGGGATTCGCGAATCGTCGACGTGGTTGCAAGCCATGCTGTCACGGGGATGGGTTCGAACCCGCTTGCATCGACGGGTAGCGCACGATCTCACCACCTACGACCAACGCCGCACGTTGACAATACGCAAATGGCAACCCGAAACTCCGAGCCACCATCCCGACGAGCATCACCACGCGTCGAAAACTCCGATCAGGTGCAGCGAACCAAGATACCGACTCTACGGACCACCTGCTGGCAACACCAATTCCCCGTTCACCAGCAATAAGATCCAAAACCAATCGTCGAAACTACGCACGCACGGACTGCTGCGACCCTTCAGCATGATCCTGACGTCCTTCAGCCCCGGCAAGACGCCGCACATCAACCATCATGCGTGAGAACTGATCCATCGTCAGACTTTGCCGACCGTCGCTCATCGCTTCCTCAGGATTCGGGTGAACCTCAATCATCAACCCGTCGGCCCCGCAAGCCACCGAACACTTCGCAAGCGGTGGCACCCACTCCCGCTTACCAACAGCATGACTCGGATCCACGATCACCGGAAGGTGAGACAGCTGCTTCAGAACCGGAACAGCCGAAATATCAAGCGTACTTCGCGTCGCACGCTCAAATGTGCGAATACCGCGCTCACACAGCATGATCCGCTGATTACCCGCCGCCGCGATATACTCAGCCGCGCAAAGCAATTCCTCGATCGATGCCATCGGGCTTCTCTTGAGCAGAATCGGCCGATGCTGCTGACCAACAGCCTGCAGCAAACTGAAGTTCTGCATGTTCCGCGCACCGACCTGCAGAACATCAGCGTATTGCGCGATCAATGCAGCCTGCTCCGGCGCCATCACTTCCGTAACCGTCGGCAGCTTGAACCGACCACCCGCATCCGCCAGCAACTCAAGCCCCCGCTCCCCCAATCCCTGAAAACTGTACGGGCTTGTCCGCGGCTTGAACGCCCCGCCGCGCAGCATCGTCGCACCCGCATCGGCAACACACTCGGCAATCTCCATCATCTGCGTTCGTGTTTCGACAGAGCAAGGCCCCGCAATCACCGTCAGCGTATCCGGACCAACCAGCGCATGGCCGACATGAAACCGCGTCGGCTCTGCGCGATGGTCACGCGTTACGAGCTGGCACGAAGGCGTCGCCCGACGAACTTCCGCAACACCCCCATGACGCTCCAAAGACGCCACAATGTCGTCGTCCGGCGTTGGCATCAGTATAAAGGCGGTACTGCCGCCGGTTTCCGTCACATTGATGTTGATCTCGCCAGCCTCAAGAATGCGCGTGATCTCCGCCTTCTCCTTCAGGCTGCAATCCGCCCTCAGAACGATCATCATGATCGCACACTCCCTTTCCTATTCGCCACAGCAGGCCGCACCCCACGCAGGAACGCCGCCGGACTGTCTCCACGATCGATCGATTCGATCAACGCGCTCCCGATGATGACCCCATCGCAGTGATCGGCCAGACGCTCGGCGTCATCGGCGGACCGTATACCGAAACCAGCCAGGATCGGCACATCGGTGTGACGCGCAATACGCTTCACAAAATCCCCAACGCCATCATCGATCGCATTCGCGGCCCCCGTCACGCCGCAGATCGTCGTGGCATAGACAAACCCCTTCGCCTGCGCGCAAATTTGTTTCATGCGATCATCAGGCGTCGCCGGTGTCACCATCGATATGACGCACAACCCGAATTCCGCAACCGCTTCCCGCAACGCGACACTCTCTTCGACCGGCAGATCGGGCACGATGATCCCATCGATGCCAACCGACGCCGCAGCCTCCGCAAAGCGCGCAAACCCATACGTCAGCAACGGGTTGAGATACGTCATGGCGATCACCGGAATCCCGACGCTCGCCGAGCGAAGCATCTCCAGCGCACGATCGATCGTCACACCACCATCAAGCGCAACACGGCTTGCATGCTGAATCGTCGGCCCATCAGCAATCGGATCGGAGAACGGAATCCCCAACTCAACAATGTCCGCATTCGCGGCAATCTCACCAAGCAACGCACCGCACGCTTCAACATTCGGATAACCCGCCGTCAGAAACGGCGCCAGCGCAAAACCACGCTCCCGCCTCGCCATTCGGATGGCCGCCGTAATCCGCTCAGCACCGCGCGTCGTTGTGACGTCAGTCATGCGATTCCCTCCGTTTTTCACGCAGGCTTGGCAAATCTTTGTCACCCCGTCCCGAGCATCCGATCAACACCGTGATGCCCGGCGACTCAAGGGCCATCCGCTTCGCCGCCGCGAACGCATGTGCCGTCTCAAGCGCAGGAATGATCCCCTCGCACGAGCAGCACTCGTCAAACGCCGCGAGCGCTTCGTCGTCAGAAACCGCACAATACTCCGTCCTGCCAATCGAATGAAGAAACGCGTGCTCAGGCCCCACCGCCGGATAGTCCAGCCCTGCCGACACCGACTCCGTCTCAAGCACCTGCCCCTCACCATCCTGCAAAAGCAGCGTATGGCAACCGTGCAAAACACCCGGAACACCATGAACGACAGAAGCAGCATTCCGCCCCGCACCCGACCCGCCGGCCTCAGCACCAACAAGCCGAACACCGGCGTCACCCAGAAAACCATGAAACAACCCGATCGCATTCGAGCCGCCGCCAACACACGCAACCACCCCATCAGGCAGCCGGTCAAATCGATCGAGCATCTGCTGCCGAGCCTCCTCCCCGATCACCTTGTGAAACTCCCGCACCAACCACGGATAAGGATGCGGACCGATCGCCGAACCAAGCAGATAATACGTCTGTTCAGGATCCGTGACCCAACGACGCATCGCCTCGTTGACCGCCGCCCGAAGCGTTGCATCGCCAGACGCAACCTCAACCACCGACGCACCAAGCCGATGCATCCGATCAACATTCGGCGCCTGACGCTTCGCATCCACCGCTCCCATGTAAACCGTGCACGGCAGACCAACGCGCGCACACGCAGCAGCCGTCGCGACGCCATGCTGACCAGCGCCCGTCTCGGCAATCACCTCCCGGGCACCAGACCACTTCGCCAGCATCGCCTGCCCAAGAGCGTTGTTGATCTTGTGCGCACCGGTGTGCGCAAGATCCTCTCGCTTGAGAACAACGGTGGCGCCCCACCGCCGACTCAACCCATGCGCAGGCGTCAACGCCGTCGGACGTCCCACCCAATCCCGAAGCTCGACGGACAGTTGCCTGCAAAAGTCACCATCAGCAAACGCAGCCCGGGCGCGCACTTCAAGACGCGACAACGCGCTCATCAGTGTCTCCGGCACAAATCGCCCACCGAATGGCCCAAAGCGACCCGTTCCATCCGGCAGCCGCCCCGCCAGCAGGTCGTCAAGACGTGCTTCAGAATGATCAGACATCTGCGTGGTCATAGTGGCTCCCTGAACGTGGCGTGGTGCGCAAACAGATCCGCTCGATGCACCGCACCCACAAACTCATGTATCAGATCCGCGTCCTTGACCCCCAACGACGACTCAACCCCCGAACTCACATCCACCGCAAAAGGCCGAACCGTGCGAATCGCCTCACCGACATTTTCCGGCGTGAGACCACCCGCCAGGACAAGTCGTCGCCGTGCAGCAATCCTCGCAGCCCGGCCCCACGACGGCATCCTTCCCTGACCACCCCGCCCGGACGCCTCAAACAAAAGCGACCCGCCAGGATCAACATCGCCCTCGATCAGCTCCACCGCGTCGGGCCCGTCATGAACAACAGGCATCAACTGAATGGATGAATCAAGCCCACCGACAGGTTCCGCCTGAACAACGTCGGCAGGAAACACCGCCAATGTCCGCTGGACATCCTCACGCCGCGGTTGAAAGAAAACAGCCACGCGCGACACATACGGCGGGACCGACTCTGCAAGTTTCGCCGCCTCACCAGCAGTCACAGCCCTCGGCGATTCAGCAAACACAAACCCAAGCGCATCGACTCCGGCATCAATCGCCGCGTCGATCACCTCCACAGTCGTCACCCCGCATATCTTGATCCGCGTCCGATTCATGCCGGCGACTCCCGAAATGCCGCAACACGACCCGCCTTCAGATAACCCGCAAGCGTCGTTCTCGGATCAGCAGCCATCATGAGCGACGTCCCAACAAGCGCCGCACGATAGCCCAACCCCGCAAGCCGAGCAGCATCATCAGCACTTCCAACCCCACTTTCAGCAATGATCGGCCGGTCACTCGGCACACACGAAAAAAGCTCCGCATGACGACCCGCATCAACGTCAAGCGTCGTCAGATCACGACAGTTAATCCCCGAAAACGCCACAACACCCGATCGCTCACACAGCGACAACGCACGCTCCAGTTCACCCACATCCTCAGTCCCGAAGATCTCAAAGACGAGGAACAAGCCAAGCTCACAGGCAGCATCCACCATGGCGTCAATAACGTCCGAAGAGAGCATGCGAACAATCAGCAGCGCACCGGACGCACCATACGCCCGCGCCTCCAGCAATTGCACCGGATCAACCAGAAAGTCCTTCCGCATCACAGGGCAATCAACCGCCGACGCGACCATCTCAAGGTCCGACAGCGATCCCCCGAACTCCGCCGGCTCGGTCAACACCGAGATCGAAAATGCCCCGCCCGCGACATAAGCGCGCGCCCGCCCAACCGCCTCAGCGTCACCCTCTGCAAGAACTCCACGCGCCGGCGAACGTCGCTTCACCTCAGCCATAATGTCAAAGCCAGCCGCGGACAGATTCACCTTGTGCAACGCCTGCACCACAACCCGCTGTCGCAATTGCGCACGTATCCGATCATCCGCGATCGCAGCCGCCCGTTGGCGACTCAGCGACGCCATCCGCTCAAGGAAGTTCTGTTCATCCATCGCCGTGCGCTCCCTCAAACATGATCACGCGGTCGAGCAATGCGACCGCCCGACCCGAATCCAACGCATCCCCGGCAACCTCAAGCCCCTCAGCGAGACCACCGACCCGCCCACTCACTTCCAGCGCCAGCGCAGCCCCAATCGACAACGCATCGCGATGCGCATTCCTGCGACCCTCAAAGACCATCCGCAATTCATCGGCATTGTGATCCGGATCACCACCCGCTAAGTCCTCAGCCACGCACCGCGAAATCCCGAAGTCAGCAGGATCGCGAACCAACGTCGTCACACCACCGTCGCGAACATCCAGAATCGAAAACGGCCCAAGCGGTGTCGGCTCGTCCCAATCATCTGCCCCATGGACAACAAACGCACGCCGAACACCCATGCTCGACAACGCGTCCGCCATCAACGACGCAATGTCACGCCTCGGTGCACCAATCACCGCGTAAGGCGGCTTGGCCGGATTCAGAAGCGGACCAAGAATATTGAAAATCGTCCGCACCCCCAGCCGGCGACGAATCTCCTTCAACGCCCCCAACGCCGGATGGTAATCCGGTGCATAAAGAAACGTGAATCCCGCTGCACCCAACTGCGCACCCGCCTCAACCGGCGACGACGGAATCGCAAACCCCAAGGCCTCAAGAACATCCGCACTTCCCGACCGCCCCGAAACAGCACGGTTGCCATGCTTGACCACGGGAACACCGCACACCGCAGCCAGAAGCGCCGATCCCGTCGATAGATTGAGGCTGTTCGACCCATCCCCGCCGGTCCCAACGATGTCCACCGCATCGCCGCAATCAAACGGAACAGAAACAGCATGCCCCAGCATCGTCCGCGCAAACCCACGCAACTCGTCCGCCGTTTCACCCTTCGCACGCAACGCCGTCAACGCCGCACCAACATGAACCGCATCAGCATCGTCGCGTATCATCGCCGACACCAAGTCCGACGCCTCGTCCGCAGACAGGTCCTCTCCCGCGATCAGCTTCTCGATTAACCGATTCATGTCCCAACCCCAACCATCACCTGCCGCAGGAAATTCTCAAGCAGCCTGTTCCCGTCCGGCGTCATAATGCTCTCAGGGTGGAACTGAATCCCCTCAGCCGGGTACTCACGATGACGAATGCCCATAACCGTCCCGTCCGACGTGTACGCCGACACCGCGAAACAATCCGGCAGGTCATCAGGATGCACGCACAGCGAGTGGTAACGACCAGCCGGAAACGGATTGGGAAGCCCCGCAAAGATCGTGCCCGAGTCATGATAGATCATCGACGACTTCCCATGCATCAGATGCTCCGCCCGGGAAACCGTCGCACCGAAAACCGCACCCAGCGCCTGATGGCCGAGGCAAACGCCCAGTACCGGCAACGTCCCAGCCATCGACGCAATCAACGGCATCGACTGATGAGCGTCCTCAGGCCGCCCAGGCCCAGGCGAAATCACCAGATGCGACGGCTCAACCGCCGCAACATCGTCAATCTGAATCTGATCGCTCCGACGCACGATCGTCTCCGCACCAAGTATCCGAAACGCCTGCACCAGGTTGAACGTGAACGAATCATAGTTATCGATAAGCAACACACGTGTGGTCATTCCAACCCTCCCGCCAGCTCCAACGCCGCCTGCATGATCGCGCTCTTCGCCAACACTTCCTGATGCTCGTTCGACGGAACACTGTCAGCCACGATGCCCGCACCCGCCTGATACACGCACGTGTCCTGCTCGAAAAACAGAGTCCGAATCGTGATCGCCTGATCCATCGTGTCACCATGTCCGAAGTACCCGACGGTGCCCGCATACGGCCCACGCGGAACCGGTTCCAAACGCGAAATGTGTTCCATCGCACGAATCTTCGGAGCACCCGAGACGGTCCCCGCAGGAAAAGTGGCTGCAAACAAGTCAAACGCATCAAACGAATCGTCGACCGTCGCATTCACACCGCTCACAAGGTGCATGACATGGCTGTACCGCTCGACCGTCTGATACGGATCAACTTTGACCGTGCCCGGTGTCGCGACCCGTCCAACATCGTTCCGCGCCAGATCAACCAGCATGATGTGCTCCGCGATCTCCTTCGGATCATCACGAAGATCATGCTCAAAAGCAGCATCTTCCGCAGCATCCCGGCCTCGAGGCCTCGTCCCCGCAATCGGTCGCAGTGACGCCGAACGCCCATTGAGTGTCACCAACGCCTCCGGCGAAGACCCGACCACCGTCCGCTCATCCATCTTCAACAAATACATGTACGGCGACGGATTGAGATGACGCAACGCTCGATACACCTGAATCGGCGGCAGCGTGCAAGACCGTCGGAACTGCGTCGACAGCACGAGCTGATACACCTCGCCCGCGCGAATCAACTCCTTCACATCCGCAACGGCATCCTCAAAACCGGCCCGATCAAAACTCGGTTCTGCCACGCCGAACGCCCCCGCCGTCTTGATCTTCGGAATCGGACCACGCAGCAGATCGAGCACATCCCGACGCAGCGACGCATGCTCGCTTTCCGAACCCGCATGCAGCAGCGCAATACTCAGCGTTGTATGGTCAAAAATGAGCAGCGAACGCGGTGCGACATACTCCGCCAACAGATCAACATCATTCGCCCCCCGAATCGACAATCCCTCGAGATGGTGCGCCAGCTCAAACGACGAATATCCAACAAGCCCGCCCACAAACGGTACATCAGGCGGCGCCGGCCCAAGTCGCGGTGCCGATTCAAGCGCGCCCCGCAACCCTGCAAGGACGGACGCAGCGTCGGATATGTCCTGGAGCTTCTCCCCGTTGCGATGGACGCCACCGCGGTCGATGCGAATACGGTCGCACGCACCGAAACCCACGATCGAATACCGCCCCACCGATTCCCCATTTACCACCGATTCAAGCAGAAAACGCGGGCTGAGCGGCCCAAGCTTCAAAAACGCCGAGACCGGTGTGTCCAGGTCCGCCGGAATGTCAAAAAAAGTGGCCATCTCCTGCTCCGATCAACCTCCGCCTGATCGGTGGGATTTGGCCAAACAACGAAAAAACCCACGTCCGATCAACTCGGAGGTGGGTCCATCTGTGTTCATGATCGCACGAAAACGCGCGTGGCCCACCCTATAACCCGGGCCACCACCAAAACGTCGCTGCGTTGACGTGCTTATCACTCATACCCGAAGTGTACGATCTACCCCCGCACAAGTCAAGATCAGACGACAATGGAAGAAAACCGGCCAGTACCTGCAGACGTAACAGAAGCAAGGCGACAAGGTTGAGTTCCCCCACGCCGCTCGCGATAGTGGCAGGAAGGTCGGATGGGATTCAAAGGAAATCCGACCATGCACACGCCAAATCCAAGCCAATCATCACGCATCCAACTCATTACCGTCATCGCCCTGTGCACATCGTCCGCCACCGCCCAAGACATGGCCCGCGACAGGCTCAGCCAACTCCCCCGTACCGATGACCACGTCATGCTCGAAATCGCATTGCCCACAGACCATGCATCCCCATGGTCATTCGACGCCATCATCGGCCAATCCAACCAACGCATCATCCTCTACCCTCACAACCTCCGCGCACCGGGGTTCCGCGTCCACCGCGCAGACAGAACCGGACGCCGAACCGTCACACCAGCCAGTCCCGCTACCTATCGAGGCCAAATCAGCGGCATAACCTCAAGCACCGTCGGGGGCATCGAACCAAGCCCCACCCGCTCCGCACAACTCAACGAATACGACACCATGCGCACCATCATGCTGACCGCCGACTCCCCAACCACCATCTCCTACTGGACCAACCACCGCGGCGTCGAATCTGGAAAACGCCTTTGTGTCGAGTACTTCGATTCAAACGCATTCCAATGGCGCATCCTGCAGGACATCATCTCCGATGGCGTCTCCGACAGCACGTTCGACCACCACGAGCATGAACTTCCCGCAGACGGCTACGGCGACTTCCTCATGGTCCGGTTCACCCCGTGGGGACCGTTCATTGGCTTCTCGGATAAGTGGTACGTCGACGATGTGCTCATCGATGCGGCAGGCGCTCCAGGCGACTGCGACGGAGATGGCGACCTGGACCTGTTCGACTACGCCTGCTTCACGTCCTGCGTCAGCGCCCCAAACGACGAAGCCCCACCGGAATGCAGCCCCGTCGATTTCGATGCAGACAACGACGTCGACCTGATCGATTTCGCCAGTCTACAAACCGCGCTTGCAGGCTGAGAATCAAGGGAAGGCGCCACAAACGCGCGAGACGCCGCGCAATTCCGCCCCGCCACCCGCACCACCGCTACGCCGAGTGAACCGTCGACGAAGATTGCAGATCAAACTGTCGGATACCCATCTCGCGAATCTTGAACTTCTGGATCTTGCCCGTCACGGTCATGGGAAACTCCTCCACGACCATCCAGTAACGCGGAATCTTGAAGTGCGCAACCTTCCCCTTGCACATCTCCCGGAACTGCTCAGGCGTCGGCGCACTCGCGGCGGAATCAGCGCTCAACTTCACGCACGCCAGTAGCTCCTCGCCGTACTTCTCATCGGGAACGCCCACAACATGCGCGTCGGCGATCGCATCCAGCGTGTACAGGAACTCCTCGATCTCGCGCGGGTACAAATTCTCTCCGCCCCGAATCACCATGTCCTTGATTCGCCCCGTCACCTTCACATACCCCTCATCATCCATCTCGCCGAGATCGCCCGAATGAAGCCACCCGTTCTCATCAATCGCCTCAGCAGTCGCATCCGGGTCGTTGTCATACCCGCGCATGATGTTGTACCCGCGCGTGCAAATCTCACCCTGCACGTTCCGACCTACCGTCGCCCCCGTCATCGGATCGACGATTTTCAACTCCTGATGGGCCATGATCGTCCCAACGGTGCTCACCCGGCGTTCCAAAGGGTCATTCGGTCGCGTCAACGTCGTGATCGGCGATGCTTCCGTCTGTCCATAACCGATCAGGATCTCCTTCAGGTGCATCCGCTCCACAACACGACGCATCAACTCAATCGGACAGGGAGCACCCGCCATGATCCCAGTCCGCAACGTCGAGAGATCAAACGACGCAAACTCCGGATGGTCCAGCTCCGCGATGAACATCGTCGGCACACCATGCAGCACCGTGCACCGCTCTTCCTGAACCGCCGAGAGCGTCCCCATCACATCAAACGCAGGCCCCGGAATCACCACCGCCGCACCATGCGTCATCGCAGCCAGATTCGACACCACCATGCCAAAACAGTGATAAAACGGCACCGGCACACAAACGCGATCCTTTTCCGTCAGGCTCATCACCTCGCCGATGTGCAACGCGTTGTTCAGGATATTGTGGTGCGTAAGCTGCACGCCCTTCGGAAAACCCGTCGTCCCGGACGTGTACTGAATGTTGATCACATCGTCCATGTCCAACGCCGCACGCCGCTCATCCAGCGGCTCGTCCGGCAACTCATCGCCCAACTCAGCAAACGCACGCCGCGTGAACATCCCCGGGTGTTCATCCCTGCCTATGAACACAACACTCTTTAGTTCCGGAAACCGCCACGAATCAATGTGTCCCGGATCGCAGTCCTTTGCCTCCGGACACACCTCGTAGAACATCTCAACGTAGTTCGAACTCTTGAACGACTCGATCAGCAGCAACACCTTCGCCCGCGACTGCCGCAGAACGTACTCAAGCTCATGCGTGCGATAGGCCGGGTTCACATTGACCAGAACAGCCCCGATCTTCGCCGTCGCGTACTGCGCCGTGATCCACTCGTAGTTGTTCGTGGACCAGATCGCCACACGATCCCCCCGCTCAATGCCAAGTCTCAGAAACGCCTTCGCCGCCCGATCCACGACCCCGCGAAACTCGCGATAGCTGAACCGCACATCCTGCTCGCGCGAAATCACCGCAGGCTGATCCGGATACGCGTCAGCCACGCGATCAAGACATCGCCCGATCGTCTCGCCCAGAAATCCGTAATCCCCGCCACCATGCTCGTAACTACGACGCATCGCTCGTCACTCCAAATCAACGGCCCGTCAGAAGAATGCCAGCCGGAACCCTGATGAAGACACACGTCCTCCACCACACCAACGCCGATCGTTGCAGATTATCCCTGGCTCCGCCAATTCCGCTGCAAGTTCCGTGCCACTGCCACCGAGAACCGAGTGCCCGATTCATGCCACACCACAAGCATCGGCCAGCCCTTCAAGAAACCGACGTTCTTAGACGGATATGGTGATTCACACCGCTTCTCGCACCCAGCCGATTCGAACGATTTTCCGACCAAGCCACCAGACCGTCATCAACAGCCACGCAGTCGCCGACTCCGCCAATTCCTGACGTACACCAAATCAGCACACCCACCACACCCGAAGCTCCACCCCAATCGGCACCGAACGAACGACGCGCATTCGTACCGAACTGCAACTCCACACTTACCCACATTGCCCCGCGTGATTTCGCAAACCCCATGGGTCAACTGGCGCAGACGCGGCTACGGCCCCATTCACACACCAAAATCATGCAATCCACAACGGCTCCAACCGCCGGTGAGGTTGTCTGCTTCCACCCGACCGACGCCGTCGGTAAGCTGCCCCATCCTGGCACAGCGGGCCACGCAAACGTGATCACCAACGTGCATGCGACGCGCGATCCGATGCCGTTCAGTCAAGGAAAATCGGAAATGACCGACCACACGCCCGTACAGCACCACTACCCCGACGACGTCGCACACTGCTATGGCTGCGGACGTTTGAACACGCAGGGACTGCACATCAAGAGCACATGGGACGGTGATGAAACATGTGCCATCCTCACACCACGCCCCGAACACATCGCCGTACCAGGCTACGTCTACGGCGGACTGATCGCCTCGCTGATCGACTGCCACGGAACCGGATCCGCCGCATTGGCCATGTACCGCGCAGAGCAGCGCGACCCAGGCAGCGATCCGCCCCTGCGCTTCGTCACCGCCTCGCTGAAGGTCGACTTCCTGCGCCCAACGCCCCTCGGCCCGTCGCTCGAAGCACGCGGATGCATCGCCGAAGTCGGCCCACGCAAGGTCATCGTCGACATCGACGTCGCCGTCGAGGGTCAGGTATGCGCCAAGGGCCGCGTCATCGCCGTCAAGTTCAACACCGACGCTCTTCGTCCCGCCCAGCTGTGATGCCAACAGTCCCCAACACGCGCGAGTTCAAGACTGCTTGCCCCGTTGGTTACTGCTTGGTCGGTGCGCAGAGAGAGGCTGTCGGCAGATTCGTCAGCCCGAACACGCACGCCACGTCGGACCATCATCCTGCAATGTCATGATTCGTGATGACGAGCGATCGGCGGTATACTCTTGCACCAGTGGCATTGGGAAACGGCAAACCGCAACAGGAAAAGGTGGCGAGATCAATGGCGGAATTCGTGCAGTATGCGGTGGCGGACGCGGTGGCGCGGGTGACGATCGAACGGCCTGAACTGCACAACGCGTTCAACGAGGTCGTGATCGACGAGGTGACGGCGGCGTTCGAGCGGGCTGCGGGCGACGACAGCGTGCGTGCGGTCGTCATGGCGTCGGAAGGCAAGTCGTTTTCCGCTGGTGCCGATCTTCACTGGATGAAACGGATGGTGGACTATTCGTTTGAGGAGAACGTGGCGGATGCAACCACGATGGCGAAGATGCTGCAGACGATTCACGATTGCCCCAAACCGGTCATCGCCCGCGTACATGGCGCTGCCTATGGCGGTGGCGTCGGGTTGATTGCCGCGTCCGACATGGCCATCGCGCTGGACTCGGCGGTCTTCTGCCTGAGCGAGGTGAAACTGGGGATCATACCGGCCGTCATTTCGCCGTACGTCATTGAAAAAATCGGCACAACGCACTCGCGGCGCTATGGCGTCACGGCGGAACGTTTCGACGCGACGGAGGCGAAGCGGATCGCGCTCGTTTCCGACACGGCTGACACGGTCGAGGCGATGGACGCGAAGATCGCGGACATCTGCAAAGCCATCAAGTCGGCGGGACCGTTGGCGGTGGCGGCCAGCAAAGCCGTGCTGCGGGACGTGCAGGGCTTCATGTGGGACAAGCTGACCGAACTGACGACGCAGCGGATTGCCAAGCGGCGTATTTCGGATGAGGGACAGGAAGGGATGAAGGCGTTCCTGGAAAAGCGCAAGCCAAACTGGGTTTCGTCCTGAACCGATCGAACTGAAAGCAAAGGGATGGCGATGAAGAACACGATTGCATGTGCGGTGTTGGTTGGTGTCATGACGTTGGCAACAACGGCGGGCGAGAATGAGAAGTATTGGCCTCAATGGCGCGGGCCGATGGGCACCGGCGTCGCGCCGCAGGGAAATCCGCCGACGGAGTGGTCGGAAACCAAAAACGTGAAGTGGAAGAAGGCCATTCCGGGATTGGCCCACGCGTCGCCGATCGTCTGGAAAAATCGCGTCTACGTGCAGACGGCTGCGCCCGGTGCGGGGGATAAGTACAAGTTCAGCATTTTGGCGATCGATCGCACGGATGGATCGACGGTCTGGGAGAAGATGCTCGTCGAGGACGTGCCGCACGAGCGTGGGCATCGCGATGCGAGTCAGGCATCGGCATCGCCGGTAACGGACGGCGAGGTCATCATCGCGCACTTTGGATCGCGCGGTATCTTCGGTCTGGACATGAGCGGCAAGGTGCTGTGGAGCACAGACCTTGGCGACATGCGCACGCGGCGGGGTTTCGGGGAGGGCAGTTCGGCTGCCATCGCTGACGATCGCGTGATCATCAACTGGGACCACGAAGGGGATTCGTTCATCGTGGCGATGGAAAAGAAAACGGGGCGTGAGATCTGGCGCAAGCCGCGCGTCGAAGCCACAACGTGGTCGACGCCGGTGATCATCGAAGACGGTGGTCGGAAGTTGGCCGTCGTGAACGCGACGACCATCCGGGCATACGACGTGGCCAACGGTGACGAGGTGTGGCATGTCGGCGGGATGACGCTGAACGCCGTGCCGACGCCGTTTTTTACGAACGAGCTTCTCTACGTCATGACCGGGTTTCGCGGGAACGCCTTGTTTGCGATCAAGTACCGCGGGGCGAAGGGGGATCTGGCTGGCAGTGACCGGATCGTGTTTCGGTATGAGCAGGACACACCCTACGTCCCGACGGGGCTTTTGTATGGGAAGTACCTGTACTTCCTGAAGCGGAACAACGGGATGCTTTCGTGCATCAGCAGCGAGACGGGGAGTCCGTTCTTTCCGATGGAGCGGCTGCCGGAGATCAAGGGTGTTTACGCGTCGATGGTCGGGGCGGCGGATCACGTGTATGTGACGGGTCGTGACGGGAACGTGGTCGTGCTGAAGAAGGGACCTGCATTTGAGGTTGTTTCGGTGAACACGTTGGATGACGGGTTTGATGCGTCGCCGGCGATTGTGGGTGGGGAGTTGTACCTTCGCGGGCGCGATCATTTGTACTGCATTTCGGAATAGACGTTTGATTTGGGCGTAGAATCGTTGTGCGATGTGCTTGACCTGTCTGAGATGTCGGATGGCGCGGTGCATGGTGCGCTGTCCTGCCGGCGTGGACGGGTGTGGCCGGTCTGGGGCGGTCGTGGTTCGCGCTTGTTTTGGTGTTGCGCGTCCGTCCACCCTATTGAACGTGGTGGATGATCGAAGGAAAAATTCTTGTTTGATCAGGGGTGTACGGGGTGGCTACGAGGGGTTGGCGTGGTGGGACATTGGTTTGGATGGTGGGTGGTGATTGCGTGGGACGAGAATCGTCAGGTCCGCTTCGCTTGACCTGACCTACGTCGTTCGGCTCAACTTGACACAGTGTGCTGATGTTTTCATGTTGTGGAAGCACCCTTGGAATCGACGATGGCTTTCGCTGCGTCGCTAACGAATGGCACGCTTGCGAGACGGTCGGTCGTCGATTCTCTTGACTCCGTATTGTTCGTCAGGGAATCGCCACAGGCTAGATCAAATACAAACTTAGGATCAAGCATGAGGGCAACCACCTGCTCCGCGGCAGCAACGGTTGAGTCCTGATCCGCGTTTCCCCTCGATAGCTCGATGCCCGACTGCAACATATGAAACACCGTAGTCCGTCTCATTAGCAAAGAAGTCCACTGTGTGAGTTGCTTGATCTGCGTCATCAATGCAGCTGCTGCGCCGAGAAAGACAAGGGCGAATGAAACTCCGCTTGCGAGCACTCGCCAATCTCGGTCGAGATTGATTCCTTCGATGTCAATCATCTCATTAATCCCTTGCGGGAGTGCCATCAGGGCAGCAATTGACGACGTATCAATCGGTGAAGAGAAGAAGTAGATTATTGCTGTTGCGAACGGGGCAAGTGTTGAGGCAAAGATTAGTAGCGATGCCACGTTTCGGAGGAACTTTTCGAGGCGGCGCGAGTACGCGAGCTCAAGCTTCTCTTTCTTGGCGAAGAAGTCTAGTACAGCGATCGTGCGGTTCACAATTTCGGATTCGGCGATTGAATCGACTCGATCTCTTGCTATGGCCACTGCTTTCTTTGCAGACTCGACATCTCGTGTATTGCCCAGAATCAGCCAATGGAGAATCGGACTTGCATAAACCATCTGGACAACCCATGCCGAGGCGGCAATGACAAGAGCTGCGAGGAATCCGAAATCCTTATAGTATGCAAAGTATGAGCCGATGGACACTGCGATCAGTACGGAGGTGAGTACGGCGCATGTGCGTAGCTCCCTCGAGAGTGATCGCTCTGCGGGATGAGCGAATATGAGTTGTTTGAATATGCCAGTCTTGGAGAGTCTGTGCATGATCGATCGACAGTCACCAGATATCATAACAAGGATGAGTTTAGCAAGGTGGAGGCAGTGCTGTCCAGTGCTGTGTTCCTTCGCATATCGCTTCAAAGTTGTGATCGCCCCTTGATTCGACAGGGACATCGTCGAGTCCGCTGCATATTGTGTGTCTTGGCGTAGTGCTCGAATGGACTCGACGCATTTGATCACGAAGTCCCGTTCGGGGTCAATGACGCAATTAGTCCTTTAATAGGTGAGCGATTCGGCCTGATGGGATGGCTGCAAAAAAAATTCGTCTTGATTTCGTGGGAATCGGTGAGTCGATGAATCGGCAGGTGCGAGCACCTGCCCTACAAGAAAAGGCAAGACGGTACTGCCCTACCAGAGACATCGATTCGTCACATGCGGAAGACGCTTTGGGTTCGTTGGGGGAAGGGGGCGTTGAGGGAGGCGCTGATGCCGAGGGCCAGGACTTTGCGGGTGTCGGCGGGGTCGATGATGCCGTCGTCCCAGAGGCGAGCGGTGGAGTAGTAGGCGCTTCCTTCCGTCTCGTATTTGTCGAGGATCGGTTGCTTGAATTCGGCTTCCTGCTCGGGGGACATGGCCGATTCGCCCTTGGCGGCGAGTTGGTCTTTCTTGACAGTGAGCAACACGTTTGCTGCTTGTTCGCCGCCCATGACGGAGATGCGGGCGTTGGGCCACATCCAGAGTTGGTGTGGTTGGTAGGCTCGGCCACACATGCCGTAGTTTCCGGCGCCGTATGATCCGCCGATGAGGACGGTGAATTTGGGAACGGCTGCATTGGAAACGGCGGCGACCATTTTGGCACCGTCCTTGGCGATGCCTCCCGATTCGTATTCTCGACCCACCATGAAGCCGGTGATGTTCTGCAGGAAGATGAGCGGGACGCCGCGTTGGCTGCAAAGCTCGACAAAGTGAGCGGCCTTCTTGGCGGACTCGGCGAAGAGGACGCCGTTGTTGGCGACGAACCCGACGGGGTAACCCCACAGGTGTGCGAAGCCGGTGACTACGGTGTCGCCGTACAACGCTTTGAATTCGTGAAAGCGGGAGCCATCGACGATGCGGGCGATGATCTCGCGGACGTCGTAGGGTTTGCGGACGTCCTTCTGGACGATGCCGTAGATGTCGTGCGGGTCGTAGCGGGGTTCTTCGCGCGGGGCCATGTGGAGCTGGTGTTTGGCCGGTCGGTTGAGGTGGTGAATGATGTTTCGTGTGATGGCGAGGGCGTCTTCGTCGTCGTTTGCGTAGTGATCGGTGACGCCGGAGGTTCTGCAGTGGACGTCGGCGCCGCCGAGATCTTCGGCGGAGACTTCTTCGCCGGTGGCGGCTTTCACGAGGGGCGGTCCGCCGAGAAAGATGGTGCCCTGCTGTTTGACGATGACGCATTCGTCGCTCATGGCCGGGACGTAGGCGCCGCCGGCGGTGCAGGAACCCATGACGACGGCGATCTGCGGGATGCGGGCGGCGGAGAGTTGGGCCTGGTTGTAGAAAATGCGGCCAAAGTGGTCGCGGTCGGGGAAGACTTCATCCTGTTTGGGCAGGAAGGCGCCGCCGGAGTCGACGAGGTAGATGCAGGGGAGGTTGTTCTCGCGGGCGATTTCCTGGGCGCGGAGGTGTTTCTTGACGGTGAGTGGGTAGTAGGTTCCGCCTTTGACGGTGGCGTCGTTGGCGACGATGACGCATTCGGTGTTGTGGATGCGGCCGATGCCGGTGACGATGCCGGCTGCGGGGGCGTCGTTGTTGTAGCAGTCGTGAGCGGCGAGGGTGGAAAACTCGAGGAAGGGTGAATCGGGATCGATGAGGCGATCGACGCGGTCGCGGACGAGAAGCTTGCCGCGTGAGGTGTGACGGTCGCGCGATTTTTGGCCGCCGCCGAGCGTGGCGGATTCGAGGCGATCCTTGAGTTGGGCGACCTGCGATCGCATGTGATCGCGGTTTTCGATGAAAGTGGGGTCCTGGGGGGAAATCTTGGATTCGATGATGTCCATGGGATCGTCGCTCTTGTCTGTCCGTGTGCCGCGGATTGCGAAGCCGCTTGTGTTGTGCTCAAGCGGTTACTATAGGGGTGGCGGTTGGGTGTGTCATGGGGTTGGGGGTTGTCGCGGGGGTGGGATAGGTTAGGATATGATGGTCGGGCGATTAGCTCAGCTGGCTAGAGCGCACGGATCACACCCGTGAGGTCGGGGGTTCGAGTCCCTTATCGCCCAGTCTAATCTCAATTGGCGAGTCTACGCCGCCCACGCCCTGCCTGCCCCTCCACCCGTTCATACGCGTTCTTCCCACCGATCGCCTTTTGTTTCGTGAAACTGCTCGGCCCCCAAGAGCATGCCAGCGTCTGTCAATCGCTCACTCGCAACAGCCGCGCTTGCGCGGAGGTCATCGCCGGCGGAGGTCGTAGCAGAGCAGGCGGCCTTTGCCGTCGGCGCGTTTGCCGCCGCGCGTCTGCACGACGTAGAGCAATCCGTTCGACAGGACCGGGGCGACGTAACTCTCGGTGGCGGTGAATAGCTGAGCGCGATGCGTCATCTCGCAACGCTCCGGTGACATGTCCAGCCGCAGCAGATGCCCCATCTCGCCTAGACAGATGTATGCCCCATCGGCTGCGATGAAGGAGCCACGGAAGGCGCTCGTCTTCAACGATTTGACGCCACTGGACTTCGTGAGCATGTCCCGATTCCACTCCAGCTCATTTCGCCACTTTCGCTTTCCGGTCACGGCATCGATGCAGACAACCGCAGCCTTACGCATCGTTTCGCCATCCATGCCGTAGATGAAACCATCGCGGTAGATCGGCGTGGCCCAATGTGCGCCAAGGGAGTTCTTCTTCCAACGGACGGCGTACTCCAGGCCTGGCTTTACTTCGATGAGAGCGCCACCGGTCTTGTATGAGGATGTAATGAATATTTTGTTATCAAATACAATCGGTGATGCTGCCAACACCGATTCATACTTTCGCGAGCGAAACGGGTATTCGAAATCGATCCGCCCGTCGGTTGGGTCGAGCACCAGCAGGCCGCCGGTTGGCGGGTCGCTGTCACCGCCGGCCAAGACGAGAACGCGCCGCTTGCCGTGGAATGTGGCCGGGACGGGCGACGCGTAGCTTGGGCCCCACTTGTCACCGGCACGCCACACTTCGTTGCCCGTTTTGGCATCGAGCGCGACCACGCATGGCCCACCCGGTGCCCCGACATTGACGATCAGTTTGCCGGCCTCGTACAACGGCGTCGTTCCAACACCGAAGAAGTCCTGCCGCACCTTGTACATTTCCGACAGGTTCTTCTTCCACACAAGCTTGCCCGATTCGAATTGGAGACAGCACAGCCAGCCGTCGGGGCCATAGATGTAGACGTGACCGTCGGCGATGACGGGGCTTGATCGTGGGCCGCCGTTGAAGCCGAACCGATCCTTGTACATCGTGGGATAGGTCCATCGCCACCAGCGCTTGCCATCCGTTGGCCGCACGCAGTCGACGACGATTTCGCCGCCGCGACGGTAGGCGTGGACGAGGCGATCGCCGACGATCGACGGAGCACCGTATCCTTCGCCGGTTTTCATTTCCCAAACGAGCGGCGGCCCGTCGGCGTCCCAGCCGTCGATGATGGGCTTTTCGCGTGAATCCCCGTCATGCCGCAAGCCGAGAAACCAAGGCCAATCCTCGACGACCGCCCCGTCAGCCAATGGCTTCGCGTCGCGATGAAACGTCACATCAGCATTCGCCGCCGGCTCCTTTCCCGAAGCCACCGCCACACCGCCCGCCACCAACACCAAAACACCCCAAGCGCCTCGCATGATCCGTTTCCTTGCACGCAAAAAGTTGCTCGCCAAGTCGATTGAACCTCAATTCATAGGAACACTAAACGATTCGAACCTGTTCGTCACCGACGGGTGCGGAGAGCGATCTTCAGAATAGTCGCGCGGCATTTTGACCCGCACATTCCGGACTTGTACCTTACGAGGACCATGCACGATTCCGACACTGCACCTACGACAACATCACGGTTCGCGACAGCCGTCAGAAACCCCTTCGTCCTCATCCCCGCCGCAGCCGCCATTGTCTCCCTCCTGCTCCGCTACGCCCCCACGGCCTGGTACACCCAAGCTGCTGCGGTGGTCACGCTCGCCGCCGCACTGATGTGGTTTCGCCGCGCCGAGGCGTTCTTCAGAAGATTAGCTACCGGTCTTGCAACAGCTGCAGCGGGTACCACAGCCATATTCAGTTTGTCCGCCCGCTATCAATGGGGCCCCGAAGCGTTCGTCGCATTCGCGACCGACAACGGCAGCATTGTGACCGCATCCTTCACGGCTGGGGCTGTCCTATTTGGCCTCTTCGAACTCGTCCGCGTGGTCAAGGCGTCACCGAGCGAAGAGACGATTGACTTGATCCTGCGACGTTACGAAAGAACAGTGGCAGAAAAAGACACCGCGATCGACGGCATGCAGTCCGAACTTTCGAAGACAAAGGGCGAGATCGACACACTGCGTAAGGCGTTGGCCAGAGCCGAGAAAATGTCGATAGCGGGCGACCCGGAGGCCAAGGCCGCCATCGACGAGGCGCGGCGCTCCGGCGACATCGAGCTGATGCAAAATCGGCTCATCAAGGAGGCCGATCGACAGGAAGCGGAGATCAAAGCCAAGATGGCCGAGATGGCCACCGACTACATCGAACTCTGCCGCGAAATCGCCGAGACTGCCTACATCAGAGGCGACTGGTCTGAAGCCCGAATACGGCTCGATTCCATCATTCGCATTGATGGCGATGATCTCGACGCGATCAACAGACTTGGACACATCAATGAGGGCCAAGGACGACTTGACCAAGCAGAGGACAACTACAAAGAAGTTCTCGCAAAGTGTGGGGACGACCTGTCCTGGCAAGCGGCCGCAAACGGTAACCTCGGACTCATCTATCGAACACGCGGCGACCTCGACATGGCCGAGGAATTCCTCCGCAAATCGCTCGACATCGACGAGCATCTCGGACGACGCGAGGGAATGGCGAACCAGTACGGCAACCTCGGACTCATCTATCGAACACGCGGCGATCTCGACAAGGCCGAGGAATTCCTCCGCAAGGCGCTCGACATCGACGAGCAACTGGGACGACGCGAAGGATTGGCCGCAGAATACGGCAACCTCGGTCTCATCTATCAAACACGCGGCGATCTCGACAAGGCCGAGGAATTCCACAGCAAGTCACTCGACATTGAGAAGCAACTCGGACGACGCGAGGGAATGGCCAACCAATACGGCAATCTCGGACTCATCTTTCAAACACGCGGCCAACTCGACAAGGCCGAGGAATTCCACCGCAAGTCACTCGACATTGAGAAGCAACTCGGACGACGCGAGGGAATGGCCAACCAATACGGCAACCTCGGACTCATCTATCAAATACGCTGCGACCTCGACAAGGCCGAAGAATTCCTCCGCAAGGCGCTCGACATCAACAGGCAACTCGGACGACGCGAGGGAATGGCCACCCAATACGGCAACCTCGGTCTCATCTATCAAACACGCGGCGATCTCGACAAGGCCGAGGAATTCCTCCGCAAGTCGCTCGACATCGACAAGAGACTCGGACGACGCGAGGGAATGGCCAACCAATACGGCAACCTCGGTCTCATCTATCAAACACGCGGCGACCTCGAGAAGGCCGAGGAGTTTCTCCGCAAGGCGCTCGACATCGACGAGCGACTCGGACGACGCGAGGGAATGGCCAACCAATACGGCAACCTCGGACTCATCTATCGAACACGCGGCGATCTCGGCAAGGCCGAGGAATTCCTCCGCAAGTCACTCGACATCAACGAGCAACTCGGACAACGCGAGGGAATAGCCAACCAATACGGCAACCTCGGAAACGTCTACCACGACCGGAACGACATCAAGACCTGCCGCGACTATTGGCGAACAGCTCGAGACATGTACCGCGAAGCCCAGATGCCTCACATGGTCGAACAAATGCAATCCTGGCTCGACGATCTTCCACCCGACGATGACTAACCACCAAACACCCCACCCCGGCGTCCGGTGACACGCCGCCCGGCCACCGCTACCATGCCGGCATGTTCAAGAAAGTCCTCATTGCCAACCGGGGCGAGATTGCGGTTCGGGTGGCGCAGACGTTGCGTGAGATGGGCATCGCCGTTGTGGCCGTCTACTCCGCTCCGGACGCGGCTGCCCCGCACGTCGCGATCGCCGACGAAGCCCATCCGCTGCCCGGCGAGACCGCAGCCGAGACGTACCTGCGGGCCGACCACATCATCGAAATCGCCAAGGAATCCGGGGCCGACGCCATCCATCCCGGTTACGGTTTCCTGAGCGAGAACGCCGAATTCGCAGCAGCCTGCGGACGAAACAACATCACGTTCATCGGCCCGACGCCCGAGGTCATCACGGCGATGGGCGACAAGATCACAGCCAAGAAAACGATGGACGACGCCAACGTCCCCACGGTGCCCGGCTGGTCCGGCGACCCGAACGCGAAGATCGACGTCGTGCAAGCCGAGGCCGACCGCATCGGTTATCCGCTGCTGTGCAAAGCGGCGGCTGGCGGTGGCGGGAAAGGCATGCGGCTTGTCGAAAACGCGAAGGATCTGGAAGCCTCGTGGGAGGCGGCGGCGCGCGAGGCGGGGTCGGCGTTTGGGGACGCCCGCGTCTTTCTCGAGAAGTACATCGAGAAACCGCGTCACGTCGAGTTTCAGATCTTCGGCGACAGCCACGGCAACGTCGTGCACCTGTTCGAGCGCGAATGCTCGATTCAGCGTCGCTATCAGAAGATCATCGAGGAGACGCCCTCGCCGGCGCTCGATGAGGATCTTCGCAACCGGATGGGCGAATCGGCCGTCGCTGCCGGCAAGGCACTTGGCTACACAAATGCCGGAACTGTCGAGTTCATCCTCGCCCCGGATGGGCAGTACTACTTCCTCGAGGTCAACACGCGTCTGCAGGTCGAGCATCCGGTGACCGAGATGACCACGCACCAGGATCTCGTTCGCGCCCAGGTGCTGGTGGCCGCGGGTGAACAACTGCCGTTTTCGCAGGACGATCTCAAGCAAACAGGCCACGCGATTGAATGCCGCATCTACGCTGAAGACCCAGCCAATAACTTCGTCCCCGCCACGGGTCGCATCCACATGTATCAGCCGCCACAGGGCACGAACATCCGCACGGACTCGGGCGTGGCAGCGGGCTCGGAGATCACCGTCTATTACGATCCGATGGTCGCAAAGCTGTTGGCGTGGGCACCAACGCGTGAACAAGCCATCGCACGCATGACGTATGCGTTGGACAACTTCGTCATCCTCGGCCCGACCACGAACATCCCCTATCTGCGACGCATTTTGAATCATCCGGAGTTCGTGGCCGGCAACACGCACACGCACTTCCTAGCCGACCATGCGATCGACGCCGCACCGACGAGTCCGCCACCTGCCGCGTACATTGCGGCTGCCGTTTGCAAGTCCACCGCGTCAACGCCGACGTCTGCCGCTTCGCACACGATCAATACGGAATCACCGTGGCACACCGTTGGTCCGTGGAGGGTCGCCTGACATGAAAACCACGCTTTCCACCGCCGCCCATCCCGATCCCGTTGCCGTCGAGTTGCAACGTCCGGACCCCGACGACCCAACGAACCTGGTGGCTGTCATTGACGGCGAGGCGCATGAGATTGACTTGGCTGCGACCGGTCCGACGTCGGGACTGATCCGTTTGAACAACCGGATTTCCCGATACGTCACGCATCGCGAGGGCGATCGCATCCTCGTCTGGCTTGATGGTCAGTCGTACACATTCAACGTCGTCGACACGGCGCCGAAGCGCAGCGGAGCGGCGGCTGCGGGTGCGTCGGGCAACCTGATCAACGCTCCAATGCCAGGTACGATTCTCAAGATCCTCGTTGATGCCGGCGACAGTGTGCAGGCGCATCAGCCATTGATCATCATGGAGTCGATGAAAATGGAAATGACGCTCTCAGCACCTGCCGACGCCGTCATCAATGACATCCATTGCACCGAAGGGCAGCTCGTCGAGCGCGATGCAACGCTCGTCACGCTCGACCGCACCGAATAGCACAGCCCCGTTGAACACAATATCCGACAACCGTGTCGGGTGATTTTCACCTGTGCGCGGTGCGACATGCTGGTACAATTCGCGTCTCAGAATCGTAACACGACGAAACGGAGATCGATTGATGACAGCACGCCTACCCATGCTCGCCCTGCTAGCACTCGCCCTCATCTTCACTGGCTGCGAGACGACCGAAACAGAATCAGCCAGCTTCGCACCCGAGCAGGAGAGCGCCAAGTCGGACAACGGCGACAAGAACGATGCCAAATCCCGGATGAAGATCGCCAAGGCGAAGCGCAAGCTCGCCAACCTCGAGCGCAGCCTCGCCGAAGCCAAGGAAAAGCTCACGAAGGCTGGCCTGGACATCGAACATCAGCGCGTCGCCAACGATCAGAACACATCCAAGGCCCGTCGCGATGTCGAACTCGCCCGTGCATCTGTTGAGAAATTTCGCAATCACGAGATCAAAGTCCGCGTCGATCAGGCCCGGCTGAACCTCACGCGCGCGACCGACAGCCTGAAAGAGGCTGAAGAGGAGCTGCAGCAGCTCGAGATGATGTACTCGGAAGAGGACTTGGCCGACAAGACGGCTGAGATCGTGATTCGTCGTGGTCAGCGACGTATCGAGCGTGCCCGCAAATCGCTCGAGATTCGCCAAAATGAGCTCAACATTCTGGAGAACGAGACGATCCCGCTGGAGACATCCCAGCATGAAAACAAGCTCCAGCAGAAGGAATTCGCCGCCGATGCGGCCATGCGTAAAGCTACCTCCGACATGGTGCAGAAGCAGATCGCGTTCATGTCGGCGGAGCACAAGGTCGCCAAAATCATGGATGACATCGCCACGGCACGCGAGGACTTGGAACAGGCGATGGCGGATGCTGACGGCTAATGCACACCAGAAGAGTGCCCGTTTGCTTTGCTCGTAGTCTACTTGGAAAGAGGTATCCCATGTTGCGTTTCGTGATCACCGTCGCGCTGTTGGCTGGCCCTGCTTTGGCATCCGACGCGCCAAGTCCGACCGATTCGACAATTCAGCGTGCCACGGACTTCATGCTGGAAGATCAGAATGAGGACGGCTCGTGGGGTTCCTGGGACAAGCCGGCCCACGAATTCTGGTCCAACCCGGAGACGCACAAATCGTGGATCCTCGCCACGACCGGTCTTGGCGCCATGGCGCTGCAGGACGCGACGCAGACGGAGCAGATTCAGGCCGCCTACGACAAGGCGATCGACTACATGATCGACAACGCCGGCGTGAAGCGCCCTTCCGATTGGGATACGGACAACACGTGGGCGTACATTTATGGCTTGCAGGGCGTGGCCCGGGCGATCGTGAATCCGCGTTACGCCAACGACGCCGAGCGGCTGGCCAAGCTTCGCACCGTCGGCAACAAGTTGATCAAGGAACTGCAGAAGTATCAGACGCCGTCAGGCGGGTGGGGCTACTACGATTTCGAGGTGAAGGCGCCGACGCCGGCGTGGGCGACGAGTTTCATGACGGCTGTCGGTGTGCTGGCGTTGCATGATGCCAAGGCGGCCGGTCTCGACGTTCCGCCGGACATGTTGCGCATTTCCGCCAAAGCCGTTGCACGCTGCCGCCTGCCGGATGGGGCGTACACGTACTCGGTCAATGCCATTACCGCGCCGCGTCATTCGGAGTGGATCGATACGATCAAGGGGTCGTTGTGTCGGATTCAGGTCTGCAACCTCGCACTGCTCAAGAGCGGCTACCCGGTTACGCAGGATCAGTTGCGCACCGGGCTGGATCACTTTTTCAAGCACCACAAGTTCCTCGACGTCGCCCGCAAGAAGCCGATCCCACATGAGGCCTACTATGCCAACAGCGGGTATTTCTACTTCTTTGGCCACTACTACGCCGCGCAGGTGATCAATGAATTGCCCGAGAAAGACCGCCAAAAGTACACGCCGCTGCTGGCCCACGAGATCATCAAGACGCAGGAATCCGACGGCAGCATGTGGGACTTTTACATCAACACATACCACAAACCCTACGGCACAGCGTACGGTCTGATGTCACTGCAGATGACGCGGCAGTGATGAGGATCCGTGTGCAACAACCATCATGATCATGTCTCGTGTCACCATTGGACTCCCTTGCTTATTGATCATCCTGTCAATTCCTACTCATGTCGATGCGGGCGAGAAACTTGACCGCAAGGAGGTCATTCGGGAGACAGAGAGACGAACAGAGATGATTTCTGCGGAATTGCGGAGAATGCCGGCGCACGGAAGAACACACCATTGGGCTGGTTTCTACACCAGCGGCCCTACTTTCCATGGCCATAGTGTTCTCCTTGTTGCTCCCGAATCTGGTTTTGCATACACGCATCCTGCAGGTCTTGGAAAGTTGGTTGCATACGGAGAGCTTCAAGAAGAGAAAGTCGGTGTGATCACGTTGGTGCATGAGACGCCCCAACGCAACAAATCGCGAATATTCGACCACAAGAAATTCGTCGTCGTGAAATGGGAAGGCCTTCGTTATCTGGTTCCTGCCAAGAACATGAATTCGTTCTGCAGCGATGTCAACAAGAACCTGATTTATCCTGAAAGACCGCGAGGCTTCTTCGTTGAATTCCGCATGGATTACAAACGCCCCAGCGGCAAACCCTATGTGCCACGCGAGTTCAGGCACTTGCTGTTGAAGGGCCCGATCGTCGGATCGATTACGCAAGTGAGGAGCATCACACCAGAATCGGGCACTGTTCCGGGGCACCCTTGTCTCAAGGCAATCGCTACTCTTGATATTGGCACGGCTGATGGGGTTGATGTCGGGATGAAGTTGATCCGCGAACACGACACGTTCTTCCTTGATCGGACCCGGGCGACAGTTCTCACCGCAACGCCTCACCAATGCTCTGTCGAAATCCTTCACTATCAAAATCCCGCTGATGCCAAGGCCGAGAACGAACCAGCAATTGGATGGATATTCAAGTCGAGGCAGAAACCCGAATCCACAAACGACCATTCAGAGTGACAATTCCCTTGCCAGCGCGGCGCCGGCAATGTATGCGGTGGACCATGCCCATTGGAAGTTGAAGCCGCCGATGCGGGCGTCGGCGTCGAGGATCTCGCCTACCAGGAACAAACCTTCGAATTTGCGGGATTGCATCGTCTTCGGGTCGACCTCGGAGAGCGGGATGCCGCCGGCGGTGACTTCGGCGTACTTGTAACCTCGGGTGTCGGTGACGTTGAGGGGGAAGTCGGTGAGGGCGTGGGCGAGGTTGCGGCGGGCGTCGCGGGTGAGTCTGCCACTCTCCATGTCGGTTGGGATGTTGGCGTGTTTGCAGATGGCGTCGGCGATGCGCTGGGGGAGCCATTGGTGGATGATGGTGGTGACGCGTGCTTTGGGGCGGTTGGCGGCGGCCGATTGGATGGTTGCGTCCACCTGTTCGAATGATTGATCGATGCAGAAGTTGGCGGACATGTGCTGGTGCTTGTTCTCGATGCGGGCGCGGTGGTGGAAGCGGCTGGCGTTCATGGCGGCGGGGCCTGAGAGTCCGAAGTGGGTCCAGACGACGGGGCCTGTGATGCGGGATGGCTTTTGACCTGCGGTGCGGATGTTGATGGTGATGTCGTGGGTGATGCCGGTGAGTTGGGCGTGGAAGTCGCCGGCGAGGATGAGCGGATCGAGGGCGGGGGATGTTTCGATGAGGCTGTGGCCCAAGGATTGTGCGAGTTGGAAGCCGACACCGTCGCTGCCGGTTTTGGGGAGCGATTTTCCGCCGGTGGCGAGGACGATGCGGTCGGCGTGGATCGTCTGCGGTTCGTCGTTGACGTTGACCGAAAGTGTGAATCCGGTGTCGGATTTGGTGATGTTGGTGACGCGGTGGTTGGGGCTGATGGTGACGTTGAGGCGGTTGGCTTCATTGATGAGGGCGTCGAGGACGGATTGGGCTTTGTTGGAATCGGGGAAGAGTTTGCCGTGTGGTTCTTCGTGGAGCGGGACGCCGAGATCTGTGAAGAAGTTGCGGGCGGCGATGTGGTCGAAGCGGCGGAGGATGTTGCGGATGATGTTTCGGTTTCCGCCGTAGAAGTCGTTGGGCGTGACGGATGCGTTGGTGACGTTGCATCGGCCTCCGCCGGAAACGAGGATTTTGGCGCCGATTTTCTTTGCTCCGTCGAGGATGGTGACGTTGGCGTGGGGGTTGGGGCGGGCGGCGAAGATGGCGGTGGCGAGGCCTGCGGCGCCGGCGCCGATGATGATGGTGTTGGGGGGCTGGTCCATGGGGGGATTTTAGCGTGGTGGTTGGTGGGACCAATGGGGCGCGGGGAATCGGTGGATCGGGTTATTGGCTGGGCTGGTGTCGTCGTCGGCAACATGGGGTCACCTCCTCTCCATCCATAAGTACGTGATGGGTGATCGAAGGGAATATTTTTGTTTGATCAGGGGGCTACGGGGTGGCGAATGGGGGTTGGCGTGGTGGGACTGTAGGTTTTGGCCGAACGATCTGTGGTGAAATTGAGAGACGCTGGTTGGGCCATCGGAAATATCGCGCTATGATCGGCGTACTCTGAACTTCGTGGATTCGTGTGGATGTTCCATGACCAGGCACTTCATCATTGGTTTTGTGTTCGGAGTTTTCCCATTGGGATTGGAACGGTGGGGGGTCACTGAGTGGCGGGCGGCAGCTTCGTGGGGGATGGTCGCGGCGGTGCTCGTCGTGGTCGTTACGTCAAGCAAGAACTGGATCGACGTCGGGGCACGGTTGGCACGGATATTCACGTTGGTGTTCGGTTGGTCGCTGGGCGACATGGGTGTGCATTTTGGGACGAGGCAGACAGACAGGGATCCGGCGTTTGCTTTTTGGTCGACGTTCATGATCATGATGCCGGTCGCTTGGGTGTTGTCCGCCACGGTTGCATTCCTATTCGAAGAACTGAACTCCCAGAAAGGGAGGCGTGATGGTGGGGACGGGTCTATCGAATGACTCTGAGGCGCGGGACGATGATTGGTGGGCGTCGATGGATTTGGCATGGTGTGGTCTGGTATGTTGCCATTGCCTTTGTTTTGGGGCTGTTGGGTCCTGTGCTGCAACTTGGTTCCATGTTCCTCGCGGCGATTCTTGTGGCTGACTCGGCTTCACGTCCGGAGAGTTCGGAGGCTGCGAAGTTACTGTTGTTTGTTCCCATTTGTGTTGGGCTTGCTGCGGGGATGCTCGGTTCGGGCGTGTTGACTGGCGACGTAAGGGCGACGGCCAATCCGATGCCCTGGATACTCGGGCACGCATTGGTGTATTCGCCTTTTGGTTTGGTTGTGGTGTTCTTGACGCGGCTTTTTTCGGGACGGGCCCGTGGTCCAAGACTCGAGCATGATGAGGTATCGTCGCCAGATCGTTGAATTGGGAGAATCGGCGGGTGGCGATCTAAATTACTTTGAATCGACTGCCCCATTCCGGCGCGCCGGGTACGATGGTGGGCGCCCAACCCAAACGGCAGGTGCGAGCACCTGCCCTACCGTTCTGTAGCAGAGTTCACATCCCCACAATGGAATTCGACTCCCCCACCGCTGAAGTCGGTGGGCCACCCAGAGCAGCGTTGGATTGCCCAAAGAGACTCCCCCACGCCGATGGTGCCGGGTGGGGGAGATCTGTTTGCATTGCACGCATTGCGGTCCTAGCGGCAGGTGCGAGCGGTTGCCACAACCGTTGGTTCAATCGCGGCAAGTTGCGACCTGACTTACCGTCTGAGCGGTCCCGCCACCCACAAGGGGTGGCGCTACAGGACGGACGGCAGGTGCAAGCACCTGCCCTACCGTCTACCGTCTACCGTCTACAAATGAATTATGCAGGTTGTGACCTGCGTTACCGTCAGTCCTGTGAGAGGATGATGACGGTGTAGGGGCCTATACCGACGTTGGCGTTGTAGGGCATGCCGTCCTTTGTGCCGCTGTTGGCTGTTGTGTTGTAGGCGTTCCAGTTTCCGAAGGCGGAATCGTATCCATTCCAGTCGCTGTTGAAGCGGACCTTCCATGAGCCGCTGCGCGGGAAGCCGATGTTGTAACTGGTGAATCCGGTGCCGGAGAAGTTGGCGACGACGATCACATCATCGCCCGTGCCGCCGCTGTCCCAGCGATGGTAAGCGATCACCTTGTTGGTGTTGTTGATGTGGTGGACGTTGACGTTGTTGCCGCGGAGACCGGCGGTTTTACCAGCGGTGTTGCGACGCAGGGCGATCAGGTCGGTGTAGAGATCGACGATGCCGCTGAAGGTGGTGGCTTTGGTCCAGTCGAGCGGGTCGGTGTCGGCGAAGTAGCCGTCTTCGAGGAATTCCTGCCCCTGGAAGATCATCGGGATACCGGGGCTGGTGAAGACGATGCCGGCGCCGAGGGTTGAGCGTTTCTTGGAGAACCAGCTCGTTGCGTTGCCAGGCCAGATTTCCTCGGGGACGCGGGAATGGCCGTTGGCGACTTCGTCGTGACTTTCGGTGTAGACGACGCGTTGGAGGTGGTCGCCGTTGTAGTAGTGGGTGATGGCGTCGCGGACGCTGTACATGTTTCGGTTTGCGTCGTTGCCGGTGATGATGGCGTCGCGGATGGGGTGCACGAAGGCGGCGTCCCATTGAGAGTCGAAGCCCGCCCCGCCGGCGCCGGTGGTCTTGGTGAGCCATTCATTGTTCTGGAGGTCTTCTGCGATGGAGATCTTCCATGGGACGGCTGCATTGATTTCATTGTTGACCCATTGCATGAGGCTCCAGCCATCGGCGATGTTGCCACCGCCGCCGTTGTTCTGCGTGCGGATGTTGACGGTGGAGTCCCAGCGGAGTCCGTCGGCGTTGTAGGTGGTGAGCCAGTACATGGCGTTGTCGCGGAGATAGGTGCGGACTTCGCCTCGGCCATAGTCGGGTCGGGTGTCACCCCATGGCGTGACGGCGCGCCAGTCCTGGAAGAAGTAGATGCCGCCCATGCCGCCGGTCGACCAGCCGTCGAACTGCCAGAGGTCGAGGTCGCTTGGGCCCAGGTGGTTGTAGACGACGTCGATGAGGACGGCGATGCCGCGTTGATGACATTCATCGATGAAGTCTTTCATATCGGTTGGGGAGCCGTAGATGCTCTCGGGTGCGAAAGGATGGGCTGGGTTGTAGCCCCATGAGAAGTCGCCGGCGAACTCGGCGATGGGCAAGATTTCGACGGCGTTGACGCCCATGGACTGGAGGTGGTTGAGTTTGGCGGTGGCGCTGGACCATGTGCCGGGGGTGCCGCCGGGGGTGTCGTTGAAGGTGCCGATGTGCATCTCGTAGATGATCATGTCGTGCCAGCCTGGGGTAGTGAAGGCTGTCCAATTGTAGGGTGCGTCGCTGGTGATGACGCTGTTGCCGACGGAGTTGGTGACGTCTTCTGCCCAGGGGTCGTTTTTCCAGATGGTGCCGTCGATGACGAACTTGTATTCATCGCCGACCGATGCGGTGCCGACGTCGACCGACCACATGCCGCCGGATTCGGAGGCGAGTGGGTTGGTGGTGGCGTTCCAACTGTTGAAATCGCCAACAACGGAGACGGTTGTTGCGTTGGGTGCCCAAACGCGGAAGGCGACGCCGCCGGTGTAGGGGATGGCGCCCATGCCGGATTGGGACGATGGGACGAGCGCCGCGGCGAAGTCATAGTCGTTGCCGCCATTGTTGTCCCAGATGTGGCCGCCCCAGTTGTCGTAGCCGTGGAAGTAGTATTCAACGTTTGATCCGGGTGCGTAGGTGGACGATGGGGTGTGTTCCCATTTTGAGTTTCCGGAGTCGTTGCCGGCGTAGCTCATCTGGAAGACCTGCCATGAGCCGCCGTCGACGCGGATGCCGACCTCGCAGTGGAGGCCCCAGTAATCCTGGTTCATGAGGACGGTGTAGGTTCCGGGGTTTTGGGTGTCGGTGTGGCGTTCGAAGGAACCGTACACTCCGATCCATGAGGGGAAGGCATTGGCCGTCATGGCTGCAATGGAAACGATGATGAATGCGAGTGCGACGCGTGAATTGGATAGCAGTTTGTGTTGCATGGTCGTGTGCTCCTTTTCAGGTCAACCCATGATTTACCACAACGTCATCGTAGGGGTCGGGGTATGTGTTGCAATCAATAAATCGGACCCTTGATTCAATAAACGAAATACACCGCGCAAATGGGAAGACTGGGCAGACGTGGCTGTTCGGATTGCACGAAATTGGTGTGCGCTGTGCACAGGTGAACTCGCCGACTGCGCGACAACGGTCGGAATCTTGTCGGTGTGCTGGTTAGAAGTCGGAGCCGCCGCTTTCGATGACGGACAGTTGACGAAGCCATGACTTGACTTCGTCGTCTTCGGCGGTGGTTGGCAATTCGGCGTCGATGACGGTGACGTGGCGATGTTCGAACGGCGGGACCTGCTCCTGATGGCAAACGCCATTGGCGTCGAAGCTCTCGATGAGGAAGCGCGACCATCCATCGATATAACGGCCGAATGTTGAGGCGAAGAGCACGGCGCCGGGTTTCCATGGATCGCGACGGACGACACGGCCAAACATGTGTCCGGGATCGGTGACGAGGAGGTCGCATTCGGCGTCGACGTTCCCGCGGATGGGGAGCAATCCGGGCAGGAGTGTGGCGTGGCATTCTTCGCTCATCGTTTCGAGCATTTCGTGGACGTGCCAAAGGTGGACGTGGGGCAGGGACGCGTCGGTCTTGATGCGCAGACCGTCGCAAGTGACGAGGAAGACCTTCAGGTCGCGGGGGAGGGTGCCGGCGGCTTTTTCAAGCTTTGCGAGGTCGGCGAGTGATGCTGGGGGGCGAAGGATCAGGTTGGAGCCGAAGTGCGACTGCAAGGCGTTGAGGCAGATGTCGATGACGCTGTCGTGGATCATGGGTTGCTTCCTTCTTGGCTCGATGCGTTTCGCGTAGCCCACGCGATGGCTCTTAGTTGATCGTCCCGATGGCGGCCGGTCAATGCTTCGGTGGCAAGTTCCATGAGGACGTTGGGGTCGATCATGCCGGATTGGACGATCAGTCGTGCAAGGATGGCCAGCGATGCGGCGTTTTTGCCGACGGCTTTCTCGATGTTGTGAAGCGGTAGCGGACGCCATGTTCGAGGTGTGTCGACGCGGATGATGGCGTCGTTGATGTAGACGCTGGGTGGCGTTGCGAGGTCCATCGTTTGGGCGATGCGTTGGTGGCCGTCGTCGCTGAGGATCAGGACGAGGTTGGGGTTCATGAGGCAGTAGTTGCGGATGGGTTTGTGGCTGAGGACGAGTGAGGAGACGGAGAACCCCTTGCGTACGGTGATGGGGAAGTCGTCGCATTGGGCTGCGTGGGCGTTGGCGGCGGTGACGAGTGTTCCGATGACGCCGCATGCGGATCGGATGCGCTGTCCGGCGGAGCCGGCGACGATGATTTCGGTGCGTCGGGGCAGGATCAGTGACTTCCTGATGGACGACCTGCGGGTGATGCCGGCGACTGCTGGTGCGTTTTCGGCAGGGGCGGTTGACGTTGCTGCTGGCACTGTGGAGTGTGTGCGGGCGATGACGTCGAATGGCAGACTGAGTTGGTGCGACAGGTCGGTGAGAACCTTGGGGTTGAGCTTGTTGCGGCCAACGTAGTGGGCGACGCACAACTCCCAGACATCGACGAGCGCGAATCCGGGTGTGTTGATGGCGTCGCTAAGTTGCTGTTCGCATGCGTCGGTGTAGGCGCTGCAGCGGGCGGCGAAGGCGGCGCCGTTGATGGTGACGGTGGAGCAGATGTCCATGACGTGAGCGTCGGCGCCGTGGGGCGTGGTGACGGTCAGGCCACATGGCGGGGTGGTGGGCGAATGCTGTCCGCCGGTCATGCCGAAGTTGAAGTTGTTGCAGACGATGACGGTGATGTCTGCGTTTCGGCGTGCGGTGTGCACGAGGTGGCCTGTGCCGATTCCGCATCCGCCGTCGCCGATGAGGACGATGACGGTGAGGTCGGGACGGGCGCGTTTGAGTCCTTCGGCGTACGTGACGGATCGTCCGTGCAAACCGTGGAAGGTGTGGCAGGTGAAATAGCGGTCGGCGATGCCGATGCAGCCAATGTCGCTGACGATGCAGACGTCCTGCGGTTTCAGGTTCCGTTTCTTGAGTACGCGGCCAAGGGTTTCGAGGACGCGTGTGTGGGTGCAGCCGGGGCAGAAACCCATGTCGTGGCGGTCTGCTTGCATAATGTCGGGGATGTCCAGGGTTTCGACCATCGTTTGTTCCTTCTATTGGCATGGTGCCATGGTGTATGCCTCGATGATCTGCTCGGGGCGGATCAAGCCGCCGTCGATGCGTGTGATGGATTGGATGTCGGCGGTGTGGATCACGCGGCGCAGTTGTTCGGCGTATAGTCCGATGTTCAATTCCGGGACGATGATACGGGTCACGTTGACGCTGGCGGCGTTGCGGATGGCCTGTTCGGGCATGGGCCAGAGCGTGTAGAGCGTCAGGTGGGTGATGCGATGGCCTTGCGATCTGAGTTCGTCGACAGCATCGCGAGCTGCCCCGTCGGCGACGCCGTATGAGAGGATCAGGGTGTCGGCTTGCGGGTCGCGGTCGGCGTCGACGTGGGTGAGTTCGTGTCGGTGATCCATGATCTTGGCAGACAGGTGCGCGAGCTTGCGGTCGATGGCGTGGCGGTCGTTGGTGAGCAGGCCGTCGGGACCGTGGATGGAGCCGGTGCAGCGGACGGGGACGGGTCCGCCGATGGGCAGGAAGTCGGGAACGTTTTCAATGGAGTCGTATTCGTAGGGGCTGAAGGACGCATCGGGGTCGGCCCATTGCCGCTTGATGACAGGTGGGAGTTGGACGGCGTCGAGGTCGACGGATTGGCGGGTGAGGGCGATGTCCCTGGAGGTCAGGAGGATGACGGGGGTGCGTAATCGTTCGGCGATGTTGAAACTGAGGTAGGTGAGTTTGTAGGCGGAGACGGCGTCGGTGGCGGCGAAGACGGGTAAGGGATAGCCGCCTGGGGTGACGTTGCCAGCGAAGATGACGTCGCCGTCGCCGGTGGCGGTGGCGCCGCCGGTGGCGGGTCCCATGCGTTGGCAGTCGACGATGACGAGTGGGGCCTCGACCATCTGGGCGAAGCCGATGTTCTCGCTGTAGAGGCAGAGACCGGGGCCTGAGGTGGCGGTGAGTGGTTTCGCGCCAGCCATCGAGGCTGCGATGCATTGGCCTATGGCGGCAATTTCGTCTTCGGTCTGGATGATGGTTCCGGCGCCGTTGTCGAAGGCGGTGACGCATTCGTTGAGGATGGAGCTGGCGGGGGTGATGGGGTATCCCGCGACGTAGTTGCAGCCGGCTTTTAGCGCACCGCGGACGACGGCTTGGTTTCCGGTGATGAACTCCATGTTGACCCCCTTGCCTTGCGTGGCGGTGTGGACCCCGTGCCTGCGTCGGCGCATGGGAAAACCCTATGCGAACGCAGGCTGCGTGTGATTGGCTGCAAGATTCGTTCCAAAGTCTGCTGGATCGGTTGAGTTGGTTGGCTGCGTTTGCGTGGGTTTCTTTGGCGTGGTGAAGGGTGTGACGTTGATGTGCTCGCGGGTTCGGGCGCGACGCTGTGGGATTTCGTGCATGGGTGCGGGAAACCGCGCACTGGCGTGATTTCCAGGGGTGCATCACGCTGCGGGCGCGTTGGATGGTCGGACCCGCCCTACCGCGCGGTGGCTGATCGGCTATGCTGGGGGGATGAATCGCGACGACATCTGTTCTGATTTTCTGGATACACTTTCGTTTGATCCTTACCCGTTTCAGGAGGAGGCGTTGCTTTCCTGGTTTGAGGAGGAAGGCGGGGTGCTGGTGACGGCTCCAACGGGGATGGGCAAGACGCTGATCGCCGAGGCTGCGATCTTTGAAGCGCTCAAATCGGGCCAGAAGCTGTACTACACGTCGCCGCTGATTGCGCTTTCGGATCAGAAGTTTCGCGAGTTTCAGGACGCGGCTGAGGGGTGGGGGTTTGATCGCGATTCGGTCGGGTTGATCACGGGGAATCGGCGGGTGAATCCGGAGGCGCCGGTGAAGGTGGTTGTGGCGGAGATTCTGCTGAACCATCTGCTGAGCGGTGAAGAGTTGATGCGGGACGTGTCGGGCGTCGTGATGGATGAGTTTCACTACTTCAATGATCGCGAGCGGGGGATTGTCTGGGAGCTGTCGCTGGTGCTGTTGCCGAAGTCGGTGCGGTTGATGCTGCTGTCGGCGACGGTCGGGAATTCGGTCGAGTTCGTGCAGTGGCTGAAGGAGAAGCATGAGCGGAAGGTGCGGTTGGTGAAGACGGATCAGCGACGGGTGCCGCTGGAATATGTTTGGGAGGAGGAGCGGCTGCTGACGGAGCAGTTGCCGGTGATGGTGTCGGATGATGATGGGGCGAATCGGTCGCCTGCGTTGGTGTTCTGTTTCAATCGGGATGAGTGTTGGGAGGTGGCGGAGCGGTTGAAGGGGCTGTCGCTGATCGGAAAGGATCAGCGGGCGGAGATTGAAGCCTACCTGGCGGATCATGAACTGACCGAGGGGATTGGTCCGAAGCTGAAGCAGATGTTGATTCGCGGGGTGGGGGTGCATCATGCGGGGGTCTTGCCGAAGCACAAGGAGGTGATCGAGGAGCTGTTTTTGCGGAAGCTGATTCCGTTTGTGATCTGCACGGAGACGTTGGCGGCGGGGATCAACCTGCCGGCGCGGTCGGTGGTGTTGAGCACGTTGATGACGGGCAAGCCTCGGGAGAAGAAGCTGATACCGTCGTCGACGGCGCATCAGATTTTTGGGCGGGCGGGGCGTCCGCAATTTGATTCGAAGGGGTATGTCTTCGTCGTGGCGCATGACGATGATGTGAAGATCAACAAGTGGAAAAAGAAGTATGAGCAGATCGATCCGAACTCGAAGGATCCGGGGATCATGCGGGCGCGGAAGGATCTGGAGCGGAAGAAGCCGTCACGTCGCAAGAATGTGCAGTATTGGGTGGAGGGGCACTTCAAGCAGTTGATCGAGGCGGGGCCTGCAAAGCTGGCGAGTCGGTCGATGATTCCGTATTCGGTTTTGATCTTTGTGCTGACGAAGCAGGGGACGCTGGCGGGCGTGCGGGAATTTTTGTCGAAGCGGTTCAACACGGCGGAGCGGATTGAGAAGTTTCAGGATCAGCTTGAGCACATGATCAACAACCTGGTGGCGTTCGGGTTTCTGGAGCGTGGTGCGGATGAAGATCATGTGACGTTGGCGGGGAACATCGAGGAGCTGTTGACGTTTCGCAGTGTTGATCCGCTGTTCGGGGCGTTTTGTCGGGAACATCTTGTGCATGCGAGCCTGGAGGAAAAGCTGCAGGTGCTCGAGGCGATGATGCCGCTGCCGGGGTCGATGATGCGGGGGAACTGGCTGCCGGATGAGCGGGAGATCGGGCCACTGGAGACGAACGTCGTTCGGCCTGAGTGTTTGCAGCGTGGGTTGGTGATTGCGGATGGTGAGGGCGGGATCAAGTCGACGTGGGATGAGCCGGAGTTTGAGGATTATCTGGAGGATGACAAGCCGAAGCGTCCGCCGTCGCTGCCGCAGATGCTGAAGGCGTGGTTCGATGATCGGCTGGCGAGTCCGGAGGATGTGTGGGTGCAGCCTAAGTGGCTGGCGGGCGGGATGTTTGATGGCGGGGATGACTTTTTCAAGTATGTGAAGGCGCGGAATCTTGTGAAGAACGAGGGGTTGGTGCTGCGTCATTTGTTGCGGCTGATCATTCTGGCTGAGGAGTTTCATCTGTTGTCTTCTGGCGATCCGGAGTATGCGGAGATGGGGCAGCGGCTGACGCGGATCTGTCAGCAGGTGGACGGGACGTACACGGATCGGTTCCTGTCTGCGCAGCATGAGGCGCGCGAAGTGGCGGAGCAGTTAACACCCGGGCATTGAGGGCGTTCGGAAACTTGTGAGAGAGGGGAAGGTTGATTTGTTACAATAGTGGGCCGGTTCGGGGTGGTCGCCGAACCGACCCAAGCGTTTTTGCAGGCGCTTACCTTGGTGGGGAGGTGCCTGCTCACGATGAGAGCCGGCGGGGTTGCGGTGCAAGTCCGTCGGCTTTCCTATGTGCAGGGCGTAGCCTACCCGTCGGATTTGTCGACTTCGGAGCAGTCGACCTCCACTGCTTCGGAGACCTGCTCGTCGGCGTTGTGCTTGGGGTCCGGTTCGGGATCGGGGCACTTGCTGAGATCGCCGCCGTAATCCCCGTTGATCAGAATGCAGAGCAGTTGGGTGACTTCGACGCAGTTGCCGTTTCCGGGGACGATGCATGCGCCGGTAGCCCCTCCCCCGATGGGGTTGACGGCTTCATCGGTACCGGCGGGTCCGTCCACGTCGGTGGTCTCCCCGACGACAAATTCCTCCTTGGGCGGTGGTGGGCAGGTGGAACCGTCGCCCTGGTATTCGCCGTTGATGAGGATGCAGAGCAACTCGCTGATTTCAACACAGTTACCATTTCCGGGGACGATGCAGGCGCCGAAGTCGGGTGGCGGTGCAGCCGTGGCGGTGGAGGCTGACAGAACGGTACATCCTGTCACGACGAGAAGAGCCAGTGTCCATTTACGCATGTGTTTATTCCTTTCGAAAGAGACACGATATCAATGCCCACGGCGGGCGGAGAATCCTGGAACAAACCGGCAGCGGATTGCGCAGGGGAGCGTTTTCGAATTGACCTGCACAATCGCGCTGATACGCGAACCTGATCGATTGTCAGAGGGTCGCCCAAATCAGCAGCCGGAGCAGAGATCGCGATCCGGATGACTTTCGCCGGTCGCGCCTGATGCGGAATGGCTCATACGCTGCCCCTCCTGCGAGGAAGGCGCATTCCGCGACCTGGATTGGACAACAAACTTTCGAGAAATGCGCAAATCTGCGACATGTGTGCATGGTCGCACCCTGGGCCGGCAAATTCCATAGCCCATCTGTCAAGATGGGTTGAGTTGCGAGGTCCGGCAATTCAATTGAGAACTCCAGTGCGATATCACGTCACGCGTGTTTGTTTGGTGCTCACCGATACGGTCAGGGCCGAGGGGCGAGCAGGGATTGACCGGCCCATGGTTGGGAAGCGAAATCAACACCCTGGAGAACCTGACGAAGACGGAACAGGTCGAGGGGTTCGATGGTGCCGTTGCGGTCGATGTCGAGATAGTGCGAGAGCGCGCCCTGCTCTGGGACGTCGACGGCGTTGATGAACTTGCGAAACTGGAAGACGTCGGCGGGTTCCGCGATGCCGTTTTGATCGATGTCGCCGGGGAGGGCAGATAAGTCGAGGCGGTCGGGCTCGTCGGCGGCGCCGAGGGATCCGACGTTTTCGATGGGGTTGCCGTCGATGTCGAAAACGTTGGCTGTCACTGTGGTCCAGTGCTGAAGTGGGATGTTGCGGTCGAAGTTGAGGCGGAAGATCGTTTGATTTGCTTCGAGCATGTCAATTGAGGCAATATCGGGCAATTCGCCGCCGGTCGTTGCGATGGTGAAGTTTGCGGCCGTCACGGGATCCTGGTTTTCCGAGCCGAAAACCGGCTTTGAGAATCGGATGGTGGCTGAGGAGATGATGGTGGGGTTGCCGCTTGCGTCCAGATCGGCGCGCGGGTCAATGTAGCCACTGAAGGGTTCGGTTTGACCCGATTCGCCCTGCTGGTGCGCGACCTGCAGTGGGCCATTGACGTTCAGCTCGATGCCGTCGACAGCTGTGAAGAAGTCGTCCGGTCCGACCAACTGCAAATCCGATCCCACCTGAGCGCACCCTTCATCCAAGTCGCCATCGCAATCCGCATCATTGCGGCAACAGATCGGTCTGATTACGGCGGTGCCCCATGCGACTTCGGGGACACTGTAGGTCAATTCGGCGACATACCTTGTTTCGTCCGGGAGCTCGATTGGGGGCGAATTCAAGACGAGTGATGATGAGCGCGGTGGCGCGATGGTGCAGGATCCGAATCGGCACAGGCTGTTGGCGTTGCATTCGGAATCAGAAGAGCAAGGGATATCGGGTTCACATTGGCCTCTATCCAGTGCGGTCACGTACGGGGTTCCAGCGAATAGAAAATCGTCGCGTTCGTCGTCAATCTGAATACTCAATGGGACGTAGCGAGCCGGTACAGGCCAATCGGCCTGCAGGACGCCATCACATGAATATTGCACCTGAACCCAGAGAAGCGGGGCTTGCGGATCCTGGATATAGACGTCGAACGTCAGAATGTCACCTGGTTGCGCGTTGACGGGGAAGTTGCTGCCCGCGGTGGCGTCGGCCGCTGATGGATCGACGCCCTGGGGGAGCATGAAGAGTCTTCCGGCAAATGCAGGCATTGCGAGGATGGTGAGTGCAAGGGTGGTTGAGGCAATGCTACGAAAAAGTGTCGTCGGCATGGTCGGCTTCCTTCCGTGGCTTCCCCGTTTCATGTTGTTTCGGCGGCCACGCGTTTGGCGGCGGCCCCACGTTCCCCATTGAGTATTCCAGAATGACAGCCGGGAATCAAGAATATCGGATGAAATTTGCGTGATTCTCATGTCTGCTGGACGCGGTGACCCGCACATTCGTAACAGAATCGAAGGCCAGCGCGTACAAATGTCGATTGTGCGCCCGCTGATCAATTGAGCTTGCAAACGCTGAGAACCGCGTGCGGACGAGGTTGCTCGATGGGTTGCGTCATCGACACAGCGGACATTTGCTGAATGGCCCAGGATTCTCTGGTTGCTGACGGGCGCACGTTAGGGGCTTTTTGAGTTGAGAATCGCGCGTTCGAAGCGGTATGTGCCGCTTGGCTGCACTTTGCGCCTGGAGAGTCCGTCTCGCGGGATTGGGTTTGTCTTTTTGCTGACTTTCGCATCAGTTTTGGAATGGATTATCACGATATGCCTGTAACGTCCGCCATGGTTGTGGCGTTGAGAATTTCTGAAACTGGAAGTTGGTAGCCATGAGTTCATCCGTGATCCGTGTTTTGATCGTTGACGATTCCGTGTTCATGCGAAGCATGCTGCGCAGTGCAATGGAGAAGGCCGAGGGGATCGAGGTGATCGGGACGGCGCAGAATGGTCGCGAGGGCCTGAAGAAGATTGATGAGCTCAAACCGGACGTGGTGACGCTGGATGTTGAGATGCCGGGACTTGATGGTCTTGGTGTGCTCGAAGAGGTCATGAAGGGCCATCCGCTGCCGATTGTCATGGTGTCGACGAAGACACAGGCTGGGGCGGAAGCAACGCTGAAAGCGCTGGAGCTTGGCGCGGTTGACTACGTGGCGAAACCGCTTGGCGAGAAGTCTGCGACGCTGGGGAGATTTCGCGAATCGGTGGTCCGGGCAGTGCGTACTGCGGCGGAGAGCAATCGTTCGACACTGAGTGATCGGCCCAAGGTTTCGCAGCGCGTGAAGGCGGCGTCTGCTTATCCGAAGGACATCCTGGTGGCGATTGGGATCAGCGCGGGAGGTCCGGCGACGTTGCATGAACTGTTGCCGGCGTTTCCGCCGACGTTTCCACCGATCGTCATCACGCAGCATATGCCGGCGGATTTCGTGCCATCCTTTGCAAAGCGCCTAAACGAAGTTTGCCAGATGGCGGTGAAAATGGCGGCGATCAATGACCATATCGTGCCGGGGCAGATTCTGATCGCGCCGGGAGACCGCCATCTGCGCGTGATGCGTCAGGGGCAGAAGCTGTTGGCAACGCTCGACGATGGCCCGAAGGTCGCGGGCTTTCGGCCTTCGGTGGACGTGCTGTTTGAGTCGGTGGCGGGCGCGGCGGGAGATCGTTCGGTCGCGGTGGTGATGACGGGTATGGGTTTCGACGGTTCGGCGGGGATCAAGATTCTGAAGGAGAAAGGGGCATACACGGTGTCTCAGGATCGTGAGACGAGCATCGTGTATGGCATGCCGAAAGCGGCCTTTGAGACAGGTTGCGTGGATTGCGTTTCAAGTCTGGGTGATATTCCATCTTCGATCACGTCGGGATTCGACGCGTTGGCGGCTATCCCGCGATAACGCGGCCTATCGCTTCCTGGACACGGTCCTGTTCAAACGGTTTCACAACGTAGTCGGCGGCGCCGAGTTTGAGGGCGTCCATGAGCGGTTGTCGCTGGTCGATGGCGGAGATCACGATGACCTTGGCCTGTGGATCCTTGGCGCGGATATCCTTGAGGGCGTCGAGTCCGCCCTTGTTGGGCATGACGAGGTCGAGCGTGACGAGATCGGGTTTAAGTTGTTCATACTGCTCGCAGGCCTGTTCGCCGTCGGCGGCTTCGCCGATGACTTCATGGCCCATGCCGGTGATGATGTTCTTGATAAGATGCCTCATGAAGACGGCATCGTCGACGACCAGTACACGTGATGACACGGTTATCTCCTTTGGCAGCGGCCTTGCGGTTTAGCTGACGTCAGATCAGGCAGGGTTCCTCACCGATGATCTGAACCTGCACCTCTCCGGTGTTGGGGGAGAGCATCATGCGTCTTCCCTTTTGTCCGCCGATGTGCTCAGCCACCAAGCGAACGTTGTGCTTTCTGAGTCTTTCTTTGACGGCGACGGCGTTTCTTTCGCCGAGACCGTTGTCGGCGGTTGGTCCGAACATGGACGCGCCGCCAGCGATCTTGGCGGAGAGTCGCTTGGGATCACAGCCCGCAGCGAGGACCTCGTTGACAAGCCAATCGACGGCGGTGTCGGCGAATTTGCCCTTGTCACCATGACATCCTTGCGACGATGGGAGCATGACGTGGGCCATTCCGCCCTTCTTGCAGACACGGTCGTACAGGGCAACGCCAATGCATGAACCAAGGGTCGTGCGCACCTTGTCGGGGTGCGAGATCACCTTGAGATCGGCAATACCAATTGAATGCGTTTCAGACATCAACCAATCCTCAGCTGCACGCGGCTTCGATGAACCGAAGGGAAGCCGGTGCCGGTATCAGATAGAATTCCCACTCCAGCCACTGACCGTCGACGTTGAACTCGGTCTTGGCGAGGAAGACTTCGTCCCCCGCCAATGCCTGCTCGACGAGGATTGACGGCAGGATCGATTCGCGATGATCGACCAGAACGCGCGGCGCGCCGGGTTCGGCGGTGATTTCCAGCCATTTTGCCCAACTGTTGATGAAGCTGCTGCTGATGATGTTGCCCGTTTCCTGCAGGCATGATTGCGCCATATCGTCGAGTTGGGTCGTCGTGCCCGGCGGTTGGCCGATGAGCACGTCGACGAGGCGGTACGCTGTTTCCATGGATAACATCATCATGGCGTGGCCGCCCATCTGCTCGGTGAGGGCGGTGTGCATGGCCACGACGGGTTCGGTCGACTGATCGGGCGGGCAGACGTCCTTGAGTGGTCGTCGTTCAAATCCTTCGGTGCTGAGGCGCACGCCGCGTTTGAGCCACTTTGACATGGCGCGGGAAGCCTCGAATGCGCCGTTGATGGCGATGGTGTGCAGTGCCTTCTCTTTGACGTGATCGCCTTCACTTTGTTGCTGCATGACGTCAAGCGCTTCCCGTGACGGCAGCAGCAGAAACACCCAGTCGAGGTGCTTCTTGTCGAATTCGAAGTTGGTTCGGGAAACGAGAACGCTGTCAGCAAATTCGGCCTGCGATGCGAGAAGCGGTTGAATGATGGCACCGCCGAGGTCGTAGGCGAATGTCGGAGCAGCGGGGCTGATGTCGGTCTTGAGCCATGTGGCGAGGCTGTTGGCAAACGCGCTTCCGACGATGTTTCCGGTTTCCTGCAGCGCGGACTGTTCGAGTTCGGTGAACTGCGTGGTCGTGCCTTCCGGTGCGCCGATCATGATGTCGCAGAGACGCAGGGCGGTCTCCTCCGGGAATGCGAGGAGAATGTGACCGCCGACGTCGCCGTCGAGTGGCATGAGGACGGCGGCGAGCGGCTCGTCGGGGTTGGCGACGAAGCTCGCGGCGTCGTTGATCGTGATGGACTCAAGCCCGTCGCAGTTGAGTCGCACGCCGTGGCGGAACCACTTGGACAGCGCGCGCGAAGCGTTGTAGGCGCTGTTGATGGTGATCGTTCGCAGCGACTCGGCGAGTTCCTGATTGGTGTCTGTCAACATGATGTCGCGGTACCTGCCATTTCTGGTTCGGGTTCGGCGTCCACGTGTTCAACACCGCCGTCTGCTTCGCGGCGTTGCTGTTCGCGTGTGACGTACATCTGCATCGTGGCAGCGACATCGAGGATGAGGGATACGGAGCCATCACCCATGATCGACGCGCCTGCGATGCCGTCGACGTTTCGGAAGTTGGCAGCGAGGTTCTTGATCACGACATCTTCCTGCCCGATGAGGTCGTCGACGATCAGGCCGAGGACTTCGTTCTGGAAGGAAAGGACGATGACCGTCATGTCGCTGGCGTCGCTCTGGTCGGTGGTCAGTTCCTCGTGACCGGTATCGAAAATGTGCTCGATACGTGCGAGCGGGATGACGCGATCGCGAACGACAATGACCTTGCTCTTTTGAACGTGCTGAATGTCCTCATTTCGAACCGTGAGGATCTCAGCCACCATCTCGAGTGGGACGGCGTAGGTACCTTCACCAATGCGGCAGAGCAGTGCGTTGATGATGGCGAGTGTCAGGGGCAGTTGGATGGTGACGGTCGTGCCCTGACCTGGTTCGCTGTCGACGTCGACCGAACCATTGATCGTGTCGATCTTGCTCTGGACGATGTCCATGCCCATGCCGCGCCCGGAGAGATCAGTGACCTGTTCGGCGGTGGAGAAACCAGGTTTGAAAATATGCTGGACGATCTCCTTGTGGGTCATCTGCTCGACCTGCTTGGCGGTGGCCATCTCGCGGTCGATGATCTTCTGTTTGACGCGCTCGACGTCGACGCCCTTCCCGTCGTCGCGAATTTCGATGCAGATGTGACGTCCACGGTGGTACGCATCGAGTTCGACGGTGGCCACGGGTGGCTTGCCGGCGGCGATGCGTTCTTCGGGCGACTCGATGCCGTGGTCAACGCTGTTGCGGACCATGTGGGTGATCGGATCACCGAGTTCGTCGATCATGCGCTTGTCAAGCTCGGTGGCCTCACCGTGCAGGACCAGCTCGACGCGTTTGTTCGTTGCTTTGGCGATGTCGCGAACGACGCGGCGGAAACGGTGGAAGAGTGGGCCGATGGAGACCATGCGCGTTTCCATGATGCGCTTCTGAATGCCCTCGGAGATGAGGTTGAGGCTGTGGAGCGCCTCGGAGAAGACGTTCATGGCAGACCGCGATTCGTGGACGCGGTTGAGCAGGAGCTTGACCTGTTCAAAGTCGTCTGAAAGCTGATGGGCTGTATCGGCAAGGTCCTTGCCTGTTGACAGTTGGACGCCGTTCTCTTCCGAACCGGCGACTTTGTCGGTGAGCTTGTTAAACCGTTCGGACATGTCATCAACGAGGTAGCCGAGGTTCTTGCTGGCGAAGACGGATTCCAACTGTGCGTGAACCTGAACGAATCGGGCCTTGTTGATAACAAGTTCGCCGCCGAGGTTCATGAGTTGATCGAGACGGTCGAGGTCGACGCGGATGGTCTCGCTCGGTTTGGCGGCTGGCGCTTTGGCCGTGGATTGTTGCTTGGCCGGTGCCTGTGGTTTGGCTGTTGCCTGTGGCTTGCTGGCGGCTGGTTTCGCCGGTTGCTGCGGTGCCGGTTCAGGTTTCTGCACGGCAGGGCCACTGCTTGCAGCAGGCGTGGCTGACGCTGCTGTTGACTCGGGTGTCGCGACACGTGCCGATTCTGCTTGTGTCTCCGCGACGGATTGCTCGGGCTGTGCGGAGGATTCAGCTTGTGGTTGCTCGCTGTCGTCCCCTCCACCCGTGACCGTGACGGATTTTACATTGAACGCCTCGACAAGCTTCTTGATTTCCTCGGCGTTGATGTCGGACTGAACGGAGAACGTGATGTTCTCGATGGTTCCGTTGCCGTCGAGGCTGTCGAGGTCGGGATCGACATTGACAACATTGCCGCAGTCTTTGAGCTTGTTGTGGATAAGGTAAGACTGAATCTCGGATTCGAGGAAGTCATCTGGGAACTCCACGCGTACGGCGAGAACGTCCTCATCAAGGGACGCATCAGCGGACGCAGTCGGTGTGTCAGTAGGTTGACCTGCGGACGTCTGGTTCTTGTCGCTCTCGAGCCAGTTCGAGAATGGGGAGTCGCCATCGGCGAAGTCGACGTCTCCGAATCCGCCGGTCTTCATGCTCTCGACGCATGCCCGCAGTTTGTCCACGCTGCTGAACAGCGCATTCATGAGCGAGTCTTCGATCTGCAACTGCTCATTGCGCAGGCGATCGAGAACGGTTTCCATGTCGTGCGTGAGTTGATGTGGGCCTGGGAATCCAGCTGCCCCGCAGGCACCCTTCACGTTGTGGGCGCACCGGAAAATCTCGTTGAGGACCTCAATATTCTCGGGCGATTCTTCGAGTTTGAGCAAGCCTTGATTGAGATCGTCGAGCGTTTCAATGGTGGACTCGACGAAGAGCTTGGCAAGCTCAGGATCATCCTGCAGGATCTTCTGATTTTCGTCGGCGACGGGGAGATCGGTCGGCGACGATTGCGGCTCGGCGGCCGGCTGCGCGGATGTAGCAGTCGGATCGGGCGGCGCTGCGGCGGCAGGTGATTCTGCCTGTTCGGCCTTGGTCGGTGTCTTGAGAATGGCTTCGAGTGCGGTGATGGCTTCGTCGATCGTGACCGGCTCGTCAGTTTCGCTGGTCAATTCGGCGACGAGGTCGCGCAGATTGTCAAAGACCTTGAAGAGCGTTTCGATGGCGGTGGGATCGAGATCGCGCTGATGCATTCGGATCTGATCGAACAGCGTCTCCATCAAGTGCGTCAGATCGCGAATCTTGTCGAAACCGAGCGCTGCGGCGAGTCCCTTGAGACTGTGGGCAGCCCGGAACATCTCGTTCATGCGTTCCTGGTCGGCAGGATCGTCGAGCGATAGAACTCCGCCGTCACCGGCGACCTGCTCGAACGCCATCAGACCTTCGTCAAGAATCGACAGGTATTCCGGGGCTTCGTCGAGGAAGCCAGCCATCAGTTCCGGGGTGACCGTGATGAAATCGCTCATGTGGTGGCCATCCGTTGGTTGCCGATGTTTGCGACCTTGCCACCGGGTTTTCGGTAGACACCGGGGCGCTGGTACTCACACGGGTTGGCCGCGCTGAGTTCCGGGATCGTGCGAATGGGGTCAACGTCGCCGACGATCAAGTGCCCGCCGGGCGTGAGCGCGTCACTAACGTGTTTGATGACCCGTTTCTTCATGTCGAGATCGAAATACATCAGGACGTTTCGCAGGAACACCAGATCGAACCGCCCGTTGGGGAACGGGTCTCGGAGATTGTGGTGCTGGAAACGAACGAGCTTTTTGATTTCGTCGCGGATCGTGTGGGTATTGGCGTCGCTCTTGAACCACTTCTTCAGCAGTGCCGGCGGCATGCGTGAGACGGCGTAGGCATCGTAGACGCCGCCGCGCGCCTTCTCGAGGACGCGGCTGCTGATGTCGCTGCCGATGATCGTAACGTTCCACGTCGCGAAATTCGGAAGGTGCTCGCGGAGAACGATCGAGGTAGTGTATGCCTCTTCACCACTGCTGCTCGCAGCGCTCCACACGCGGACGGTCTTGTTGCCGGCCTTCTTCGATTCCACGATGTGCTTGATGAAGTCGCCGCCGATGAAGTTCCAAAGCTGCTCGTTGCGGAAGAAGTAGGTTTCGTTGGTGGTCACCGCCGAGAGAAAGTGCGGCAGTTCCTCCTCGCAACCCTTCTTGTCGAGCAATAGATCGTAGTAGGCGGCGAAGCTTTCAAGCTCCAGTGCTTTGAGTCGCTTCCGCAGGCGATTGCTCAGCAGGCTGAGCTTCTCGATCGGAAGGTGGATGCCCGTGCGGTCGTAGACCAGGGCCGCCATCTTCTGAAACTCTTCGTTCGTGAGCTTGAGCAGGTTCATGGTTGCCTATCTGTCATGATGGGAATGAACCGCCGCCCGAATCGACGGCGGTTCACTCCGAGTTGTTCTTCCAATGCCTAGCTCGAGACGGACGCAGTGCCCGAATCGATCTTGAAGGCAGACACAAGTTCCTTGAGTTGCTGGGCCTGACCGGAGAGTTCCTCCGCCGAACCAGCCATCTCCTCGGACGCCGATGCATTGTTTTCGGTGACCGAAGCGATGTTCTGTACGCCGATGTTGACCTCGGACGCCGTTGCGCTCTGCTCCTCGGTGGCAGCTGCGATCGCGGCGATTCCTTTGGCGGTCTCCTCGACACCCTCGATGATCGTCTTCAGGGCAGCGCCGGTCTGCTCGCTCAGCTCGGCCCCTTCCTTGACGCGTTGTGTCGATTCCTTGATGAGTGCGGCGATTTCCTTGGCCGCTTCGCTCGAACGCTCTGCCAACTTGCGAACCTCGTCGGCGACGACAGCAAAACCAAGACCATGCTCACCGGCGCGGGCAGCTTCGATGGCTGCGTTGAGCGCGAGCAGGTTGGTCTGCGACGCGATCTCGCCAATGACGCTGATGATCTCGCCGATCTGCTCGGAAGACTTGTCGATCAGCTTCATGGCTTCGACATTCTTGTCGACGGCAGCTCCGCCCTCTTCGGCGCGTTGACTCGTCTCGCGCGCGGTCACGTCGGCGGACTTGGCGTTCTCTGCCACGCCGCTGATCATGCTGCTGAGCGACTGGATGGACGCCGTCATTTGCTCAACGCTGGCAGATTGCGTCTGGGCACCGTCTGACAAGGACGTTGAGCCTTCCGATACCACGCGGGCACCCTCGGTGAACTGCTCGGCGGCCTCGATGATCTGAGAGATGACCTCACGCAGTGAACCGATCATCTTGTCCAGCCCTTCACCGAGCTGACCGACTGCGTCAGTACCCTTGACTGAGACTTCCGTCGTCAAGTCGCCGGATGCCGCAGACTGAACATTGACAAGCAGACTGTTGACCTTGTCCTGGAGTTCCTTGGCTTCCCGCTCGATCTTCTCGGACATCTCCTGAGAATCCTGCTCCGCCCTGAGCTTGTCGGTGATGTTCTGCCAATTGACCATTGGTCCGACATATTCGCCATTCTTGTCAAAGATAGGGCTGACGTGCAGTTCGAGCGTCTGATCACCCAAAACGATATCGGCCTTGTGCGGGAGGTTATTTGGATCAGCGAGGATGCCGCGCTGGTGTGCCGGATTCTTGTGGAATATGTCAATGCTCGATCCAACGATCTTGTCAATCGGGACAGGCAACAAGTGTGCCAATGGCTGGAGATTCTTCACCGTCGCGGGATTGACATATCGAATAACGAAATCCTTATCCGCCAGGATGAGATTCGTCGGCGAGTTCTCGATCATAGCGGTCTTCTGCGACGCTTCGATTTCGGCAGTCAACTTCTCGGTAATGTCCAACCAAGTGACCATCGGTCCAACGTATTCGCCTTCTGTGTCGTATGTGGCGTTGACAAGCAGTTCGAGCGTGCGGTCGCCAAGCTTGATGTTCGCTTGATGCGGCAGGTTTCTCGGGTCGGATAGAATCCTGCGCTGGTAGGATGGATCTTTGTGGAAGATGTCAACGTTGGTTCCAACGATCTTCTCGATTGGAACCGGAAGCAAATGGGCCAATGGCTGTAGGTTCTTGACTGTCGACGGGTTGGCGTACGTGATGTTGAGATCCTTATCGGCGAGCAGGAGGTTGCTCGGCGAGTTCTCCAACATCGTCTTAAACATCAGCGCTTCGTTCCGTTTATTTACTGAATCCGTGATGTCGCTGGCAAACTTCACAACCTTGTACGGTTTGCCGTTTTCGTCCATCACGGGGTTGTAGCTGGCGTTGATCCAGATGGCCGCTCCACCCTTTGCGATTCGCTTGAACTCGCCAGCGACGAACTCACCGCGTTTCAGTTTGGTCCAGAGACTGGCGTACTCCGGTGAGTTGGCGAACTCCGGCTCGCAGAACAACCGGTGATGTTGACCTTGGATTTCGTCCAGGGAGTAGCCAACCGCGTTGCAGAAATTCTCATTGGCAGTGATGATCGTGCCGTCGAGTTCAAACTCGATGACTGCCTGCACGCGGTGAATGGCCTCCAGCATCGCGGTTTTCTCCCGCCCGTCACTTGTTGAACTCGCACTACCCTGAGGATTGCTACTCATGTCATTTTCCTTCTTGGTACCAGTGGCCATGGATTTGTTCCGTTACTGAAGTCTCGTTTATGTCTTTGTTCCGTCCCCGATCAGGACGGTTTCGTTTGTTCCTATCACATTGGCGCCCAACGTGCCGTCGGCACTAGGCTCCCAGTGCCGGATTGGCTGCGAGGATCTTCTGCTCGTCCTGATTCAGGATGTTTTCAATGTCCAGCAAGATGAGCAGTTTGCTCTCAAGCTTCACCAGTCCGCGGATGTACTCCTGATCGATGCCGCCAATGCTCGACGGTGGTGGTTCGATCTGATCCGCCTGTATGCGGAGCACTTCGTTCACAGCATCGACAACAATTCCGATCGTCCGGTTGCCGACATTGACCACGACGATGCGGGTCTCTTCACTGTTTGCACCAGCCTGAAGACCAAAACGCATGCGCAGATCGACGATCGGAATGACGTGTCCGCGAAGGTTGATCAGTCCGCGAATGAAGTCTGGAACTTCGGGCATCCGCGTGACCTTGCCCATCAGGATGATCTCCTGAACGCGCATGATGTCGACGCCGTACTCTTCCTTGGCAAGCCGGAAGCTGACAATCTGACGCTGCGAGGCGCTTTCGTCCTGTCCGCCAGATTGTTCGTTGACATCCACCTGGCTCGTCGTCTGATCGATGGTCGCCGTCGTCATCGGTTCACATTCCTTCACTTGAGACCCGTCTCATGACCGGGGGCGTCGACACGTGAGAACGCCCGCCTCAACAGCGTCGCCAGGCCCGATACAAGTGCGGACGAGCGTGACGTGACGCTACACGATAAATCGTTCGTTTGCGGGTGTATCTTGATCTAACGATTTGAACGTATGTGTACCGGGCAGTTCCCGAAGGTCGACGGGTTCAAGAATGGGCAGATAGTCATTATCGGACGCATTGCGTGCGCGGCGAGCGTTGCAGGTCCGTTGGCAGTCAAAGGGCATTCGTCACCGTCTCGAATGAACAGCCGAAAATGCAGTGCATCATTTAGCTGGAGCGCGGGTTGAGCGGTGTCGATGTTTGATGAGTGGGTATCGACTTTCGTCGTCGACGCCACCAAAGTCCGAAAAGCTGCGAGGCCGTTTGTAATGGATTCCAAGATACTCGAGTTCATCGAGCGCTCCGACGCCATCCCGTCGACTCCCCAGATTGTTACGCGTCTGATGGAAATCACCCGCGCGGAGAATTACAAGCAGGAGGACGTCATCAGTCTGCTGTCGACCGATCCGGGCGTCGCCAGCGATGTGCTGCGTCTGGCCAATTCGCCGCTCTTCGGCGTAACACGCCAGATCAGCTCTCTTGCGCAGGCGACGACGCTGCTTGGCATCAAGCGGATTCGCACGCTCGTGATGGGCCGATGCATGGTGGACAAGATCAATCAATCGCGGTCGAAACACATCGACGTGGCCTATTACTGGCGGCGTTCACTGTCGACGGCGGTGCTGGCGGCGCGGTTCGCTGATCAGATCGCACCCCATATGCGGGAGGAAGCGTTCATGTGCGGGCTGCTCAGCAACGTGGGCGTGATCGTGCTCGCGCGGGCCGTACCCGAGAAGTACGCTCCAATTGCGGAGAGTTTCTCACCGCACAATTCCGCCAACCTGTCCGAACAGGAACTAGGTGTGCTTGGCGTCACCAACAAACAGGTCGCGTCACTCGTGCTCAATCGCTGGGGCTTACCCAAGGTGATGGTCGAGGCCATCGAGCACGTCGGTTGCGAAGAGATGCCCCCAAAGGCATCCAAAGACGCCACCGCCCTCATTCGCATTGTGAGCGCGGCATGCGGACTTGCGACGCTGCTCTGTGAAGTCACCAACGAGGAAACGATTCTGCCCGCCTGCGAAAAAGCGATGGCGGTCGTGCAATTGAACCTCGAAGTGCTCAGCCATGTGCTGGGGCAGATTGAAAACGACGTCGAGGAATTCGCCACGATCCTCAAGCTCGATGTCGTCCCGAGTCGCGTCTACGAACTGATCGCCAAGAGCATCTCCCAGAAACTGACGGGCGAAACGGTCGAGGGATAATCGTTGTCAACGGTGCCATGGATGGTCCATGTCGGTTTCACAATTGGCGGACATAGATTCACATGCCCCAACGCTGGCGTCGCGCCGCGCCCCTCATATAATGGACGCGGGCCGGGATGATTGTGAGTGGCGTACTTGACTTTTCGAAGTCGGCGGCGACGTCCGTATGAGCAGTCGGGCAGCGGCGTCCTAGCGCGGTGGGAGTACAAGACATGACAGCAGTCAGGTGGAAGAAATCAGGATTTTGTGGTTGGTGTGCGATGGCGGTCCTCTTCAGTGGGACCGCTTTTGTTGACGCGGATACCAGGCGGGACACCGACACATCGTTTCGTCTGACCGGGACGACGCAGCCGGAAGATTCCATGTCGCGTTCGCCCGGTTCGTCGTACCTGTTGAGCGACCGGAACATCTTCGCGGGTTACGAAGGGCCTTGGACCGGGTTTCTAAGCGGCATGCGGGCCACGACCAACATGTCGGACAAGTTCGCCGACAACGTCGGCAATCCGATTTACTTCGAAAGCCCGTTCATCGAGACGAACATGAAGCTGTTCTACGCGTGGCACGATTTCCCGAGCAACGGGCAGATCGGCGGCGGACAGCTCAACGCATGGGCGGCTCAGATTCGCGTGGCGTTGTCCGATCGCCTCGCGTTCATCGCGACCAAGGATGGCTACACCGAGTTCAACGCGGGGATTTTGCCGCGTGCGAGCGGCTGGAACGATTTCGCGATCGGCCTGAAGTACGCGTTCATCGTCGACGAGACAAACGACTTTGTCCTGACCGGTGGTCTTCGTTGGGAGATCCACCAGGGTTCACGCGACATCCTTCAGGGTGGTGACGCCGGCGCCAACGAGTTGAATCCGTTCATCAGCATCGCCAAGAAATGGGACTGGCTGAATTTCACCGGCACCATTGGTGGTCGCATTCCGATGGACCACAACGATGGCAACCACATCCTCTATTGGGATTTGCATTTCGACACGGAGATCGCCCCCGAGACGCTCCCTGGGTTCTATCCGTTGTTCGAACTCCACGCGATTCACTACCTCAGCAATGCTGACCGGTTCCCGGTCGATTTTGGCGGTCTAGACTACACGAACCTCGGCTCGTCGGATGTCGGCGGGAGCAGCGTGTTCTGGGGTGATCTCGGTTTCCGTTGGAAGCTCACGCCGAATCTCTCATTCGGAGCGGCGTACGGGTTCCCGATTTCCAATCCGGGCAACGACATTTTCAACCAGCGTGTCACCGTCGATCTGATCCTGAGCTTCTAGACCTGCAACCGGGAGAATTTGCCATGACCAAACGCATGATCAAACCGTTCTTGTTGACGTCTGTTTTCCTGCCCTCGATTCTGCCGTCGGGCTGCTCGCGACAACTACTGACCGAGTTGACCCCGATCCTGATCGACGGGAGCAACAACTTCCTCGTGGAGACGCTCTTCCTGGTCGCACCGTTCGTGTTGCCGTAGCGATACCGGCGACACGGAAAATCGAGGCCAAGTGAGCTAAGCTGGAGTAGTGAGTCAGACCCTTTCCACCATGAACGAATCGCTTGGCCTCGCGACGTGGACGCGACGGTCCGCTGTTGCGCTCGGAGCCGTACTGTTTCTCACGATGCTTCCGGTCACGATGATCGTGCCGGTGTTGCGCGAAGTGGTGGCGGATCGGTTCGCGGCGTCCTCCTTCTGGACGCACGCGTTCATGTCCGCCAACATGGTTGGGGCTGTCGTGGCTGCTCCGGTTGGCGGCGTCCTCGCGGACCGGATGGGACGCCGCAAACCAATCCTGGTGGCCGCGCTTGCACTGAATTCCTGCCTGCTGTGGCTGTTGATGAAGGCAACGTCGCTCGAGGCGTTGCTGTTCTTCCGGTTCTTTGAAGGGGCAGCCCACATCACCGCCATCTCATGCTGCATGGCGATGGCATCTGACTGGTCCGACCCCGCCCGACGTGGCAGAACGATGGGACTCGTTGGCTGCGTGTTGATGTTCGGGACAACGTTCGGAAGTCCGATCGGCGGGATGCTCGGGCAGCGAGACCCGCTTGCGGTGTTTCACCTGGGATCTGCATTGTCATTGGCCGCAGCCATTGTCGCATGGGCCACCCTTCGCGACGCCGACACGTTGGAACGCACCAAGAGGCTCTCCGACTTTGTGCGTTTGCTGCGCCGCCACCGTGCATTGCTGGTTCCCTATGCCTACGCCTTCATCGATCGGTTCTGCGTCGGCGTGATCGTATCGAGCTTTGTGCTCTTCCTCGCCGAGGTTCATGGATTCTCGCCAGCCTATCGCGGCGGACTGCTCACGATGTTCATGTTGCCGTTCGCCATTCTTTGCTATCCGATGGGACGATTGGCCGATCGATACGGGCGTGTCTGGATGATGTGTGGCGGGTCTTTCCTGTTCGGCATCGTTTACGCGTTGTATGCCGTCGTTCCGGCGAGCATACTCCCGGTTTTGATGGTGGCGTCGGGCGTGCTGAGCGCAATGATGTTCGCGCCGAATCTGGCCATCTGTTCGGACCTGGCTCCCAAGGCTCAGCGCGCGAGCGTATACGGTGGGTTCAACATGGCCGGGTCGCTCGGGTTCCTTGTCGGACCGATGTTTGGCTGGCGCGTGATCGCGCTGACCGAATCTCATCTCACGACAGAGGCGACCTACACCGCCGTCTTCGCCCTTGCGGGCATGACACAGGTCATCCTGGCGGCGATCACACTCCCCTACCTTCGCGGTTTGCGTATACGCGGGCAGGTTCGATGATCGCTACTTCACGGCGCGGACGGTAATCTTGTAAGCAAGCAGTTTGGCGAGAGGCGTCGGAATCAGGTTGAACACGGGGCAGAACGCCTTGTTGTACAGTGTCGCCTTCCACCCTGCCCGCATCGTCGGAATCGCACGGTAGTGCTGCAGTTCAAGATCACACCGAGCATAGTCGGCAAACATCTCACGCACTTCCGGTTGCAGGAAGAAATCTGTCACTGGCGGATCGCCATCCTTGAACTCGATCGGCTCGCGGCCAAACTTCGAAATCAGGTACATCCACGAGTAGCGACGATAAATGTGGCAGATGAAGGCCGTTCCACCGGGTTTGAGGACGCGGTGCACCTCGCGAATGCCTCGCGGCGTATCACCCGTGTGATGCAACACGCCACGACTGTACACGACATCGAACTGCTCATCTGCGAATGGCAAGTCGAGCGCGCTCGCGTTGAGGAACGTGGCTGACAGGTTCTTGCGTGCAAGGTTCTTCCGTGCCAGTGCGAGGGACTTGTCAGACAAGTCGATCGTCGTGATGTTCACGCCATGCTGCGCCCACATGAGCGTATCAAAGCCCATCCCGCAGCCAACCTCGAGCATGTCCTTGCCCTTGAAAACTGGACCGTTGGTTTGAATCAGCTTGACAATCCACGGAAACCGTTCGGTCATCCTCGGACGGATGTGCTCAAAGTAGGCCTCGCTCCCGACTTCCAGCGATTCGTCGGCCCGAAACTGCGTGCCAAGCGGATTCTCGTTCCAGTATTTCTGAACGTCGCCAGTTTTGTCGGTCTTGGCTGGCGGCGCGGATGAAGCAGACATCGATGCGACTCCAATCCATCAGTTTCCGCGTGACAGGGTTCGCCGCGGTTGGATCACGTGCTCTCAGATTGTACGCCGGTCTTTGTCGGCATCCACGCCATTCGCTGATTCAACAGAAATGCCCCGATGGCCGCCAGGAACAAGCCACTGGCGATAAACAGAACCGCGATGAGCGCGGCGTCGGCGCTTGCGACCCCGAGCGGTGCACACACCCAGATCGTCGCCCATTCGCGGACACCGATCCCGTTGAACGATATCGGAATCATCGTCGCGATCGTGTTTATCGGCACCACGATGAGGAATCGGTCGAAGGTGATGTCAATCTCGACGCACTTCGCAAACGCCCAATACTGGAACACGATGTTGAGCTGCAACGCGAGCGAATAGGCGAAGGCAATCCACAACGCCGACGGGCGATCCCGAAAGTCCGCCATCGCGCCCGCCAACTTCCGCCATCGACGAATCACCCCCAACGGGCCATCGCCGAGTTTTTCGGACGGTGGTTTGATGACGATCAGGAACACAACCCCTGCCACCAGCAGCACGCCGCAGCCCGCAACACACGCACCGATCGCCGGCACCGATGTCATCCACTCCCACCGATAGAGACCGCCCACGATCGCCAACACGCACATTGCCAACAACCCTGTTCCCCGCTCCACCAACATCGTGGCCAACACGACCGAATAGCGACACGACGTTGCATTGGTTATGTGCCACATGCGGTAGCCATCGCCACCGATCGAGGTCGGCAGGAAGTAGTTCAGGAATGCCCCGATCATCAACGCCCGAACGACGTCGCCAACCGTGGCCGACGTGTTCTGTGCCCGTAGCAGCGCCAACCAACGAACCGTCGAAATCACGGTACCGATAATGCGCGGAACGATCATCGCGGCGAGAAGCCAGCCCCAATTCGCCATCCCACGCTGCAGCGATGCGATCAGCGCATCGTCGCCGACTTGTCGGACGATCGCGGCCAGCAGCAGAATGCTGATCAGCGCCCGAAGGATGAACCAGCAGCGCTTGGCGGCGGGGCTTTTTCCTCCATTGCCCGCCGAAACAACACCGCTCGAATTGGTTGCGTCCGTTTGCGTCATGCCTGCCCGTCACTCACCCCTGATACGTCCGCCACAAGGCAAAACCGGCCAACACCAACGCCACCCACGTCACAAGCGACGGCACTTTCGACCCGCGTTTCGGCGATGAACCCGAAACCGATCCGGTGACGGGAATGGCGTCTGCAATCCGCGGCTTCTCGGCCGTCTCGCCGGCTGAACCGGTGACCACGATCGCCACAGCCATTTCAGCCGTGTGCGTCAGGCTTACCGCATGGGGCAGCGCGGTTGTGTCGTCGCCGTGCAGCAACTCCAGTCGCGGCGCGCCGTTCTCATCCACGGCGACCTGTATCACGTTGTTGTCCGTCTCCAGAAACCGACCGTCGCATTTTTTCAGCGCTTCCTTGGCCACCCATCGCGCCGCGAAGTGCTCGCGAGGCTCATCCGTCGCCACGCAGTACGCGATCTCGGCGTTGGAAAAATGCGTGTTGTAGAACTCATGTTCCCAATAATCGTCGGCGCCCGGCAGGTTCGCAATCGACTCAACGTCGACACCACACGCCACACCGTTTGGCACGTTCCGCAACAACCCCGTCAGCGAACCATTCGTCGCCGGGTTGGACGTTGCCACCGCGTCCCCCGTCAACGCCGCCTCAAGCTCGCCGAACGTCGTCGCGGAGTAAACAGCCGGCAACTTCGCGCCGACGCGACGACGAATGGCCGCATCCAAGCCCGCCCGCGCGATCGAACTCGCCAACCGCTGTCCGCCCAGGACAAAATCAGGCCCCACCAGTGACGCATTCGTCTCGAAGAAGTCCGCGACGACATCGCGAAGTTGTTCCCGCTGATCCGACATCGACTACCAACCCTGCGTGCACACCGTGCAAACCGGCGACACGCGACCATCGCGTCCGATCGTCTGCACAAGATAGTGGTTCATCTCGACGAGCTTGCTGTATGGCGTCGCACATCGGGTGCAATGCGGCTCCTCGTCTGCGTCGTGCTTTCGATCGCGAAACGCCTCCTCATACCCCGCCAATCGCTCCGCCAGATCATTCAGAAACCGAGCAGCCGACCGCCCCTCCGCCAACTGATGATCGAAGGCCAGCGTCAGATTGAACGTCCCCTCGCGACTGCCCGGCGGGAAGAACTCAGCCCCGACCCCCAAAATCGCCGACTGCCCCTGATTGATCAGCGGATGAAAATCGTAGACGCCCTCTCCGGACAGATCCGTCACGGTAAACGTGCCACCCGCCAACGACTCCACCGGCAGTGCATCATCCACAAAACCGACCATCAGGTCGCGAATTGCATCCGCCGTCTGTTGCAGATCCAGTCCATCGGTCTGCCGTATCACCGGCACCTTCAGACCACGACCGTCATCAATCGCCATGCCGATGTTGACCTGCTCGTAGTAGTGGACGCTTCCATCGACATGGCAGGCGTTGAAAATCGGGTGTTTCTTCAACAGTCGCGACACCTCGAACACGATCACAGCCGTCGTGTTGCCCTCGATCGACGGATGCGCCTTCGTCGCCGCCTTCATTCCCCGTGTCGGCACCGCCACCGTCACCGCACTCTGCAATGTCGAGCGATAGGCTGACCCGATGTACCGCGCTTCGGTTCGTTTCATGCGCGACAGCGGTTCGGATCGCGTCGGCACGTCAGCGACCGGTCCGACCACCGACTCTGCCGACGACGTTGGAGCGACCGCAACGCTCTTGGCGATCGGCTCCGGTTCCGCAATCGCCACCGCCGATTCACTCTCGCCAAGATAGGCCAACACATCCCGCTCGCGAATCAACCCATGCCCCGCAAACACCGACTCATCCACGCCGCGATCCGCCATCAACGCCCGCGCACGCCGACTGATCCGCAAACCATGGACATCATCATCATGCGTGTCGTGAATCGGCGTCTGAATCAAATCGTCAATCAGTTCGCCCATCGGATCCGTCGACCCCGGCGAGGGCGTGTCCGGTTCATCCATCACGGGCGTCGCCACATCATCCGAAATCACAGCATCCGCAGAATCGCACACATGACAGAGCAGACCCCCTACCGCCACGTCGTTGCCAACCGCGTGCGTGAAGCGCACGAAACCATCGGCGGGACTCTTCACTTCGAAAACCGCTTTGCTCCCCTCGACCTCCGCCAGCACCTGATCGGTCGACACGCGATCCCCGTCGGCTACCTGCCACGCAACGATCGTCACGAACTCGTCGTTGACGTTTTCATGCGGCACCAGAACCGGTGTAACCTCAGACATCCTCGACCAACTCCCGCACGCCATCGACGATATGTGAAACGCCCGGCAACAACTGCTTTTCAAGAGGCCCGCAACTCGGAATCGCATGCTCCGGCGAGGACACGCGCTTCAAAGCCTTCAACGATCCCGGACACAACTCCGCCATCCGCGCCGCCACCTCCGCCCCAAACGCCGCGAATGAAACCCCCTCCTCCACCACAAGCAACCGCCCCGTTCTCTCGATCGAACCCACAATTGGCCAGGGATCCAGCGGATACAACCGCGTCGGACAGATTACCTCGCAGATGATGTCATGCTCATCGAACAACGTCTCCACCGCGCGCTCCACGTCCGGCAGCATCCCGCCGTAACACAACACGGTCGCATCCGCCTCGCCATCAGGCCTCAACCGCGTGGTCGGGAACGCATCGTCGGTATGCTCCAGGAAAAACCCAGCCAGCACATCCTCACCCACTCGGACGCCGTACAGCAACTTGTTCTCGATAACCACCGTCGGGCGATCGATCAGCGAAAAAAGCGACGCGTACAGCGCGAAAGGATCATACCGATGATGCACCGCCAGCATCCATGTATCCGGCATTCCCAAAAAGTGCTTCTCGATCGATTGGCTGTGCGTCGGACCGTATCCCCGCTTGCCGCCCATCGGCGTTCGAACGATCAACGGCACCTGCACCTGATCGTTGTACATATAGCGGAACTTGGCCGCCGAGTTCAGCAACTGATCGCAGCACAGCGTCATGAAATCGCCGAACATGATTTCAACGATCGGCCTGCGACCAGACATCGCCAACCCGGTGCCGATACCGACGATGGCTGCCTCGCTGATCGGCGTGTTGCGGACGCGTTCGGGATACCGCTGGCTCAGGTCCTTCGTGACCTTGAACGCACCGCCATAAGGCCCTTCGATGTCTTCCCCGATGACCACCGTACGTTCATCATTCTCAAGCGCGTTGGCCATGGCCGCATGAATCCGACCGACGACGCGGTCTTTCTCGGAGAACTCGGTGCTTGTCCAGCGAATCGACCGCCGCCGCGCGAACTCATCGACAACGGCCACCGGCTGCTCCATCACCGCCGATTCCGCCTCACCCACCGCCTCGTCGACCCGCGTCGTGATCTCATGTTGCAGCCGCTCGTACTCATCGGGCTGCTGTTCTGCGAATCGGGTAATCGGATCGCGCTGCCAGAACGACTGTACCTCCTCCTCGTCGCGATCATCATCGCCCTTCGAATGCGCCATCAACCGATAGGTATCCACCCGGAGAAACGCCGGCTTGCCTTCATTCCGAACGTAGTCAATTCCTTCAGCCGCCGCCGCCAGCAGAACATCCGGATGCCACGTGTCCGCCCGATCCGTCCGAATCCCGAACGACGCCGCCCGCAGGCAGATCTCCCCCGCCAACGTCTGCTCCTGCGACGTGCTCTGCGCGTACCCGTTGTATTCCAGCACGATAAACAGTGGCAGCGACCATTTGGACACGATGTTCAGGGTCTCATACAGCGTCCCCTCGCCAAGCGTGCCGTCACCGATGAACAACACCGTGACGTTCCCGTTGTCCGCGATCTGCTGCGCCATCGCCAGACCAGCCGACACCGGCGCGATGCTGCCCTGAATCCCGTTGCTGAACACCCCCTGCGAACAGATGTGCTGGCTGCCGCCACGACCGCCGCAAACGCCCGTCTCCTTGCCCATGATCTCCGCCAGCAAACCGACAACGTCATCGGTCCGCGCGAGAAAATGACCATGACAACGATGATTGCTGAAAATCAGATCGCCTTCGCGCAATGCCTCCGCCACCGCGACACCGACCCACTCCTGCCCGATGCACGTGTGCACGGTCCCGAAGAGCTTGCCCTGCGAGAACAAATCCAGCAGCCGCTGCTCCACCGCGCGGATCAGCATCGCCCGAGACTGCATCTCGGTTGTCACCTCGCGTCGCGACGCCTCATCAAGTTGTCGAATTCGTCCGGAAATCATGTTATCGGGCTTGTACGTGATCGAGACGCACCCATCGCCAATATCGGCTATCATCGCCGATCCCGACGCTTAGGAAACACCCGCCCTCAACAGTTACCCCACTGCCCCGCATCGGCCCGTCGCCGACGTGGACGGTTATCGTACCTTCGGAAATGCCCGCGTCCAACGACCCAGGTGTCAGGCGTGCATCAATTCCGCTTCCTCGATCGCCGGCATGTCGCGATCACGCATGCGAACGACCCGAGCAGGCACACCGCCCGCGATCGCATAGCTCGGCAATTCGTGCATCACCATCGAACCTGCCGACACGATCGTGTCACGTCCGATATGCGCCCCATCAATCACCGTCACCCGCGCCCCCATCCACACACCGTCGCCAATCTCATTGCCGCCTCGCGGATTCGCCCCCTGCGCGACGATCGGCACATCCGTCCGCTCATGGTGGTATTGACCGCCGCCAATGTAGACGTACGGTGCGATCAACCCGTCCGACCCGATCCGCACGTGATTCCCGCTCGTTGCATAAACCGCGCTGTTCGCTCCAAGACCCGTCCGTGCCCCGACGTCGATGTCCCCATTCTTGCAACGCAGCATCGCGTTCTGCCCCATCATCACGCCGTCGCCGATCCGAATCCCCCGATTCTCCTCCCCCACCGCGTCCAGCACGCAGCCGTCCGAAATGACCACGTTGTCGCCGATCTCGATCTTCTTCGGATGCCGAATCGTCAGGTTACGACCGAACACCACACCACGCCCGACACGCTTGAACAGCTTCTTGTAGGTTTTCTGACGAAACCAGAATCCAGCCGCGCCGTAGAGACTGCCGAACAGTATCTGCGACAGTTCGAACCGCACCATGAAGGCCATGCTCGTCGAACCGATCACCACGCCTTGATATCGTTTGATCGCAGACTGCGATTTGTCCGTGACCTTCGCGTGCGCCTTCTTGGATCGATCGTCCGCCGCCATCACCCGCCCCTACAACCAGCCGGCTGCCTCGTAAGAGCGAACCATGTCGATCAGCCCCTCTTCCGTCTTCACCTGCGGTACATAACCCAGCTCTTTGCGAGACTTGGTAATATCAAACGCCCGCGACGACCAGAACCACTCGCAACGACGCCGATGCAACGGCGGATTCACACCGAAAGGCTTGTACGCAAACTCTACGATCGTCGACGGAATGGTCAGCATCCACAACGGCCAGCGCATCTTCGGTGCCTGGACGTTGAGCGCCTTGGCGAAAATACGCAGCACTTCGTTCAACTGGATCGCCTTCTCATCGGCAATGATGTACACCTGCCCGACGGCTTCGGGCGCCTCGGCACACTTCTCAAACGCCCAGCAGAGATCATCGATGTGGATCCAGTGGTAATTCACCTGCCCGCTGCCGAACATCATGAACCGGCCCTTCTTCATCAACTGGGCCAGCTTCAGGAATCGCCGCTCGCCGGGACCATAAATCGCAGCCGGTCGAATCACCGCGACGTCCAATCCCAGCTCAGGTCCCAACGTCTTCGCCACCACCTCGCCTTCATACTTCGTGGCTTGGTAGTAATCGTCAGGCTTGATCGGCGCCGTCTCAGGACCAGGCTGATCGACCACATGACCGTGCACACCGATCGTGCTGCAATGCACAAAACGCTTGATCTTCGCCTCGGCGGCCAGCTCGACCATGTTCCGCGTGCCCTGCACGTTCACATCCTCGAAGTCCTTGTTGCTCACATTGGCAGGCCGATAAAGCGCAGCCAGATGGTGCACAATCTCGATACCCTCCAGCGACGCCTTGATCTGGTCGCGATTGCGAATGTCCCCCGGAATCAATTCGAGGTTCTCATGCGAAAAATCGGGGGCACCGTCCGGCGCGTAGTACATACCACGCGTCGGGATTCCCTTTTTCGCCAGATACAGACACAGCATTTTCCCGGAATAGCCATTCGCCCCGGTCACCAACGTCTTCGGACTTTCCATCAGCCAATCGACTCCTCACCCGCACGCACCATGTCATGCACACCATCACGCCACGAATACTTCGACCGCATCACATCCCCAACCTCATCTTCGACCCGCCGAGCCGACCACCCCAATTCATCGGCCATCACATCCGCGATTCGACGCAACCGATCCTCTCCGACGCGCCCCCGCGAGCCGACGTCCGAGCACCGATAAGCCACGTCGGACAATCGCACCGCCATCTCCTCCCGACACGCCCACCGCGTCACCGCCGCATCCAACGACTGGTCCAAATCCACCGGTGCGCCATTACCGGAACCGCGCGCACCGTCATACAATCCCATCACCCCGTCAACATCGGAACCGAACAACCACGTCATCTCCCGGGCGAGCGACTCGCCGACCGCCCCACGCCAACGCGCCACCGCAGCATCTTCGAACCCGTCATAGCCCGCATCCCCCGTATCCAGCAGCATCGCATCCGCCGTCCGGCAGCGTACCGCCCCGCGTGCCATCTTCCGGAAGGCCGCATCCACGACCTCCTCTGCCGCCAGGCGCGCCGTTGTATACTTGACCCCCACCAAACTCAACAGCCCCGCAACACCGTCCATCGATTCATGATCCAGAATCCGATGACGCTGCAGCGTCCGAACATCCTCGCGCGCATTCCGACGATCCGCCGCCGGCAGCAGACCCGCACAAACGCCATGCACATCATCCAGCGTCAGATGCGCCTCCGGACAGGCAGAATTCACGTCTTCGAGAAAATACCCGACGTCCTCTTCGGTGATGCGAAAATCCGCGGGATCTCCCTCGTACGCGAAATGCGTCGTGCCGACCATCGTCAGATCACGCCAAGGCGTCACGAACAGCAACCGCGTCCCGCCGTCCATCACCGCGTTCGGATTGCGATACCGGCTGGGCACACCCACCGCCACATCGCCCGCAATCCGCCGCGTCAACAAATTCATCGCCTTGGACAACACCACCCGATCCGACGGTGTCTCACGTTCCAGCGACCGAGACACCAATTGATCCACAAACGGACCGCTCGCGTTGATCGTCAACTTGGCGCGAATCCGCAAATCAACGTCACCGATCACGTCGCGCGCCTGGATGCCCTCGAGGCGCCCGCCACCGATCTCAAGCCCCTCAACGCAAACGTGGTTGCCCAGCACGGCCCCATACCGGGCAGCATCAGCCAGGACCGCCCACACCAATCGCTCCGAATGGTACATCTGACCATCATGCCAGACGGCCCCACCCGTGACCGCATCGGCGTCGTTGCCCGGATAGAACGTCAACGCCTCATCGCGCGACAGAATCTTCCCACCCGGAATGCGCCGCCGTACCGCCGCTCCGCGATTGCGATCCCACCCAACCAGATCATTCACGCAGAACGCTGCGCGAAACGCCGACCGAGTCCGCGTCAGCCGTTTCGTCGTCGCCGAAAGACACGGAAGCAGGTGCACAAGATGCGGCGCCGTCCGAAGCCACATCGACCGCTCACGAATCGACTCCCGCATCCGGCGAAAATCGAGATGCTGCAGGTAACGCAATCCGCCATGCACGATCCGCAGACTGTTCGCCGAGGTCCCCGAACCGAAGTCTCCGGCATCAATGACAGCCGTGCGCAGCCCGCGCATCGCGGCGTCGCGCGCCACGCAAGCCCCGTTGATCCCGGCGCCAATCACGAGGACATCGAATGTCTCCCCGCTCAGTTGTTGCAGATCACGATCCACGCTTATCTACTTGCGACCATAAACCAGGAGGTGCCAACCGAATCGTTTCGTCAGGAATCGCGGCATGAGATTGAACCCAGGCACGAATACCGAATTGTACGCAAACGCCTTCCAACCCTTGTGAATCTTCGTCGCCACCGGGAACCGCTCAAAGTCAAGACGCGACTCAGCGAACATCGATGTCATCGAACGCATCTCGTCGACCGTGAACAGGCGATAGAACGGCGCTTCCACGTGCTCCAACGGCACCCCCATCGTCACCGACATGAACCGCAACCACGAGTTCTTGTGAAAACCCATCAGGATCATCCGTCCGCCGGGCTTGAGCACCCGGTGAATCTCAGCAACCATCTTCGCCGGACTCACTGTGTACTGAATCACGCCATGACAATACACCGTATCGAACGTGTCATCGTCATATGTCATCTGTTCCCCGTTCATCACGGCGAACGTCCCGTCGAGCCCACGATGACCAAAATTCTGCTCAGCCAACTCGATCGATCGAGCAGCCAGGTCGATCCCCGTCACCTCCGCACCCGCCGCAGCAATCCGCGCAAGATCAATCCCGATTCCGCACCCAACCTCGAGCAGCTTGCCGCCTTCCCGCCCGGTCCGCTCTGCCAGCGCGCCAAGGTACTGCAGCTTGTCGAATCGATAAGCGTCCAACTCCTCGAAAAACGCAAGCGATCCGGGCGGCTGCGTGGCAATCGCCCAGTCGTGGATGTGCCCGTTCCAATACGCGGCAATCGTCTCGAAACCGTCCGTCGTCTCTTTCGCCACCACTGTCGTCGTCATCCCAATCGTCTCGCTACGCTGTTCCCTATTTGTGTGCAAACACCATCAAATGCCAACCCGTCCAACCCGTCACGAAACGCGGCAACAGATTGAAACCCCGGACAAACAGGCCGTTGTATATCGCCGCTTTCCAACCCCGGTGCAATTTGGTTGGCACTGGAAAACGCTCATGCGTCAGCTCGACCTTCCAAAACGAACGCGTCATCGCCCGCATTTCACCAGCCGTGAACATCCGATAACCCGGCGCATCCATATGTTCCAGCGGCGTCCGCAACAACACCGACATCAGCCGCAACCACGATAACCGGTTGTACCCCATCAGAATCGCCGTGCCACCAGGCCTCAACACGCGAAACATCTCCGCAGCCATCTGCTCCGGATTCAGTGTGTACTGCAGCACGCCATGACCGTACACCACGTCAAACGACGCGTCCGCGAACGTCATCGCCTCCCCGTTCATCACCTGCAGGTCGCCCGATAGCCCACGCTGCTCAAAATTCCGCGACGCCAACTCGATCGACCGCGACGCCAGATCGATCCCCGTCACCTCCGCACCATCCGCCGCAAACCGCACCAGATCAATCCCAAGCCCGCACCCAACCTCCAGCAAACGTTGCCCCCGATACCCCGCGAAATCCACGATCTCAGGCAGATAGCGCAGTTTGTCGAACCGGTAAGCATCCAACTCGTCGAAGAAGCCAAGGCTTCCGATCGGCTGTGTCGCGATCGACAGATCATGGATGTGCTCGTTCCAATAGTCCGCGATCTTCGCGTACCCATCCATTGCCCGACGTTCCAGCACCCCGGTCGTCATGCGCCCACAGCCTCCATTGCCCGCCCCACGCGAGCCGACGACTGGTACCGCTCATGCCACATGCAGAACAACATCATCGACCAGAGCACGTGCGCATGGTTCGCCTCCTCTGCCCAGTGCGCCCGCATCATCTCCTCCACCGTCTCCGCATTGAAAAAGCCATCCCGCCGCAGCCGATCGGCCGACAACACATCCCCCATCATGTCGCGCAGCGGCCCGCGCAACCAGTGCTTCATCGGCGTGCTGAATCCCTCCTTCCCGCGCTTCAGAATCGCCGGCGGCAGCAGATCCGCGAATGCCCGTTTGAGAATGTCCTTCCGCGCAAATCGTCGAATGCGAAACTGTGCCGGCATCGTCAACGCCAGTTCAACCACGCGATGGTCCAGCATCGGCACGCGTGCTTCCAGCGAGGTCGCCATGCTCGTTCGGTCCAATTTGTGCAGAATATTTTCCGGCAAGTAGAACGACGCATCGACGTACATGTCGCGCGCCATCGGATCATCAAATCCGCAATCCGCGGCAATGCTCCGCACATGATCAGCCGGATCGCAACCGTTCAACGTCTCGGCGAATGCATCTGATAACAATCCGGCACGTATCTGCTCATCAGCGAACATCATCCAGCGTACGTGCCCCAGTGCCGCATCACGCGATGCGCCGGCAGAAAACACCTTTGCCCGATTTACCAGCCCCTTCTTCAACGGCGACGGCCGCAACCACGACATCATCTGCGGCACCAGCCGCTTCGTCACCGCCGTCCCCAGCACCCCGTAGTACCGCGCGATCTTGTCTGCCAGATACGTGTCATACCCACCGAACAGCTCATCACCACCGTCACCGCTGAGCGCCACGGTCACATGCTCGCGCGCTGCCCGACTGACCAGATACGTCGAAAAAACCGAGAAATCACCAATCGGATCATCCAGCATCAACTCCACGGGCCTCATGAACTCATCCCAGTCCACCTTCAGCATGATCTCGTGATGCCGCGTCCCGTGCATCTCCGCCAACATACGCGCGAAACCCGTCTCGTTGTACGTCACATCCTCAAACCCGACCGAAAACGTATCCACAGGCCGATCGCTGAATTTGGACATCAACGCCACAACAATGCTCGAATCAACCCCACCGCTTAGAAACGCCCCAAGTGGAACATCACTGACCATCCGCGCTGCCACCGCATCCGCCAACTCCCGTCGCAACGACGCGATCGCCGTCGATTCCGTCATGGCCTGCGTCTGCCGTGGCAATTGCCAATAGCGTTTCACTTCCACGGCATCCGCCGTCACGCGCATGACATGCCCCGGTTCCAACTTGCGAATCCCGTCAAACAGCGTGTTGGGCGCGTGAATGTACTCAAAGGTCAGCAGCGACAGCATCCCAGCCCCATCCACGCCCGGCACCCGATCCAGAAACGGCAGCACCGCCTTGACTTCCGATCCGAATACCACCTGACCACCGTCAAGCCAATAGTACAACGGCTTGATCCCGATCCGATCCCGGGCGAGCACCAACGTCGCCTTCTCGCGACCATCGTAAATCGCGATCGCGAACATCCCGTTCACGCGTTCAAGGAAGCCCAACCCCCATTCTTCGTAGGCATGCACGATCACTTCCGAATCACCTTCGGAATGGAACCGATGCCCGGCCGCTTCAAGCTCTTTCTTCAATTCGGGATGGTTGTAGATTTGACCGTTGAAGACCGCCCGTACCCGACCGTCCTCGTTTGACGCAGGTTGATGATTCCCGTCCGGCGCGATGATCGCCAATCGGCACATTCCGAGGCGGACGTCATCGCCCGACCAGAACCCGGTCTCGTCAGGCCCGCGATGCCCCATCGCCGCGACCGCAGCCGACGCATCACGAAGCACGCCGCCGCCTCGATCAAAACACCCGGCAATTCCGCACATCACGCCGCTCCCGGACGCGACATCACCCAGTCAACCGCCGTCGCGATGTTCCGCTCGAATACCTCGTTCGAAAACGCTTCCGCCTCGCGCGCCGCCTGTCCAGCCACACGTGCGCGCAACCCGGCATCGGTCAGCAACCGGCGAAGTCCATCCCCGAACGCCGCACCAACCGGTTCAGCCAACACGGAGTTCGTCTCGCTCAGCAACTGCGTATGGCTGTAAATATTTGTTGCCAGAATGGGCTTGCCGCTCTTCATGTAGCTGTACAGCTTCAGCGGCACATTTGTCCCCTTGCTCCGCGCCGACAGCAGCACATCGCACATCCGCACATACGCATCCACAACCGGCGGCGAAACCGATCCGACAACCTCCACCACTTTCTCCAACCCAAGTCGCGAGACCTCCGCCCGCAAACCCTCGACCTGCGCTGCGCGTCCCCCGACGATCAGCATCTTCCAGCCAGGCCCATCACCGTTCATCCGCGTCAGCAGTTCCTGCGCCGCTCCCGTCAGAATCTCAATCCCCTGGTAAGATTCGAGCGATCCGATGTACAACGCCACCAACGCCTCTTCCACGTCGTGCTTCTTTCGCAACGCCTCCACGCTGGGTACCGCGTCGTCCAGAAAATCCACTTCTGTGCAGTAATTCTCCGCCAACATCACACGCTTGCCCGGCGTCACACGCCGCACCGTGTCCAGCAGATCATCACAGATCGTCAGCACGACGTCGCTCATGCGAAGCGTCAACTGCTCCCACGCCCGAAAAACACCCACGATCGGCTTGAGATTGTATTTCTTGAAATTCGTGATCTGCTGACCCAGGTCCGAGTGCATGTCATACACATGCGGTATCCCAAGCACGCGCGACACAACCCCGCAAAACAGCCCCATCTCCTCATGCGACCAGATGCAGTCATACCGACGACGACACAACGCGACCAACAACCAAATGGCCATCATCGCGTCGAGGAACAACTTCGGCACCGAAGGCCCAATCTTTACCCCCGACACACCGGGAAGCTTCGGCACACGCATCATGCGCAGACCGGCTATCTGCGGGTCACGCCCGTAAGGATACGTCACCAGATCAACGCGATGACCGGCCTTGCACAACGCCCGAATGCGATAAACAACGGAAAATGGCGTACCCCGCGGCTCAAAGATCGGCTGCGGTGCCGCCATCAGAATGTGAATCCCCCCACGTGGCGTTGACATGGCCTCCAATCCCACCGATCACCCCCGAGCGGGCGACGAAACGTCGATCTCATCCCCACCCTGCAGTAGCGTCCGTACCTTGAATGTCCGGCGTCCTTGACTTTCATGGTAGATGCGCACCAGAAGCTCGCTGATCACCCCCATCATGATGAACAGCACCGCCATCAGAAACAGCATCACGCTCAGCAGCACCAGTACGTTGCGATTCAGGTTGATCGGACCGTTGGTCAGATAACCGAATTTCTGAACAAGCGCAATCCCCAACGCCAATCCCGACCCAGTCATGCTCAAGAGCGACGCCTTGCCGAAAAAGTAGATCGGCTTGGTCAGGTAATCCCCCAGAAACTTCACCGTGATCAGGTCAAGCATCACCTTGATCGTTCGACGAAGATCGTACTTGGTTTGGCCATGCATGCGCGCGCGGTGATTCACCTCCATTTCGGTGATCCGCGCCCCCCGCCACTTCGTGATGATCGGCAGAAATCGGTGCATCTCGCCGTACAGCGACACATCCTCCAACGCCTCACGCCGATACGCCTTCAGGCTGCAACCCAAATCGTTCAGCGGCACACCCGTCACCCAGCGGATCAGCTTGTTCGCCAACACGCTCGGCATCCGCCGGCTCCACATCTTGTCCTGCCGATTCTTCCGCCATCCGCTCACGACGTCGAATCCGGGCGGATCGTCCAGCTTGGCGACAACACGAGAGATGTCCCGAGGATCGTTCTGCAGATCCCCGTCCATCGGAACAATCACGTTGCCCCGCGCATGTGCGAAACCGGCCGCTAGGGCAGCCGTCTGCCCAAATCGTCGCGTCAGGCGAATCAGCACACAACGCGGGTCATCCCCCGCTGCCTCCGTGAGCTTTTCCCAAGTGCGATCCTTGCTACCGTCATCAACGAACACAAACTCGCACGACAAGGGGCCGGCACCCATCACATCCGCCAGCTCCTGATATACCAGCGCAGCGTTCTCCTCTTCGTTGAGAAGCGGAATGACAACGGATACATCCACCGCGCCACCGTGCGGCGAACGCGCCACGGCCATGCTCGAAACCGTTGGAATGTCTGCAACTTCAGTCATGAACGCCTCGAAGTGCTGACACGGGCCAATCCCCGTGCCCGATAACCCACCGTATTATACACACGTACCCACACGTTCAATATCGAGTCACGGCCATCTCGGCTTCAAATCGCGCAGACGGAATCCCCTCAGTCACACCGAACGGTCCACGACACGACCCGCCGATAACAGAATTCACGCCACGCACCACCGCGCGCAGCCCGGCCGATGATTCAGATCGGAATAACCCCGTGACGAACAGCGTAATCGGTCAACTCGGCCTGCCCCCGCACCCCAAGCCGTCGAGACATACGCGATTTGTGGTTGTCGATCGTTCGAGAACTCAATCCGGTCAGTTCCGCCGTCTCGCGTACCGTACGCCCCGTGGCCAAATAATGCAGGACTTCACACTCCCGCAGCGTCAGCGGGACCGTGCGGCACCGCTTTACGGGCTGCCGCCTCAGCCCGTCGGCATCATGCCCACGAGACGCAATGACCTCCGAATAGAACCGCCTCCCCGGCGATAAATGGAGCAATTCCTCCAGAACAGCCATCGTCCCGCCGACGGTCATCATCGCCTCCACGCCCAACGCCATGCCCCGCTCGATGGCGACATCACGGAGCGTGCCCAGCAGCAGCAATCGACGCGCCGAAGGCCACCGCACGCGTACATCCACCAACAACCCAAATGGGTCGTAGCAAAAAAGATCCGCATCGACCACGAACCAGCCTACATCCTCATCGCTGACGACCCGCTTGAGGCGGCCACGCTGCGCATCGCATCCCACAGCGCGAACCCCCAACAGGCTGTTCAAACGCGCAACCAGACCATGCTGCAACAGATTGCGCTCGCTGACCACCACCACCCGCACACCCGTGCTCCCAAGGCATCAACCACATCAACCGCAGCAACCCATGCCGCGCATGACAACGCCCTAGCACACCGTGCAACGCCATTGAACCCGAAGCACGGGTCCCAAGCTGATTTCAGGGTGACAGATTCTGACCGCAGGAACGCAACACTCGCCATGCGACATCAGCGACGTCGGCAACGAATGTGCGTCTAGGAACGCAAAGACTGGACCAAGAAACTTGAAATGGAAGAACCGCAGAACGCTCGACAGTGATCGCCTGCTGCAATCCGTCGATCAAAGCACGTCGCTAGACCAACCACCACCCACGCGACGCACGTACCCGACTTCCTGAAACCACTCGAACGCGTCACTCACGGCCCGGTCGATCGGCCAATGCGCAATCCCCAACTCGCGATGTGCCTTCGACCCGTCCAGGTACTGATCGCAAAAGCTCGTCCGCAGGATGGCCGTGTTGACGTCCGTGAATTTCTCAGGTTTCCAGCGTGCCACCACATCGCAGATCGCCGCGGCAGGCCAAAGTGACCAGAAAGGCCAACGCACCGACGGCGCTCGCACACCCGTGATGCGTGCGACCCGGGCCACGAAATCGGCGTATGAGATGTTCTCCCCGACCAGAAGATAGCGCTGACCGGTCTCGCCCCGCGCCATTCCTGCCTGCATCCCCTCGACCACCTGCCGAACATCGACAAATGCAATTCCCCCCCGCGAAGGCACGCCGGGCATCCGCCGAGTGGCCACGCGCAGAATCACCCGCCCACTTGTTGGCTTGATGTCATAAGGTCCAACGACGTATCCCGGATTGACGATCACCGCATCAAGCCCGTCATCCACATACCGACGTACAACCAGTTCCCCATCACGTTTTGTATCGTAATAGGGTGCCCGTAGCGACTGAAAATTCCACTCGGCTGTCTCATCAACCGGTGCATCCATTGGGCCATGTCCGACCGCAGCGATCGAACTGACGTGCACCAACCGCTCAACCCGACAGGTCACGCACGCCCGGCATACGTTCTCGACCCCCACGACGTTGATCCGCCGCGCACCCAGGGCATCCCATGGCGTAATTTGCACCCAGCCAGCCAGGTGATATACGCGGTCACAACCCTCCATTGCAGCTCGGACCGATTCCGCGTCCGTCACATCCCCGACCGCGAACTCGACGTCGAGTCCATCCAACGCCGAACGCGGTGACGACGAGCGCACCAGCGCCCGCACCTTCTCGCCCTGAGCGGTGAGCGCACGAACCAGGTTCACACCGACGAATCCTGTTGCACCGGTCACCAGGGTCGGCACGAGCCAATTACCTCATCATTTGGAAACAATCAGAATTGGAAGCGAAATGGGGACAATCCGGCAACGGCGATCCTTACCAAACCAACGGCACGACGCCAACACTGAATCCGGCAGCCGCGCCGACGAGCAGAATCTTCGCACCCGGTTTCAACCGACCCTCGTCCCACGCACGCGAGAGACCGATTGGGATACTCGCAGCCGCGGTATTGCCGCAATCGCGAATCGAAATCATGCACTTCTCAATCGGAATGTCACACCGCTTGGCGATCGCATTCACGAGATCCATCGATACCTGGTGGCACGTGACAACGTCCACCTCGTCGCGCGTCCAACCCGCATCTTCCAACACCTGATCCACCATGCCCGGAATATGCTTGAGCGCCTGCTGACGCAGACTGTGGCTGTGTCCGACGAAGTAAGAATGCTCCTCGCTCGACTTGTAAAGACTGCCCCCGCCGAGAACCGTCGCAAGACGCCACTGATCCCCGTATGTCTTGAAAACACCTTTCAGGATCCCGCGGCCATTACCATTGGGCGATGACTTCAAGACCGCTGCCGCCCCGGCGTCTCCAAGCGTCAAACCCGCCATGCCGGTTCGCAACCGATCCGCCGAATCTATGTTCCAGTCGATCGCCAGCGAAAGCGTTTCGCCGACCGCGACCAGCGCCGTCTTGGCTTTTCCCGTACTGATCAGCGACTCGGCAACATCGAGACCATTCAAAAAGCTGTTGCACGCATTCTTGATGTCGAACACCTGCGAACGATTGGCCCCGAGCTTCTCCTGCAAAATGTTCGCCGTCGCGGGTTCTGCCAGATCCTGCGTACATGACGCAAAGATTAATAGATCGATCTCCGCCGGATCGATTTCCGCACGTTCCAGCGCATGTCGAGACGCCTTCGCCGCCAGATCGGAGCATTGCTCATCTTCAGAACGATAGCGTCGTTCCCGAATACCCGTGAGCTTGGCCACCAATCCGCGCGGAATCTGGAAATGCGCACGCTCGTAGACCCGCTCCTCGACCTCAGCCGAGGTCACGACGGTTTCGGGCAAGTGATGACCTACGCCAACAATCTGTGCTTTGGCACCCAAGGATGAACTCCTCAATGGGAACAACCCATTTCCACGACCGTCACCGCGCCGAGGGACATGCCGTGGAATGGCAAACCCAAAATTATCTGGGCTGCACTTCCATTGTCAAGATCGGCCACGCCAGACGCGAAGCCACGCCAATACCACCCCATTTACCCTCAGCCACTCCGCATCCGACAGAAAGTGACGCTTCAAGGCACTCGACGAACCCTTTCGCCCGCCGCATAATACCTCGCCATGGGGTGGCATGGTGCGCGCTCCCCATGCATCACCAGTGTCATGTCACAATCAACCAATCGTCGGGTACCAAGGAAAACCCGCGTCAGCCTCCGCCATGAAGAACAACATCCCCAGAATCGTCATCCCGATCATCGTGCTTGTCGCAACGGTTGGCCTTACCGCCGCCGCCCTCGCAACAAAGAAGCATGCAGACGACATCCGAGCCAACGCAATGGCCCCGCCCAAACCCGCGATGGGCGTCTCCGTGAGCGTGGCGTCGGTTGAATGGCGGGCACGATCCCTGACCGTTCGCACCAACGGCTTCCTCGCACCGGTCGAGACCCGGACCGTCTCCCCTGAGGTCTCCGGATACATCGAGCAGCAATTCCATGAGGTTTCCGACCCCGTCAGTTCGGGCCATCCCATGTTTCAGATCGACCGTAGCCTCGCTGCCATCGGCGTCGAGGGTTCCGAAGCCGTCGTCGATCGCGCAAAGAGCCAGCTCACACTCGCGGAAGAGAATCTCAAACGCGTTCAACGCCTCGGTGAAGCTGCAAACCCGCTCGAACTCACCCGTTTCTCGGCTGAGCATCAAGTTGCTTTGGCGTCGGTACGCGAAGCGGAGGCCGCGCACCATGAAGCCCGCGTCCTGTTCGACAAGACGGACGTTACGTCTCCACTGAACGGATTTGTATCCAGGATTTACCGACGACAGGGCGAGTTTGCCCACGCTGGCCAGCCCATCGTCGAGGTCATCGAAACCGGAACGCTCAAACTGCTCATCCAACTCGATGATCGCGAAGTCGTCATTTTTGCCACCAATGATCCCGCCGAAATCTACGTCCCAGCCCTGCCGACCAAGTCGTTTGATGGCAAAATCTTACGCATATTCCCCAGTGCAGCACTCGACAGCCGCAAGTTTGAGGTCGAAATCGCCATCGCCAATGTGGATGGCCACCTCCGTCCCGGATTCTACGCCGAGGCAACCCTGACGGCGGTTCCCGACGAAGCTTCCGCCCAGGTACCAGCCATGCCGAGACTCGCGATCCAAATCCGGGACGGCGCAGACCATTGCTTCGTGATTCACCGCGACGAATCGACAGGCCAGGAGATCGCACGACTCGTTCGCATCGAGACGGTCCCGCTTCTCGGATCACCACAGTTTGCCCAGGTTCTCAGCGGACTCGAAGTCGGCGATCGCGTCATCACCACAGGCTTGCAGCACGTAACCGACAAAGCCGCCGTGCTGATTCGCGACTAACCCTTTTAACCGAATCGATCGGACCGGCATACTTTGTCACAGCAGCGCAGCATACCCAGATTCGCACTGAAACAAGCGGTTCTCATGAACCTCCTGTTCCTGGTGCTCATCGTCGCCGGCGTCCTCGTGGCCGAGATGATCCCGGTCGACGTTTATCCCGACGTCGATCTCGACGTGGCCACCATCGAGACATTCTGGCCTGGCGCGTCGGCCGAAGACGTGGAAAGGCTGATCACCGACAAAATCGAAGCGAAGGTGGCCGACGTTCGCGGGCTGCGCAATTTCCTGTCCGATTCCAAGCCCGACCTCTCTTACTTCATCGTGAACTTCAAGGAGGACATGACCCCGTCGCAGCTCGATGACGCGTTCAGTCGGTTGCGGGCAGCGGTCGATCGCGTGCCTGACCTGCCGGCTGATGCGGAGAAACCGCTGATCCGGCGAATCTCGCTTGCGGAGGTCTTCCCGCTGATGTGGGTGGCGGTCGAGGATGTGGGCGGTGTCGGCGAGGAGGTTCTGCACAACGTCGCCTTGAACCTCAAGCCGATCCTTCGCGACATCCCCGGCGTCTCCAAGGTCGACGACAAGCTGATCCGCGAGCGCGAACTGCACGTGCTGGTCGATCGCGAGCGGCTGCAGGAATACGACCTGACACTCGAGGAGGTGGCTGCTGCGTTGCAGAACGTAAATCGCAACGTTCCCAGTGGCCGACTCCCCGATGCCACCGGCGAGTTGGAGATTCGCGCGGTGGGCGAAGCGTTGCGACCGGATCAACTCGGCGACATCGCGGTGCGCAAGCATCCATCCGGTGCCCACGTTCACCTTCGCGACATCGCCCGTATCGATGAGGGTTTTGAACGCAAGACGTTCTTCGCCCGATTCAACGGCAACGACTGCAAGGCCCTGTCCATCGCCAAGACCGACGAAGCCGATTCGCGCATCGTGGCAGAACGCGTCCGTGCCGCACTGGACACGTTCGAAGGGTCGATACCTGACGGCGTCCGTGTGAACGCCTGCCTCGACACAAGCGACATCATCAAGAGTCGCATGCGTATCCTCGTCACAAATCTGCTGACCGGAATTGCACTGGTTTTTGTGACGCTCTGGTTCGTGATGGGCACGCGGAATGCCCTGCTCGCGGTCGTCGGCATTCCGTTCGCATTCCTGTGTTCGGTGCTCTTCATGCACCTTCTCGGCGTGACGATCAACGCGGTCTCGCTGTTCGCCATGGTGCTCTGCTCGGGCATGATCGTCGACGACGCCATCGTCGTGCTCGAGAACATCTACCGCCACATCGAAGACAACCGCCGCCGCCTCGCGGAAACCGGGCAGGCCGAGCCACTGCACACCGCCATCATTCAGGGCACCAGCGAGGTCATGTGGCCGGTGATTTCGTCGTCGATGACGACGGTGGTGGCCTTTCTGCCAATGCTGCTTATGGGCGGCGTGACGGGCAAGTTCTTTTCGATCATTCCCAAGACAGTGACCGTCGTGCTCTTCGCGTCGCTCGTTGAGTGCCTGCTGATCCTCCCGGTCCACTACCTCGATTGGGGACCGCGAAAGGACGCCCGTCCACTCTGGTCTCGACTCAGCCGCCCCCGAACCGACGGGCAGCCCGGTCTGCTCGTCCGAATGTACAACGCGTTCATCTCGGGCGTGCTGCGATTTCGCTACATCGCCGCGCTGCCGCTGTTTGCTCTTGCGTTTCTCGCGTGGAACGTGGTGCCGCTGATTCCGCTCGATCTGTTCCCGTCGGATTACCAGGTCATTCTCGTCGACGTCGTCGCGTGGGACGAAGCCTCGCTCGATCAAACCGGCGAGGTGGCCAAGCCGGTCGAGGAGATCGCCATCGGACTCGGCGATGAACTTGTCGAATCGGTACTGACGTCAGTCGGACTGTTCGCCAACGAAAACAACACAGCCGTCTGGCGCAACAACCGTGCCCAGATGCACGTCAAACTGGCCAACACGCCAACCGTCGCCCGCGATCCGGACATCGTGACCAACACCCTCCGCGAACGCATTGACGACTACCTGGCAGGCAACCCCGAATGCGGCATCCGATCCTACAAGGTGTGGGCACCGCAGGACGGTCCGCCCGTCGGCAAACCCGTGGCTGTCCGCATCGAATCACCCGATCTCGGCGTGGCCAAGCGCCTGGCGGAACGGTACCGCGAGCGATTGCTTGAAATGCCGGGCGTCTTCGGCATCGGCGACAATCTCGACTTCGGCCCGCAGCAGATCAACCTGCGATTGCGCGAGGACGAAGCCTCCGCACTCGGATTGACGCAGGCCCATCTTGCACGCGCGCTTCGCACAGCAAACGATGGCGCGGTGGTCTCGATCTTCAAAGACAACACCACCGGTGAAGACCTCGACGTGCGCGTCGTTTTCGCCAAGAAAGACCGCAGCACCATCGATGATCTGCTCGACGTCAAGACACGCGCCGCCAGCGGGGCCACCATGCGCATGCGTGACATCGCCGACATCGAGATGTCGCAGTCGTACGCCGGCATCCCGCACCACAACGACAAACGCGCCATCACCGTCACCGCCCAGATCGACACGCAGGTGAACACGGCCAAGAACGTGAACAGCCTCCTGCGCGACGAATTCGATACGGTCATTGCCGGACTACCCAACGTCCGCGTGACGTATGGCGGCGAATACGAGGAAACGTCCAAGTCCTTCGAAAGCCTCAAACGTGCCTACATCATCGCGCTGATCGTCATCTACGTGCTGCTGGCAACGCAGTTTTCCAGCTACTCGCAGCCAATGGTCATCATCCTGGCCGTTCCGTTTTCCGCGATCGGCGTCATCGGTGGTCTCGTGCTCAATGGCTATCCCTTCACCATCATGACCTTCATCGCCATCGTCGGACTGACCGGCGTGGTGGTGAACGACTCGATCGTGCTGGTCGATTTCATCAATCGCCAACGCGACAAGGGCATGGACGTGTTGGAGGCGGTGCGCTCGGCGTGTCTGCTTCGCCTTCGTCCGATCCTGCTGACGACCATCACGACGGTCGTGGGCCTGATGCCGCTGGCGTTCGGATGGGGCGGGCGGAGCAAGATCTGGTCGCCATTCGCGTCGAGCTTTGCGTGGGGGTTGGCATTCGCGACGGTGGTGACGCTCGTCGTGGTGCCCGCGTTCTACGTGATCGCACAGGACGCCATCAGTCTGCGTCGGAAGGCGAAGACGCCAACTCCAGCGGCACCAGCCGCGGCAGGTTAGCACGCCAAAGTGCGTCGTACAGCGACCGCACGTGACCGTTGTCCCACCGATAGAGATACGTGATCTCATCGTTAATCGACACCGGCAATTCGATGGTCATGGCGTCGGCATTTTCGTAGTTTTCCCAGTCGAACGACACCTTCAAGCCAACCGACTCGGCAGCGCCCGGCAAGTCCGCCGGCTGATTGCCGAACAACAGCAGTCGCTCAAAGAACCCGCTGAAAAACGGACCGCCCGTTCGCGTGACTTGCAGCCTGTTCGGACCGACGCGCTCGGCATGATCCTGCGTATCGGCCTTGGTGTCTTGTGCGACAGTCAGCGCCATCGCATGCACATCATCGCGTCCATACATGATTCGGGCGGCGCTCGAGAAACCGATCGACGTGAAGGGATTCTGATTGACGACGTAGATGCGGGCGTTTTCCGGCGGATCTGGCAGATGGGCCTTGAGATCGTCGTAGACCTGCTGTGCAGCGCTGTTCGTGCGATGCAACAGATAATGTTCACCCGCGGAGAGCACAACCGCCCACGTCACGATGGCGACGGCGAGCTTCCGCATGGTCGCATCGCGAAACCATCGCGCAATCGCGGGCCCAAAGATTAACGCCAACCCCGCACTCGCAAAGTAGACATTCCGTTCACCCGGCATCGCCGGCAACGTCGGCGCCGTGAAGATCGCCACCCATGCAACCCCCAACAAAACCAGACCGCCGGACCGTCCCGAACGTGCCACCCACAAGAAGACGACAATCGCAACCAAAAGGCTCGCCATCATCAACCACGGATGCCGCGTCCAGAAACTGGACATCAGCACGGCGTCCGCCTGAATCATCAGCACGAAATCGAGAATGTACTGCGTCAGATTGCGGAACAGCTCGACGAACCCGGCACGCGTCGACAGATCCACACCATACGGCGGCGGCAGCGATCCGAGTCCACCGAACAAAGCGAATCGTAGCCCAACGTACGCAATCCCGATCACCGCGAACGCGATCCCCATCAGCCACTCGCCCAGACGCGAACGCTCGCCCCGTGCATCCTTCCAGAACAACGCCAGCACAAACCACACCGCCGGCACGACGATGCCGTTCTCCTTGCACCCCAACGCCACGACGTACAGCAACAGACTCACAACCGCCCAGCCCGAACGTCCGCCGTCGCGCCAACGCAGGTACGCGAGGATCGACGACAAGCCGGCTGCACACACCATCAGATCAAACCGCCCCGACATCCAAAGCACGGCTTCGTTGTGCACGGGATGCGATGCAAAGAGCAGCGCGCCGACGGCAGCGACGGCGTCATCGCGCGACACGCGTCGCACAAACCGCCAGACGAGAACCGTGCACAGACCATGCAGCAACACGTTCGTCGCGTGGAATCCGAACGCATTCAATCCCCATATCTGCCAGTCCAGCGCGAACGACAGAATCGCAATGGGCCTGAAGAACGGCAGCATGCCACCCGGTGTCCACCAGACGCCGCTGGCGCTTTGGTCGAGATTGCCGGATGTGAACAGCGACGGAATATTCGACCAGCCGAGATCCATGGCGGTTTCCAGGTAGGCGAAATCGTCCATGAAGAACGGATTGCGTGCTGCCACCAGATGCAGCAAAAACGTGACCACCAGCGCGGCCTTCAGCGTCCAGTGCACGTGGGGTTTCGGAAAGTCGGTGTCGGTCATGGCGGCAGGATGGTAGCAGAATCCGCGAGCACCGCACGCGCCGCCGAGTTGCCGGATTGGGAAGTCAGGCGTTTCACCGGCAACTTGACCGGTTGTGCGCCCGCATCAATAATCCGCCCCCATCATGCCTGCGTGGATGAACATTCTCCTTTGGATCAGCGTCGGTCTGTGGACGATTCTCACGATTCAGTGGATTCTCAATTGGCTGCTGGTGCCCAACCTCGCCACGCGTGAGATCCGCGATCCGCAGCGTTGGCCGAAGATTTCTTTCGTCGTGCCAGCCCGGGACGAGGAAGTCGGCATCGAAAAAGCCGTCACCAGCTTCTGCACGCAAGAATACCCAGATTACGAAGTAATCGTGGTGGACGATCGCTCGACCGACGACACGCCCAACATCCTCGCACGCCTCAAGCAGAAATTCCCGACCTTGCGGGTCGTGCAGGGACAGGAACCCGCACCCGGCTGGTTCGGAAAACCAAACGCCCTGTTCGCAGGCCAGAAGCACATCACCGGCGAATGGGTGCTCATGGTCGACGCCGACACGCGTTTCGCTCCCGAAACGCTCAAACGCGGCGTCGCCTACGCGTTGGAAAACGACGCAGGCATGTGCGTGGTCCGATCGCAACTCGCCAGTGGCGGCTTTCTCGAAGCCGTGCTCATGTCCGCCGTCAATTTCTTCTTCTTTGTGGCGACCCCGCTCTATCTCATCAGCCGAACACGGAGCAAGCGCTTCGCCACCGGTTCTCCGGCGTTCAATCTGATGCGAAAAGACGCGTTCGACGCATGCGGCGGATTCGAGTGCCTCAAGGACGAAGTGCTCGACGACGTGGCCATGGGCTTTTGGATCAAACGCAAGGGTTTCAAGATCGTCCCAGCGTACGCCGGCGACCTCATCTACGTCCGCATGTACCAAAGCGCCGGCGAAACCGTGAAGGGATTCACCAAGAACACGTACCCGACGATTCGCACGACGCGCGTCCTCTTCCCGCTCTATTTCCTCTCCGGCGCGATTCTCAGCATTCTGCCCTACGTGGGTTTGGCCATTGGACTCGCAAACGGATTCTGGAGCACCCCCGCCCTGCTCGCACTCGGCATGATGCACGCCATCTACGCGGGACTCGCCTACCGATTCGCCGAGCCATGGTACATCACCTTCACGAACCCGATCCGCGAATTGGGATGGTGGTACATCTTCATGCGTTCGTTTATCGTCTTCCAGCGCAAGGGTGTGGTCTGGCGCGACCGCAGCTACGCGGCGTAACGGGAATACGCATCGAACCACACAGGTGATCGACATGCCCGAATCCACGGTTTGCAACTTGTGCCCAAACCCCGACACCCTCGGCCCCCACAGCGAGAAGGTCGACGTCCGGTCAAACGTGCGCAAGTTCAGCAAGGAGAAATTTCCCGTTTGGCGATGTCGATCCTGCGGCAGTCTGCATTCGCAAAGGGAAGTCGATCTCGCGCACTACTACAAAGACTATCCCTTCCACAAGCAGAAGATGATGGTCTTTCTCAAGATGGCCTACGGAATCAATCTGCGACGGCTCACCCGCTCAGGCCTCCAGCGTCGCCATTCCATCCTCGACTATGGCTGCGGCAGCGGTCTCATGGTCCGCTATCTCAAAGAACGCGGCTACCGCAACGCCACCGGCTACGACGCCTTCTCCGACAAGTTCGGCGACCCCGCCACGCTGGAACAGACATACGACTGTCTCTTCGCCCAGGATCTCGTCGAACACGTCCACGAACCCCTCGATCAGTTGAAGGAATTCGATCGGCTGACCAAACCAGGCGGCATCATCGCCATCGGCACACCAAACGCCTCCGGCATCGACCTGCAACAGACAGAAGACTTCGTCCACAACCTCCACCAGCCCTACCACACACACATCTTCTCGAAATCAGCACTCATCCGCGCCGGCGAGGATCTTGGCTGGACGCTCGATCAGTTCTCCCTCATGCAATACAACAACACGCCCTTTCCATTCATCAACGTGCGGTATGGCCAATACGTGGGCAAATGTGGCGACAACATGATTGACCTCGCTTTTGAAAAGCTGGATTTGAGTTTCAAACTCATCTCTCCCAGGGGCCTGTTTCTCGCCTTCTTCGGATACTTCCTCTGCCCCGAAGGCGACATGCTCGCCATCTTCCGCAAACCCGAATAACCCAACGCCCAGCCATATGCGCGCAAAAAAAGGGAACGCCGATCATCGACGTTCCCATGGAAACTCACGCGAGTCCTGCGACGTGCTTCGCTACGCGTAGACGTCCACCTTGTCGGCAGAAACGATGCCCTCAGCCGCCTGCGCCGCTGACTCGATCAGCGACAGGGCAGCCTCGCCCTCTGCCTTCTGGACATCCTGCGTTTTCGCGAGCACAGCCGTGCTCGCTTCCTGCTGTCTGGCTGACGCCAACGCCGCCGACGCCTGCCCGGCGCCGGCACTCACACCTGAAATCGTCATCGATTGCATCTCCATTGGCCCGCTCGCCGTGTATGCGGGGAATCCGCCTTCCCTCGCCTCAGCATCATCGACACATCCGACGCCCCCGTGCGATCAACGCCCGCAAAGGCCAATCCATGCCCGATTTTGCCGGTTTTACAGGTCGTCCGACGCCCCGCAGAATTATCAGACCGGTTGTGAACACTCAGCATGGCGGATATAACACTTCCTAGGCGCCCGCAGCGCGGTCGCGGTCGCCGATCCAAACCGCCACGAGGACTACCCATGACCTTAGCCCCAGTTTTTCGATCCGCAGACGCCGTCGAAGCCCTCAGCGAAAAAGGGCATCTGGATCGCCTGGCCGACGCCATCGCAGCCGAGCGGGCTTACGAATCACGCATACACACCTTGCTCCGCGACGTCCTCGCTGCCGAGTTCCTTCAGGACAACACCCCCGAAACCGACGACATCACCTTCCTGCAGGAACACTTTTTCCTCATCCTCTTCGACGCCGTCTTCCGCGCTCTCGGGTGTCCGTCAGACCGACTCAACCTCTACGGCCAGCTCAATCTGTGCCTGAAGGGTCAGGTCGTCGCCGGCGACAATCTCTTCGACAACGAATCCAAGCTCGACCTGCCGCTCAATCTCGGCGATGGCGCTCGCTTTACGTCGATCATGCAACTGCTCTGCTTCGACCACCTGATCGCCCGCGTCTTCGAAACTCACGACGAAAAACTGCCGACCGACCGAATCGCTGAATTCCGCCGCGAGCTGCTGACCGCGCTCGCCCGCATCGGCACGCTCGAAGGAAGCGAGGAACGCGGTGTCGAGACGATCCTCCCCGTCGATGAGATGATCGACAAGGTCCACCGCGTACGTGGCGGCCAACTCTTCGCCCTCGCTTTCATCGCACCATCCGTTTTTGAGCCGGCAACCGATCGCGAAAAGTGGCAGATCGCCAACCGCGGAATCTCCGCCCTCGGCACAGCCTTCCAGATCGTCGACGACGTGACCGATTTCGAGTTCGACATCACACGTCAATCGCACAACCTGCTCTTCGCCCAGATCACACACCACGGCACCAGCGACGAAAAGGCCGCCTTCGAACGCATCCGCGCCAACGACAAGAGCGGAATCGACACCGTCGAAGCAACCTTCGCCCACGCCGCCCGCGCCGTGCTCGACATCGCCAAGTCAGAAGCCCGCCGCGGTTTCGCAGACCTGGCGTCTCTCGGATTCTGGTTCCCACCGGAAGACGCCGATCTCTTCATCCGCGCCATCGCAGGCGACGCCGGCGAAACCCGCATGGAAGCCCTCGCAGCCCCATCAACGTCCGCGAGTTGAACCCCCTATAGCGTCACCCCTTGTGGGTGACAGGACGGCAAGACCCCGTCCATCACCACGTTGCATTCCACGCGCGCGAATCACTATCATGCTTCCATGAAGAACTGGAAAGCAGGCATCGTCTTATCGGTCATCGCCGCGTCGACCACCCTCGCCCAACCCTTCGACCGCATGGTCGTCTTTGGCGACAGCCTTTCAGACACCGGCAACATCTTCCAGGTCACCGGCGGTCTCGTTCCCGAATCACCCCCCTACTTCGACGGACGCTTTTCCAACGGCCCTGTCTGGGTGGAATACCTCGCCGACTCGCTCAGTATCCCCGATCGCAACGTCACCAATCTCGCCCTCGGCGGCGCCACCACCGAGGCCATCGCACAGCTCGTCGACATTCACCTCGCCAGCGCTCCCGATACATCCAACACGCTGTATGTCGTCTGGGGCGGCGCCAACAACCTCCTCGACATTCTCGATCTGGACCCGGTCGTCGACCCCAATCAGAACTTCATCCAGGAGGCGCTGACCGACCTCGCAGCCGCCGGTGCCGAACACATCCTCGTGCCCAACGTCCCCAACCTCGGTCAAACCCCGCGCATCCTCGATACCAACGACCCCGCGCAGATCGCCGATGCCACGAACAACACCATCGCCTTCAATCTGCGCATCGATGCCTCGGTCGATCACGTCGAACAAACCTTCGGCATCGACATCTTCGAGTTGAACACCTTCAGTCTCATCGATCAGGTCGTCAGCAATCCTGCGGCATTCGGCTACACCAACGTTACCAGCCCAGCCCTTTTGCCGAACAAGACCGTCGTCCCCAACCCGGACGAATTCCTCTTCTGGGACAGCATCCACCCCACAACGTCCGCCCACGCCTATCTCGCCGACGTGGCCGCGCAGACCATCCCCGAACCTGCAACATTGCTCATGATGCTTTGGACAATCCCCGGCTTGCTGCGTCGCCCCTACCGAGGACGACGCCAAACCCCCAGCCGAATCAACTGCTCAACCGACGGCAACCCCCGCAGCACGCGGTAAGCCCCGTCCGGATCCACCGCCACCACCGCCGGAAAATCCGTCACCCCATATTCGGCCACCACCGCACGATTCGGTACGTAATCCCAATCCAGAATGCAGACGATTGAATCCGTGTAATACGTCGACACCGTCGACGTCGTCAGCCGCCGAATCAACTCAGACGAATCGCCGTCCAGCCACCACTTGTAGACCAATACCAGCCGCCGATTCTGCCGCTCAGCCGCATCCTTCGCACGGTCGTATACGTTGTAAAACTGCACACGCTCGGTCGTCGCAACCTCAACATTCCGATTCGGCTGCGCACCGGGCGGCTTCGCACGATTCAGAAACGAAACGACCGAACGCGCATCCACCGCCCCTGTCAATGCATGATACGTCTCGTCCGGGTGGATCACGATCAATGCAGGCGGTTGCGTCACCCCATAGCGTGCGACAAATCGTTGATCCGGCGGATAGAACGGCACCATCACGCACCGCACCCGCTCCTGGATCAGCTTGCGAACTTCCGGCTCCTCAAGCGACTCGTGCATCAACGCCGACTGCGCGTCCAGTGGATCCTTGTAAAACACGACGACCCCGCTCTGACGACGACGCGCCTGTCGCAACGCCACATTGATGTCCGATTCCCACTTCGGACCACAACCGACGCACACCATGGACAGCATCACCATCGCAAGGGCACATCGCCCCGCCGCCCGCATTTGCTCAAGGTCAATCAATGTGTAACCGCCTCAGGAAGGACCACAAAATCGATCGCACCAACACCGCCGCAGTCTATGAACGGATCGGACCGACCGCAAGCGATCAAACAGGCCACCACGTTCAGCGCAAGCAAAACGGCGGCGGCCAGGACTCTTCACCCGGACCGCCGCCGTGTATTCATTTCACAGATGAACGCAGGAACTTACTTCTTGGCGTACTTGACGCTGCAACCATAAGGCCGCGTCTGCTCAACCGGAGGCGTCGAGCCATTCAGCGCCGCTGCGACCGCCTCAGACACGTAGTTGCGGGCGTTCTCCTTGTCGCCACGGCGATCGTTGTCGTACGCACCCATGTAGACAACCTTGCTATCCTTGTCGATCACGAACACGTGCGGCGTCGACTTGGCGCCATACATCCTGCCGACTTTTCCGCTCGCATCGAGCAGCGTCGGATGCTTCAAGTCGTTCTCTTTGCGGAAGGTGTTGATGCCGTCCTTTTTGTCTTCGCAGTAGTGACTCGAATCCACCGCCACGAACGCAACGTCCATTTTCTGGAACTGCTCGACCAGCTTCTGAACCGTGCGCTGCGATCCCTCGTGCCGCTTGATGTACGGACACGTGTGATTCGTCCACTGCAGAACCACTACCTTGCCCTTGTAGTCCGACAGGGAAACGTCCGTGCCTTCCGACGACTTCAGCGTGAAATTCGGAGCCTCCTGCCCGACCTGCACGCCCTCAGCCAACGCACCCGCCGACATCAGAAATCCACAAACAGCCACCATCGCCATCACTTTGTGTCCAATCATTCTTCTTCCTTTCACTGCTTCCGCTTCAGCCGACGGCCACCGCTCGCGCGGTTTCGACCGCTTCGCCCCTCCCAGGCTCGCCAACACGGATCTCAGAGCCACCGCAACGCATGATCGCGCCTATTTGCCGGCGTCCTTCACTTCATATTCCGCATCGATCACGTCATCATCGGTCTTTTCAGACTCCGATGGACCAGCCGCAGCTTCATCCACAACGCCGTCACCACCCGGTGCAGAATCGCCTGCCTGCTTGGCAGCCTCCTCGTACATGATCTTGCCGATCGCCTGCGACGACTGCATCACCTGCTCCATCGCCTTCTGCATCGCGTCCGCATCGTCGCCCTTGGACACTTCCTTCAACTGCGACAACGCCGACTCCACCTTCGACCGCTCGTCGGCCGGCACTTTCTCACCATGCTCAGCCAACGTCTTCTCGGTTTCGTGGATCAGTTGATCCGCACGGTTGCGGGCTTCAACAAGCTCACGCTTCTTCTTGTCCTCTTCGGCGTGGGATTCGGCATCCTGCCGCATCTTCTCGACCTCTTCCTTGCTGAGGCCGCTCGATCCCTCGATGGTGATCTTGTTTTCCTTGCCGGTGGCTTTGTCCTTCGCCGAGACGTTCAGAATGCCGTTGGCATCGAGGTCAAACGTCACCTCGATCTGCGGCATCCCGCGCGGGGCAGGGGCAATACCGCCAAGATTGAAATTGCCCAGCGAACGGTTGTCCGTCGCCATCTCGCGCTCACCCTGCAGCACGTTGATCGTCACCTCGGACTGATTGTCCGCCGCCGTGCTGAACGTCTCGCTTTTGCTCGTCGGAATCGTCGTGTTCCGCTCGATCAGCTTCGTCATGACACCACCCAGCGTTTCGACACCCAACGTCAACGGCGTCACGTCCAGAAGAACGATGTCGTCCTTGTCGCCGCTCAGAACCGCACCCTGAATGGCCGCACCGATCGCCACAACCTCGTCCGGATTGATGCTGCGATTCGGCTCCTTGCCGAAAATGTCCTTCACAAGCTGCTGTACAGCCGGAATACGCGTCGATCCACCGACAAGCACGACCTCATCGACATCCTTCGGCGACAGCTTGCCATCCTCCAGCGCCTTCATCACCGGACCACGACAACGCTCCGTCAGCTTCTCGGTCAGCTGCTCGAACTTCGACCGCGTCATGTTCAACTGCAGGTGCTTCGGACCCGACTGATCAGCCGTGATGAACGGCAGATTGATCGACGTCTCCTGCATCGTCGACAGCTCGCACTTCGCCTTCTCGCACGCTTCCTTCAAGCGCTGCAACGCCATCGCATCCGTCCGAAGGTCAATGCCTTCCTGCTTCCGGAATTCCTCCGCCACGAAGTCGATCAGTTCTTCGTCGTAATCATCACCGCCAAGGTGACCGTCACCACTCGTCGCCAACACCTCGAAGACGCCATCGCCGATGTCGAGAATCGAGATGTCAAACGTACCGCCACCCAGATCGAACACGGCGATCCGCTCGTTCGCCTTTCTCTCAAGCCCATACGCCAGCGAAGCAGCCGTCGGCTCGTTGATGATGCGCTCAACCTTCAGACCGGCGATCTCACCGGCGTCCTTGGTCGCCTGACGCTGCGAGTCGTTGAAATACGCAGGAACCGTGATGACCGCGCGATCGACCGAGTGGCCCAGGTAATCCTCAGCCGTTTTCTTCAGATCCTGCAGGATCATGGCGCTGATCTCAGGCGGAGTGTACGTCTTGTCGCGCACGTTGACCTTGACCAGTTCCTGCGGACCACCGATCACCTCGTACGGCACGATCTTCTCTTCGCTGCCGACCTCGTTGTGCCGCCGACCCATGAACCGCTTGATGCTGAACACCGTGTTCTTCGGGTTGGTCACCTGCTGATGACGCGCCGGCTGACCCACCAGCCGCTCACCCTTCTCCGTAAACGCCACCACCGACGGCGTCAGCCGGGCACCCTGCGCGTTTGTCAGCACTTTTGGCTGACCGCCCTCCATGATCGCCACAACTGAGTTCGTCGTTCCCAGGTCAATTCCGATGATTTTCGACATGTGTAGTATCTCCTCTGGAATTCCAGGCGCAGAATCGCCTGCCCCCTACCTCATGCAAGTGCGATGCCGAACCGTCACGAGCCCAAGATTGCCCCTAAGCACTTGCCAAGAATAACCTTAAAGTATTCACGCGAACCAGCCGTCATGCCGCTCCTGCCAACTTGGCAGGTCGATCCCCTGCGGAATTGGCACTTTTGACGGGATTTCCGCGTTCGCACGAAATTTGTTCTATCTCCCCTCCTGAACCGCCGTTACACTCCAAAGCCATGGCTGTCGAACCCTTTGAAACTGCGGAAAGCCTCGATTTTCCCACCGTCACCCAGCTCTCGATCTTCATCGATGACCGTGTCGGCCAGCTTCTCCGCATGACCAAGCTCTTCCATGGCACCGAAATCCGCATCTGGGGACTGATGGTCGTCAATTCAAGCGACTGCGCCATCGTCCGCATCATCTTCGACGACCCGGATTCCGCCGGTCAGATGCTGGCCGACCACCGCTACACGTTCAAGGAAACCGACGTCCTCGCAGTCTGCCTGCCGCACGGCAATTTCGCGCTCGAAAACCTCTGGACCGCCGTTCTCAGTGCCGAGATCAACGTCCACTACACGTACGCCCTCATGGGACTGCCCCACGGTCGTCCCACCATGGCAATTTTCACCGAGAATATTCAGTACACCGCAGAGGCGCTGTCCCACAAGAATTGGATGCTCCTCGACCACGCTGACCTGCGCGACGAACGCAATCGGTGACAGTCTATTTTTCGAACTACCGTCAATTGGGCACGGGGTTCTGTCAGCTCGCGCTATCTAAGTCCGCGTTGGGCATGACTTTACAAATCCATACCGAGCTGCACGGGTCATGCGACTCGTCGGTGGCTATCAATAGGATCGAAGGATCAACGTCTGCCGCTCAAGACCACTAAGGAGCCATCAGGGATGTTTGTGTTTGACCCCATGTATTTCGTCTTCTTGCTTCCGGGCATGCTGCTCGCGGGTTGGGCCTCGTGGGCGGTGAAGTCGGCCATAAACAAGGCCTCGCGTATTCGGCCGAGTAGCGGCATGACCGGAGCGGAAGCTGCCGCACGCATTCTTGACGCGAACAACCTTCGAGACGTGGGCATCGAACGAACGGATGGCTTTCTCGGCGACCATTATGACCCGCGCAAGAAGGTGCTTCGACTCACCCCCGACATCTACGACGGACGAACGTTGGCAGCCGTCGGTGTGGCCGCGCACGAAGCGGGCCACGCGCTGCAGGACGCACACGGCTACGCACCGCTGAAGTTCCGCAACGGCATCGTCCCTATGGCGTCCTTCGGAAGTAACTTCTCGTGGATTTTGTTGATCGGCGGGTTCTTCCTTGGCTCCCCGAGTCTGATCCTGGTAGGGGTCGTGCTCTTTTCCCTGACCGTCCTGTTTCAGGTGGTGAATCTCCCGGTCGAATTTGACGCCAGCTCGCGCGCCCGTGAGATTCTCGTCAACAACAACATCGTGATGCGCAACGAGCTGGCACCGGTCGGCAAGGTGCTCAACGCCGCAGCCATGACCTACGTCGCCGCGACCATCACCGCGATCCTGACGCTCCTCTACTACCTGTGGCGACTCGGCATCATTGGCGGCAGCGACGAGTAAGCACGAGTTCGATACGCTTGACGCCGCGTCGCCATCAACAAACACCCGGGCTCCTTACAGTACGCTGTACTAATTGAACCAAGCCTGAGAAGACGAGCCATGATGTCTGCACCAGACTTTGTCGTGATGCGGATCAAACTCGACAACGCACCGCAAGCCTGATCACCGAGCGCGGTATTGAGCTTGCAGAACAGCGTTCCGCAAACGAACGCGCAACGTAAGTTACGCTAGCTGATCCCGGACAACGCACTGGCGCCGGCAAGCACTGTCTTGAACCTGTCGACACACGCCGGAGCAAATGGTCACGACGGGATGTAAGGGAAAACAGCATGTCAAGTCTGCGACGTCGGTCGTCCCTACGTCGGCAATAGCGGATGCATGAAACCACGAGGGACACGCCGTGACACACACTATTGATCGTCGAAATAGTTGACCACGCATTCTCTTAATTCGTGTGCTGGATTTACGCATGCACGTGGTGTATGTTCCCAGCCGGCGAGGAACGGGAGGAAAAGCCAATGTCTGTACGAGGCCGACCACGGCAGTTCGACCGGCAGGATGCGCTCAACGACGCAACGCAACTCTTCTGGCAGAAGGGGTTCAACTCCACCAGCGTCGAAGACCTGCTCAAGGAAATGGGCATCAACCGCGGCAGCATGTACGCCACGTATGGTGACAAAAAGTCGCTGTTCGTTGAAGCCATCCAACATTACACAAGTCAGGCCATGGACGGTCTCGCACAGTTTCTGCACACCGAGGGTTCCGTGCGTGATAGCCTTCGCAAAACGCTTGCCTACGTCGCCCGCCTCGACAAATCCAAGGATTGCAAGGGCTGTCTCCTCACGCACACGGCCATCGAGATCGCCGAGGCTGACTCCGACATCGGTACCCTTGTGCGCAGCGCGATGTCGAACATCGTGGATGAATTTCAACGCGCGCTCGAGCGCGGCATGGCCAACGGTGAGTTTGCCAACATTAAGGATCCCGAGCACACGGCCGCCCTATTGGTCACCACGTGTCACGGACTCAACGTCCTGTGCAAAGCAGGATACCCCGACGACTACATCGAACGGGTGATCGACTCCACCCTCGAACTTGCGGTCTAGCCCCTCGCCGACCCGTCACTTGCACACCCCCGACACTTTCTTACACCGTTCTGGAACACCCGTTCAAAATGTATCGTAAATTATCGGCAGTGACGCAACGACTGGCCCCAACAAAGGAGACAACCATGGGCGACAACACAAAGACATTCACCAACGACAACTTCGACAACGAGGTCCTGCAAAGCGACAAACCGGTTCTCGTCGACTTCTGGGCGACGTGGTGCGGACCGTGTCAGGCCGTCGGACCGGTCATCGATCAGGTCGCAGACGCATTCGCAGGCAAAGCCGTCGTCGGCAAGGTTAACGTCGATGACCAAAGCGAAGTCGCAGGCCGTTACGGCATCGCGTCGATCCCCACCGTCCTGGTATTCCAGAATGGCGAAATCGTCGATCGCTTCGTCGGCGTTCGCGGACGCGAGGATTATGAATCGGCCTTGAACAAGGCGAGCAGCAACTGATCGGTGAATACACATTCAATGAATCAGCAATCTCACTCGAACGATGATGCGCGTGAGGCCAGGTCGCGGCGGGACGTTGTCCGGGAGTTTTTCCCGCCGCGTCCGGCCTCCGCGTGACGCACCCCACATCAGCACACCATTCCGACCACAGCTCCCGGTCAAGATCGCACATCAAACCACATTCTTGCTTACGGCTGTGGGCCAACGTACGCTTTAACGCAGTCATCGCCTTCAATACTATGGTAACTGGGATCAGCCATGCCGATTCTCGATGTTCTGATCGTCGAACGCAGCGGTGCTGCTTTGCCGACGTCGCTCGCCTCGCATCTCGCGGATGCCGCCGGTGACGTCTTCAAGACCGAACCGGGGCGAACTTGGGTACGGCTGACGCCCCTCGACGCCACGCACTACGCCGAGAATGGCGGCGGTCCACCCGGCGGAGTGCTACCTGTCTTTGTCGAGGTTCTCAAGGCCAACGTCCTTCAAGGAGCTGCTCTTCGTGACGAGGCACGTGAACTGGCGGAACGCATCGCCGACATCTGCGATCGGCCTGTCGACAACGTCCACATCCTCTACCAAGCCCCCGCTCGCGGGCGCGTCGCCTTTGGCGGCCAGCTAGTCGAATGACGCTCCGGCGTCCATCAAATGAAATTGGCACTTCGAATGGACACCCGCCGCATGATACACTGAGGCTTGATCAGATTTTGACCGGAATTCAAGGGGGTCCGTCATGACCACGCTCGCCCAACGCCTTGGCCTTTGCGCGACCATCTGTTTCGCCACTGTCTCGACAGCCGGCACGATCATTCACGTCGACGGCAACGCCACAGGTCCCACGCATGACGGAACCAGCTGGTGCCAAGCCTACCTGAATCTCTCCGACGCCTTGGCGGCCGCGACACCGGGTTCAACCGTTCGCATGGCCGACGGCACCTACGTTCCCGACCCGACCGGGCTGTCCGACGCGCGTGAAGCCACGTTTGCCGTGCCCGCCGATGTGATCGTTGAAGGCGGATACGCTGGCTGTGGCGCGTCGAACCCCGATGACCGGGATGCTGCGATCTATGAGACCATCCTCTCCGGCGACATCAACGGCGACGACGGTCCAAACTTCGCCAACAACGGCGACAACGCCTATCACGTCGTCACGATCAACGGCGGATCACCAGCCGCCATGATCGACCTGCTCACGATCACCGCCGCCAACGCCACCGGCAGCGAACTTTTCGGCCATCACGCCGGCGGGGCTGTGCGCTGTCAGTCGTCGGCCAACATTCGCCAATGCCGCCTGATCAACAACCATGCCGACCGCGGCGGAGCAGCCATACTCGTCGAAGGCGGAAGTACGGTCGTCGAGCGAACCATCATGACCGGCAACGTATCGGAGTTTGAAGGCGGCGCCATCCTCGTCTGGTCCTCCCCCATCACGCTGAACAACTGTCTGTTGGCCGACAACCACGCGATCACCGATTCCGGCGGTGCGATTTCAACCGACCTCGCCCAAGCCAACATCATCAACACAACCTGCGTCAACAACACCGCCGGAAATCGCGGCGGCGGCGCATTCAACTATGTCGGCACCAAGATGACCGTCACCAATTCCATCTTCCACGGCAACTCCGCCAACGACGGCAGCGTGGAAGACCAGCAGATCACCGTGCAAGCCAGCAACATCCTCTTCATCAATCACAGTTACATGCAGGGCTGGACAGGCCAATACATGGGCGACGCCAACAGCGGAGACGATCCGATGTTCGTGAACGGACCTTCAGGCGACTACCGACTCGCCGCCAACTCGCCCTACATCAACGCCGGCGATAACGAAGCCGTCACGCTAACCCTCGACCTCGAAGGCAACCCCCGCATCGCCGACGGCACCGTCGACCTGGGCCCGTACGAATTCCAAGCCTCGGCCGTCCCGGCTATCAGCCCGATGAGCGTCGTGCTGGCCACCATCATCATGCTCGTGACGGGCAGTGTTGTTACAAGAAACCGCTCAATCACCGGCTGCTCTACGCACAGACGTTAAATCGTGTAACATTTAAAAATGGTCACCGACGTCGCCAACGTCGCAAAGAGGAAACACTCGCCACTGAAATGGTGCTTCCTCGCGCTGACTGTTCTGCTCGTGACAGCGCTTATGACGACTGTGTTCATCGGTATCGATGCAGGCGTGACGTTTGCCGAGACAAGTTTCAGAATCTGGCTTCAGGATGGGAAGATCGGACTTGGCGTGAGCGGTGATGCCGGCAAGGGATTTTACTCGCATCTATGGACGAACGAGCCCTTTCAGATCAGATACTGGGATTTCAAGACATCAACGGGGATCATCGCATCCGATATCACCGGCACGTATTGGCGAGGCTTCTTCACGCCGATCCTGTATCCTTTGATACCATCGATGGGCATCACGATCTGGCTGTTCATCCGTAGTCGCCGCCCACGTGCAGGCCACTGCATGTCCTGCGGTTACGACCTGACCGGCAATACCTCCGGCCAATGCCCCGAGTGCGGACACAAAGCGATGGCGTAGGAAGATGATACAATTCGTTGTATGGGCATCACGCGCAAGGTCCTCAGTTCCCGTCTCATATGGATTTTCCTGACTGCGTCTGTTCTCATCGCACTCGGCGCAATCGCCACTATTGCCGCATCATTCTATCTCTCGCTCTCGTGGGGCGAACTGACAATCGACATACGGTTGCTCGGTGGCTGCGTTGAATTCCTATATGACTCCGAGGGCGGGCACATTTGGGATTTGTCGATCGTAGAAGCCGAAACGTGGTCGTGGCTACCGTATCGCATCGAACTCGTGGACCACTTCGGCGGAGTGTCACGAGGCTGGCGTATCCCGCTCTGGTGTGCGTTCGTTCCGATGTTGGTCTTGACCATATTGCTCTTTCGTCCGCACCGACACACTCCCATAGGCCACTGCGCGCGCTGTGGCTACGATTTAAAAGGAATTCACTCCATTCGCTGTCCCGAATGCGGCAGGCCCACGACTTCTCGCGTGTGATCTTGTCTCGACGTCGCACAACTGGTTGCGAGTTGGTCGTTGCCCCCGTAGAACCAGTCCCCGCACCAACGGTTAGAGTCACACGACGGTCGATCAGTGATCGCCAACCAGTCCTCAGGGAGTCAAACAAATGCGCACCGCGCCACCTCACCCTTGCATCGCCATCGTCGTTGCGATGATCGCCACACTCGCTTCCACCGCCCGTGCCGACCACGAAAAAGAACTCCGCGCCAAGCTCGCCCACATCGCAACGCACGAAGAAACCGTCATGGTCCCAATGCGCGACGGCGTCCGACTCGCCACCGACATCTACCGCCCCAAGGACACCGACGCCAAGCTACCCACCATCTTCTGGCGAACGCCCTACAACTATCACAAACTCAACGGCATCCGACTCGAACACGTCGTCCACTTCGTCGAAAACGGATACGCCTTCGTCATCCAGAACGAAAGAGGCCGATACCACTCCGAGGGCGAGTGGGAGATTCTCGGCTTCCCGCGCACCGACGGTTACGACGCCCTCACCTGGATCGCCGACCAGTCATGGTCCAATGGCCGCGTCGGCACGATCGGTTGTTCATCATCCGCCGAATGGCAACTCGCCCTGGCCGCCAAAGATCACCCTGCCCACGCCGCCATGGTCCCGATGGCCGCCGGCGCCGGCATTGGTCGCGTCGGCGAATTCTACGAACAGGGCAACTGGTACCGCGGTGGCACCAGGCAGGTGCTCTTCCTGACATGGCTGTACTGGGTGCAGAACACGCAACGTCCCCGCCTGCCCGACGACCTCTCCGACGAAGATCGCGTCCGACTCTCAAAATACTACGACCTCGCCGCCGACATGCCCGACGTCGGCTGGACCAAAAAAATCCGCCACCTGCCCTTTGATGACATCATGCGCGAGGTCGACGGCCCGAAGGGCATCTTCGCCGAGTTCTGCAAGTATGGCCCCGATGATCCCTATTGGTCGAAAGGCGGGTTGTATCACGACAAAGAAGACTTCGGCGTCCCGGCGCTCTGGCTCAACTCGTGGTACGACATTTCCGTCGGCCCCAATCTCGCGCTGTTCAACCACGCGCGAACCAACGCCACCGACCCCGACGTCCGCGAGCATCAGTACGCCATCATCGCCCCGACCGCCCACTGCCGATTCTTCGAACCCGCCTATGACCTCGTCGTCGGCGAACGCAACATGGGCAACGCCACCTTCGACTATCAGGGAACCATCACGCGCTTCTTTGATCGCTGGCTGAAGAACGAAAAGAACAACTTTGAGAAAGACACACCCAAGGTACAATACTACACGATGGGTGCCAACAAATGGCACTCCGCCGACAACTGGCCACCAAAATCCACAACCACCAAGACGATCTACCTCGACAGCGATGGCCACGCCAACAGCCTTTTCGGTGATGGCCGACTCACGTTCGACAAACCACGCGACGAAGGCAACGTCGACCGCTTCGTCTACGACCCGACCGTCCCCGTCCCGTCACTCGGTGGCGGTGTCTGCTGCATCGGCGGAATGGTCGAGCCAGGATCGTTCGATCAACGCGACATCGAAGCCCGCGCCGACGTGCTCGTCTACACGTCCGAACCGCTTGACGAACCCATCAACGTCACCGGCTCCGTGCGCATCACGCTCTATGTCTCATCCGACGCCAAGGACACGGATTTCATGGTCAAACTCATCGACGTACACCCCGATGGCCGAGCCTTCAATGTCGACGACTCCGCCCAGCGCGTTCGTTACCGCGAAGGGTACGACCGTGAAGTGTTCATGGAAGATGGCAAGGTGTACGAACTTCCGATCAGCCCCATGACCACCAGCAACGTATTCAAGAAAGGCCACCGCATCCGCCTCGAAGTCACCAGCAGCAACTTCCCACGCATCGAGCGCAACCTCAACACCGGCGGACCGAATTACAACGAAAGCGACCCCGTCACCGCCCACAACGCCGTGCACCATTCAAGAACGCATCCGTCGTGCATCGTCATGACAGTCCTCGACAATTGACGCGCGTGCTCGCTCTTTGATCACTGATCAGCCGCCCCGATGGATCGCAGGAATTCGATCGCCTTCTCATGACCGCTCTCGATCGCCGTCCGCAGCGGCGTCCATCCTTCGTGGTAACGTCGATCATTCACATCCGCCCCCGCCTCGATAAGCAGCTTGAGCGCGCTGACGTAATCGTCCTGTACATCTGCTCCCTGCGACGATCCGCCCCACGCCGCAGCGTGCAGCGCATCCAGTGAAGTTGGATCAGCCCCCTTCTCCAGCAGCAAACGAATCGCCTCGATTCGCGCATTGTTCGCCGCCCACGACAACACCGAGCGGTACCAGTTCGCGACACTCGCGTTCACGTCCGCCCCAAGCTCAATGAGCCGCGACATCAACCGCACCTTGCCGTCATTGGCTGCGTAATGCAGCGCGGTACTGCCATTGACATAAGGCCTGCCCTGCTCATCCGGGCCCGGCCAAGTCAGGGTCGCGAGTTCCGGGTGTTCGTTGAGTATCGCGATGGCTTCGTCCTCGCGATCTTCGTCATAGCGCGTGATGAGCAGTCGGTAAAATGGCGATTGTTCGTCGTATTGCATCACACTCCCCCTGCGAACGATTGAGCATCGTCTGATCACATGGTGTCTGCCGCATCGATATCGTGTCGACGCAATAGCATTCTCCGCATGCGTTTTCGTCTTAGCGTGTCGTCTTTCGAGGCGAATCCCCTGCGACAAGCCGATCGTCGCAAACCTCCACCAAGTGCAGTGTCTCGCTGCGCATGAGACTGTCGCGCATACGCTGCCGAGCCATTTGCTGCTCTGCCGTGAATTGTCCCATTCCCGTTTCGTCGTGATACACGTCGGCACTGGGCCACTGCGCGTAGGCGACGTAGACGTTGGGCCTGTCGGCACTTCGGTGAAGTCGCGAGCCGAGTGACCCGCGGTGCTCGCAGATCGCATCGGTCACAGCCGCCCACGATCGCTCAAAATCCTGTGCACAGCCTGGCTTCACTTCAAATTCATAGATCGCAACGTACATGCGCTTGCTCCGCGATGGGTCAGCCAGTTTTTTTCTCTCGGGCAACCCTAACGCCAGCCAAGGTTTAGGCCAATCCGTTGACCACCTCGCCCAATGATCACTTGACCCGGCCTATTTGTTTGGTATATGTTAGGTATTGTTCCGCCGAGTCCGGAAGGCGGAAGAATCGCTCATTTCGCCCGTGTGGGTGGGAAGGAACAAGCCGTGGCAACTCGAGGGGGAAGGCACGAAGGCATCCCGGCGCGCCGGGACACGAGGCTCGGAGGGGAAGAAAGGGACGAAGGGACTGAGGGACTGAGGGACGAAGGGAAAACGAGAAATGGGCGATGTGCGGACGTTTCGGGATCTGGTGGCTTGGCAGAGAGGGATCGAGCTGTCAAAGCTCGTCTATCAGGCGACGCAGAACATGCCCGAGACGGAAAAGTTCGGATTGACCATACAGATGAGACGGGCGGCTGTCTCAGTGCCGAGCAACATTGCGGAGGGCAACGCGCGTCAGACGCTGACGGACTATATTCATTTTTTAAGCATCGCCCGCGAACTGCAGATGCTCGAAAGAAGCGAACAGCTCGACGAACGTCTCAACGAAACCGACCGCGTCCTTCAAGGCCTGATTCAAGGTCTCCAAAAGAAAAGAAGAGAAACAAAGCAAAAACCCCGCTAACCCCAACCCCCCCCCTTCGTCCTTTCGTCCCTCTCTCCCTCAGTCCCTTCGTCCCTTCGTCCCTCTCTTCCATCATCGAAGTGCTTTCCGGAACCACGGGAACAGGAGCAACGACGCTCGCACTGCGCGTCGCCAAAAGCACCATCACGTCCAACGCAACCACAACCACCCACGCCAACCCATCACCATCGGGCGATCACACCTTCAATACCCCATCGCCCAGCCGCCTCGCCGATGACGTCGTCGCCAACAACGGCATCATCGGCGATCGCGCCGGCGGCAAGTGGATCGTCATCGTCGACCATCGCCACCACTTCTACCCCCCCGCCGCAGCAGCCATGGGCATCCCGCTCGACCGCCTGTTGATCATCCGCCCGCGAAACGACAAGGACGCCTTCTGGGCCACCGACCAGGCCATGCGCTGCCCCGCCGTCGCCTCCGTCGTCGCATTGGGCTGCCGACTCGACACCACCCGATCGCGACGGTTGCAACTCGCAGCCGAAAGATCCGGCGCCGTCGGCATCGTCATCACATCGCAGTCAAACGCAGGCCACAGCTTCGCGACGATGCGAATCAAAATCGATCCTGTTCCCTTCTCAGCCGATTCGTTCGAGCCGTTCGATGTCGACGCCGCCCGGCGATGCCGCATCACGGTGCTCAAAATGCGCAATGCCCAACCGGTTGAACCTTTCGTTGTCGGACTTCGTGATGAAACGTGCGATGTGCCTGAACATGCCCTACCTGCCGATCGAACGCCTGCACGACGCGTCAGCGCCTGATGGCGGACCGATCGCCATCGCGCGATCCGAAGCCGGCACGCTGAAAGTCGCGCTGTGCAACCGGTCCGCTTTCTTCGAAGGTATCGCCCCGCAGATGACGGTGGCTGAGGCACGGGCGTTGTCACCCGAACTGCGCGTCGAACAGGAAGACCGTGAAGGTGACCTGAAGCATCTCAAGACGTTGGCCTACCTGATGCAGGCGTTTTCACCGATCGTGCACATCGAGGACGACACGTCGCTGATCCTCGACGTCACCGGTTGCCAGCGGCTGTTCGATGGCGATGACAACCTGCTGCTGCAGGCGATCGACACGTTGATCGAGCAGGGATTGACCGTCCGCGGCGCCATCGCCGACACGCCCGGAGCCGCCTGGGCGATCGCACGCACGCACGCCGAATCCACCGTCGTCACCGAACCGGGACAGGACACGACCGAACTGTCCGATCTGCCGGTCTCGTCGCTGCGCATCGACGACCGCACCGCCAACCTCTTGCGACTGGTCGGCGTCGAAACGATCGGCACGCTGATGTACCTGCCTCGGGCATCGCTGGCATCGCGATTCGGCGACGCACTCAACCATCGATTGCAGCAACTACTCGGCGACCTGCCCGAACCGCTCGTCCCCTACCATCCACCACCGCAGGTCGTCAGCCAGTTGCGTCTCAGCCACGCCACCGATCGCCGCGACATCATCAGCCTCGCCATCGACCGCGTGCTTGAAAACTTCTGCAGCAAGTTGACCCGCCGCGTGGCTGGTGTCACGAGGTGGCACCTGACGTTTTTTCACACGCAGCGTGCCCCGACCATGGTGACGCTGGAAACCTCATCGCCGATTCGATCGCTCAAGCGCATGCAGTCACTGCTGATGACGCAGTTTGAATCCGTCCGACTGCCAACCGATGTCGAAGCCATCATGCTCCGCGCGCCGCGCATCGAACCGCTGGACGCCGCTCAGCATCACCTGTTCGACGACGATGAATCCAACGCCGAAGCAGCCGCCGAGTTGATCGATCGCTTGTCGCTGCGTCTGGGATCACGGGCAGTAACGCGGGCGACACTGGTGGCCGACCATCAACCCGAACACGCGTTCCGTCGAACACCGCTCG
>JANQQK010000073.1 GCA_028289375.1 Phycisphaerae bacterium | reverse complement strand
AACCGTTTCCTCGCCATCAACATGACCTCCTTCAATTCCTGATCCAAGCAGCAGAATAGTCGCTCTACCACTGGATCGATATCGTGGGGTCACGTCAGTCAGAGCGAATGTAGTACCACCAGCCGCGATAGGGCACAGCGATGGCCGCATCGATCGGTTGCGAGCGGCTGTGGTGCACGACAAACAGGTCATTGAGCAGTTCATGCCAATCGAATAGCTCGCCACCTTCATCGAGCGTGCGCGTTGCGGGCCCGCGATCCATCGCCTCGTCCGGTACGGACACGGCATTCGACAAGTAGTACAGAACACCCATCAGGGAACGCGTGTCGATGGCAACATTTCCCAGACCATTGTCATTCTCGATCGGGTCAAAGTCAGCCAGCGCCGGGTCCACAATGTCATAGCGCAAGCGATCGTCGCTCAGATGCAGGAGATCGCGTAGCCGAGCGACACCCTCTGTTTCGGTGGCACGATAGGCAAGTCGCATGAACAGCACACGCTGCTCCTGCGTTAGAGACATTTCCGTTTGATCGTTGTTGTATTTGAACTCGCCGCCGATTTTGGCCGCATCGATCAGATCCCCGGCACTGATCTTTGAAACCGGGAGCGGATCACTGATGGTGCGAATGCGGGTATCAAATTCAAACGTCAGCAAGTCCTGATCTGCGAGAAATTGCATCAGGTCGACGGCCTCAAGAAATTGCTGGTACTGCGGCGCCCGACGCGGCGTCGGACCGGACGCGCGTGGCGCATTGCTAAGCCCGTTCATCCGCTCTACCGTCAAGCGAAACACCCGATCACCGCGCCAGCCGGATTCCGCCAGCAGCGATATGTTCTCCACGCTGAGCGGTGTGAGCACGCGTTTCAAGAAGTCCTCGCCCCCCAGCAGGTTGTAGGTGATGGTCGGACGCTCCGAGTACCCGGTATTTCCCGAGATGCGCAACAAATCCGGATTGATCCCGCCGCCCTGCGACACGTTCTCGGTGACTGTACCGCTAATCTCCCCCGAGGCGTCGAACGTGAACTGACTGGAGATGCTTGTCACCTCAAGCCACACCGGAGACTGGCGATACCGCAGCCGAACCAGATTGAGCAGCATCTGCTCATCCAGGATGCTCCGCGCAGCACTGGCATATTGCGGATGCCCCATCTTGAGCGCTTGAGGACCCATCTGACAGCCAACACTCGCTGCCATCATCATTGTCATGCCCGCCAGCAGTACGGACCGGAAGAAACTGCCGTGCATCGATCCACCCCTTGTCGCGTCGAATCAAGCTGAACTACGAGCGGTAGAGAGTAGATCAGAATGCCGAAAGTTGCCACCGGTGTCGGGGCGGACGCGAAGTGGGGCTAAGACGCACGGTGCCAGCTTGCACGGGGTTATGAAGATGGGGCGGGGCGTCGCACGAGCAGCTCGCGATGCTACGATGATTGCTCTTCGCGGATCGTCTGCCAGATGCGTTCGATCGTCGAGACCACCTGCTCGGTGGCTTCACGGCTTGCGTCGACCTGCTTGCGTGTGTTGGTCGTGGCTGTCGCGGTGTTCGTGGCCAGTTTCTTCACTTCCTCTGCCACGACTGCGAATCCCCGGCCGGCGTCCCCCGCACGAGCCGCTTCGATGCTCGCATTCAACGCCAACAGATTGGTCCGCTTGGCGATGTCGGTGATTGTGTTCATCACATCGCCGATTTCCTTCGACTTCTCGCTCAGCCCGCCGACCAACTCGAGCGCCGCATTGAATTCGCCCTCCAACGCCGCCCGCCGCGCCTCTGCCGCCTTCAACTCCTGCGTCTTTTCATCCATCTTTTGCGTCGCGGCATTGATCGACCGCGCCGCCCGTCGGAATGAACCCAGCATCCCTTCAGGCAACACACGACGGAAAAACTTGCCCTGACTCGCGTATTCCAGCGACGTCGTCGCCTCACGCACGAACGCATCGGTCATGTCCAGGAGGTGGTTGATGGCGTGCAGCAGTTCGGCCTGCTCGCTGGACGGATCGATGTTCAGCAACCGGCATTCCAGGTCACCGCGTGCCGCAGCCTGACACACGTCAACCGCATCCTGAATCCACACCGTGTGATCGTCCTGCGACGTTGTTCTCGAATCGTCCATCGCCACTGTCTCTGACCCCAACGTCGTCATGAGTACATTCCCCTTAAACCGCCGCCACCTGACGGGCACCATCCGATGTCTCGCTCGATCCAAGCACGCTCTCGATCGCCTCAGCCGACTTCTCAGCCGCGTGGTGCATCGAGAAGATCAACTCTTCATACGTCTGGCCCTGATCCTCAAGGAACTTCACCATCAGCGGCATCGACGCTCGCCATTGCTCCTTCGGATTGCGGTGTTTCTGCTCTTCAGCCAGCAGGGTTCGGTAAAGCGTTTTGATCTGCCCGAGCACTTCGCGGTTCGGCACGCGTCGATTCGAGTGGTACCCGATGATGTTGTCATGATCGTCGAAGCTCGGCGTCACGTGTGCAAACACCCAGTAGAAGTCGCCATGTTTCGTCTGGTTGATCACGTATGCGAAGACCTCATCGCCGCCTTGAATCGTGTCCCATAGAAATTTGAACACGCACCGTGGCATGTCGGGGTGGCGGATGATGTTGTGGTTCTTGCCGAGCAATTCGTCCTCGGAATAGCCGGCCACGCGACAAAAGACTTCGTTCGCGTATGTGATGCGGCCTTTCAGGTCCGTCTTGCTGACGATGATCTCGTCCTGACCGAACTTGACCTCGCGGCCTGTGGTGCGTGCACTTTGCATATCGGACCATCCTCCGTCGACGACTTCTGTCTTGGGTATCGGTCCAAATGGCTGCTCGGTTTTCCGGATTCCGGCCTGCTGAGATGAAGCGGCTCGAAGCGAGAGATCGTTAGATTGACGTTGGGTTGGATGACGACTGGAGCGCACCAAGGGCTGATTCGCGGCGTCCTCGGATCCACGCCACCACCAAAAGCCCGATAACGCCTGCCAACCCGCACACCCATTGCGACGCCGACATCGGCCCGATCAACCGCCGAAGCTCCTCCTCAGGCCGGAAGAACTCCGATACGCAGCGCCCAAGCCCGTAGATCCCCACAAACCAGAACAGCAGCGTCCCCCGCCAGCGCTCGGAATCCAACGAGCGATGCACCACCACGATCAGCAGCAGAATGAGCGCTTCATAAAGCTGCGTCGGGTGCAGCGGAATACCGACCGGCGAATCGCTGCCATACCCAAACGTCGCCGCCCACGGCACCGCCGTCCGATGACCATGACAGCAGCCGTTCGCAAAGCACGCCATCTTCGCCACGAACATCGCCACCGGCAGCGGCCATGCGATCAGATCAAGTCGCCCCGGCTTGTCCTTCGCCAGCCAGAACTCCATCGGTACAGCAATGACGAGATAGAACAGCGGCCCACCCCAAAGCGCCCAGCAATCCGGATTCGTCCAATACTCCGCCGTGAAGAACAGCCCCGCATCAAATTCCCGAAACACAAACTCCGCCAACACCCGCGCCCCCGGATACATCGCAACCAGATACAGCAGCCCCAGCCGCATCCCGACCCAGACTGATACCCTCCGACGCCGCACCAACCAGATCAGCATCCCCCCATGCAACACGACCCCCGCCGTGTAGGCGATCATGTACGTTTTAATTTCCAAAAATTCTGGGAGCATACGGCTTTCGGGATAGGGCCAAGAAATAGGAAGTATTAATAAACGGGTCTCTGGTTGATAGAATCCAGGGCTTCCTGCAAGTGCTGGCGCCTAGTAGTTCTATGCTAAAGCGTTAACTTCGCCATCAGAATAACTAATGTAATAGATAAAATGAAACATAGTAATATGGTGAATCCTCGAATATCGCCGAGAAAAGAAAATAGGCGAGACGTGCAGATATGATTGATTAGATGCGAACGGAGGCTGCCAGGAGATTTCAGTCGTTCGAGCGAAGCCTGCAGGCTCGTGTTTGGTTTCTGGCTTTGGGCGTTGAGCTCGTCGATCGATGCCATCACCTGTTGCCAGCGTCGTCGTTCACGCTGAAGGTGTGCGAGGAGCCCAAGTGCTGCAATTGTTGCTGCGGTGAGTCTTTCATGGTGGAGCGAGAAGCCAGGCGACGCCCCTCGAAGTGTCAGCATTAGCCAGCTTATCGCGACAATCGAAGAGAATAGGCACAGCTTGCTCTCTGCCTGGAAGCGGTGTGCATGTGAGAATGCGTCTCGCCACTGAGGAGATCCTTGATGCACAAACCAATTCCAAGTGTTGAATCGTAATTCTCTGATGCTGGTTGTCGCATCGCGGGGTTCCATGGGTCCAGTAGGGTAATGCCATGTTTTCATTCTAGCGGCCGACCAAAACGAAAAATCTACGATTCCATCAACAGGAATGCGGAGGATGATCGTTCCAGCGAGTGCCTCAAAAACAATTCCGACGACATAGGCGCAAGAAATACAAACCGCGGCCGCGACGAATGACGCCAGAATTGATATGTTTTCACCGTTGACATATTTCCATAACTCCTTTGTGAAAGACGGTATTACTCTCGTCATGAGAACAGTGAGTGCAAAAGCACCAGGTATGATCCTCGCGACCACATCGAAGTAAAAATATGGAAAGCGAAGTTGCATGGCATCTATACTGGCTACGCTGGACATCACGGGTACTCTTCATGAACTCTCGCCCTTTGGGCGATGCTGGCTATTCGCTGTCTACCGGAAATTGACCGGATTCAAGCCAGCCAATTCTTCAACCACAAACTCCCCTTCCTTGCGGATCAGCACGTCGTCAAACCAGATTTCACCGCCGCCTTTTTGCGGCGTCTGGATGCACACCATGTCCCAGTGAATCTGCGAGCGGTTGCCGTTGTCGGCATCGTCTTCGTACGCAGCGCCCGGCGTGAAGTGGAAGGAGCCGGCGATCTTCTCGTCGAACAGGATGTCCTTCATCGGTTCGGTGATGTACGGATTGAACCCGATGGCGAACTCGCCGATGTACCGGGCACCCTCATCCGAATCGAAAATCCGGTTGATGGCCGCGTCGTCGTTGCACGTGGCCTTGACGATCTTGCCGTCCTTGAACTCCAGTCGCACATTCTCAAACGAGATGCCGTGATAGATCGTCGGCGTGTTGTACTGCAGCGTCCCGTTCACGCTGTCGCGCACCGGGGCCGTGAACACCTCGCCATCCGGAATGTTCAACTTCCCATCACACGCCACCGCCGGAATGTCCTTGATCGAAAACGCCAGTTCCGTCCCAGGCCCCACGATCTTCACCCGATCCGTCTTCATCATTAGATCGCGCAGCGGCTGCATCGCCTTGGACATCTTCTCATAGTCCATCGTGCACACGTTGAAGTAGAAATCTTCAAACGCATCCGTGCTCATGCCCGCCGACTGCGCCATCGACGCCGTCGGATACCGCAGCACCACCCAGCGTGTCTGCCGCACACGAACATCACCATGCACCGGTCGCCAAAGCAGCTTCTGATACAGCTTCATCTTGTCGTCCGGCACATCGGACAATTCCGAAATGTTGTGACTGCCGCGCAAACCGATGTATGCATCCATCTGCTTCATCCGATGCCCTTCGACATCGGCGAACAGCGACATATGGTCCTCCGACGTGTGGTTGATCAACGCCCGCATCACCTCGTTGTGCTTGATGGTCACGAAAGGATGGCCACCGATCGCCGCCGTCGCCTTGATCACGGCATTGGTCATCGCATCTGGAATGTCGATCGCCTCGATGAGGATCTTCTCGCCGGCCTTCAGTTCGGTGGAGTGGTTGATGAGCAGTTCAGCCAATCGTGTCATGCGTGGGTCGGTCATGATGTGTTCCTTTCTCGGACGTTCGTTGCGGATCGATTTGTCATCGAAACTGAGGATAACACCAGCGGACACAAGGGTCACGGTGTGTGGCCTCTCGCCTGTCCGGGCTGAAGAGGTGTAAGTGACAGTTTAATCCAGTCCGGGAACTGACGAGGTTTCCACCGATTGCTGCAGCCGCACGTTGACACCGAGATTCTGCGATCGCTAGACTCGGTTGGAGTGGTCGAAGTCTTTGCGGGCGAGTTGTTTGCGCGCAAAGCATGGTTGGCCTGCTGAATCGTGGTCAGCCGATGGTACGTCGCCACGTGTGAGCCAATTTGACTGTGTTGGAGAATGATGCCCAGCAGTGGTGCGCGTGGATGACGCGTGGCCGTCGCTGGAATCCGGTCGTGCTGTGACGATCGCGGTAGTCCTTGGGAGGACGTTCGATGAACATGAAACGGAGTTTGGCCGGCAGTGGATGTTCGGCGTTGATGATGGCGACGCTTGTGTTGGGATTGACCTTCCCTGCGATGGCGTTGGAAGACGCCAACGAACAGAGTCAGCACGTCGCGTCATTGATCGACCGCATCAATGACACCATGGGACTACGCGCCAGCACAGTGCGTTCCGTCGCCTACCCGGATGGCACGCCACCCGCTTTCAGCTTCGACGTTGAGCTGGATGGTGAAGTTCAGACGGTCACGCTGCAACGCCGATCCTTGCTTTCGCACAAATATCAACTGCTCGTCGATCATGGCACCGGCGAATTGGTCGAAGTCGAATCGAACGCACCAGCCACGTACAAGGGAACGCTCGCAAGTGGGCAGGGATTGGCCGCCATCACGCTGACGAGCAAGGGTATGCGTGGGTTCGTCGATGCCGGTGACGGCTATTGGTACGTTCAGCCGCTCGCTGACGTTGAACCGACCGCGGACAAGTCGTCGATCTTCCTGTACCGCGCCGAGGATGTGATCGACGGCGACGTCAAGTGCGGCGTCGAAGGATACGAGAGTTTCCGCGACACCCTGCAGACCTCCGACTTTCCTGTAGGCCCATCCGCTGCTGGCGGTGGCTCGGCCGTGCAGATTGCCGAAGTCGCCTTCGATGCGGACTTCGAGAACTTCTCGTTTCTCGGCAGCGTCGAAGCCGTGGAGGAAGACATCATCGACATCATGAATGCCGTCGAAGCGCAGTATGACGTGCAGATTGGCATTCGGTACGAAATCACCGCGATCGTCGTACGTGACGCGATCACCGATCCATACTTCACCACCGATAGCGCCAACGCGCTGCTCGATAACTTCCGCAGTGTTTGGAATACTCCGCCCGAAAGCAACATCGATCGTGACGTCGCCCACCTGCGAACCTCGCAGTTGCCCACGGGTGGTCCTGGCCCGACCGTTCAAGGTCTCGCCATCACTGGCACAGTTTGCAATGAAAGCCTCGCCTACGCGTTGACCAACACCCGTTCCACGAGCAACCAGGCCGCCCGCATCGACGTGGTCGCCCACGAATTGGGTCACAATTGGGATTCGCCACACTGCGACGATACGCCGGGACCGGGCTTGCCGTTTGCCGGTTGCTGCGGAAACCCCTTCTACACGATGTGTTCCGTGTCGATCGGTGGATTCGGTGTCCGCAATGAATTCTGCCCGCCGGTCGTCGATATCATCGAGGCGTTCAAGAACTCACGCTTCTGCCTTGAGAACGCGCCACCGGATGCGGTCCTCCCCGTTTTCGACGACTTCACGTCCACGCAGATCAACGAGGATCTCTGGGTCGGCGATGGCGTCACCGTCGACACGAACGGATTGGCCGAACCGAGTCCGCCGCGGTCGTTGCGGATCAACGGAGCCGATTTGCTCACTTCCGGCATCTTCGATACCTCGACCGTTTGCGGTGTCACCATTGAGTACTGGTGGCAGCGAACAGGTGGTCTCGGACTTGCCGGGTCACCCGAGCCTGGCGAAGATCTCGTCATCGAATATCGCAACGCGGAAGGCGATTGGGTCATCGCACCCGGCGGCCAGCACCCTGGTGCCGGACCGGACAACGCCCCATACATGTTCGAAAGTCTGGTGCTCCCGGAAGATGCGCAGCATCCCGCGTTTCAGATTCGATTGCGCTTATTGGGAACCCCGAACTTCTCCGACAACTTCTTCGTCGATGACATCAGTATTTTCGCAGCCGCCACTCCGATTGGCATCACCGAGCAGCCGCTCGACGATTTCGCATGCCCGGGGGGCAGCGGCTCCTTCACGGTCATCCCCGACGGCGAACCGCCGATCGAATTCCAATGGAGAAAGAACGGCGTCGACATTCCAGGTGAGACGTCGGACACACTCGTCCTCGAGAGCCTCGACGAAGATGACTTCGCAGAATACACCTGCCTGGTCAGCAACGTCTGCAGCTCCATCGAGACCATCGTTGCGGAGCTGATCGAAACCGAGACCCCAACGGTTCTCACTCAGCCCGTCGGAGCGACGCTCCCGCTGGGCGGCAATTACTTCGAGTTCATCTCGGCGACGGCTTCACCGGAATTCCAGTGGTTCAAGGACAACGTTGCCCTTGAGGGCCAGACCAGCTTCTTCCTACAGGTCGACAACGTTGGCTGTGAGGACGCCGGTAACTACCGTTGTGAACTGACCAACGACTGCGGAACCATCAGCACGAACGAGGTCGAACTGGTCGTCGATGATGAAAGCTGTCTGAACGACATCACGCCGCCACGCATTTTGCATCAATTGGGGCAGACTGGTCAGACCCGTCCCTACACCGGATACATCGATCCGCGTGGCGAAAGCTCCGATGGCGGTGCGATCGATCTCGGCGTCTCCGAGGTCTTCATGCTCTTCTCCGAAGGCGTCCGCAACATCGAAAACGGCGGCGGGCTGACCATCGACTCGTTCGTTGTGACCGAGACCGGGGGCGGAACGCCGCCCTCCGTCATCGCCGTGGATGACTCGGCCATGCCGGTTGTGCAGGTCACATTCGATCGACCCATCACGCCTCAGGAATGGACGACCATTCGCGCCATCGTCGAAGACGCTTCAGGCAACGCCATCGAAAACGGCGGCGACCTTGGCGACGTCGACGAATTGGATCGAATCGACATCGGCTACCTCCCGTGCGACGTCGATCAATCCGGAGCGGTCAGCCCCATCGACCTGTTCCTGTTCCGTCAGTATGTCAACGGCGTGACCACGCCCGACATCGGCATCGTCAACGACTTCATCGATACCGATCGCAGCAACAGCATTTCCCCGCTGGACCTGTTCCTCTACCGGCAGTTGATCGCCGGCACCGGACCAGCCACCCAGGCATGGGGCAACGCGACGATGAACAACGATCGACCGTAACGCGCACGGTCCAATCAAGTAACGCAAACGAACCGCAGGTCATCTCGGCCTGCGGTTCTTTCTTTGTGCAAGTCGTGTAATCAGGCAGAGATTGTGCTGCCCGTGCGATCGACGGGAACGAAATGCGTAATGGTCGCCATCAACTCGTCAAACATGTCAAAAGTCAACGCCTGACGTCCATCCGACAACGCCTCGTCAGGCTCAGGATGAACCTCGACCAGTATGCCGTCGGCCCCGGCAGCAATCGCCGCCCGTGCAAGCGGCAGTACCAGTTCGCGACGACCCGCCGCATGACTCGGGTCCACCACGACCGGCAGGTGAGACAATCGCTTGAGTTCCGGCACAATGGCAAGATCAAGCGTGAATCGCGTGTAGTCATTGAATGTGCGAATTCCCCGCTCGCACAGAATCACGTTCGGATTGCCCTCCGCCAGGATATACTCCGCCGCAAACAGGAACTCCTCAAGCGTCGCCGACATCCAACGTTTCAGCAGAACCGGCTTGGTCGACGCGCCGGCACGACGCAGAAGCGAGACATTCTGCATGCTCCGCGCCCCGATCTGAATGACGTCCACCGCAGCCCCAACGTCGTCGAAGGTGATGACATCGAGCACCTCCGAAATCACCGGAAGCCCCGTCGAATCACGCACCGACTCGAGAATGCGCAACCCCTCCGCACCAAGCCCCTGAAACGAATAGGGCGACGTCCGCGGCTTGTACGCACCCCCTCGTAGCATCACCGCCCCAGCACGCTGCACGCGCTCCGCCGTCTCCAGCGTCTGTTGGTGCGACTCGACCGAGCAAGGCCCTGCCATTACGACCGGGTCCGGACCGCCGACGGCGATATCACCCACACGCACGACAGTGTCCTCCGCCTTGGCGTGTCGTGAAACCAATTTCAAGTCACTTGCGTATTCCATCAAACCGAAGTCCGGGGTTGTGTGGAGACTAGCCTGCCCGATAACGCGAAGTGCCGCGTATCTCTAGGCATGGAAGGATAGTACACACGCCGCGATCCGCTACGCCAACCGCCGTCAATTCTTGTGAAACTCGCCGCCCGACGCCAAAAAATCGCGCATTCGCCTCGAATTCACGAGGGGGCAGCCCCTATTCTGACACTTCACTGTTGATGACGCCACCGACGGGAGCATCAGACACCCCGTCGGGACAATCGCACATGGAACCGGCTGAAGAGGCAGATTCTTGATCATCAGACAAGACACAGACACCCGGGATCGGCTGGCTCGCACCTTCCGCCGAGCCGCCGACGCCCTCTATCGCTTCATTCTCTACCGCGTCGGCGGGCACCGTACGACCGCCGACGACCTCCTGCAGGAAGTCTGCCGCGTCGCGGTAGGCCACGCGGGTGTTCCCGACGACGACGATCAGTGCGAAGCGTGGCTTCGCGGCATCGCCCGCAATCTGATCCGTGCCCACTGGCGTACCAGCCGAAACGGCGTCGTCGCAACCTATGCACTCGCCGCCGAAACTGCCGAGCACATCGCATCGATGATCGGCAGCGAACGCCTCCCCGAGGACGTCGTCTGCAGGCAGGAAACACATCACGCGTTGATGCTGGCGGTCACGGAACTGCCCGCCGACGAGCAACGCTTGATCTTCGGGTTCTACTTTGACGGGCGATCGCAGGCCGACCTTGCCGGCGAGGTCGGCGTCTCGCCCAAAGCCATTGAAACCAAACTCTATCGCATCCGGGGCCGATTGCGATCCGCCCTGGGCGACCTTGAAAGGCAGTATCATGAGTGAACATGACAAGCTGAACGATCAGCAATTCGATGACAACGTCCGCCGGCTGGCCCATGCGCACGCACCCGCCGAAGGACCAGACGCCGGCGTCGTGGACGTATGCGAACAGTTGTTGTCCGGCAACGACCTCGCATCCACGTCGCGGCCATCTATTTTTCGGCATCGCGCGGTGCTGTCACTGTGCGGCATGGCCGCTTCCATCGCCGTCGTCGTCAGCCTGATCGTCCCGTGGGGCGGGGTTGCCACAGTTCGGGCCGCCGACGTGCTTGCTCGGCTCAACGAGAAGATGGCCGGATCAAGCATGATCGAGTTGGTCTTCGACAACATCGTCCGTGGCAAAAATGTCATGGACGGACACATGTTCATTGCCGGGGACATCGTCGCCGGCGATCTTTACATCCATTCCCAGTGGGACGATGAGGGCGACCGTGATGCATTCACGCTCGACATGTCACTCGCATTTCAACCGGATGGTGGGTGGGCGTTGATTCGCAAGCTCGCTATTCCCGATCCGCAGACAGCCGCGATCGCGAGCATGTTTGTATCGCCCGGCATCGAAACACTGTTGCTCTTGCCAGCGCCTGACGGAGATGCAGGCGTTGTGATTTCAAGCCTCGACGTTAGTGGCCCCGACATTATCAGCGTCATTCAGACGTTCATCACCGATCAATCCGAAGCAGGTGCAACGACGCAGGTGCAGGAGGATGGCTCGATTCTGGTAACGGTCCCAATCACAAGTGGCCACGTGCTCGATTCACTCGCAGCGGCCACGAAGGGCGCACTTGTCGGAAACCCAGCAGGCCGCGATGCGACGAACGACACAGGACAGTTCACCTTCGCCATTGGCGTTGGGGCATCGGCGGAGATGCGCGAGTTGGCGAACGAACTCGACGACGAGGCAGATCGCGTAATCGCGCCGGCTGAAAAGAATTTCGTCCAAGACGAACGCGTCGCCACGTCGGATGGTCCATTCGGCGGCGATGACTTCCTCGTCGGCAGCACACTGCACATTCTCTACGACTCGGAAGCGGAAGAAATCCTGGCCTTGGAGATGGTCGACGTCGGCGACGCGAAGGGGTTCATGACCATTGATTTCCGTGACGGCGGCGTTGATCCCGCCAAGCTCGATGTCGAGAACATGAAGGGGCCAAACACCCGCGTCATTGACATCGGCGCCTTCGCCAAGATGTTCAAATCGAATGCATCGATCGACATCTCAGTCGACGCGCCAAACGACAAGTAGTTTCCCAGGTGAACGAGTCGCTCGACGGACTCCGCGACGCCAGTCGCGGGGTCCTCGCTGTCGTGATGGCACATTGGAACAACCAAACTGCTGAGAGCACTACCAAGCGGCGACTCAGAGCGCGCTTCGGGCGATGTCTGTGCGGAAATGGGCACCGTCAAAGTTGATCCTGCCAACCGCATCGTACGCACCGCGTGTCGCGGTCGCGATGTCCGTCCCCAACGCCGTGACGCCCAGAACCCTGCCGCCCGACGTAACCAGCCTGTCGCCATGCATGGTCGTGCCGGCATGGTACACGACGACATTGTCGTCCGCCTCAGCTTCCGCGATGCCGCTGATCGGTTTGTTGATCTCGAACGCTCCCGGATAACCGCCCGACGCCATCACAACACAGACAGCCGGTCGCGGGTCATACTCAATCGTGATCTCGTCAAGGCGGCCATCGATGCACGCCTCGGCGATGTCGACGAAATCGGTCTTCAACCGGGCGAAAAGAACCTGTGTTTCGGGATCGCCAAAGCGGCAGTTGTATTCGAGCACCTGCGGGCCACCGGCGGTCACCATCAGGCCAAGGTAGATCACGCCCTTGTATTCGATGTCGTGACGGCGGAGCGTGTCGAGCGTTGGGAGCAGAATTTCGTTTTCCACACGTGTGTAGAAGTCGGCCACGGACTTGCCGCGCAGATTCGGCGTGAACGGCGAGTACGCGCCCATGCCGCCTGTGTTCGGACCTTGATCGTTGTCGAGCGCGCGCTTGTGATCCTGCGATGATTCGAGAATGTGCACAGCCGATCCGTCGGTGATGGCGTGGATCGAAATTTCCTGCCCGAGCAGTTTCTCTTCGACGATGATTGCCCTGCCGGCGTCGCCGAATTCGCCATCGACGAGCATGCGCTCCGCCGCAAGCAACGCGTCAGCCGGGTCATCGCACACCACGACGCCCTTGCCAGCCGCCAAACCCGCGGCCTTGACGACCTGCGCTTCGTCGCGCGTGGCCAGGTATTCCCGGGCATGGTCGACGCGCGTGAAGGTCCGAGACGTGGCCGTCGGGATGCGGGCTTCGGTCATGAGCTGCTTGGCGTAGGCTTTGTCGGCCTCGAGTCGGGCTGCCTTCCTGGTCGGCCCGAAGATCCGCAGGCCCGCCTCGGTGAACGCATCGACAATGCCGTCCGCCAGCGGCTGCTCCGGCCCCACGATGGTCAGCTCGATGTCCTTGCGTTTCGCGAACTCCACCAGCCCGGCGATGTCATTGGCCTTGGTGTCGACGTTCGCGCCCAGCGTCGCGGTCCCCGCGTTGCCGGGTGCACAGAAGACGTTCGGATGGTTTGGCGAGTTGTAGACGTTGCGGGCGATGGCATGCTCCCGCCCGCCGCCGCCGATGATGAGGATGTTCATGTCTCGTGCCTCGTGATGTCGGTTCTCAGGTTCATCGGCTGGGCAGTATACGTCAAAAGGCACGAAGGCACGAAGGCACGGAGGCACGAAGAGATTCCGGCAGGACCGGAACGGGGTTGGGAGTTATGCCACACTCTCTCGTCTTGCAGCGAGGTAGATCTGCGTGGCCTCCTCGATGGCGGCTGGCTGGTCCTTGGGGTCGACTCTCTCGAGGATTTGCCGCAGGGCGGCGACGTAGGCGGTGCGAGCTTCAGCGGTTGGGTGGCCTAGTTCGGCGTAGAAGTCGACCGAGACCTGCATGAATGCGATCGCGTTCGACAGATCGAAGTACTCGCCGGGTTTTCGGTATTCGTCTCCGAGATTCCAGGAGGCGTTTGCTTCGCCCAGCCGGTCGCCGATCTCGCGGAAGATTGCGAAAATCTGTTCGTAGCATTCGATGGCGCGTTTTGTTTCGCCGAGGTCCGCGTAGGCGAGGCCGAGGTTGCCGAGTGCGTTTCCCTCGCCGCGTCGATCGCCGATCTCGTGTCGAATGGCCAAGTCTTTCTTGTGGTATTCGATGGCGCGTTTTGTTTCGCCTAGTTCGTAGTAGGCGAGGCCGAGGTTGCCGAGTGCGTTTCCCTCGCCGCGTCGGTCGCCGATCTCGCGGGAAATGGCCAGGGCCTGTTCGTGGTATTCGATGGCGCGTTTTGTTTCGCCTAGATCAAAGTAGGCGAGGCCGAGGTTGCCGAGGTGAGCGCCTTCCATCCAGCGATCCTTGAGGCGGCGGGCGGCGGTGAGGGCGTGTTCGAGCCAGGTGATCCATTCGCGCGGGTGTTGGCGGAGGGCGAGACAGTAGGCGCCGGCGTCGGGGTAGGCGTTGCAGAGTTGGGCGGCCGGGTCGCTGGTTTCCGTGTTGGTGGCGGACCAGTTGAAGCCGGCATCGATGTTGTGGCGTTCGGTGTCGAACAGGTTGAGGGCGACGAGGATGTTGTCGCCGCCTTCCTTGTAGAGTCGATCTGTTGCCAAGCAGACGTTCTTGTATTGCTCGGCGTGGCGGAGGGCGGCGGTGTTGCGGGTGTCGGGGGTGAGTTTCGTGTTGACGTAGTCGCGGACGAGGTCGTGCAGTTTGTAGCGCCCGGTTTGCTCGTCGTATTCGATGAGGCTGAGCGTCATGAGGTCGCTGAGGACGTACACTGCGTCGTCGTTGTCCAATTTCCAGACGTGGGCCGGTGCAAATGACATGAAGTCGCCGGGGAAGACGGCGAGGGCGTACCAGCGTTGGCGGAGTTCGTCGTCTTCGATCAGGTCGTCGCTGACGGCGATGGCTTGATGGACCTTGTCGAATGCCTTGACGCGACGCTCCTCGTCGTTGAGGCGGCGGAGGTAGTCTTTGGCCGTGATGTTCTTGCGTGTCCTGAGCGCGTGGGCGGTGACATTGAGGGCTAAGGGGAGGTAGCCGCAGGCGGCAGCGATTTCCTTGGCGAGGGGTTTGACGCGGTCGGTGATTTTTTCGAGCAGGGCGACGGCGTCCGCCTCGGTCATGACGTCGACCCGCACAGCGTCAAGCCCCGAGAACGTGCCCGTGTTCCGAGTCGTCGTAATCAGCTTGCACCCCGCCGGCGGCATTAGCCCCGCAAGCTGCGATTCATCTCTGATGTTGTCGATGAGCAACAAACACCGTTTACCATTCAGAACGGAGATGTACTCTGCCGCGAGTTGGTTGTCCGACTCCGGACGCTTGAAATCACGCTCAAAACTGTTGATTACGTCGGCCATTGCATCCGACGCAGTAAGTGGGGCTTTGCCTCTCGTGTAGCCTTGCATGTCGATGAGGATCTGGGCGTCGGGGTATTGTGGTTTGATCTCGTGTGCGATGGCGAGTGCCAACTGTGTTTTTCCAATGCCACCCATGCCCTGCAAACCGGTGATGGCGACGTTACTGGCGTGAATGTGGTTGCGGATCGTGGCGAGGTCGGCTTGTCGCCCAGTGAAATCGGCATCCACAGAGCGAAGTTGGTGGACGGCAGGTTGTAGCTTTCGGGCGGACTCGGCGCGTAACTCGTCGCCAAGGCGGTGAATCAGCTCTTCGACCCTTGTGATACCGGCAGCGGTGAGTGCTGTGTTCTTTGCCGTGATATCAAGTTGGTCGACGATCTCCCGAAAGTCCTCATCTGTGAGTGCATCCCAGGATTTGAGCGCTTCGTCCGGATTAGCGCCAACCGATTTGTAGACTTCGTGGATGAACGTGGAGAGGCCCTTGACGAGGGGATTGCCCTCGATGACGGCGATTAGTGCGGCCTGAACGGCCTGTAGGATGATCTTCTTGTCGATTGGCATTGTGAATCGATTGTAGCGGGATGTTGGGAGATCGGTAGGGCGGGCGGGGTGGCAATTGGGGATCAATGGGGCGCATGGCATAGCGCCACCCACGAGGGGTGGCGCTACAGACGGTGTCCGGGAATTGTGAATGTGCGCCTTGGTGCGGTAGTTTGTTGTTATGGCAATGGGCCGGTGTTGCATTGTTGGTAGATGGCGAAGTCGGCGAGGTCCTGGTCGCCGTCGCCGTCGAGGTCGACGGGGCACAAGTCGCCGACGTTGATCGACACGGTGTATTCACTGCGGACGTTGTCGTCGCAGTTGAGCAAGGCCTGGCTGACGACGATCAGGCGGACCGTGTAGGCGCAGGTTGGCAGGGAAGTGGTGTCCCACGTGGCCAGGGTGTCGTCGATCACCGGATCGTTGCCGGAGGCGATGGTGGTCCAGCCTGACTGGTCGCCGCCGGCGTACTGAAGCACCCACGTTTGCAGGTTGTTGTCGTTTGCGGTGCCGACGAACTCGATGACGCCGTCGAGGTAGGCGCAGGCAAGTGGGGCGGTGATTTCGGCGGTTGGTGGGGTGTTGTCGATGGTGAAGACCCGGGAGTCGGTGGCGGTGAAGCCACAGGTGTCGAGGCCGGCGAGTTGGATTTCGTATGGTCCGTCAGGTGGGTTGCCGACGCCGGTGCCCCATGTTGCGAGCGGGTCGTTGAGGACGGCTTGCGTGTAGGTCGGGTTGTCGGGATCGACTGGGATGAACTGGCCGCCGGCGGTGGGACGGAAGTTGACGGTGTAGGAATCGAAGCACCGGTCCCATGCGGATCCGTCAATGCAAATGCCGCCTGCCAAGACTGAGTTGGGCGGTGGAAGGCGGAGTTCGAGGTTGTCGAACTGGGTGTCAATGAAGACGGGGACGATGTCGGTTTCGGCTTCGCCGCAGGCGTTGTCGACGGTGAGTCGGAGGAGGTAGGTTCCCTGAGGCAAACTTGTGGTGTTCCAAACGGCGATGAGATCGTTCATGATCGTGACGTTGTTTGATGTGATGTTGGTCCAGTCACCGCCTGTTGTGTTTCGGTAGTCCAGGGTCCACTCGACCGGCCCGCCGTCTATGTTGCCTGCAGAACCGACGATTTCGATGAGCGCGCAATTGCACTCGAGATCGTTCGGTTCGGTGATGTCGGCGATGGGTGCGTCTGCTGGCTGGAAGCTGAAATTGAAATCGAGGAATCCGCCGCCTTGTGTTGTGTTGTAGTCGGATACTTTGATGATGTAGGTCTCGCCGCCGACGACCGGCACATCGATCAATCTGGAATTTGTACCAATTCCCGCGTCATCATCGCAGTCGATCTCGATCGGGAGGTTGCACGGGGCGTCGATGGCAATGAATTCACCGCAGAATCCTTCGAAAATAGAGAGGACGGTATCGTAGCTGCTGCCATTGGTATTGATATCGACGGCGCCATCGCACGGGGCGTCGAAGCGATACCACACGGAATTGCTGACGCCAACGTTATTGAATTCACACGTTTCGGGTGCCTCGCATAAATCGGTGAGGGCGTTGTGTGTGCTGATGAGCGGCGGGTCGTAGATGGCGTTGTTGATGATGGTGGCGTTGGAGCACAGGTCATTGGCAGGTGCGAAGCTGAGGTTGAAGTTAAGAAAGCCGCCGCCTGAGTTGGTGTCGTAGTCGGACACCCTGATGCGATAGTTTTGGCCGGCGCGGACATCGAGGAGCACGGATGCTGCTTGGTTGCCGAATGGCTGATTGTCGTTGCAGACGAGTTCCTGGCCTGGGTTGCATGGCGGGAAGATGCCGGTGCTGCAGCGGTCAAAGATGGAGAGCACGGTGTTGTATGTGCTGCCGGAGGTGTTTACCCGAATGGTGCCGTCGGCGTCTGGGGTGTAGCTGTACCAGACGGCGTTGCTGGTGCCGACGTTTCCGACTTCGCAGGACTCGACCGGGTCGCAGATGACGGTGAGCGCGCCGATCGTGTTGAGAAGCGGTGGGTCGTAATTGACCACGTTGCCGGGAATGACCGTCGCGCTGCTGCAGCGGTTGTTGGGTGGGCCACCGACGCTGGCGACGGGGACATCGCCCTGGTTTTCGGGGATGGCGCGAAACTCGGGCGTTGCCTGATCCTCGGCGAAGATCTTCTGAGTCGGGGGCGTGACGGCGTCAGAATGGGCGTGGTGGGTGGTCTGGGCCGCAGTGACGGAGACGGCGGTGAGGATGATGGTGGTGATGGCGTATCTCATGTTCGATTGATGGTCCTTGGCCATTGAAAGTTCCCTCGCATTCTCAGGTTTGTGGGTCGCCGCGTGGGTACACGGCTGTTTCGATTGACAGCCCGGGATCAGCGGTTCTCCCGGGCGGTGTCCGCCCCCATGAGACAATGCGTAATCGGGTTGTGTTGGCCTTGGTGGATTCCAGGAAAATTTCTGCTCCCTTCCTGCGTCACTTCTGCACGATGGTCGCGCGGTCACGCTCTCACCCATAAGTACGCGCCGGTTGATCGAACAAAAATTCAGGGAGGCGAGCGCCTGTTTACGGGGTGGCGATGCGGGTTTTTGGGGATGTCTTGGAGATCGCAGGGGGTTCAGACAGACGGGGGGACCGGCGTGTGACGTTGCCCGGCGACAATGATCTGAGTCAGAAATCGAGCATGATCACGCTGGCACTGCCGCCGCCGCACTCGATGGTTGATCTGATCGGAGCGGCGGGCAGGGTGTCGAGTTGCCAGCCTGGGCCTCGGATGGTGGCGCAGCGGTAGAAGTTGTAGCAGGCGTCGGGACTGTCGGTGCAGTCCGGGTAGATGCCGACGTTGGGTTGAGGCTGGTAGTGGCCTTTCATTTCGATGGTGGCGACGTGGCCGTCGGCGAAGGCGGCGTTAAACAGCGAGGGGCGGTTGTGCCAGCCGATGATGGCGGACTCGGCGGACGGTGGGGTGTCTCCGGGCGACGCCTCGCAGCCAATCTGTCCGAAGTTCGGGCGCCAGGCGAATCGGGCGTTGTTCTCTATGTAGAGGATGGTCTGGCTGGGGGCAGGGACTCGGTCGGCGGATCGAAGAAAGGGTGAGTTGCTGAGGAGTCGGCAGGAAGAGACCATTCGGAGAATCCAGAGGGCGTTGGCGGCGTAGCTGTTGCCGTAGTGATCGTAGGAGGAGAGTCTTGAGTTTCTGAATGACTCGTAGTGGAGACCGGTGTATCCGCGATCGGCGGGGCAGCGGAAGATGTCGAGGTCGAGGTTGGTGTCTGCAACCCAGTTTCCGTTGTTTGAGCCGGGGTTCGTGGTGAAGTTTGGCAGAGCGCGACCGTAAATGTACTTGTTGAGGTCACGTGATGCCGGGCCTCTTCCCAAGCGGGTTCCCCATATCGAGCTTTCAAAGTCTGCGGAGGATCCTCCGATAACGTCCCCGCGGCCACTCTTGCCGCCCCATTCGACCTCGCCGAGGGCCCCACTGATGATGCCGATGAGTGGGTGAGCGGGGGTGAGTCGTTGCTGCTCGTCGGATGTTGAAAATGATGCGCTCGCGGTGGCGATACGGGCGAGGTTCTTGAGGCACTTCTTGTTTCGGCCATCGTTGCGGATGCTGCTGAGTGATACGACGGAGGCGCAGACCAGGGCTGCCACGGCGGTCGTCGTGGCGGAGAGTTCGAGGATCGTAAATGCTCGCCGCGTGCTGCGGCGTTGACAGGTTCGGAGCATGTACATCATCCAGATATGTTGAGGAAAAGCGCACCTTGCGGGTCGCCGCAGGAAAGCCGTGATCGAACGGGTTCGGTTGGAAAGGTATCGAGCTGCCAACCGGGGCCGCGGATTGTAGCGCAACGACGTTTGATGTAACACTCCAAAGGTTCCCGCTCACATCCCTCGTAAATGCCGATGGGTGGCTGGGGTTTATAGTGGCCATTCATTTCAATGGGGGCGGCGTGGCCGTCGACGAATGCGGCGTTGAAAATCCACGGTCTGTTGTGCCAGCCGATGACGGGTGTGATGTTCGTCGCAACACCTCCTGCGTCTCCGCCGCAATTGTCATCCTGGCCGTAATTGGCTCGCCATGCGAATCTTCCGGCGTTTTCCATGTACATGAGGGTGTTGGCTGGGTTTGGCACTTGAGTGGCACGGTGGAGAAACACGCCGGCAGAGCGGACTCTGCAGTCGGGTGGGTTGGGGACGCGGACCACCCACAAAGTTGGGGTTGCGTAGCTGTTTCCGTAATGATCGAATGAGGAGAGGCCTGATACGCGGAAGCTCCAGTAGTGGATCCCGGTGAAGCCTCTATCGCTGGGGCACTGAAAGATGTCGAGATCGAGTTGGGTGTCGGCCCGCAAGTTCTGGTTGTCTGGTCCGGGGTTATTTTGGAAGTTCGCAAGCGTCCGGCCATAAACGTACTTGTTGAGGCCTCGTGTTGCAGGTCCTCGTCCAAAACGTGTTCCCCACATGGCGCCGTAGACTTGGTCGTTGTCGTTGCCGACGAGCCGGTCTCCAAGTCCAGATTTTCCTCCCCATTCGACCTCGCCGAGCGCGCGATTGATATTTCCGTAGGAGCTGACTGGTACGAGATAACCTTCGTAGTCTTGTGAATATGAGGCGGTGGCGTTGGCGATACGGGCGAGGTTGTTGAGGCACTTCTTGTTTCGGCCGTCGTTGCGGACGCTGCTGAGTGACATGACGGTGGTGCAGAGCAGGGCGGCGACAGCGGTTGTGGTGGCGGAGAGTTCGAGGATGGTGATGGCAGGCCGGCGGGTCATGGGTGGACTCCGGTGACTTCTTCCTGAAAGAGGCCAAAGTCGGCGATTTTGATTCGTCCGTCGCCGGTGAAGTCGAAGGATTCGCATGATGGTGCGTGGTTGCCGGTGGGGTCGAAACAGTTCTGAAAGCGGCGGAAATCGAGAAGATCGACGTCGCCGTCGATGTCGAAGTCGGCGAGTAGTGCGTACGGGGGTTCGCCGGTAAGCGAGCCGAGCGGGGCGTCTACGGGCATGGTCTCGATTTCGTTCGTCGTTCGATTCAAACGGTAAAGGACCGGTTCGATCCAGTCTGCGGCGTAGACCGTGTTGGGCCCAGTGACGGCGAGCGTGGTGATGGGGAGTTCGCCGAGGTCGTACAGGGCTTCGCATTCGGCGATGAGCCTGTCGACGGAATCGGGGTCGTCTCGCTGTAGGGTTTGCGTGCGCTCATCCAGGAAGTCGACCCTACCATCGCAGTTGAGGTCATAATTCTCGCACTCCGGATCCGGCGTGTTTGGAGGGAGGCATTCGTCGAGAATATCCTGGTCGTCGGCGTCGACGTCACCGTCGCTGTCGAGATCTCCGTTGCAACTGCAAACGCGCGATGATGCTCCGAAGCCGAGTTGGTCGATCTGGGTGCCCGTCGTGGTATCGACGACGAAGATTCTGGTTCGGTCGACACCGCTGTTGAGAAGCAGGCTGTTGGGTCGGATGGCGTGTGCCATGCCGCCGAATACGGACTCTGCAGAGACCACGTCGGTCAAGCCGGGTGACGTGATCGGTGTCGATGATTCATAGGTGAGCAGGTTGGGGAACAAGGTGTGGATGCTGCCCTCGATCATATCGAGGATTTGGAGTCTGCCATTGGCGAACGCCATTTCACCGTAAAGACCGGATCCGAACCATGGGTTGACCTGGTCGACGATATCGCCGGTGTCGGGGTCGAGTTTGTAGAGGGTGGGGTAGGCTGTTTCGGTGCCCATGAAGTAGAGGTGCTGGCCGTCGAAGGCGAGGCCTTCCCTGCCACCGGTGGGTGCTTGCGGCGCGGGGATGGCGTTGATGGTCTGGCCTGATTCTGGGTCAATTTCGATGATGGTGTCGGCGCATTCGTCGAGAAGGGTGGCGAAGAGTCGGCCTGTTTCTTCGGGCGGACCGATGGTTGCGGTTTGGAATGTCGGCAGTGGCGGAACTCGATTCGCCAGTCCCAACTCTATCCCAAGGCTGTATTGACGTGGCATGAAAGCACAGTAGTCCAAGTAGAGACAGGGTTCGAGAGGCGAATAGTCGTCGTTGATGAGTGACACTCCGACGTAGTAGTCACCCGGTTCTGTGAGGGTGGTCGTGTAGTGGATTCCGTCTGCAGCGATCTGGAGTTCATTCGACCGAGTAGGTGCCGACGAATCCAGTGCCAAGTCGTTGCCTTGGTCGTCGAAGACGCGGATTGCGTACGGAGTGTTGCAGGACGTCACGAACGTGCTAAGCAGGCGGGGCGGATCGCTGACCGTGATGCGGAATAGATCCCACGATGCGTAGAACGGGCCGCAATCGCTGTCGCAGAGAGAGCCGTTTGAGCAAATGAAGGAACCCTCATCCGTGATGGATGTTTCGTTGGCGTCGTCGATGGTGTCGTCGGGTTCGTTGCCGCAGGGGGCGTTCTCGTCCTGGCCTGCTTCGATTCGGATCACGTACTCGCCCGTTCGTCCGGGGCCGCCGTTGATTCCGAGAAACGCCGTGGAAGGCGGAATCTGGGATGGTGTGGTTGCTGCAGACGGTGCGAAGAACGTGAGGTCGTCGTCGAGGGGCAATGTTGGGTCGGGCGTGGGTCGATCGCTGTTGCCGGTTACGGCGATGTAATAATGCCATGAGACTTCGTCGCCATCGCCGACAACGGGACAACTGCCGAGGGAACTCAGATGGATATCGGCATCGAGGCTTGTTGATTGTCGGTCAACGATCTGCAGGTTTTCATCGTACAAGACGACGGTTGGCGCGGGATCGTTGTCTGGGTTCGGTGGATCGTCCATCGTGACGCTGAGCGTTGCACCGGGGTATGTGAGCGTCACCTTGTAGAAATCAACGTCACCACGCGCGAAGGCAAATGGACCATCGCCGATGAAGCCACCGAAAATCGACTGTCCCGGAGCGTCGAAGTTCACGTCAATCGCCTGGCTGGCGGAGTCGTTTGGTTCGAAGACTCCGGGGGTCGGATCGAGCGGGTGGACATCAATTTGGAGGTCGTAGAAACCAATGGGGGAGTAGTCGCCGGCGTCCGGGGCGGTGGAGGCGCCGCGGACGACGAATTGCACGGCTCGTTCACCGGGGATTCCCTGGACATCCAAGACGAGGAATTCAAGGGTTCTGGCGGTGGCGTCGGAAGCGTGATGGAGTAGCTCCTGGAAATTGTTCAATCCGGTCGGCACGACCGCGCTGAGAAGCGGTTCGGCGAGTTCGAGATTCGTCGTTTCGATCGTGGCGCGGACGATGGCGGGGGGTGTGACCCACATCAGGAAGCGGTCGACATCAAAACGGCCGTTGGTGCCGTCGCCGATGAACTGGTTGCTGATGGTGACGTTTGTGCCATTGATCAGGGTTGCGTCCTGGGCGGTGTCGTTGGGTTCGATGGAATCGTTGTTGGCGGGGCCTGGGGTGACGGAGATGGTGAGGTCGTAGGACAGCCCGAAATTGGGTACAGGATCTCCGGCCGGGGGACCAAAGGAAAAAATAGCCTGCCTGTTATCGACGACGGCGAAGTACTCGCCTGGCTGGGTGATGTAGCACTGAAGGAGGGGATTGAGGTTATCGGGATAGCTCATGTCGTTGTTGAACATCAGGTTGCGATCGTCTGCGTCGACGAGGCGTACATGGAGATCGAGCATCGGGTCGTCGGCGCTGGCTGCGAGGATGACGAGGACGGGGTTGGTCTCGGTTGCTTCGACGACCGTGAATCTGTAATAGTCCTGAACGAATGTGCCGGGAGGATAGAAGGGGTCGTCCAGGTCGTTGCCGATTTCGGCGGGCGATATGATCGCGACGCCGAAATCGGCTAGACCGGTCGGAGTGGCCTGGTCGAGGGTGTTGTTGGGCTCGACTTCGGCCACAGGTAAAGAGGCTTCTGCAGCAAAAGGAGACGCGCTGACGAGCATGACGACAAGGAGTTGGAGGCTGCTGAATAACAAGGCATTATTGCTCCACTTTCGTGGTGATTGCCGACCTCCCGCCAGCGCGTTCCTTCGTGCTACGATCATGTGTCGTGACATGTTCTGATAATCTTACACAATTGTGGCGAAAGTTGGAATTGTTTGGCCGATTGATGCAAGTGCTCGTAGGATAAGGTGTTGGGAAAAGTGTGCGCCAAGTGGAATTGTGCGCGGGATTGGTCGGGAGCGAAATTGGGCAATGTCGGACACGCGTATCAGCCTGTTGGAACGAATCAGGGACTTGGAGGACGGTGCGTCCTGGCAGGAGTTCGATCAGATTTACAGGCCACTGCTTTATCGGTACGCGATGGCGCGGGGGCTTGATCCGGAAGAGGCAGAGGAAATCGCCCAGCAGTGCATGACGGCGATTGCGGGGGGCATCAAGTCGTTCGAGCGGCGGGTCAGTTTCCGCGGCTGGTTGCACGGGATGATTGACAACAAAGTCAAGGACCAGCTTCGCAAGCGGAAGAAAGAGGTCGAAGCCAAGACGCACGATTTTGAGCGTCCTGAAGGCCGGGAGGGGAACCCGGCATTGTTGTGGGAGCGTCAGTGGAATCGCACGCACCTTCTATATTGTATCAATCAGGTTCGCAATGAAGTGGCGCCGACGACGTTTGATGCTTTTGACATGTATGTGTTGCAGGGGATTCCCGTGACGGAGATTTCTGAGCGGCTGGACATGTCGGCGAATCAGATTTACGTGGCGAAGCATCGTGTGATCGCGCGAATCAAGTCGCGGTGGGGCGATCTGGCGGACGGATTGTTGTGATCATGGAATGTCCCGACGCACATACGTTGGAAAAACTTGAAGCCGGAGAGCTCGCCGACGACGAGGCGGATCGGATTTGGCCGCATGTTGAATCGTGTACCGGGTGCGCGGGTCGGCTGGAGCAGATGCGTGGTTCCAATCTGGATGCGCGCGTGATTCGGGCGGCGTTGCGGGATGACGTGTCGAGCGACGTGCCGGTTGAGAAGCGGTCGGCGTCGGTGGCGAGCACGCTCGTGCTCGATGAGCGGGCGGAGGTGGGGACGCAGACGGCGGGCGGAATGATGTCGTTCGGGGACACGTCGCGCTCGACGGAGTGGGTGATTCCGGATTACGAGCGTGTGCGTCTTTGTGGTGAAGGGGCGTTCGGGACGGTTTGGGCGGTGTGCGATCGTGTCGGGATGCACCGTGCGTTGAAAACGATCGATCTGTCGCGGTTGAAGAATGCGAACGTGGAGTGTCGGGAGTCGACGGCGTTGGAAGCGTATTGTCGTCGGGTGCGTCGGCATCGCAATCTGATTCAGATTTTCCACGTGGGTGTGCAAGGGAGTCTGCTTTACTACACGATGGAGTTGGCGGACGACGCGGCGTCGCGAAAGCCGGTGCGCGATTCGATGCCGGCGAAGTATCGGCCGTTGTCGCTGCACACGGTGTTGGCGAAGGGGAAGATTGGGGTTGCGACGGCGATGGAGGTGGCATTGCGGTTGCTGCGGGGGTTGTCTCGTCTTCATGAAACGGGGCTTGCCCATCGTGACATCAAGCCGGCCAACATCGTGTTCGTGGATCGCGAGGTGAAGCTGGCGGACATCGGGATGTTGACGACCAACACGGCGACGCCGAGTCAGGTTGGGACTCCGGCGTACATGCCGCCTGATGGTCGGATGGACCTGACGGGCGATGTCTATTCGATGGGTCGGGTATTGTTCGAGTTGTTGTCCGGGTACGACATGTCGACGTTTCCGCGTTTGCCCGACTCGGTGGAGCGCGGTGAGGCACATGATGCGGGTTGGGATCTGGGCCGGGTTGAGCAGGTGATCGGAATCGCATGTGCGGATCACGCGGCGGATCGGTATGTGAGCGCGGAGCACATGCTCGAAGAGTTGGAGGCGTGTCGCGATCTGACGCTGACGTCGCTTTTTGCGGATGTGACGCCAAGCGCGACGCCCGTGCCATCACCACGACGTGACGACACGACCGCGCGGGTGCTGATTGCGATCGTGAACGTTCTGCCGTGGGTGCTTGGATTGATGCTGGCGATTGTGGTGGCGCAGAAGCTGCTTTGAATTCGTTCATTTCCGGGTTTCGTTGACGCCGTCGGCGCGTGGCGGTAGCTTCATTTCAACGGGCCAACGTGCATTCAACGGGATATTTCAATGGCATCAGCCCGATCCGTACGGGTCGGCAAGGGAGCGTGGCGAATGGTGACGCGTGGTAATCGATCCAGCCTGATATTGTTAGCGGTATGTTTGTGTGCATCGGCGGTGGCGGCGGAGGTGTTTACGCCGGATCACGTCGCGAAGATCAGAGGCGCGTCGAGCGCGGTGATGTCGCCGGATGGGAAGCATGTTGCGTACACGTTGCGTGTTCAACGTGAGCCTTACGAGCAGGATTCGGGCGGGGCGTGGTCGGAGTTGCACGTCGTGGATCGGGCGGGCAACAGTCGGCCTTTCATTACAGGCGAGGTGAGCATCGGGTCGGTCGACTGGACGCCGGATGGCTTGGGTATTTCGTTTCTGGCCAAGCGAGGCGAAGACAAGCACCGCTGTCTGTACGTGATTCCGATTGATGGGGGCGAGGCGCAGAACGTGCTCGCGCATGAGACGGGCATCAGCGAGTACTCATGGTGCGGCGACGGCAAGCGTGTGGCGTTCACGGCGCGGGAGAAGGAAGACAAGGACAAAAAGAAGCTCAAGGACAAGGGTTTCAACGCGCAGGTGTACGAGGAAGGTCTCGAGCCGGTGCGCGTCTGGATTGCGGACGTGTCGGACGAGGATGACGAGCCGCGGATGCTGGATATGAAGGGATCTGCCTACTCGATCGAGTGGAGTCCGGTTGGCGATCGGCTGGTGGTGGCGTTGGCGCCGACGCCGCTCATCGATGATCGGTACATGCGTCGCAAGATTCACGTGGTCGACGTGGCCAATGGAGAGACGGTGACGCGGTTTGACAACATCGGAAAGCTCGGGGCGATCCGGTGGAGTCCGAACGGCCAGCAAATCGCTTTCATTTCGGGCGAGGACATTCATGATCCGTCGGCGGGACGGCTGATGATTGGTGAGTTGGCCGGTGGCGAAATTGTCGACCTGATTCCGGGTTATCCGGGCCACATCATGACGATCGAGTGGATGGATTCGGAGACGGTGGCGTTTATCGGACATGAGGGGACTCAGTCGGTCTTCGGTCGCAAGAAGGCGTCTGGTGGTGGTGAGAAGCGGATCGTGGCGGGTGGTCCGGTCGTCCTGCGTAGTCTGAGCCTTTCGTCGTCGGGCAAGGATGCGGCGTTTCTGGCGGATGGTCCTGCGCATCCGACCGAAGTTTTCGCCATGACGCATGGTGAAGACGCTCCGACGCGTTTGACCGACAGCAATCCGTGGATGGCCGATTTGCGCATGGCACCTCAGGAAGTCGTTCAGTACCCCGCGCGTGACGGGCTGGAGATCGAGGGGATTCTGGTTCGGCCGCTCGATGAAGAGAAGGGCAAACGTTATCCGCTGATCATGGCGGTGCATGGTGGGCCTGAAGCGCACATTTCGAACGGTTGGACGACGCGGTATTCGTATCCTGGGCAAGTTGGTGCGGCACGCGGTTTTGCGGTGTTCTATCCAAATTACCGTGGCAGTACGGGGCGTGGCGTTGCGTTTTCCAAGCTCGGTCAGGCGGATTACGCCGGGGCGGAATTCGATGACCTTGTCGATGCCGTCGACCATCTGGTGAATATGGGCCTGGTCGACCGGAAGAAGGTCGGCGTGACGGGTGGTTCGTATGGCGGGTTTGCGACGGCGTGGGCGTCGACGAAACTGACGGAGCATTTTGCGGCTGGCGTGATGTTCGTCGGCATCAGCAATCACATCTCGAAGGCGGGCACGACGGACATTCCGACGGAGATGTACCTTGTGCATTCGCGGAAGTGGCCTTGGGAGGATTGGGACTTTTTCCGTGAGCGCAGTCCGCTGACGTATGTCGAGCAGGCGAACACGCCGCTGCTGATCATCCACGGCAAGGAGGACACGCGCGTGCATCCGTCGCAGTCGATGGAGTTGTACCGGTACCTGAAGATTCTCGGAAAAGTGCCGGTTCGCCTGATTTTTTATCCGGGTGAGGGGCATGGAAACCGCAAATCGGCAGGCCGATATGATTACAATCTACGCATGATTCGGTGGTTCGAGCATTACCTGCTGGGTCCTGGTGGGGACCCGCCACCGCATGATGTCGACTATCCGTTCGACGATGACAAGAACGAAGACGGGAGCAATGATGACGGCGAATCCTAGTGGTCGGATTTGGGGTCTGAGTGTTTCACTGTGCTTGCTGGGCGTTTCGTTGGCCGTGGGGCAAACCGTTGAGGACGGGCTGCGCGTGTCGCGTTCGCGGGTGACGGGGTTTGCGTCGTTCGTGACGGCGGCTGACGGTGGCGTGATTCCGCTGGTTGCGGCTGCCGGGAAGGACGCGGTCGAGCCGCTGGATGTGTTCGCGACGCATGGTGAGTTGTTTGGCGTATCCGATCCCGCAAATGAACTAGCGCAGGTCCGGCAGGAACGTGGGCTGTTGGGGCAGACGCACACGACGTTTGCGCAGCGGTTCAAGGGCGTGCCGGTGTTTGGCGGCATGCTTAAGGTGCATCAGAACGACCGTGCTGAGGTCGTTGTCGTGAATGGCGACTTTTTTCCGGTACCTGCAGCGTTGGGTGTGACGCCGACGGTCACAGCGCGTTCGGCGGTGTCGATTGCGCGTGCGGCGTTGGAGCGCGATGGTTTGGCGGTGGCGAAGGCGGAGTTGGTCGTTGTTGATCCGGGATGGTACGGCGATGCGCGGGTCGGGGCGCACCTCGCGTACGAGATTCACCTGCATGACGCGACCGGCGGCATCGAGGAGGCATTCTTCGTCGATGCGCACAAAGGCGTTATTCTGGATCAGTGGTCGCTCACCTGTCGGGCACGCTTTCGATCGATTCATGACGGCATGGGGACGTCGGACATCCCGGGACCGGTGGCGCGGGAGGAAGGCGATCCGCCGACCGGCGATTTCGATATCGACGCGGCCTACGACTACTACGGCGACACGTATGACTACTTCTTCCGGGCGTTCGGTCGGGACAGCATTGACGGTGCCGGTCTGACGATGCGGGCGACGGTGCATTCGACGGCTCCGCCATGTCCGAATGCGGGGTGGAGTCCGATCTCGTTGCAGATGACGTTTTGCGATGACACGGTGACCGATGACATCGTCGCGCACGAGTTGGCGCATGGCGTCACGCAATTCACGGGAAACATGATCTATCAGAATCAGCCTGGGCAGCTGAACGAGTCGTTCTCGGATGTGTGGGGTGAGATGGTTGACCTGTTCAACGGGGACGCCGCGTTCGTCGGTGCGCCGGGTGGGACACCCTGGCCAACGCATTCGACGGGTTCGGGATTGGATACGCCGAACAATCAGCGCTCCGTTTGCGGTCCGTCGCCGGACCACGTTGACGGTGTTCGTTGGCTGATGGGTGAGGATGCCGTCGCATTCGGTGGGGCGATCCGTGACATGTGGGATCCACCCTGCGAGGGCGATCCGGATCGGGCGAACAGTCCGTTGCAGACGTGCTTCGCGCCGGACAACGGTGGCGTGCACAGTGGCAGCGGCGTGCCAAATCATGCCTTCGCGATGCTCGTCGACGGCAAGTCGTTCAATGGGTATGACATCGATCCGATCGGTCCGATCAAGGCGGGGGCGGTGTGGTACCGTGCGCTGACGACGTACCTGACGGTGACGTCGGATTTCGCCGACGCGTACGATGCGTTCAATCAGGCGGCCAATGATCTCGTGGGGACATTTCCGAACGACCCGCGCACCGGTACGCCGATCGCCGACGTGTTTTCCTCGGCCGATGCGGATGCGGTGAACAATGCGCTGCTGGCGGCTGAGATGAACACGGACGGTGCGTGCGGTGCGGTGGTGAACATTCTGGAGAACGGCACGCCGCCGACGTGTGGGATGCAAGCGGTCCTGTTCGACGATGACTTTGAGAGCGGCTTGAACGGGTGGACGGTGAGCAACAGCGGCCCGCCGACGGCGTACGATTGGATGCAGGTTGGCGATCTGCCGCGGGGACGGAACGGTACGGCGTGGTTCTGCGATGCCCCGTCGATCGGCGATTGCGGCGGCAATAGCGAAGCTGGTTTGCATTCGCTTGTCAGTCCGTCGATTGCGTTGCCGGCTGCGGTGGGTCGGCCAACGGTGACATTTGATCACTATCTTGAGACCGAACGGCTGTGGGACGGCGGGCATTTGAAGATACAGGTGAATGGCGGGTTGTGGGAAGAAGTTGAAACCGACGCGTATCGTTTCAACGCGCCGAATGTGACCATGATGGCCAGCGATCAGGATGATACGCCCGGCCCGCTTGCGGGGACGCATGCGTGGAGCGGGGCTGGTGGTGGCTGGGGTTCGACGATGGTCGATATTTCGCGCTACGTTTCCGGTGGCGATTCTGTGGCGTTCCGGTTCGATTTCGGCAAGGACGGCTGCGGTGGATTCAGCGGCTGGTGGGTCGACGATTTCCGCCTATTCGATTGTGCGTGCAATGGTGTGGCCGACTGCGATGATGGTCGATTCTGCACGGTCGACGCTTGCGTGTCGGGATTGTGTACGTCGTCGGGCGATCCGTGCGGAACGGGGTCGGTTTGCGACGAGTCGGCTGACTCCTGCATGGCGAACGTGCTGTTTCATGAGGATTTTGAATCCGGCAAAGCGGATGGCTGGAACGATGCCGGACCCGGCAGCACAGCCGGCACCGGACGATGGGCGTTTGGCCAGCCGGAACCAACGTCGACGAATGGCGACGTGGCCCAGACAGACATGCCGCATGGCGGCAAGAACTGTGCGTTTACCGCGCAGAACATGAACGCCGGGCGCGATGATGTCGACGGCGGGGTGGTCTACCTTGTGTCGCCGACGATCGATCTGACCGGCGCGAGCGGTGCGGAACTGTCGTACGTGCGTTGGTATTACAACCGTGACCTTGGTGAGGACATCGAGGATTCGATGACGGTTGACGTGTCGGACGATGATGGCGTTTCGTGGGTCAACGTCGAAACGCTGAATGGTGACACGAGCGAGGGGTCGTGGGTTTCGCGAACAGTGCTTGTCGAGGACTTCGCTAGCCTGACGTCGACGTTCCGCGTGCGATTCGGTGCGTCAGATGGGCCGGCGGATGGTGACATCGTCGAGGTGCTGATTGATGACGTGGTGGTCGGCGTCCCCGTGATGGTGGCCTGCTGCATGACCGACGGTGCGTGTGCGGTGCTCGAACTCGACCAGTGTCAGGCGATGGGCGGGTCGTTCATTCCGGATGTCGTGGACTGCATGGAACTGCCGTGTGTGGCGGTGCCTGCGGCGAGCACGTGGGGGTTGATCGGCCTTGGCGTGATGTTGCTGCTGGCTGGGCGTCGGGTGTTTGGTTCGTCACGTGTCGCAGTTGTGGGTGATTGACGCGGGTGTTATTGCCGATTCGACTACCCTAATCCCGGCGTGCCGGGATTGGGCCACCCATTCTGGGGATTGCTACACACTTAAGTGAGGATGGCGGCGATGGTGGCGGTCATCCAGCATGCCAGTGCGCCGCCGAACATGGCGCGGAGACCGAGGCGGGCGAGGTCGGCGCGGCGTTCGGGGGCGATGCCGCCGATGCCGGCGATCTGAATCGCGATCGAACTGAAATTGGCGAAGCCGCACAGGGCGTACATGGCCAATCGTGCGGCGCGGTCGGAGAGTTGCTGTTCGCGGGTCAGGTCGGCCAATGACAGGTACGCGACGAATTCGTTGGCGGCGACGGCGGTTCCGAGCAGGCTGCCAAAGGGGCGACACTCGTTTGCGTCGATGCCGATCAGCCAGGCGATCGGTGCGAAGAGCAGGCCGAGGACGTTGCGGAGATCCAGGTCCGACATGCCGAGGGCCGAGACGATCGGCTTGACCGGTGACAACCCACCGATGTACGAGAGCACGCCGTCGAGCATGGCGATGATGGCGATGAACGCGATGAGCATGGCGCCGACGTTGAGGGCGAGTTTGAGACCGTTGGCTGCGCCGTTGGCGGCGGCGTGAATGACGTTGCGCGCATCCGAATCAACGTGTGATGATATGCGGCCCATGGTCTCGGGCGTCTGTGTTTCGGGAATGATGATCTTCGCGACGACGAACGATGCTGGCGCGGACATGAGACACGCGGTCAGAAAGTGTCGAGCCACCTCAACGCGCCGTGCAGGATCGTCACCGCCGAGAATGGCCACGTAAGACGCGAGCACACCGCCTGCGACGGTTGCGAACCCGCCGACCATGAGGGCCATCAGTTCCGACTCTGTCATGCGGGGGATGTAGGGCCTGACGAGCAGGGGGGCTTCGGTCTGACCGAGAAAGACGTTGCCGGCGGCGGAGAGTGATTCGGCGCCGGAGACGCCGAGAATACGAGACATCAAGCGCGCGACGATCCCGACAACAAACTGCAAGATGCCGAGGTGGTATCCAATCGCGGAGATGGCGCTGAACACGATGATGGCCGGCAGGGCCGTGGCGGCGAAGACTGCGCCCCAGTTGTCGGGTTGGATGTCGACGAGGTTGCCGAGGACGAAGCGGGCACCTTCGGTTGTGCAATCGAGCGCGGCTGTCACGAGTCCGGCGATGGCGGTGAAGATGTCGCGGCCAACGTCCGTTCGCAGCACGAGCAGCCCGAGAAGCAATTGCAGCGTCAATCCACCGAGCACGATGCGGATCGGAAAGCGTCGCTTGTGCGACGAGAGAATCCATGCGATCAGCAGCAACGCGACAATTCCAAGCATGCTGCGTCCTGTGTGCATATCAGTGTTGGTCAATATTGGTGGGGGGTTGCAGAGGAACGAAGCACGCGGCGCATCTTGGTTCGTACAGGTCCGCACCGCCGACCACGATTGGTGAGGGGTCGTCGGTCATACGCTGCGTGAAGGATGCCTGCTGCCCGCATTGCGTGCATCTCGTGTGTGTGTGGATGACCTCGTCAGCAAGTTGCTCCAATTCGGGCATGGGTGGGAATGGCAGGCCGGCTGCGTCGAGATCGATACCTGTGATGACCACGTGGACACCGCGCGACAGCAGGGACGCGACGACCGGCAACAGCGAAGGTCCGAAAAAATGCGCCTCGTCGATGGCGAGAAAGTCGATTCCGATGAGATCGGCCTTGATCGCGTCGATGTCGCCAACAGGACGTGCGGGAATGGAGACGCCATCATGGGACGTGATACGCCGGTCAGCGTAGCGTTGATCGATGGCGTGCTTGATTGCGAGTGTCCGCTTGCCACGGGCAGCCGCATCGCGAATGCGTTCGATCAGTTGCGTGGTCTTGCGACTGAACATGCATCCTTTGATCAGCGTCAGACTTCCGCGTTGTGTGTGGTTGCGTGTTGAAATCATGGCCGAGAAGGTATCAATCCCGTGGCGTCGTCATTAGGATGAACATTCGTGCCTGTCGGGCGTCGTGGCATGATCGCTGGAGTGTCGCGATGACGCAAGGGAAGGTTGTGGTGGCCTCGGTCGCGATGGGTGTTTGCGTGAATTGAGTTGGAGCGACGTTGACATGAAACAGTTCAGCAAAGCGGTGGTGTGGTCGGTGTGCATGACGTCCATTGTATGGGGGCAGTTCGATAGCGGGTCGGATGGTTCCGATGGTCCGTTCATCGTGGGAGCCGGTCAGGAAGTCGTGATCGATCTGGCCAACGCTGTCGACGCGGACTGGACGACGCCGAGTCCGTCACCGGGCAGCGGGGTGTACGACGCGGACCAGTGGGCGGTTGTGTTCAAGTATGCGACGATCGTCATCGGTGCCAATGCGACCGTACGATTTGTCAACCATCCGAAAGGTGCCCCGGTCGTCTGGCTGTCGCAGAACAACGTCGTGATCAGTGGTCGCGTCGTTCTCGACGGCGAGGACGGGACGGTGGCGATGGGCGATGCCTACGCCGAACCGGGGCCGGGCGGATTTGCCGGGGGGGTTGGCGTCGTCTTTCCGGGCGTTTCCGCGTCGGGCGGATTCGGACCGGGCGGCGGTGGTGTCGGTGATGGCGGCGGATACGGTGGCGGTGGCGGTGGCGGCAATGGTGGGGACACCTATGGTCAGCAGGAGATTGTGCCGCTGATTGGTGGATCGGGTGGCGGTGGGCGCACCAATGCCAACTTCGGCGGTGGTGCCGGTGGCGGCGGGATCCTGATTGCGTCAAGCGGGAGCGTGACAATCAATGCGTCCGGCGAGATCTCGGCGCGTGGGGGTAACGCAGCGCAGGAAAGTGGCGACATCGGATCGGGCAGCGGTGGTTCGGTTCGCATTCTGGCCAACAGCATCGGCGGCGAAGGGGCGATCAATGCGACGGGTGCGACGATTGCGGACAACGGCGGCAATGGGCGCGTCCGACTGGAAGCACCTGAGATCGTCTACACCGGCTCAACAACGCCGTCAGCCACGGTCAGCCTCGCGCCGGGTCCGGTCTTCGCTGAAATGACGCCGCAGCTTCAGATCGTGTCGGTGGTCAATGAAGGGGGCATGCCATTCGCCGTCCCGCAGGATCCGGATGCCCGCGTGACCACGACCGACGCCGTCGTCGATGGTGGCACGACGTTTACGGTCAATATTGCGGCGCGGTTCGTGCCGCCGGGTACGGACGTCCTGGTGCTTGTGACGCGGGCGAATGGAACGCCGTCGCGATTCACGTCGGCACCACTGGTTGGAACATTTGAGTCGTCGAGCACCACCGCAGACGTCACGCTGATGCCGGGGCGGGCTGAGTTGCAACTTCGCGCCAACTGGACGCCGTAAGAGCAGTCGAGTGTGATCCGGGCGAGGACGACCTGCGTGAAACCGGCGAGATCAACATTCACGATCGTCTGTGCGACGGCCATTGTGGCCGTCGGTGGGGCGCGTCTGGCCGATGGTCCGCCGGTGGTCTTCGTGACGACGGTTTCGC
>JANQQK010000069.1 GCA_028289375.1 Phycisphaerae bacterium | reverse complement strand
TGGCGTACCAGAAGCTCGGCACACTCTTCGCTCGCCAGCCGTAGGACCGGATGCCCACCGGCTTCGATGATGCGACGGTAAAGCGCGAGCGCCAGCGGTTCCGCAACGGTGGCCATCCGAATGCGAACGACGTCGTCCTTTTTCACCTTAACCGAGTACTTCACGAGCACGTCGGCCAATTTATCAAATCGCGGGTCGAGCATCATGATGCGTCGTCGTCCTTACTCTCGGTTTCCGACTCTTTCGGATTCTCGAGCTTGTCGAGTTCCGTTTTGGCCTTGCGAAGCTCCTTTTCGGAACTGGAGACGATTGCATCATGATAATGAACTTTCATCTCAAGTGCTCGGTATCGCCGTATGTTGTTCAGGTCTTCAAGGCCCGTCTTCCGCACGTCTTGCTTCTCCGCAACAGTGTCGGTTCGCGCCTTGATGTGCTCCTCCAGCTTTGATTCGAGCCGTGAGATTGATGCGACGATGGAATCCTTTCGGGCACCGCGCCTTGCGTCATTCATGCACGACATGATCTCCGTGGAGAACCCCCTTGGATCGTCGGGCGCAGTCGACGATCGAACACGCTCCGTGCATGAGGCCATGAGCTCGTTATAGTGCTGAAAAGCTGCTACCTGATCCTTTGCCAGCGATTCAATCGCAGGTGAATCACGTCCTGGGTAAATGAGAAGAGCTGAAACGGCGTTCCTGAGTGGTCCATCGCGCGTACTTAGGCCGCCGGGTAAGTCAGGAACGGATAAAATGGCCTCAGTGAGCGGGGCGATGGCTTGCTGACTGCTCATCTCTGCCATTCTCGCCTGCATATCTGACATGTGCTTCAGAGACTCTTCCGCACTGACAGGCTCATCGTTCTGCAAGGGATTGATCTTCTGTATAGCCGCTATCGAGTTGTCCCACTTCGCTTTCCATTCGCGGTAGGCCTTCATTACGCCGTTCACATACTCTTGAGCTTCAGGATCAAGCCGTCGCACCTGCGCTCCGACGCTCGCGTTGCGAACGTAGTCGAGCACCTCGTCGGCGTTGGTCGGTGGCGTCTCTTTGCAGCCCATCACCGCCAGACATGGAAAGCACGCCATCAGCATCAGTCGCATCGTTGTCGTTCGCACGTTCATCACCCACCCTGCAATACGTTAAAGACCTGTGCACCAATACCAAGCAACGCACCGCCGGCGATCACGCCCGCACACACCGGCTCAAGATTATCCACAAACGTCCGCTTCAACAGCGAGCGATCATTCTTAAACGTCCGCGCCGCGATCCAGAACAAGAACGAACCCATGAACATCGCAAAGCACGTCGTAAACGGAATCACGAACGCCAGCCCCATGCCCACAGCTGAGATCGGGAAACGCCCCTTGGACACCACCTTGATGAGTTCCAGAAAGATGCCGAGAAGGCCGCCGGCGATCGCTGCAAAGATGGCTGTTTCGTGCAGTTCCGACAGTCCACGTGTCAAGACCTCGGCGACAGCCTTCCAGACCTGCGCCGCCGGCATCGGATACTGATCCGAGATCAACCCGTTCGGGTCGTTCTTCAGGAATGCGAGATAGAAGACTGGGACAGAGCACAGCGCTCCGGCGATGATCCCGAGGACGTGACCAACGGCCTGATGTCGCGGCTTGCCGCCGAGCATGTAACCTGGCTTGATGTCCATGAGCAGGTTGGACGCATTGCCCGAAACTTCGCCCGTTATCGACGCGCTGATGATGTTCGTGCTGACATTCCCCGGCGCGATCCCGGCAAACGTGACCTGCGTCAGCTTGCCAAGTGCTCCGGTCGGTGTGATCGACGTAAGAGCCGTCGAATGTGCAGCGATGATGGTAAAGACAAACACCAGTGGAACGGCAATGATGCCCGCAATAATGCCGACATCGAAGAATGCGTGCACGATCCACACGACAGCCGCCCCCACGATCGGGATTCCGATCACGAACACACTCATCGGCAGTTCAATGTCCTTGAGGCAATCGTCGTCCGCGCTTCGCTTCCCACCGAGGACGCCCGCAAAGGCACTGAAGATCATCTTTGGCTTGCTTAGGAATGCGAACAGACTGGCAGTGGTCATCATGGCCACGCCGCCCCACAACGCCCATGTCGTGATTTGCTTGAAGCCGAAGTGCATCAAACCGTCACTGCCGACCTTGCCATAGATGTCGCCATAGCCAATCAGCATTGGGGCGAGAATGCAGTAGTTGATGATCGCGCCGATCAACAACGATACGCCCGTTCGAATGCCCATCAAGCCACCCGCGGCCATCATCACGTGGTCTGGTTCGATGCTAACGGTCAGATCTGGAAGCGGAACGTCGCCGATCTTCGCCTTCGAACCCACCAAGTTGTAGATCCAGCCTTCAAGCGAGTGTGGCAACGCCATGAACTTGAGACCGATGCGCTGGAGGATGTCCTCCTGCTTGAAAAACTCCAAACCAGCCGAGATGACACCAAAGAACACAAGCAGCTTGCCCTTGAAAATACCGTCACCGGCCTCAGCCGTGTGCAATGCGTCCATGACCACACCTGCAGCCCGTCCTTCGGGAAACGGATGTTGCTCGTCGTTGATGAACCGCCGCTTAAGTGGAAAGGCAAACAAGACCCCCAGAATCGCAACCACAATGACGTACAACATCGTGTGTTCCCAGGGGATCACAACTTGCTTAATCATCATATAGGCGGCCAAGCTGGCAATCATCGGCGACGTCATGTACCCCGCCGCCGTCGCGATCGACTGCATGCAGTTGTTCTCGAGAATCGTGAACTCATTGGCCAGCCCGATGCTCTCTGCCACCTTGAAGAACACGAATGCCAGAATGACCGATGTGATGCCCACGCCGAGCGTCCAGCCAGTCCGCATGCCAACGTACAAATTCGTCAGCGACAGCACACCGCCGATGATCATGCCGAATAGGCCGGACCGCAGCGTGAGTTGCGGCATGTTGCCGCGAAACACGTTCTCAAGCCACCACCGGTCCTTCTGCTCCACGGACCATTCGCGAATCTGCTCTTCCGTCAGTTGTTTGATTGCCATGAATCTACCGCGCTCGTCGCCGACCCCGCATGAACGCGAAGCCGATCGGGATCGTGATTGGATTTGCCAGATGACCGCACCGGTCAGCACCGCAACGCTTGGGAGCATCTTGTCGCGAGGAACCTTGCGTGTCAAAGCGAATTGGCGGCCCCGTCGCGGTCAGGGCTTGCGGGCGACGGTCAGCAGTGTGCTGCCAAATGGAAAGCCAACACGCGCCAGCAGCACGCGCTCCAATTCACAAACCTGAAAGAGCGCTTCGTTCAGTGGCCGCGGAATGGGGCGAATATCCGATGTCGGCGTGGTGGATCGGTCCAGAATCCGTCGCCCGAGTCGAACCGCCGCCATGATTGGAAACAGCGACGGGAAAAGATACGTCGAACGGATCAGCGACAAACCCGTCTGTCGCACAATGGCCGCAATCGCGTCACGGTTGAATCGCCGCACGCAGTGAACAGCTTCATCGTGAACGGACCGCATCCATTGATACGCCGGCACCGCCAGCACGAGGTGTCCATCGCGATTCAGCACCCGCGACATCTCGCGTACCGCCAGAACGGGGTCGACTTCGGCGCAGCAAATGACATCCACGCTGGTGACAAGTGAAAACGTCTCGTCCACGAACGGCAGGGCGTTCGCGCTGGCCACATGAAGCTGCGCATCGGTCGAATCCTCCCATGTCCGTGTCACATCGATACCCCACGCATCATGGCCGGTCCGACTTGCCAATTCACGCGCAAAGAACCCGGTTCCGCAACCGACATCAAGCGAACGTCCGCTCGGCGAACCCGCAAGGCGGACGATCTCGTCGAGAATCATCCCACGCTGCGCGCGGTACCACCAATACGTCCGCTCGTGGCGGGCCATCGTCTGGTACTCGTGGGATTCCATCCCTACGCCTCGTGGACCGGCAACGGATAGGTATCGGGGTGTTCCGGGTCGAAGGGCTGAGACTTGAGCAGCAGGAAATTCGAGGCTTCGGTGAACCGCACGTGATGACTCTCCATCGCCGGCAGCAGCACACCCTGTCCTGCGAAGATGGTGAATGACTCGCATGATCCATCGGCGACAGAGCGCGTGTGCACGGTCGCTTGGCCACTCAGCAGATGCAAATAGACGTCGGTGATCTTGTGATAGTGGTCGCCGATGACCGCGCCCGCGTGCATGTCCCCGGTAAGAACCGATCGCCAAGTGCCCTCGTTGATGATCTCGGTCAACGAACCACGCTGATCCTGACGTACGTAAGCCACGTCGCGCGGACGATACGAAATGTCACTAAGTGCTTCCGCTGCCATGTCAGTCTGCCCGCCGAAATCTTGCTTGAACAATGCGCGTGACATAGCCGGCACCAGTCACGAGAAACCGAAACAGGCTGGGCATGCTCTTGGAATATCCTTCAGTCCGATCGCGAAACGCGTAGGGCACCTCGCAAACGCGGAAACCCTTGCGGCAGCATTGATAAACAAACTCGATGAAGTATGCGCCATACCCGGTCGGAATGATCGTCACCTTGTCAAACACCTCGCGACGCACGACCACGAATCCGCTGTCGTAATCCCCGATTCCGTAGCCAAGCACCGCCCGCGCGAATCCATTGATCAGGCGACTCGCCGTCGTCCGCACCCAGTGACGATTGTCGCTGCCACCCGGCGCATACCGTGAGCCGATCACCACGTCGTGGTCATCCAGTCGCGCGATCATGCGCGGCAGCAACTCGGGCGGCATGCACATGTCCGCGTCCATCCAGCCAACGATGTCGCCTCGCGATTCGATGATGCCACGGTTGAACGCCGACGCCAGCCCCCGCGTGCGAACACGTCGAATCGTCACCACGCGCTCGTCGGCCAGTTGTTCCGCCATCTCCCAGGTTCGGTCGGGCGAGTCGTCGTCGACAACGATCACTTCCACCGGGTCGCCGACCTGTTCGATGATCCCCCGGATTGTCGTGAGAATGTGCTCTCGTTCGCAGAACGTCGCCAGCACGATGCTGACCAGCGGTTTGGTGCTGGTTTCCGGGGGTGTGCGTCGAGACGGTGCACTCGGGGTCGACAAGGGTGGCGGTGCGGCAATGCTCATGGTCGGGGCGCTCCTTCCCCTGAATATCGCACGAATTGGTGCCCAATATTGAGGCCAAGAGCTGGCCGGACCCAGGTCGTGTTATAGGTATAAACCCGTATGTCACAGCTCAGGATATCTTCGCAACGCCGACTGATCGGGACAGAGCCCCGAGGTGTCCGAAAATGCGTATTTTGCCGATTTTGACGCCTGATGCGCAAGTTCAGCTCTGATAATGATTTTCTCGGCCAGAATTATCAAAAAAGATGACCGATTGACCTTATCGGTGATTGATTTAGCCGTCCGATTGCTGCTAGGATGCGCAGCACAAACAGGTGGGGCGGACGGGAAGCGTCCAAACCGGGGAAGTTACGGGGTCTCATTCGTAAGGAAAGCGGGCCAAAAAATGAAGCAGTGTCTCTTTGCAGGTTTGATGGTCGCCTTGGCAGGAACGGTCGCATCGGCTGATCCGGTCATCGCTGATGGTCTCTATCGGATTAACAATCACCCGGATGGCAGCATCGCTCCGCCGCCATACGGGCTTCGTCTGGATGGGCTTGAGAACGTCGGCAGTCGCCGGTTTACGTTCGACTTTGATGATGCCCGTTCGGAAATGTTCATGGATCTGGATCTCGCCGGCGGCACGATCCGCATCTTTGGCCAGACGTATGGTGGCCTCGATGTTGGTGGTGCGTACTCGAGCGATTCGAATCTCGCTGGTGTCTGGGACATCGACTTCACGTACGACATTGGCGTCCGTGAGCTTGCTGGCGACGACGACATTGTCGCCGGTCCGTCGACGCCTGCTGACCGCAACGCCGGCACGATCAGCCGTACGTTCGCCAGCAACGTTTATCAGGACACCTACAACCTGATCGACTATCCGGACAACTATGACTGGACGTTCCGTCTGGGCGACGAGAACAATGACAACGGTCACCGTGGTTTTGCCGGTGTCAGTGGTTGGGGCTGGTTGGGCCACGATGGCTACAACGACAACGGCTGCTGCCAGGACTGGCTCTTCACCGTCGATCCGACCCCGGTTCCCGCTCCGGGTGCTGCCGTGTTGGCACTGATCGGCATGGGTGTTGCTGGCCTGCGTCGCAAGAACAGCTAAGCTCACCACGAATTCTGATTCCGATAACACCGTCATGCGACCAATCGCATGGCGGTGTTTTTTTGCGCACGCCATCCTTCCTCGGCTTGTCATGTCAGGAATCGCTCCCAACAGTCCCCCTATTACCAGACGTGTGACGCAAGCTCGCAGCAACGTCCCATACAGAAAAGTGATCCGTTCGATTCACCATCCGACTGGGTAGAATGCATCAAGTCGTTGGAAGCAACCGGGGTTGCAACACGCTTCCGACTCGTGAAAGACAGGTTGTTTGAAATGTGGTGAACAGCAGCCGTGCATCGGGGCGATCGTCCCTCGGCTGCGATCTGGGGGTAACCGTGATGAAAATTCGAGCACTGTGTGGTCTCTGTGTGATGGCTGTTTGGGCCGGTCAGGTTCAGGCGGACATCATTGATTCCTATTTCGCGACCGCCGCCATGCGCGACAGCAGCGTTGCACCTTACTCGGGCGGACACGCTGTGTGGCTACCAGGCGAAGCAGGCGGATCACGCTTTGTTTTCGAGGGCAACGGATTGTTCGATCTCATCGACCTCGACAATGACAACGTGGCCGACGAAGCCCGCCTGCACGGCACCGTCGTCTCACTGACCGATGCCTCGCGTCGCTGGGAAGTTGACATGTGGTTCACGCCCACGACCGTCGGCTCTGGTGGTCCGAAGCTCGAGTTGTATTCGAGCGCCTACGTCGCCCCGTTCGGAACGGGCGGCCCGATCGATCCCTCTCTGTGGGACTTCTACACGCTCGATGAAAGCCGTTCGGTCCTGACCGGCTTGTCCGCCAACACCGGCATCACCCACGACCTGGAACAACGTCCGACCGATGGCCGCTACCCGTTCCAGACCGGCATCGGTGCCAGCGGCAAGAACGACAATTACGGCATGAGCGGTTGGTTCGGCACGCCGGGCAATGGCCGTCACTGGGACGTCAACATCGACCTCGAACAGGTTCCCGCACCGGGTGCCGCCGTCCTCGCCGTCATGGGCCTCTCCGCCGTCGGCCTGCGTCGCAAGAAACGCTGACGGGCACAACCGGACTCCTGAAGATCATGACCCGCCGTCGCGCGACTCGATCGTGCGACGGTTTCTTTTTGCGCACGCACCATCAAATCGGGCGGCCGCATTCCGGGCAACGCGGTTCGGTCAGCCCCTGAAGGATGTGCCCGCACTGCGGGCAGTGGATCTGATCGCTCCGCGTGTAGCGAAACGTCAAACGATCATAGATGAAGATGGCAAGGACGAACGCCGGAATGATCGCGATGGCGTAGATCAGCCCTTCGGTAACATACCGCAGCGTTCCGCTGAGTGGCGGTTTGTACTTCCGCGATAAGTCGTGCGGATACAGACCCGCCAGCTTCCAAAAGTGGATCGCGTTATTGTAAAGCCACCGTTGAATTCCGAGTGCGGATGCTCCGATGCCCAGAAGCAGCGGGATGCCGATCGAAATCAGCACCCGCGTGCCCCACGCCATGGGACGGCGGATCACCTGCGGCGGTTGGTCTGTCTTGCGGGCCATGTGTACCATTCTACGTGGTCGTCACGGAGGGTTCGAGCCGATGGGCCCGTCGGAAGAGTCAACCGGGCAACCACTGGACCGGACAGTCGGCGTATCGCATGATCCAACAGAACCTAATCGGTGAAAGCAGCTTGCCCATGCACAAGAAATGCCCGTCGACCGTCGCCATCCTGTCGCTCCTGGTCGTCGCCATGACATGTCGTCACACGGCGGCAACGACCATCGCCAGACTAAGCTTTGATGACCTGGTGAAGCGGGCTGGTTCCGTCGTTGATGCGACTGTCGTGTCCCGCGAGAGCCGTCGCGACGATCAGCAGAACATCCACACATACACAACGCTCGACGTCCACGAGTGGATTGTCGGCGAGGGTGATATCGGCGCAATGACGTTGCGTCATCTCGGCGGGGCCGTGGATGGCGAAATCATCAAAGTTGACAGCATGCCGGAACTCACCGTCGGAAAGCGATACGTGCTCTTCCTTCAACCCGGCCATCGCGGCATCTGCCCGATCCTGGGTTGGCGGCAGGGCTGCTTTCATGTCAACGTGGGCGATGGCGGCGAGTCGCCGGTTGTCGCCGATAGCGACGACGCCAAGATCCGCGGAATTGCGGCGGGCAAACTGATCAGATCCGCTCGGGCGCTCAACGGAAATCAGCCGGCCCTTTCGCTGGATCAATTCAAGCAGATCATCAAGTCGCGGCGACAGGAGCATCATCGTGACGTACCCAGGGAGCAGGCCACACCGTGACGCGATCACCGACGAGCCCATTCCCCGCCGCCGCGATACTGCTCGTGCTTGTCGCCGCTGCGCCGATTGGTGCGTTCTGTCTGCTCGATGCCAGTTGGTCAAGCGGCGTGGTCACGCTGCGTTACAACCTGCCGCCAAGCGGCACGCTCAGCAATGGCACGTCCTCATGGACCGCCAACCTGCAGTCCGCAATGCGCGAATGGTCCGATGTGTCGTCGACGTTTCGGTTTGTCGACGGTGGACCGAGCAGCCTTGGCGAGGATGCCCGCGATGACGTCAACAACATCGTCTTCGCTCCCACGGTATCGGGCGAACCCTTCCGCAGCGAAACGCTCGCCATCACCATCACGCGGACCAACGCCAGCGGCCGCATCTTCGAAACGGACGTCGTGTTCAACAGTTCCGCCAACTGGGACGCTTACGACGGCCCCATCGGCACCGACGTGCGCGGCAGGCCTTTGTACGACTTCAGACGTGTCGCCCTCCACGAACTGGGCCACGTGATTGGCCTCGATCACCCCAACACATCCTGCGGTCAGGATGTTGAGTCCGTGATGAACTCGCACACGTCCGACACCGCGCGACTCACGCCCGACGATCGCAACGGTCTGGTCAGCATCTACTCCGCCGGGAATCAGCCACCCATCGCCAACGCCGGTCCCGATCTGGCCAGCACCAGCACGCAGCCATTCATCCTCAACGCCGGCCGATCGGTGGACCCGGACGGCATCATCGTCGCCTATCAATGGCGTATCGACGGCGCACTCATCGCGCAAGGCCGCACGGTCGAGATCACGCTCGCGAGTGGAACCCACTTCGTTGAACTCACGGTCATCGACGATGCCGGCGCCACCGCCACAGACACCGTTGTCCTGACCGTGGGCGACATGGTGTTCGCAGATGACGGCAACGCCGCGCCCATCGCCGTCGGTGGGGGGGATCGCACGGTTCCACGGGGAGCGTCGGTGCTCTTGGATGCGACCGGATCGTTCGATCCCGAGGGCGGACCGCTGCAATTCCTGTGGAGCGTCGGCGGAACCGATCTGAGCAGTGAACCTCAAGTGAGTGTGGTTTTCTCAGCCGGTTTGCACGAGGTGACGCTGACGGTTGTGGATCAGGATGGCGGAGTGGATACCGATTCGTTCGTCGTGACGGTGTCAGACGGCATCGATACAGACGTCATTGATACACCCGATGTCAGCTTCGTGGATGACCAGGGGACGAATGATCCGCCACCAGCCGCGTCCGCGCCTTGCGGCATGCTTGGATTCGCATCGATGCTACCGTTGATGTTGGGACTTGGATGCCTCGCCGTGACACGCCGCGACACGGGCAATTGACATCGGCTCAGGCGAGCACTGCCGGCTCGATGACACACGTCATGCTGCCAGCGCTGCGATCGAGCAAGTGATCAGGCCCGAAAGCATGCACCTGATCGCGTTTGAATTCCGCCCGCTCTTTCGTCGTGGTATCCAGAATCGCCCGACCAGTCATGTCGACCTCGACGGCGAGTTCATACGCCGCTTCGTAATCGGCGGCGAACAGATCCTGGATCATCTTGATGACGTATGCATAGGTGTGATCGTCATCGTCAATCAGGACGACGTGGTAGGGCGGCAGGATGCGTGGTTCCGTGCTGATTTCTTCGAGAACGGCCGTACCACTCTCGGACGCATACGCGTTTTCCCACATGCTGGACATGGCTTGGCGATCTCCTCAGGAGACATTAATCGACACCAAACCCCCCGTCCCGCAGGACGAACCGGACGCCCCCGCGACCTCCCCGTGGAGTGTCAGCGCGGTGGCCCCTGAGATTTGGACATCAATTAATCGGCCAACAAGGTCCGTTTCCCCAGAGAAAACGACAATGCGATCGGTTCGGGTGCGTCCGACGAGCTGGCCGGTCACTTCCGAGCTGATTTCCTGCCCGCGCTCCGTCTCCGCCACCTGGGCTTTGATCGCCCGCTTGCTGTACCCCTCGACAAGCACCTGAACGGTTTGTCCGATAAGTCCGCGATTGGTCTGGATCGCGATGTTCTCCTGAACTTGCAGCATCTCCATGTTGCGACGCCGCTTCACATCATCCGGCACGTCGTCGGTGACGCGCTTGGCTGCGACGGTGCCGGGGCGTTCGGAATACTTGAACACGAAGATGTTCTTGAACGTGCAGCGCTCGATCAGCTTGAGCGATTCGGCATGCTCTTCGTCCGTCTCACCACAGAAGCCGACGATGAAATCGCTTGCGAGCGTGATGCCCGGGACGATGTCACGTGCCTTGTCGACCAGGTCGATGTACTGGCCGACCGAGTACTGCCGGCGCATGCGTTTGAGCACCGGATCGCTGCCGCTTTGCACGGGCAGATGCAGATATTCGCACGCTGTCCGCAGATCGCGCATGGCGTGAAAAATGTCGTCGGTAAAATCGCCCGGATAGCTCGTCACGAACCGGAGTCGCTCCAGCCCCGCGATCGCATCGATGCGTTCGAGCAGTTCCGCGAATCGCACCGCCTTGCCATCATCCTGGTTCACGTAACTGTTGACCGTCTGCCCCAGCAGCGTGATCTCCTTCACGCCGCGATCAACCAGCATCCGGCACTCGTCCACGATCAACTGCGGCGGCCGACTCCGCTCCGCCCCGCGCGTAAAGGGCACGACGCAGAACGTGCAGAACTTGTCGCACCCACGCTGCACGCGAACGTACGCTTGCAGGGGATTACCGTCGATACCAGCCGATCGTGACAAATCCAGCGCTTCGACAGAGTCATACTCATTCGCCCGCTCGAGCGGCGTACTCCGACGCGACAAACTCTGCGACAACGCCACCGACCGTTCCCGCGTCTCCTCGATCTCATCAATCATCGCCGGAATCTTGTTAAGCTCTCCCGGACCGCAGATCAGATCGACATGCGGCATCTTCAAGGTGATGCCATCCGGGTCGCGTTCGGCCATGCAGCCAATCACACCGACAATCATGTCGGGATTGGCGTTCTTGGGCTTCTTGAGCGACCCAAGTCGCGACAGCGCCTTGGCTTCTGCGTGGTCGCGCACGCTGCACGTGTTCAGCAGCACGAGGTCCGCCGTTGTCATTTCGTTCGTCAGCGAAAAGCCCTTGCCCAGCAACTGGCCAACCACCAGCTCGCTGTCCAGCACATTCATCTGACAGCCCATCGTCTCGATGTAGAGTCTCTTCCCGGCCATGATCCACGCATTGTAACATCACGGCGGATCGCCGACCATCCACGGCTGTGGCCGGAATCGGGAGCCTCGACACCATGACGACGTCAACGTCAGGACAACGCTGGGCGTGGATTGTGCTGCCAATGGTGGCTGCAGCGGGATTCGTGGTCTTCCTGCGGTCGCTGGAGCACCCGTTCGTCTATGACGATCTGCCGGCTGTTCGAGACAACGAGATCGTGCAAGGCCAGCGTCCGTGGCTGGATGTGCTGACACAACCCTACTGGCCACCGGCCGTGTCGCCCGATCCCATCTATCGTCCGGTGACGACGGCAACGCTGCGGCTCGACGCGATCATCTCCGGACTTGACGCAACCGGTTACCACGTCACGAACGCCATTCTGCATGCGTTGGTGTCTGTGCTTGTTGCTCTGTTGGCTTCGACTCTGGTTAGAGCGAAGCGCGCATGGTGGCCACCCAGTGTTGCCGGTTTGCTTTTCGCGATGCATCCTGTGCACGTGGAAGCTGTGTCGCTCGTCGTCGGGCGATCTGAGTTGCTCGCGGCGTTGTTCATGCTGCTGACTGCATATCTGCACCATCGACACCTGAATCGAGCTGACGGCCCGACGATCAGGCACCACGTCATGCTCGCCGTGCTGGTGCTGCTTGGGTGCTTGTCCAAGGAACACGCCGTGTTCACCGTCGTCATCATTGCGACCCAGGATTGGCTGCATCGTGCAGAGCAGGGCGACCGAGCAATTCGTCCCGAGCTGCAGCGATTGGCCAAGTCCCATTGGCTGGGTGTGTTCGGCGCGTTGGCCATCTTCTTTCTCGCGCGTTGGCTCGTCTTCGGTTGGAAGATGAAGATCCCGCTCAAGATCATCGTCGACACGTTGAACCCGCTCGACACGGCCACCACGACCGAAAAGCTGCTGACACCGTTCGCCCTCCTGACGCACAGCATACGCCTGATGATCATGCCGACCGGTCACTCTCCAAACTGGGGCGCCGGCAGCTTCGCATTGGCCGACACATGGATGCGATGGGATGTCATGGTCGGGTTGGCGGTGCTGACCGCGCTGCTCATCCTGGTGTTCACATCGCTTCGGCGACGGATTCCGTCGGCCCTCAGCGCGATGGCACTACTTGTTCTGCTTGCAATTCCCTGCCACTTTCTTCCAGTCGCGAATTGGTTCTTCGGCGAGCGGTGGCTGTACGCGCCATCCGCCTTCCTTGTCCTCATTCTTGTTGGCTGGGTGTCACGATGGCCAAGGCTGCTGCTTGTCGGCGCGGTTCTTGTGCTTCCACTGATGGCCCACCAAACCTGGCAATACCAGGCTTGCTTTTCGAGCAATGAACAGCTGCTCGCCTGCGTGCTCGAGGATCATCCCAACGATTACTTCGCGTTGGCCGGTACGTGTCAGGGTTACGCCGTCGACGGGCGTATCGCCGAAGTGGAGGATCACGTCTTGAGGCTTGTGGAGCATCATCCCGACAAGGGCGATGCCTGGTGTTTCCTCACGGTGTTGTTGGCCGAGAAGGGCGAGTACGAACGTGCAGGCGCGTCCCTCAACAAATGTGCCCTCATGGGCGGAGTACTGCGCGGCCCCGGAGGATTGGAGGAGGCAAGCGAGCGGATCCGTGCGTGGCAGAAATCAGGCGAAGACGCCGTTACGGACCCGTCATCTCATTGATCCTGCGGATCAGGGACGGCATATCGAAAGGCTTCTTGAAGAATGCATCAAACCCCGTCTGCATGATCTCCTGTCCTTGGCCATCGGTGAGCGCGCCGCTGACCGCAATCAGCCGCGTTTCCTCGAGACCATCTGTCGCACGGATGTGCTTGATCAGATCGCCCGGTTTGATGTCCGGCAACGACACGTCCACAATCACGATCGCGGGGTGATGGCTTTCGATCGCGATGCCCGCCTCAAACGCCGTGCCAACCGTGGTCACATCAAAACCCGCCGACGGATTGAGCGCTTCGCGGAGCAACTGACAGCTGGCGTCGTCCGAGTCCACGACGACGATTTTGACCGCGCCGACCTCGAGACCATTCAGCGGAATGCCATGTTCGCGCATGAACTTGATCAGATGGTTGAGCGGAATGCGCCTGTCCTTGCTACCCGGAATCCGGTAACCACGGAGTTGCCCGCTGTCGAACCATTTGGAGACGGTCCGTGGTGCGACCTTGCAGATCTTGGCGACCTGACCTGTTGTGAGCACATCTTTGGATCGTTGCATCGTTGTCTCATCCTTCAACACGCGGTGTGTCATGCAGTGCATTGAAACACCTGGCTGATCTGACGGCTTCACAAGGGAAAGCACACTTGTGCCACCTGTGCCGAAGCTGTCAGCAGTATCGGCTTGAACGGTGCGACTGTTCATCGATGGAAGCGATCGTGCGAAAAGCGCTGGTTACAAGACGCTTGCCCGTCGCAGCGAACAGGCGAATTGCACTGCGCACGTCAGACATGTAACGAGATTAACACTCGTGACAGTTGGTCGACCCCAAACAATCGTAGCGCTGCAAATCAGCGCAGACCAGCACAATCCGTTGCGTCCGGACATCATGCCAACGGACCCTACATCCGGACGAAACAGCAGCGCACCGGTCGATCTGGTGCGACGAACTGCTGATGGCAATGGGGTTCTCGTTGTTCCGCTAAAACAATGTGTCCGGGAATGCCTGCCTTTCCGGCGGCAACAACGAACGCAGGTCCGGGTAGTGATCCAGCAAGCTGGGGGCGATATGCAAACACGAGCCTTCCAGCATCGCGCGCAGTTGAAGTGCGTTGGCAGGCGCCTGACCTCGGTAGTGGTTATTCGTCAACACGTACACTTCCTCTGCCTGCTCAGCCATCGACGCGATCCGTGGCAGCCAGTCCGACAGTTCCTGCGATGAGTACAGGTAGTTATAGCGCTCAAACGCAGGCACACCGTCCGCAAACCACATGTCATATCGTCGACCATGAAATCGGACATACGCAACGTCCGAAGTCACGTACGCCGCTGGACCCACGCAGTCGCGCAGCACCGGTTGATCAATGTTGCACCAGCCGACACCAAGGGATTGAAACAGCGCACGCACGTCGTCAACGTCCCACGATCCATGACGCAACTCGACAACCAGTGGGTAGCCCGCCAGATCGCCCGCCAGCCGCGTCAGCCACGCTTCGTTCGCATCGGTTCGGCGGAACGACCAGGGAAACTGCGCCAGCACACAACCAAGGCGGTTCGCTGCCATGAGGGGAGACGCACCGTCCAGATAGGTCTGCAACGTATTCTCTGTGTACTCGGACCGGTCATGCGTTAGCGACTGGTGCAGCTTGTACGTGAATCGGAACCGCTCACGATCGCGAACATGCTCCAGCCACGTCTCTGCCATCCGTGCAGGAACAGGACGATAAAAACTGGTGTTCACCTCCACGACGGAAAACATCTTCGAGATGACGCGAAGTGGATGAGCGGATCGAGCCGACGAGGGATAGACCACACCACGCCAGTCCGGATAATGCCATCCGGACGGTCCGATGTGTACATGAGATGCGTCGCGCAGCGGGAGGTCCGGCGAATTCACGGAACCGGATTGGCCTTTTTCGATTTCCGCATCGATTCCAGCTCTTTCAGGGTCGGCAGTTGCAACACCATGCCAACTTTCAATGCCGCCGGATCATCGCCGATGCGTTCACGATTCCGTTCGTAGATAAACGCCCACGCGGTTCCGTCGCCGTAGACGTTCGCGGCGATCGAGTAGAGCGAATCCCCCGACTCAATCGTGACACTCTTCGGAATCGACCTGTTCTTGGGTTTCGCAGCTTCCTGTGCGGGCGATACCGGAAGATCCGCGTCCTCGGGGATTCGCAACTTCTGATCAACCGTCAGTGTGCCCCAATCGCGTACCTGCGGATTCGCAGCCCGTATCACGACCATGAAACGCTCGTCCCCAAAATACATACGCGCCAACCCGATCAACGTGTCGCCCGTCGTCACCGTGTGCGTTACGAATGGCCCTGTTGGTACGCTCGTCGGCGCGGGCGTGCTGGTCTCGGGTTGCTTCGATGGTGCCGTCTGCTCACGCTCTGTCGCGGCGGAACGATCTGTATCCGGCGCGTCTTTGCGTTTGGTTGGTGTCGGTTTGCGAAACGTCTGAGCCGTGGGACGCTCCGGCTGGGCAGCATGTTCGTCTTCGGCCGCGTCACCGGAATTCCCGCGTGCGCCGATCGTAAACAGTTCTCCAAGATTGGTATCGTCGGATGTGTCTTCCCCCGCATCGGCAGTCGTTTGATGATCCGTCGTCGCCGCTTCCGATGACCCGGCGTCCGTCGGATTGTCCGTCCCCACGCCCGTCAACGCCTGTGGATTGGCAGCACCATTTTCTCGCGGTGGTGCCACGGTCTCCGGCGGAAGAACCTTCAGACCGCCGCCATCCGCCGCGACGGACTCGTGCGGCTCGATCGGAATCGACTGCCCCAACTCGGGTTGGTCAAAGAAGTACCAACTCCCCAACCCGATGCACACGACGGAGGCCACCAGACCAAGCTTGACATCCGTTCGCATCGATTCGCCTCTGAAACAACGTTTGGAAGGACAACGTGCACCCTGACCCGCCAGCCAGAGCAACACCATGCGTCGATCCTATGACGCGCTAACCGACCGGTCAAGAAGTTTCAGTTCCGCACGACTACCGCGATGATATCCCACGAAAAAAGCGCCCGGTCGGCGAACCCACCGGGCGCTTCATAGATCAATCAATCGGACGGCAACCGAAGCGGACTACGTCGCCGGAACCATTGCCGCATGCTTGCGATTCTCAAGCAGCAATGCCCACACAAGGCCGCCAGCCAGCACCAGACCAGCCACGATCGCCAGCGTCGTCGTCGGACCGCCCGACACCATCGTCACCACGCCGAACAAGCCAAGGGCGATCAGCACGTAAATCAGATTGTGCAACACCTTCGGGCGATTCAGCAGCGGAGCAGCCACGCCGATCGAGCTGTACGTACCGCTCAGCAGTCCGATCGCAATTGCGAAACTGAATCCGCGAATGCCGGGACCGCCAAACACGTACATGATCATGATCGCCATGAACGTCGTCAGCGACGTCAGCATCGTGCGCGACAGCGTCTGATTGATGCTGTTGTTGATCATCGGCGCCGTCACAGATTTCAGCTTTCCGCGATTCTCACGGATACGGTCGAACACCACGATCGTGTCGTTCAGGCTGTAACCGATGATGGTCAGGAACGCCGCAATCATCGCAAGGTCGATCTTGAAGTCCATCAGACCCAGCATCGCACCAATCGGGGAGTTAAACAGATAATGCGCCATGGTTACCAAGCCAAGCGTGATGCACACGTCATGCACCAGACACACGACCGCAGCCAAGCCCCACTGCATCTGACCAAAGCGAATCCAGATGTACGCCACAATGCACGCCAGCGCCATCACAATCGCCACAACCGCCTGATTCTGCGTCTGAGCCGCAATCTGCGGTTCGAAGTGAATCACCTTCCGCAACGCCTTCTCCGTCGCCAACGCCTGACGCACCTGCTCCGCCTCCTTGGCAGCCAGATTCTCTTCCCAACTCTCCGGGTTGTCGTAGTACGGCAGATTCTCATCCACCACCACGTACGCAATCTTCGAGTAGGACGCGTCATCGCCATCCTGACCAGCCCTGGTCAGCCCGATCACCTCGTAAGGCCGCGCTTCAAACGCCGAGAATTCCGGCAGCAGGCGAATCTCACGAATCCGCTGCTTGAAATCAGCTTCAGTGACTGGCGGATTCACGTTGTCGTAGACCATCACCAAACCGCCCTTGTACGGACGAAGGTCAAACGCCGAATTCGTCCCGCGCACAACGTCAGAAAGCAGGTGATCCTCTTCCTCGATAGGCCAGAATCCGTCCGGTGCACGGCTTGGATCGGTCGCCTGTACGAACGCCACCGACTGCTGAACGTCCAGCTTGTCACCAAGCACCGCCAGCACCGCCGTACGAACGAGATCCTTGTTCGTCTCGACCGTGATGATCTCGAACGCAGCCCCGCCCGCTTCAGAGGCATCAAGTGCGCCAACCGACTGAATACGCGCCGACGCGATGCGGTTCGACGCCTTTTCGGCCTCATCAACCGCACCGGCGACAGCTGCCTTGAATCCGTCGAGGTCCATCTCCAAGGCATCGCGGACAAACACGGTCAGCGTGTTCGTGCCGATCTGAAAGCCGCCCGTTTCCGCAACATCTTCCGCCTGCAGGGTATGACGCAGCAGGGCATCAAGCTCAGCCCCGGACAATTTGTCCGACGAAATCTCAAACGTCGATGACCCCGTCGAGCGAATCGACGCGTTCGCCGCACTCTCGGTCGCACGTTCAAGCCACGCGATGGCCGAATTGTCGTCCCGCGACGTCAACGCCTGCCGTACTTCCTCGTCCGAAAGTCCCTGTCCTTCCTTGAACTCAATCTGCACGCTCGTGCCGCCAAGGAATTCAATGTCGAACAGCGCCTCCGGATCATTCACGCCCGTAAACAGCGTCACCGTCAACGTGATCAGAACCAGCACGCTCGAAATCGGCCAGAACTTCGTCCGCAGCGACAGCCAGTCAATCGACGGCTTGGAAATCAGTCGCATCATGCCGAGGTTGGAGATCACACCACGATCGATCAACGCACCGAAGATCAGCCGCGTCACGAACAGCGATGTGAACATACTCGTGGCGATACCAAACCCGAGCACCATCGCAAAGCCCTTGACCTCCTCGGTGCCGAGGTAACCCAGAATGATACACGTGATCATCGTCGTCACATTCGCATCGACAATCGTTGACAACGCCCGGTCATAGCCGATACGCAGCGCTTTCCGTAGCCCCATCCCGCGATCGAGTTCTTCGCGGATGCGCTCGAAGATCAGCACGTTCGCATCCACCGCCATACCGACCGTCAGAATCAGACCGGCGATACCCGGCAATGTAAACGTCGCCTGCGTCGCCGCCATGATGCCCAGCACCAGCACCACGTTCATGATCAACGCAATGTTCGCCACGATGCCGGCGAACCGGTAATAAACGAGAATGAACAACGCCACGGCGATACCGCCGATGATCGCGGCCTGCATACCGAGCTTGCGGTTCGTCTCGCCCAACTGCGGACCGACCGTCTGCTCCATCACGGGTTCCGGAATCACGCGTGCCGGCAGTGCACCTGCCCGCAGCGTCATCACCAGCTCCTGGACCTCATCCTGCGACATCGACTGACCGCTGATCTGACCCTGCTCACGAATCATGCTTTCGATGTTGGCCACGTTCTGTGCAACATCATCCAGAAAGATCGACAGCGGACGGTTGAGGTTCTCGGAAGTGAGATTGGCGAACTGCTGTCCACCACGCGGATCAAGGGTGAAGATGACCGCCGGCGCGCCAGTGCTCGGATCGACGCTCGCGAACGCGCCGACAAGCTTCCATCGTGAATCCGAATCCACAAGCAATGTATAGTTCTTCTCAGCGTGAGCCAGCACATACCACCGACCAACGTAGCGGTCGACAATTTGCGGATACTGTGCCCCACTCAGGCGAATTTCCGCGTCTTCCGGCGACTTGGCATTGCTAAACGAAACAGGATCAGCCACCTCGAACCATGCGTATCGATCACCCGGACGCGGACGTGGTCCGCGCTTCTGCAACTGATCCGTGTATTTGGTGATCAACTCGGGGACAACAGCCGTCATCGTCGGACTGCCGCGGTCACGCTCAGCCAGAATGCGGAACTCCAACACACCCGCGCCTTTGATCCGACGCTTCAGGTCCGACGGATCTTCCAGGGCGGCCTTGTTCTTTGCCCACTCGTCGTGCGTGGCCACCATCTCATCGATTGCCGTCTGATACGCCGACGAATCGAATGTGCTGCGAATCAAATCCAGCTCAGCCTCACGCTTCTCCTGCTTGAGCGCAAGAACATCTGCCAGACGATTCGGCTCCAGACTCGTGCCCATCAGCGCGGCCAACGCGTCGTCATACGCCCCGCGCGCGATCAGTTCTGATTCATAGTCGTCACCATCTTTGGCATACTGATACGCATCGAATTTCTCCACGACGGTGTCGACCAGGGGCGTCCGATCGGAGCTGACACTAATGATCTCGCTGCGAAGGCTTTCGCGCTCTTCGCCACTCGCGCTCAGCATGTTTTCGATTTCAAGGCGGGTCACGTTCAACGACCGAAGCTTTCCGCGCGCCGCATCGTATGCATCGCGACGCTCAACAGCCGCCTTGGGCGGACGCGGCATCTGAATCTCAAGACGGTTGTTGCCGATCGGACGCCAGATCAGGTTCATCTGACCGCCCGGATCAACGCGACGCTTGAGCACCTCCATGACATTGTTCGCGAGGTCGACCTTGTCCTTGTCGTCGAGACCAGCCGTGTCAATTTCGAACAACAGGCTCGACCCGCCAGCCAGATCGATGCCCGCCTTGAGCTTCTGATCCGGCGGATAGATCGCCAACAACGCTGCCACGATGGGCAGGATCACCAATAACCACTTAAACCAACTGCGATTGTCACTCATCGTTCTTCAACTCCGAAGTTGTGGCCTGCCCAAACGATGAGGGTAGACCGAGTCTCGTATTCGAATCCGGGATAAAGTCGACCGCCGGCGAATGAACGCGCCGTGGTGGACCGTCAATCGTGATGTCAAAACGGATACGCGAAAGGGGGGCTAGAATGGGGGCGCGTGAATACCGTGCTGCGAGGGGCGGATGGCGACGCCCAACGGCCGCGTTGAGACAAGTGAGATGGTCATCGCACGCGCGGTCCGCCAGGGCTTCAGAAACCGCAGGTAGCCACGCGAGAGCGACCCTTCGTCAGGCCCGCAGGTACGGAGTTTCGGCAGCGTCGAGGTTTCGTGGGCACGCAAGTGCGGCAGGTACCCGGTCGACCCCATGCCCGAGCCGTCATCGTCCGTCGCGGAAGAGTCGGAATCTGGCGACGCCTCCTGATTCGCGCAGTCCTTCGATTCGGGCGCTGGATCAGAAGCGGCGTCGACCGAGGCCGGGTCCTGTCCAAATACAATGGATACAGCATGACTGGATGTGGACGTCAGCGCGACGACCAGTCCGCAAGTCAGAAATCGAATGGTGCGCATCGCCAACATGAGCGCGGCATTATACGCCCGAAACCAGCCAGTTCAATCCGACGCAGAACGGATTTGTCCGACCACGTGAACGACCGCAAATCGCACCGTCTGCGCCCCCTCAGCGAGTGTCATCGTCCGCCGAATTGTCCGAATCTCACAGGCTGAATGCGCACAACACGCCGCCTCGGCGTGCCCCTGATCCGCGCGCGGTTGGCCAGTTTCGCCGTCGAAATTCGTGCACAACGTTTAGACTGTGAGTTCTCTTAACGCAAGGCCGAAACTCACTGCCTTATCCAGATGCCCGAAACGGCTCAAATGACAACGTTCGACGACACCGGCAGCACACGCTAGCGTCATGATATTGCGAAAGTTAGATGCAGTGCAGGCATGCAGCATATCTTTCCGCGTCAAGAATCTGACTTTACCTTGGCGATCCACTTTGGAGGGCCTTATAATGCGTCGCAGTTGACGCAGAAATCGAAGTTTTTCCCCCTTTGTCTTGGAGTATTTGAGTTGTCTGTCGAAGTCGGCCAAACGCAACAGTGTGTAGACGACCTGCATTTTTCGCTGTTCCAGCGGGGTCTGCACCCGGAACTCTTCCACATTCATCAGGTCAAGCGAGCTGAGCAACGTCGATACAGCGCCGAGGTCTGGATCATCGGTCTTGGTCACGTGGTCACCCTACAGCACGGAAATCAGTTCCTCGCAGAGGTCGTTTCCGAGCAGAGCGATATTCTGCCCAAGGCGGGGCTGGCCAACAGTTTCCGCTTCCGTGGCGAACGTGATTTCACCCAGTCGTTTGCGGGCGGTTTGAAGTACATTCTGTCGACCCAGGTCGAGCGGATGTCGCCAAACCTGTTCCCGTCGACCTACCGCGATCTTCATCGCTACGCTGAGCGTCGCGGTATGTACGTGCCGTTCACCCAGTGGGGCGATGATGATGGCGTGGTCCCATTCTCGTTCATCGATTTTGAGCCGCGCGAGCGGGAATTCCACGTACACGCGTTCCACGTGTTCCCGGCTGACCGCACGATCCTCAAGACGCAGTCGATTTTCGAATTGGAACCGCCCAAGCCGCGTTTCTAAGTCCGGGCTGCAGACGAAGTTAAACCTAGAAACGGCAGTGCCGCCTACCCCGGTGCTGCCGTTTTTTCGTGGGGTTGCATTCCGTCGCCCGATGGCTACCATACGTGGCTCGACAGGTTGAGCGGATCAGCATCAAGAGGTTTGGAAGGACGACCATGCCACGCGTATGTTTCTTTACAGGCAAGAAGACCCGTGCGGGACGCAAGATCTCCCGTCGTGGTAAGGCGAAGTACCTTGGTGGTGTCGGTAAGAAAACGACCGGCGTGACGAAGCGCAAGTTCAAGCCGAACATCCAGCGCGTCCGTGCGGTGGTTGACGGCAAGGTCTGCCGCATCAAGGTGTCGGCCAAGGCGATTCGGATGGGACTGGTTCAAAAGCCGCCCAAACGCGATTGGAAACCGCCCGTCGAGGCGGAAGCCGCAACCGCTGCCGAATAACGTCGTTCAATTCGACTGCATGCACGAGGCCTGTGTCTGGGCCTCTTTTTTTTGCCCGGGATTCGCAGCGGTGGGGGCACGCCCATGAGCGAAATCAATGAGGAACTGGTTCGGCACATCGCGCATCTGGCAAGGTTGCACATGGGCGATGACCAGATTCACACCATGTCCGGCGAACTGAGTCAGATCGTCGCCTTCGTCGATCAACTCAGCGAGGTCGACACTGCCGACGTCGAGCCGACGGCCCACGCACTGCCACTCAACAATGTGCTTCGCGACGATGAAATTCGACCCTCGATCAAGCAGTCGGCTGCACTATCGAATGCACCAGAGTCAGAGAATGGCTTCTTCAGAGTGCCCAAGGTTCTCGACAACGAAGGGGACGCGTAAGCATGTCGGTCGTTGACGCGGTCCGGGAATGCACAAACCGGATTGAACAGCATGACGCGAAGATCGGAGCGTTTGTCTCGCGTCGCGACGCCGACGCCTTAAATGACGCTCGCTCCGTCGATGAACGCATCGCCGGGGGCGCGTCCTCGGGACCACTCGCTGGCCTACCCATCGCCATCAAGGACAACATCTGTACCGCTGGGGTCGCGACGACCTGCTCCTCGCGCATGCTCGCGTCGTTCATCCCCCCGTACGACGCCCATGTCATCGAAAAACTCCGCGCCGCCGGTGCAGTGATCGTCGGCAAGACCAACCTCGACGAATTCGCCATGGGCTCGAGCACCGAACACAGCGCGATCGGCACGACGCGAAATCCATGGGATCTGGATCGCGTGGCCGGCGGTTCATCCGGTGGATCCGCTGCTGCCGTGGCGGCTGGTATCGTGCCCTGCGCTTTGGGCAGCGACACGGGCGGGTCGATCCGCCAACCGGCCGCCCTTTGCGGTGTCGTCGGTTTGAAACCGACCTACGGGCGCGTGTCGCGGTATGGACTGGTGGCGTTTGGCAGCAGTCTTGATCAGATCGGCCCCTTCGCCCGCGATGTACGAACGGTCGCATCTGTCCTGTCCGTCATCGCCGGACACGACGAGCGTGATTCCACCAGTGCCGACAAACCGGTCCCCGATTACGCAGGCGAACTCCAAAAACCCATCGCAGGTCTCCGCGTGGGCGTCCCGGCCGAATACTTCGGCGATGGATTGGACCCGCAGGTAAAGTCCCGCGTCACCGAAGCGATCGACACTCTCCGTGATGCGGGGGCAACGCTCGTCGATGTTCACCTGCCGCACATGAAGTACGCCATCGCATGCTACTATGTGGTCGCAACCGCCGAGGCATCGAGCAACCTCGCCCGATTCGACGGCGTCCACTACGGCCATCGCTCCGTTGGCCACGACAACATCATTGACCTCTACGCCGCCTCCCGCAGCGAAGGATTCGGCGATGAGGTGAAACGCCGCATCATGCTCGGTACGTACGTCCTCTCCAGCGGCTACTACGACGCCTACTACCTCAAGGCACTGAAAGTTCGCACGCTGATCAAACGTGATTTCGAACAGGCGTTCCAGCAGTGTGATGTCATCGCGTCGCCGGTCACCCCGACCACCGCGTTCAGGATCGGCGAAAAATCGAACGATCCCCTGCAGATGTACCTCGCCGACATCTACACGATTTCCGCCAATCTCGCCGGCATCCCCGCGATCAGCGTCCCGTGCGGTTTCGATGACAAAGGACTGCCGGTCGGCTTACAATTGGCTGGTGGGTGGTTCGAAGAATCGCGGTTGTTGCAGACAGCCCACACCTACCTAAACCGGACAGATCATCACACAAAGACGCCGGAACTGACAGGAACGAACTAACCGTGGCCACCAGCACCGAATCCGCCATGTTGCGTGCGACGCAGGCGCACCGCCTCCTGCTGAGCAAGTCAGAGAGCCTCGATTGGGGCATCGCCTACACGTCCGAGGAATTCCCGGACCTGACGCGGGCCAACCAGTTTCGCGAGGTGATCATCGAGGCAGGTGTCGATTTCGAACAGGTCTTCCAGGCGGTCGAGGCCTATTACGCAGAGCGAAACCTCACGTTTCACGGTTGGGCACCGGCGATGGACCAGGACGTGGATCCGCATGAAGCGTTTCTGACCGGCAAGGGATTTGTTCGTCGCGATGAGCACGCCATGTTGGTTCGCGAGTGGATGGACGTCGCCATTCCCGACGATGTTCGCGTCCTGCCGGCCCGGGCAATGCGGAAGGCGCTCGACGCCGTGCTAGACGAACGGTTGGCCGATTCATCCGCGAGCAAGCAAATGCATGATGCCGTCGTGGGTCGCCTCGACGACGCCTCGATGAACGGGTTCGTCGCCCAGAAGGCCGGCGAAGCGGCGGGCTACCTCATGTTCTTCGAGGTCGGCGACATTGGCTGTGTGACGGACATCTACGTCAGGGAGTCACTGCGGCGGCAGGGCGTCGGCACGGCGCTTCTGGACCACGCGATGAAGTTGTCGCGACGATTGGCATTGCGGATCCAAGGCGCACGCGTGCCCAAGGACGACGCAGCGGCTGTCGCTCTATTCGAAAAACTCGGCATGGAGCCGGACGGAACGTTGACTGAGTTCGTCCGCTCCGGGAGCTGATCGCGGATGATTCTGCGGGCCCGCTGGGTGGTTCCGGTCGATGGGCCACCGATCAAGAACGGCGCTGTGCGGATCAATGGTGATCGCATTGCCGAAGTCGGCGATGCGAAGCACGTGACCGGGCAACCCTCGCTCGACTTCGTCGATGCGGTCATCCTCCCCGGATTCGTCAATGCCCATACGCATCTTGAACTGACGCATCTGCACGCCCGCGTCCCGCCAACATCGGATTTCACCGATTGGCTCCGCCGACTCCGAAACGCCACCAACGGATTCGCGATCGACGACGATCAACTGCGCTCGTCGGTCCATCAGGGGATGCGTCAGTCGCTTGCGGCGGGTGTCACCACGGTCGGCGACATCACCGCGCGTCCGACCGTCACGCGACCGGCCATGAATCGCGGGCCGCTGAACGTAGTGTCATTCGGCGAAGTGATCGCAGTAGGGCGGATCCGGCGACACTTGGCCGACCGCATCGAAGCAGCCATCGATACGACGCACGCGACCGACACGCTGTCGATCGGCATCTCACCGCACGCGCCCTACACGGTCGAAGCCGAAGGATTTCAGGCGAGTGTCGAGCACGCCGAACGCGGAGACATGCCCGTTTGCATCCATGCGTGCGAGACGCGCGACGAACAGGAGTACACCGAGTCAGGCGGCGGTCGTTTCCGGGACTACCTCCATGATCTTGGACTGTGGGACGATGGCATACGGTGTCCGCAGATGAGTCCAATCCCGTGGCTGTACAATTGCGGCGCGCTTGGCCCGCGAACGCTGCTCGCCCATGGCAATTATCTCGACGCCACCGACATCGAATTGCTGGTGCAAACAGGAACGCATATTGCGTACTGCCCGCGAACACATGCTGCATTCGGACACGACCCGCATCCATTCGAACAACTGATTCCGGCTGGCGTCAACGTGTGCATCGGCACTGACAGTTTGGCATCGAATCCATCGCTCTCCATTCTCGATGAACTGCGGCACGTGCGTCGCCATCGCGAAGACACATCGCGGGAGTTGCTGCTGCAGCTGGGGACGTTGCGGGCTGCTGCTGCGCTTGGCTGCGCCGATGATCGCGGCTCGATCACAGCAAGCAAACGTGCCGATCTTGCGATCATCCCGCTGTCGTCAGACGGGCCGGTGGACCCGGTCGAAAATATCCTGACGTCGACACATGGCGTGATCGCGGTGTATGTCGCCGGGCGACGCATCGACATGAAGCGGTCCTAAGCGTAGGCCTTTGAATGCCGATCAGACCGGCCGATGGTCCGGCGATTCCTCTCGCCACAGTCGGTAGTACCAGACCGAACTGCCCAGGCACATCATGAACGCGATGCCCCAAACGCCCCAGCCGGTCAGCGACCACAAGAGCGTCCCGAGAAACGGTGCGGTCAACCCCCGCATGCCGGTCAACGTTTGATGCAGACCCATGTAGACCTCGGCGTTTTCGCGCGTCGCGAAATGCAGGTGTCCCAGATTCCATGCAAGCGTGCCACCGCCGCGATGGATGCCGTGAAAGACCGCGCGGATCGCCAGCAGACCGATCGCAACATGCACGTACTCGGGCGATTTCACCACCAACCAAGCCGCGATGGTGCCGCAGATAAGCCCGAACGACGCACAAGCGCCGGTAAAGACACGCATCCGTGTCACCCCGACGGTGTCGAGGAACTTACCCCATCGACGGATCGTCGCGAACAGGAACGCGTTGGGCAGCAAATCCACCAGAAGGAACGTGTACAGATAACTCGCAACATGCTCAGCCAGCAGGGCGACAAGTGCTGGGGCGACCATCTGAACACCGGCACCAAGCAGCATCTGCGCTCCAAGATAACGGCCGAATCGGTGATCGTTGCGAACGACGTTCGTCAACTCCGCCAGCACGCGTTTCGGAGAAACCAACAGATTCAGATCGTACCGCCTGCCCATTTCGTGGTCCGACGCCCGAGTTGACCTCGATATGCGTTGCACATTCCGAAGATCCCGACGCTCGTGCCGCACGTGCATGCGTTGGAGCAAGACCATCGCAACAAGCCCGGACAACGCCACAAGTGGGTACACGAACCGATAAAGCCCAGGATCGTGATCGAACAAGAGCGACACAAGCGTGATCGTCCCGAGTCCGGTCAACATCCGCAGGGCCTGCAACCGTGCGGCGATGGTCCCGCGCACGTCGCCGGGATAGTTGTGTTTCCACATCGACGAGCGGACCGTCACCACGCCAGCCATGAAGATCTGCGCACAGCCCATCTGCGTGACGAACAGCACACCGCCCCACGGAGACGAAGGGATCAGCGCCACCGTCGCCACGCACAACGCCACGCCCGATCCGAACATCGTGGCCAATCTCAATTTCGGCCGCCCCGCAGCCAGCATGCCCCAGACCGACGCGATCAGCAGCGACCCGATCGGCGTTGCCGTCGCAGCCGTCATCAGCCATGGTCCGGCATCGAACGTCTTGGTCACGATGACCGCGCAGGCGTTGCCCTCCACCAGCCCCGCCAGCACACCCCACGGCAGCAGGTGCATAAACTCATAACGGTAGTTCCGCCGCGTCATGTAGGGCAGTGAACGGGCGCCGATCAAATCCAAAGTGCGAAACTCCCCGACGTGTCCGCGTGATAACCTCTTCCGTGCGACGGTAGCCACCACCCCGCATCGTGACAACCCCGACGATTTCCGTTGACGGCTGTCGCGCAACGGGCCAAGCTAACTGCGTGCTACAACATGTGCATCAGAGCAGATTCTCGACGCATACCCTCGCCGCGATGGTTGCGTGCGCGATATTGGGCTGCAGTGTCAGTATCGCATGGTCGCAGTCAGACGCACCACCGGCGAACGATGACGTGCATGTTGAGGATGTCGTCGACGAGGCGGGCGAGACGCCGCCGGCCATCCTGAAAGACCCGGCGTCATACGGCTTCTGGGTGCTGGCACCGGCGCTCGTCACGATCATCATCGCCATCATCGTTCGGCAGGTTGTCCCCGCACTGGCTGTCGGCATTCTGATGGCGGCTTACATGATGCTGCCCTGCATGTCGTATGCAGCAGATTACGGTGAGAACTCGATCATCGCCGGCATCCGCGTTGCGGTCGAAAAATACCTGTTCGGCGGCATCGCGCACGTTGATTCCGACGGTAGCCTCAGCACGGACCACCTCTACATCATCGTATTCACGCTGCTCATCGGCGCCATGGTCGGCGTCATCGGTACGAACGGCGGCACCCGCGCATTGGTCAACCGCGTCGCCCGATTCGCGTCCACGGCGCGACGCGGACAGGTCTCCGCATGGTTGGCCGGCATGGTCGTCTTCTTCGACGACTACGCCAACTCGATGCTCGTCGGCCCCACCATGCGGCCCATGTTCGACAAGCTCAAAATCTCCCGCGCCAAACTCGCCTACATCGTCGACTCCACCGCCGCGCCCGTCGCATCCATCGCGTTCATCGGCACGTGGATCGGCGCCGAGCTTGATTTCATCCGCGACGGCATGACCGCGGCAGGCGACAGCCTGCCCGCCTATCTCGCCGAAATCGACAACAAGACCGCCTTCTACCAGAGCATTCCGTACCGTTTCTACGCCATTCTCGCCCTCTGGATGGTCTTCATCGTCGCCATCACCGGTCGCGACTTTGGCCCCATGCACAAAGCCGAGTCCCGAGCCCTCGACGGCGACATCGACACCGACGTTGCCAACGATAACGAAGAAGAAGTCAAGGCAACGTCATCCTGGCTGGCAGGTCTGCCGATCCTCGTGCTCGTCGGTGGAACCCTCGGAATTCTCTACGCCTCAGGCCGGGCTGCACTCGGCGACCTCGAACCGACAATCGCCAACATCATCCAACAGTCTGACTCCTACCTCGCCATCCTGTACGGCGCCATCGCTTCGCTCTCCGTCGCAGCCATTCTGTCCTTTGTCACAGGTGCCTGCTCAATCCGGGATGCCTTCGATGGCGCCCTCGACGGCATGTCGCGCATGTTCCCCGCCGTCGTCGTCCTCGTCCTCGCGTGGGCGCTGTCATCGGCGTCGAAGGACCTCAAGCTTGGCGCTGTGGCTGCAGATTACATCCGATCCGCCGACTTCGACCGCGATTGGCTGCCACTGTTGATCTTCGCAGGGGCGGCCGTCGTCTCATTCGCCACCGGCACGAGCTGGGGCACGATGGGCATTCTGACGCCCGTCGCCGTCCAGGTATCCGCCATGGTCGTTGGAGACTTGCCGCAGGATCAGGGATTGCAACTGTTCTATGCTTCGATCGGAAGTGTTCTGGCCGGTGCGATATTCGGCGATCACTGCTCCCCGATCAGCGACACGACCGTGCTCTCGTCGATCGCCTGCAGTTGCCGCGTCGAGGACCACGTCTGGACGCAGATGCCCTACGCACTCATCACCGCCATCGCCGCGATGGCCGCCGGAAACTACCTCTGCATGCATCACCAGCAGCCGCACTGGGTCGGGTTGTCGATCGGCGCTGCCGGACTTCTGCTGATTCTGCTCGCTTTCGGCCGCAAACCACGACCCGCGTCCGCCTGAAAGATGTCAGGCCGACGTCGAGGCGCGGAATCAGTGTCGGCATCGATGACGAAAGTGTCACCCGCCTTACGACGTCTTGAACGCTCCGCCAACGGCGAAGCTTAGCGTGTATAGAACTCGATGATGAGGTTGTATTCCGGCTCGAACGGCATCCGCAGATCCTCCGGGACCGGCTGGCGTTGCACGGTGGCCACCAGCTTCTCGTCCTCAACGGACAGCCATTCCGGCGGATTCGGCCCTTCGGAGGTCTGAGCACAGTCCTTCACGAACGTGACGCTCTTCTCCCGCACCGAGACGACGTCGCCCGGCTTCACGCGGTAGGACGGCCGATCGACCTTTTTGCCGTTCACCTGGATGTGGCCATGGGCGACGATCTGTCGCGCCTGCCAGATCGTGCGCGTCCAGCACGCACGACGAATCACGTTGTCGAGACGGGTCTCGAGGATTTCCTGCAGCGCAACGGACGTGTCCTGCTTGGCACGGGTCGCCATCGCTACATACCGACGCAGCTTCTTGTTCGAGACGTTGTAGTACATCGCCACGCGCTGCTTTTCGGTCAGCTGACGACCATAAATCGACTGGCGACCGCGGCGGAAACCATGAATGCCGGGGCGGTTGCGTTTGCGCGGGTTAACGTGCTTCGATGTTTCTGCGATCGGTACGCCAAGGGCGCGACTCAAACGCACTTTCGGTTTGGTGTAATTTGCCACGCGAAAACTCCCAGTCTCTTGCTGTCACTGAGCTTGGATGATGTCCATCAACTACCAACTCAGCCCGTCAAATTCCAAGCTCTTGTCCGTCCGCCAATCACCCGTCCGCGGCATTTCATCGAAGAAGGCACGTCGGGTCATCGGCCATCACCCAGGTCCACTCATCGCGCGAGCGGGAGCCTCGGTAAAGTAAAGTCCCGCAAGATAGCGTCTGCAGTCCCACTGTCAAGCTCCAGCGACCGCCCAACAGCCTCTGAAACCACTTTCCGCCAGGCACCGATTCGTCGGCGACCTCAAGCTCGCCGATGGCGAATTCCCCGCACTCGTTCAACTTCCCCGCTGCAGGAGTCCGATGATCGCTCGGTTGACCCCGCGACGGGCAAATCGTAACATCCTGTGGCTGAGGGATTACGCGTGTTGCCAACGCGACCCGAAAGGCGTGAAAACGGATCTGAGACAGAAGTGGCCAAGACCGAAGCAATTGAAGTGGAAGGCGTCGTCATCAAGGCGCTGCCCAACGCCATGTTCCTCGTTGAGCACGAGTATGGCGAAGGCAAGCACGAAGTGCTGTGCACGATCGCCGGCAAGATGCGCAAGTACTACATCCGCATCCTCCCCGGCGACGAAGTGACCGTCCAACTCTCCCCCTACGACCTCAACCGAGGCCGCATCACCTACCGCAAGCGTTGATTATCGCGCAGTTCAGGCCTGGAAACACCTAATCCTCGATCGCGAAGTTCTCGTTTTCTTCAAGGAATTCGAAGAACTTGCCGGTGGCTGCGCACAACTCGGCGATGTTCGCTCCGATCAGGAACGTGAGTCGCGAGATCTCCTCTTCCTCGTCGAAGACGTTCTCGCGACGCTGGAGGAGCACGTCGATGCTCATTTCCCCGTCCGTGTACAGGGCTTCGCCTTCGGCGAACGTCGCGCGAAAACGCGGGAGGTTTTCCAGTCGCTGCTGGCGGCTTTCACCGAGCGTTTCGATGCGAATCACAGGTTCCAGAAGGTCGGCGAAAATTTGGTTCTCGCGAGCGGCGATCGCCTCAGTGAAACGGTTGATCCTCGCCTGCGCCTGCCGAGCCAGGCTCGTCGTCACGCGCGGGTCGACATGGCTGACGTCGAGACCCACCGACGCAGCCCAGTCCGACGTTCCCTCATCGGCCCCGCGACCTTCGAAGTTGCTCGCGCCCGACAGCAGCAGGGAAATGTCCCACGTACCGCGACGCGCGAGATCGAGTTGCACGGTCGCATTGTCCACCTCGTTCTTGAGCGTGGCGATTTCCGGATCCCGCTCGATGCTGACCTGCAGCAGTTCCGAATGCGTCATCCCGGCGAACGGATCGAAATCCACGTTGTCCAACACAACCTGGGCGTACATGGGGACGCCGATGGCAGCCTTGAGACGTCCCATCTCAACGCCGTACCGCCCCTGAACAACACTGCGCAGCGATTCGACACGCGCAATTTCCGCGGCCAATCGTTGCTGATCCTTCTCGGTATCGCGACCGTTGATCTGCTGGACAAACGAAAGCAGCCTCTCGAGCGTGTCTTTCCAGCGGTTGTTGTTCTCAACACGTCGAGCCAGATCGGCCACTTCGTAAAACTGGAACATGGCGTTCTGCAGTCGCCGCCGTACCTGCTGGATGTACGCCAGTTGGGCATCGTTCACCAGATTGCGCCGAAAGATCTCCTCGCTTGATCGCACCAGACGTTCTCGTGAAGCGAACAGCGGATAGCGCAGGTCCGCAAACAGAAACGGCTGATTGCCGATGTCGTCGGCCACCTCCGCAGAGGCATAACCGACGCCCACATTCACTTCCGTCGTATCAAAAAAGAGCTTCTCAACCGACAACTCGACCGAGTTGCTGCGGTTGCGCGTCACGACCTCCGAAGCACGCCCCTCGGAAAAATCATTCTGAATGCGAAGTCGTGGTGTCAGCGAATCGCGCGACACGAAGAAAAAGTCGTATCGCGCTTCTTCAGACTTGAAGGCCTGGTAGCTCGATTTCACATCGGGCTGAAGGTCAAAAGCGAGATCGATCAGTGATCGTGGCGAGATGACATACTCTTCGTCGCTCCGCGAAGGCGACAATCGGGTGTCAGCCGGCTCGGAATTGGCGGATGCGGGAATCGGCAGCCGCACCGTCTGGCGGAGTTGCTCCGACGGCAGCCGCGTGTCACAGCCAACCGTCGCGCCAAGCAGCAGGAGCGATGCGCAAGAGCAGAGTATCGGGAGACGCCAAGCATGTTGATCTCGGGTGATCTGCGACAAAGTTCCGATGCGTTCCAATGCTGCTTATTCTGTTGCGCTTTGACCGGCCAACGACTGCGGGCAAAATAACGTCAGTCTTAAGAAAGGGCGACCCCTGGGAACATCTCCAAAAGCGCCGATGACAAAGCAGTGACATCCCAAAGCGATCACAACGAGCAGCAGGACATCAATCTGACGCGTGGCGTTCAAGCCGGCGATGCAGATGCGCTGCGAACGTTGATGACGCGACACGATCGGCTTGTCCGCCTCACTGTTTATCGGACGCTTCACCACGCCTGCCGTCGTGATCCTGAACTTCTTGATGCCGTGTCTTCGGAAACCTGGACGGGTTTCGTCACGGCCGTCACGCGGCGCGGTGTGCCGTCGCAATCCGTTCGGGCCTTACTTGTCACGATAGCGCGCAACAAATCGGCTGACGCTTTGCGCCGACTGGGACGCGGTGTGCCGATCGGTACCGATGAGCTTGAAACGGTTGATGTAAGTGCCACTGATCCTTCGGAAGTCTTGATGGATGCCGAACGCGTCGACCTTCTTCGCGCCTGTATCGCCGAGCTGCCGGAGAATGATCGTAACCTGTTTCGTCACATGCATTTATTTGTCGAAGGACGGTGGCGTGAGGCTGGGGCGCTCCTCGGATTGCCCGAGTCGACCATCCGGTCCCGCTGGAAGGCAGCCATCGAGCGTCTTCGGGCTGCCATGCGAAAAAAAATCGAAGAAATCGGAGACGATTTCGCGCCATGAGCTTCGGCGAACGACTTCTCGTGTGTATGAATCGTGCGATTAGGGTGCTGGCATGTTGAACGACCGACAATTCGAAGACCTGTTGAACCTCACGGCTGACGCCGAGCAGGCCGGTGTATTCCGGGCAACGCCAATCGACGCGCACAGCATCATGCAACAGGCCCACAACGAGATGAGCAGTGAATCATCATGGCGTTGGGGATTGCTGGCAGGTCCGCTGGCGGCGTGTCTGGTGGCTGCGTTCGGTTTGTCGCAGTTCTGGCCCGCGGCGCCTCAGAATCGCGTGGCTCAGTCGACGCGCAATGCGGGTTCTGTGATCATGGCCGATTCGGTGGAGCGGTGCGGTGGCGACTTCACGCTTTTTAACACATGCTTTACTGGTCCGGCGCAAGACGAGCTTTCCGCTGAGTGCCGGTGCGTGGATCTTGATAAGGATGGTGACGTGGACTTCGCGGACTTTGGCCTGATGCAGCGTGCGTCGGCATTGTCCAACGGATGATGCGTGTGGATACAAACGTCGCGTCGAAGAATCGGCGTCGGCGACGAGATGTTCTTTTTGAATCTTAGGGAGTTTTGAAGATGAAAAGTTTTGTTGCTGGTTTGGCCGTACTGATGATCGCCGGCGTCGCGTCGGCCGATACGTTGACGGCTCAGGTGGAACTGCTTGGCTCGGATGCAGCCGGCACGGGTGAGGCGATCCCGTTCCGCGTCGTCGGTACACTCACCGCTGATGATCCGGGCAATGACGGCCTCGCATTTGTCAGCATGGATTTCTCGCTGGTCAATCTCGATTCGAACGACACACCGGTCGAGTTGGGTACGGCGATGACGCTCGCAGCCCCGGGTGACGGCAGCATGGACAACTTCGTCCAGCCGCTCGGTTACGACGCCAACTACGGCGGCACGGCGGTCGGCAACGACATCGTGCAGGCTGGTGGTGCTCAGAACACCATCGGTAACAACCCAGGCGCCGAGCCGTTCCTCGCGTTCCCTTCGGCTGAGTTCATCAGTCTCGACATCGGCCAGGACGGTCAGGTGATCTTCGAGGGTACGCTGACCTTCTCGGAAGGTGATCCTTTCGGTGAGTACGAGATTCGCGTCAGCAACGTGCTGGCCAACGTGATTTCGGATGGCGCTACGCCGGGTTCGTTCGCGATCTACCCTGTCGAGGCTGCCACGGGTGTTGCCGGCAGTGCCGTCTCGGTTTCGCACCAGGAATGTGCCGCACTTGCTTTCACCGACGGTGCTGAGAACATCTCCGCTTCCGGTCGCATGTTCGATGGTTACATCGATCCGCGTGCAGACACCGTCAGCGGCAGCCCCGCTGGTCTGTCGTCGTTCGACATCGTCTTCACCACGCCTGCTGAGAACACCGATGGTTCGTCGCTGAGCGCGTCGGCCTTTACCGTCTCGCAGACGGGTGGCGCTGGCGTCAACCTCGACAGCATTGCGACCGAGGATGGCCGCGTTGTGACGATCAACCTCGACGGCGCTCTGCCGGTCGAAAACTGGCTGACGGTTTGCGTTGACGCTCGTGCGATCTGCTCGGGTATCGACATCGCTCCGGGCGACGGCTGCATCGACATTGGCTACCTGCCTGGCGACATTGACCAGAGCGGCGTTGTCAACCCGGTCGACTTGTTCCTCTTCCGTCAGTACGTCAACGACGTCTCGACTCCGGCTTTCGGTACGATCGAGGATTACGCGGACATCGATCGCAACGGTTCGGTCAGCCCGCTCGACCTGTTCCGTCTTCGCCAGGGCCTCAATGGTGTTGGCGAAGATGCTTGGGCCGGCACGTCGCTGCCAGCTCAGCCGTAAGCTGATCAACAGTCAGATCTGAAAATTCCGACGGGCCATGCGAACATTGTGTCGCATGGCCCGTCGCCTTGGTGGGGGGGAAAGCAAACATTCGCCCAATTGCTTCGCCCGATTCACGCGTGTACCGCGTATGAGCGACGGTGGGCATTGTCTCAGTACCGGATGCCGACGATCGCATCTCCGTTCTTGCTGTTGAGAAACCCTGACGCGTCGGCGTTTTTCCAGAGGACGGTGAACGCCCGCTCCGATTCGTCGGGCGTGACGTAGTCCGTCTCGAAGATGACGCCTTTCTCGCACAGACCATAGATCCGCGTCTCACCTTCGACGAGGTGTTCCACGGGGTGTGCGTCACCGCGCGGTGTTACGGGTTGTTCCGTTGTCGGCATGGCCGTCCTTAATGAAAAATGCTCAATGGCATCGAGATACATGCTCGTTCCTCCTGGGCACCTCAGTACGAACGAAGTAATGTCAAGCGGCTTACTTACCGCACCAATCGCAAAATAGGGCCGCCGGGTTGTCTCCGGCGGCCGGGAACCCCGATGTTGCAGGCCATCGGGGCTCTGTGTTGCGCGTGCATGCCGTCGTTTGGAGTCTCAAGCCCTGCCACTAACAGCATGGCGTTGACCCATGACGCGATTCTCGCCGATTGCGTGCGTTTCGTCGTCGTTCAACGCAGTCCATCGCTGCCAGGTTTGCAGCGGAACATCGGCGTCTCAATCGCGGACGGCGACCCGAATGGCGTGGTGACAAGCTGATGGATGTGTCCAGTCACGGTGGATCGTGGCGCGGTCCGATTGCTTATCCTGCTCCATTCTGGAAGACGTAGCTTACCGAAACTTACCCGTAAAAATCCACCCCCAAGCTGTGAAATTCTGTGAAATTATCGGCGCGCGTTCGCGAACGTCAGATAGCACAATATGTTGTGGCTGGTGAGAAGGCAGTTCGCACATCGGTCATCCGAGGAGGCGGGAGACGCTGATCACGAGTCGTTGTGTCGCGATTCGCGAAGCGCGACAAGAATGTCGTTGAGGCGATGCGGCTTGTTTGCGCGACGCCAGATATCGGCGTACTGTTCGCAAAATTCGTCGACGCGACCATTCCACCCAGCTGACGCATGCCTGTTCTTGGCGGCGAGTAGTCGGGCGGCTTCGATGGTGAGGTTCCATTCATCGGCGACAAGCGTGTCGACGTCGGCGTCAAGCGAGATTGGGGCGTGGTCATTCACGAGAATCGAGAGTGCATGGCGTTGTGAATCCGTTAACCCGTTTCCACGTGTGTCGCGAAGAAGTTGCCAGGAGAAGGAACCGCTGAGTGCACCCGCGATGTGACGAAGGGACGCGAATTGATTGTTGGCGCGGTCGCCCAGCAACCATCGGTTGATTGCGTCGTCGAGCGATTCATCTCGCGTGCGTGCATCGGTGTTCCAGGCATGATTGGCTGCCACCGCGAACATGGGGAGCGAGCAACTGAGCAGGTTGAAATGCCCGTCGTCACCCCAGTCTGTCACGATCATGCCGGCGGCGTGGTGGGTTTGGGCGGCGTTTGCCGCGTTGGCCATGTTGGTTTCGGCGGCGTCGTAATCGTTGATGATGCGTTTCCAGCCACTGGTACCGGGACAGGGGATGACATCGCGTTCGTGGCGATGGGGCGAAGTCAGGGCGGGGAACTCCGAATCGGGTTCGTATCCCCAGTCCAGCAGGACCGCGTCTTCGGGGAGTTCGTGGAGGAGTGCGGCGTGGTTTCGGATGATGTCGCCCCAGAACATCATCTGCTTGCCGTGAGCCTCGCATCGGTCGGCCAGGAATTTGAGATGATCAACGTAGAGTCGCCCCTTGCCGACGTGGTTCGCGCGTGATTTCGATCGTCCCATTCCGAGGTCGTGTGTCTCGTCGGCATTGACGTTCGCGAACGGGGCAGAAAACAGGGGCAGGAATTCGGCGAGCATGGTGTCGAGGAGCTTGCGCGATTCGGGATTGGTGGGGTCGAGGGTGAGACCACGTTGGCGTTGGAGCCATGATTGGTCGTCCCAGGGACCTTCGGCGGGGATATCGGCCAAGTGCTGATACCGCGGAATCGACAAGATCCGCCCCATGTGTCCGAAGGTGGCGAGGGATGGGACGAGATTGATGCACCTTGCCCGACAGTGGGCGTCGAGCGTGCTTAGATCGTCGGGTGTCAGCGGTGAGCAGTTTGCAGAGATGTCGGGATCGAACGCGAATGCGAAGGTGTGCTCAACGTAGAGTTGCAGGTGGTTCATTTTGAGTTGGGCGAGTCGGTCAACCAAGCCAAGCAGCGTTTCCAGCGTGGGTACCTTTCCGCGCGATACGTCGAGCGAGAGTCCACGTAATGGGAGGTCTGGGTGGTCCTCGATGGAAAAGCAGGGGATCGGATTCGGGGCCCGTTCGACGATTTGCCGCAGCGTTTGCAAGGCGTGGAAAAGTCCGGATCGGTCAGCGTGGCTGATGGTGACATTATCGGGCGTGGTGTCGATCTGGTAGCCCTCGCGCGGGACATTGGCATCGACATGAGCGCTCAGCGACATGGTTGGCGTATTGGCTGCGAAGAGGTTGGGAAACAAGGTCACAAGCTCGTCATGAATGTCCGGAGACGTTGGCGTGAAGGATCGTGCGTTCAGGTGGCCGTCACGCTGGCTGATCGATTTGGGTCGGGGGAGAATGGTCTGATTCCAGTTCATGCGGAGAGGATGCACGGATCGCGAAAGAAGACAAGGGTGCTCGATTTGTGCGGTTGCGTCAGGGCGTGTGGAGACCCTACAATCCACTGTGTTGATGAGACTTACCCCTTGGAAAGGCACCTGTTTGTCGGTTTTGACGGCGGTGTCGTGCTGGTCTGGAGAGGATGATGGAACCGATTGATCCTTATGATTTTTTCCGCCTGAAGGATTCCCTGACGGATGACGAGCGGCAGGTGCAGGAGACGGTGGCACGGTTTGTGGATGACCGTGTTCTGCCGGTGATTGATGAGGCGTTTGAATCGCATCGGTTCCCGCAGGATCTGATTCCCGAGATTGCGTCGCTGGGTCTGTTGGGATGCAACTACGAGGGCTATGACTGCGCCGGTCTGAACAACGTGTGCTACGGGCTTGTGTGTCAGGAACTTGAGCGCGGTGACAGTGGTCTGCGCAGTTTCGTGTCGGTGCAGGGCAGCCTGGTGATGTATCCGATCTATGCGATGGGCACTGAGGAGCAGAAGCAGCGTTGGCTTCCGGCGATGGCGCGGGGCGAGAAGATTGGCTGCTTCGGTCTGACCGAGCCGGACGGCGGCAGTGATCCGGGGACGATGAAGACGCATGCGAAGCGCGACGGCGGTGATTGGCTGATCAGTGGTGCGAAGATGTGGATTACCAATGGCTGTATTGCCGATGTGGCTGTCGTTTGGGCGGAGACGGACGAAGGGGTGCGTGGATTCCTGGTAGAGAAGGACATGCCCGGATACACGACGCGTGAGATCAAGCGGAAGATGTCGCTGCGGGCATCGATTACGAGTGAGCTGTTCCTGGACAACGTTCGCGTTCCGGATGCGAATCGGTTGCCGGGAGCGGAGGGTCTTGGGGCACCGTTGAGCTGCCTGACGCAGGCGCGTTACGGGATTTGCTGGGGCGTGATCGGGGCTGCGATTGCGTGTTATCAGGAAGCGCTCGACTACTCGAAGGTGCGCGTGCTGTTTGGCAAGCCGATCTCGCATACGCAAACGGTTCAACGACGTCTGTCGGACATGTCTCGGCGGATCACGCTGGGGCAGATGATGGCGTTGCAGCTTGGGCGTCTGAAAGACGACAAGAAGATGCACCACACGCAGGTATCGATGGCGAAGTGGAACAACTGTCGCACGGCGATGGACGTGGCCCGCGATGCGCGCGACCTTCTTGGTGCGTCGGGTATCTGCGTGGAATGCTGCCCGATCCGCCACATGCTCAATCTCGAGAGCGTGATCACGTATGAGGGCACTGAGACGATCCACGAGTTGATTGTGGGCCGTGAACTGACGGGGCATGCCGCGTTCTAACGCGCTTGCGACCCCATCAGAATGACATTCGAGGCGGCGGCGTTGGTGAGACCAGCGTCGCCGCTGTTTGTTTGACGCGGATGGGTGGTTCGGGGACATTGGTTTCGTGAGGGTGGTCGCTGCTGTGCGATTGGCCCGTCATACAGCATTCTGAAGGGTTTGGAGCAAGGTTGGCCATGTTCAATCGGGCGGAGGTTGTTGACAAGAATTTCACGCATGCGGTCCGACATTGGGACGGTCCAGTCGCGGGGCGCGTCGGTCGCGATGAAGCCGTCGACGGGGTGTCGTCGCTGACCGGGCAGGATGTGATCGAGCTGTTTGAATCGATGGTGGTGTCGCGTCATCTCGATTTGATCGCGCGCGAGCTTCGGACCGAACAGAAGTCGTTCTATACGATCGGCAGCAGCGGGCATGAGGGCAATGCAGCCGTGGGGCGTGTGACGCGGCATACCGATCCGGCGTTTCTGCACTACCGCAGCGGGGGGTTCATGGCGGAGCGTTCGCGGAAGGTGCCGGGGATCGACATGATTCGTGACACGGTGCTGTCGCAGGTGGCGTGTGCGGAAGAGCCGATCGCCGGTGGGCGTCACAAGGTGTGGGGCTCGAAGCCGATGTGGGTACCTCCGCAGACGAGCACGATCGCGAGTCATCTGCCCAAGGCGGTCGGGACGGCGATGGCGTTGCAGCGTGGCGTGAAGCTGGGCGTTGATCTGCCGGTGCCGAAGGACAGCATTGTCGTGTGCAACTTCGGGGATGCGACGACGAATCATGCGACGGCGCAGAGTGCATTCAACATGGCCAGCTATGCGGCGTACCAGCGATTGCCGTTGCCGATTCTGTTTGTGTGCGAGGACAATGGGATCGGCATTTCGGTGCACACAGCCGACGGTTGGATCGCGACGAATTACGGTGATCGGCCGGCGATTCGGTATATCGATGCGGACGGGCTTGATGTCGTATCGGCGTTCGCGGCGGCCAGTCGGGCGGTGACGTTGTGTCGCGAAAAGCGCGTGCCGGTGTTTCTGCATTTGAAGGTTGTGCGACTTCTGGGGCATGCGGGGACGGATGTGGAGTTGGCGTATCACGCGCAGAGAATCGTCGAAGCGGCGGAGGCGAAGGATCCGGTGCTGGCGACGGCGCGGCGCGTCATGTCGTTCGGATTGATGACGCCGGAAGAAGTCGTCGCGATGTATGAGGATGTGCGTCAGCGCTGTCGCGACCATGCGGAATATGCGGTCAGCCGGCCAAAGCTGACGTCAGCCGTGGAGACGATGGAGCCGCTCGCACCGCTGGATGAGGCGGCTGTGATGGCCGAAGCTCGTGGGAGCGCTTCGGAGGACGGGCGGGTCAAGGCGTTCGGTGGGGCGGATGCGCTGCCGGAGAAGCTTCCGCCCGAGCACATGGCCAAGCAGATCAACCGTGCTATGTATGACCTGATGGCGCGGTATGGCGACATGGTGGTGTTCGGGGAGGATGTGGCGCAGAAGGGCGGCGTCTATGGTGTGACCAAGGAGTTGTTCCGGGCGTTTGGCAACGGTCGGGTGTTCAATACGCTGTTGGATGAGACGTCGATTCTCGGGTTGGCACAGGGATTCGGTCTGCTGGGAATGCTGCCGTTTCCGGAACTGCAATACCTCGCGTATTACCACAACGCCGAGGATCAGATTCGCGGGGAAGCCTGTTCGTTGCAATTCTTCTCGCAGAACCAATTCCGAAATCCGATGGTCGTGCGTGTCGGCTCGTTTGGGTATCAGAAGGGATTCGGCGGCCACTTTCACAATGACAACTCGATCGCGGCGTTGCGGGATATTCCGAGTCTGATCGTGATCGCGCCGTCACGCGGTGATGATGCGGTGGAACTGATCCGTTCGGCGACGGCGTTGGCACGGGTTAGCGGTCGGGTCGTGGCCTATCTTGAACCGATCGCGTTGTACATGACGCGGGACTTGTACGAAGAGGGGGATGGTGGCTGGACGACCGAATATCCGCCACCGGGGCAGGCTGCGGAGATCGGGGCACCACGTGTTTATCACGGGGACGCGACGGACGTGTGCATTATCACGTATGCCAATGGCGTGTATTTCTCACTTCGGGCGGCGGCGGAGTTGCAGCGCGAGCATGGCGTGAACGCACGCGTGGTGGATTTGCGCTGGCTGAATCCGCTGAATGAGCAAGCCATCGTGGAGCAGGCGTCGGCGTGCGGGGCGTGCCTGGTGGTTGATGAAGGTCGTCGGACGGGTGGCGTGGGCGAGGCAATTGTGACGGTATTGGCCGAGCAGTGTGATCCGGTGCCGCCGGTGACGCGCGTGGCGGGTCATGATACGTATGTGCCGTTGGGGCCTGCTGCCAGGTTGGTCATGCCGACGGAGCCGGATATCGTCAGCGGCGTGATGCGACTGCTGGAACGCCGTCAGGCGGCGTCCGTGGCCGGCTCACGGTAGGTGAGGTCGCTCGCTGTGCTTACGTTGGCGACGGTGTCTGCTTGCGCAGGAATTGATGACTTCCTGCTTCCTGTACATTGAACCTACCGAGTACGCCTTTGACGGTGTCGATGGCTTCGAGGATTTCGGCGCGGGTGGTGCTCGGGTTGCGTTCGACGTATTTCTCAATGGACAGCACGATTTCATCGGCGAGTCGGTTGAACTCGCGATGACGCCGGATCATCTCGATGGCTTGGTGTGACGTTGGTTTAAGTTGGCAGATTCGCCGTGCAATGACCTTGAGGGCATGGTCACTGTCGATACGGCCCAGCTCATCGAGAATGTCTGGTTTGTTGGCCAGCCACTGTGCGGTCGGATCATCTTTGAGCACGGCCATGGCACGTGTGCGATGGACCTGCTGGGCAATCTGTTTTGCATTTCGAACCATTTCCTTGCCAGGTTTGTTTCGAACGACAATCGAGTTTGTCGGCGCCTTCATGGGGTTGGTTGGCGCCTTGGCACGTCTGGGCAATGGCACACTGTTCTTCATCGATGGCTCCACGCGGGCGGGATTGGATGCCCGCCGCTGATACGCTTTGAAAACTACGATTCGCTCCTGGGAATGCAAAACCACAATCGCCGGGCGGCTTGAGAAAAAAGCGGGTTTGTCTTGCCTCGGTGCGGCGCGCGGTGATTATCGGTGTCTGTTGGAGAAATGCGGACACCGATGAACACCATGTTGCGCTAAAAGAGCGACCCGCAGGGCCATATCCCTGCGGGTCTGTGTGCACGAGATGGTGTGCTGGAACGTTACCGACAACGTCGGCGCAACGCTGCAACGCCCGCAACGAGCAGCAGGCTGGCTGTTGCAGGTTCCGGGACGAGGTTCGCGCGCAGTTCGCCACCATTGAACGTGCCGCTGTGGATGTTGAGGTAGAGATTGCCGGCCAACAGGTCCGCTTCCTGCGCGTCGCTGAGCGTGGCCGTGCCGGCGACATTGCCGGATGTGGCACCAATGGCGATCAGCGGCGTGGTCAGCAGGACGTTGGGATCAGTGCCGGAGTTCAGATTGAACGTGATCCCGCCAGTCTCGTTGAACGGGTCGGTTCCGGGCGAGGCCGTGTGAAAGTGGATGCCGGATGCGGCGTCGAACAGTCCGCCGGAGAGTCCGCTGAACTCGAAGTCAAAGTCGAGTTCGTTCGTCGTGGTGTTGTATATGAGACCTGCACCTGTCTCGCCGCCGATGGCGGTCGAGGATGGTGCTCCGGGTGCGATCGGTGTGTTCGCGCCGATCTCATTGCCGGGCAGTAACCCGCTGCCCGCGTTGCCGGCGAAATCAATGTCGATGATCTGTGCCGACGCGATCGACGGAATTGTTGCGGCGACAATCAAAAACAAACGACCCCTCGTGTTCATTTCAATCTCCTTTGGGTTGCTTTTCGAACGGTAGCTCTACCTTCAGGATGTCGCGGCGTGTGGGGATCTTGCAGGTTCTTTGGGGGGAGTGGTATTCAGCAAGGCTTCAAGAGGCGGGATCGGGGTGCGTTGACGTGTATTTCGGTGCACCGTCGCCGGCTGGGATGGATAGAATCCAAGGGTGGATCATGTTGTGCCCTTCACCCATTTGCCGATCTGAGTTGCCCGCTGAGGCGGCATTCTGCCCCCAGTGCGGATGCCGAGTGCGCGAATCGGTCGTACCTGAAAGCGAAGCGGGACGGTCGGACCCGTGGGCACCGCTTGGTGAGTTGCTGTCCCTGCTGCTCGTCTCAACCGGAACGGTCGTGCTGGTCTCTTCCTTCTTCGGCCTGTTCAGTCGGACCTTTTGATTTCGGCGCGTTTCAAAGATAAAGGCCTGCCGCGCGTACTGGGGTGACGCACGACAGGCCTGGGAGATTTCTTGTGCAGGGTCGCCGCCTAATCGAGGCGTCGACGTGGTCGAACGCGCGTGGCGAAGGCAAAACCCAGAGCGCTGAGCAATGCGGCGCCCGGCACGGGAAGTACCGCGTTGCCGATGTCGTTGCTTCCGGTGTCATCAAAGTCGTTGCCGAAATCTGGCATCGCCGGATCAAAGTCGCCCCAAAGCAGAAGCCAGACATTGCCGGGACGATCCAGCCCGTGCACCTGATACGTGGCGATTTCTTCGGGCTGCATGACGTCGACAGTGAGGCGGGATGACCATGCGTGGCTGCTCTGCGGAGACGTGTTCGTCAGGCTGCTGCGAATCCAGGCGAAGGATTGGTCGTGCAGGTCGATGTCGGCTGCGTGGACGTCATCGAACAAGATACGATCGTTGGTCTCCGCGGTGAACAGCGGTGCGTAACCATCGTCATCGTAGTAAGCGAATTGTCGGTCCCAGCCATCGAGTGTCATCGGTGCGACGACAGTTAGTTGGGCATTGTCCCAGTTGGTCGATTCTCCGAATCGGTTTGAGATGATGGCGTTGTTGCGAAAAGCGTGGACGCGACTTCCTTCACCGATCGTGTCGACACGCGTTGCCGTGATGGACCCGTTGTCGAACGCGATGTTTCCGTCTACCGCTCTGATCGCGGTGAATTCCGGACCGTACAGCGCGTTGAAGACGTCAACGTGCGTGGCCCGACGATCGATCGGCGTCAGATCGGCCTGAACCAGTGACGTCGATGCTGCAATAATCGCAGTCGCGCACAGTGCGCGCGTGGTCATTTCCCTCTTCATCCTTCTTCCCCCTGGGCTTCAGATATGCACCCATTTGTTGGACGCTGATCCTATGCATGCCAACATGCGAAAGGCAAGTCGTCTGTGCCGACGAGCGCAGGAGGTCCGCCGTTGTTTCAGCGTTATCGGAAGGAGTTTGTTGAATCGGACGCTAGTGCTTCTCGACGAAGGCGCGGACGCGTTCGAGGCCGGTGTCGATGTTGTCCATGGACGTTGCGAATGAAAAGCGGACGTGGTCGTCCATGCCGAATGCGACGCCGGGGACGACGGCAACGTTCGCCTCGGCCAACAGCTTCTGCGAGAAGTCCGTGCTGCCGGAGACGCCAAGTCGTTCGTATGTTCCGCCCACATTTGGAAAGGCATAGAACGCACCGGCTGGCTTGAGACAGTGGACACCGCGGATGGCGTTGAGCCGTTCATGCATGCAGGCGGCACGTTCGATAAAAGCGGTGCGCATTTCGTCAACGCACGACTGATCGCCGTTGAGCGCGGCGGCGTAGGCGTGTTGGGCGAAGGTGGCCGCGCCGCTGGAGGCTTGTGAATCGAGCTTGGCGACACCCTTGACGACATCACGATTGCCGGCGACGAATCCGATTCGCCACCCGGTCATGCTGTATGTCTTGGAGGCGCTGTTGACGGTGATCGTCCTAGCGTAGGCGTCATCGCTGGCGGCGGCGAAGCTGAGAAACTCGGTGCCATCGAGGACAAGACGATCGTAGATCTCATCGGCGATGACCGTGACATTGGTACCCGCGACGGCGTCGGCGATCGATCGGACCAGGTCGGGATGGTACATGTGTCCGCCGGGGTTGCTCGGATAGTTGAGCATCAGAACACGTGTGCGGTCGGTGATGGCCGCGCGAATCTGATCCGCCGTGACGCACAGTCCATTCGCTTCTGAGCCTTGAACGAAGACGGGTGTGCCGCCCGCGAGCCGCACGAACTCGGGGTAGCTGACCCAGTAGGGGACCGGAATGATGACCTCGTCGCCGGGATCGATCAGCGTCTTGATGAGCAAATTGCAAGCCATCTTGCCGCCGACAGTCACGGTGATGTCGTCCGTGTCGTGTTCGAGGTTGTTCTCGCGTTTGAGTTTGTCTTGGATGGCGGACTTAAGCTCAGGGATCCCCGATGATGGCTTGGGGTACTTGGTGGCGCCGTTGTTCATGGCGGCTGCGGCGGCGTCGATGATGTGCTGCGGTGTGCCGAAGTCCGGTTCGCCGGCACCGAAACCGATCACGTCCTTGCCGTCGGCCCGCATTTTCGCTGCGAGCGCGGAGACGGCGAGCGTGGGGGATTCCGAAATCGACTGGACGAGTCGGGAGAGTTTCATCGTACGCCTTTCTGCATGCTCCACACCGTTCGCGGATGCGCTTCCGCGATGGGCGAAGCATTGTAGCAGGTCGGGCGCGGGACGTCAGGGTGCGCGATCGATCGCGAAGCGGCGTGAATGAGACAGGACACCCACGAGTGACAGAAGGATCAGAGATCCGTTCTCGGCGATTTTCTTGCAGATGTTGATTGCACCCGTGCCGCAGCCACAGTCGAACGCAATCGCACAGAATGCGATCTGCTGGGTGGTGTACACATCGATGGCGCGGAAGAGGATGGCCGGTGTAAAGGCGAGCAACATGCCGAGCACGATCAGCGCGGCCGGTCGAATCCAGAGGCCGATGATCAGCAGGACGCCACAGACGATCTCGATCCACGGCAGGGCGACGGCGGTCAGGTTAATGAAGATCGGCGGCGATTCGGGCAGCAGGTGGTATTCACGGATGTTCTTGAGGAAGAGAATCGGGTCTCCGAGTTTCTGGAAAGCAAGGTACAGAAAGACGCCGCCCACGACGAGCCTTGCCAACAGCATCGGCACGTGCGTCTGGTCCAGCCGCCGGATCAGCGATGGAGACGGGACGGTCGGGGTCGCTACGGCGACGCCTGCTCCACTTCCAGATTGTCGTTCAGCCATGCCTTCATTCCGCCTTCAAAAAGTCTGATCGTGTCCATGGAGACGCCGCGGTTCGTCAGGTACGTCGAAAGGAAAATACTGTCTTCACAATCGCCGCCACCGCAGTACACGACAATCGTGTTGGCCGCCAGAACATACTGCTCGTATTCGGCGTACATGTCGTCGGCGTTGTAGTTGTCGATGTTGAAGGAGCCGATGATGTGCTCCTGCGCGAAGTTCTCCTCGCTGCGTGCATCGATGAAGACCACATCGCCGGTCTGATACCCGTCGCTCAGATACAAATCGACCACCTCATCCAGCGTGACCGGTGTGAAGGGGTGGTTGAGTGTCTTGCCTTCCTTCGGGGTGTCGGTCGATTCCTGTGAAGGGCCATCCAATGCGGAGCTTGTCGAGCCATCCGACGCGTCGGTCGATTCGGACGTGGACGCCTTGGGCGACGCGGTTGCCGCGACGGCAAAGTAGTTCCTGCGCATGTTGATGCGGTTCTTGGCGCGGGCGCTGTTGAAGCCCATGCCCATGAGCGAGCCGACGGCGAGGATGACGACGACGGGCAGAACGACGCGCTTGATCATTGGTGCACCTGCATTACGCGATTCACTGTTCGACGGTGCACATTTCACCGCCGTGACGATGGTATTTTCTGAATGTCCGGCGAGAACGTCAACGAATCGCATGTCTGTTGCGCTCAGGTGACATGCGGTGATCGATTCGAATCGCCCCCAGCCGATCCCGTTGGCTGGTCACGGTCCGGTAACTCATGTATAGTTGCTCAATGCCCCATTTTGGTGCCAGATCAGGGGTGAATTGCAACGACGACATTTTGGGAGTGTGACGCCTTGAAGACGGAAAACATCAGGAACATCGCATTGGTCGGTCACGGCAACGCTGGAAAAACCTCGCTGGCGGAGGCGTGTCTGCACATCGCAGGGGTGACCAAGCGGATGGGCAGCGTGACTGACGGGACGACCGTTCTGGACTACACCGACGAAGAGAAGGAAAAGCAGCACTCGCTGGAGACGTCCGTCTGTGCCGTCGAGCACGACGGCCACCACATCAACATGATCGACACGCCCGGCCTGCCCGATTTCTGCGGTCAGTCGATTCCTGCGCTGGCAGGCGCGGACACCGCGGTCGTTGTGGTGGCAGCCGATTCAGGTATCGAGGTCAACACCCGTCGCATGTTCCAACGCGCGCGGGATTTTGGCCTCAGTGTCGTGATCGTGGTGAACAAGATTGACCACGCCAATGTGAATCTTGAAGAGCTTGTCGGACAGTTGAAAGAGACGTTCGGCGACAACTGCCTGCCGGTGAATTTACCGACGCCCGGTTGCAAGTCGATCGAGCGCGTGATTGGTGGCTCGGGTGACACGGAGTTCAGTGACCTCGAAACCGCGAAGACCGAAGCGGTGGAAGCCATCTGTGTCGTCGACGACGAATTGATGGAGAAGTACCTTGGCGGCGAGGCCAGCGAGGACAAGGTCATCGAGTGCGCCGTTGAGGCGGTATCGATCGGCGAACTCATTCCGATTGTTTTTACGACGGCGACGGGCGAGGTTGGCGTCAAGGAATTCATGGACGCGATGGTGCACTGGACGCCAAGTCCGATCGATGCCAAGAAACGCGTCCTCGTCGATGAAGACGACAATGAATCCGAAGTAGACCCTGCCAACGACAAACTCGTCGGCCAGGTCTTCCACGTCTCCAACGACGTCAAGAGCAACATTAAGTACTCCTTTGTTCGCATTTTGAGCGGCAGAATGGCGTCGGATCATCAGATTCATACGCTTGCCGAAAAGAAGGGCATGCGTCCGGGCACGATTTATCGCGTCATGGGTGCCGAACATAAGGACCTCGCCGAAGGCGTGGCTGGTGACATCGTCGCGTTGGCGAAAGTTGACCTGCACATCGGCGACGTCGTATTCGATGACAATGGCGGCAAGATCGCACTGCCGCCAATTCCGACGCCCATGTATGCCGTGGCTGTCGAAGCGAAGGCACGCGGCGATGAGGACAAGATCGCAGCCGCGTTTAAGAAATTCTCTGAAGAGGATCCCTGCTTCCAAGTGGAGCGGAATCCGACCACGCATGAAACCGTCGTGCATGGCGTGGGCGATGCCCATGTCCGCATGTTCTTCGGGCGGTTGGCCAAGTACTACAAGGTCGAAGTGGAGACGCACCCGCCGAAGATTCCTTATCGCGAGACCATTCTCGGCAAGGCGGAGAACATCGAGTACACGCACAAGAAGCAGTCGGGTGGTGCCGGTCAGTTTGGTCGCGTGATCATCAACGTGATCGCCAACGAGCGCGGCGGCGGGTACGAATTCGTCGACAAGATTTTCGGCGGTGCGATCGATCAATCCTTCCGTCCGAGTGTCGACAAGGGCATTCAGCAGCAGATGACCGAAGGCGTGTTGGCCGGCTACCCGGTGGTTGACGTCAAGGTCGAGTTGATCGACGGCAAGACCCACCCGGTGGACAGCAAGGACATCGCGTTTCAGATTGCCGGTCGCGGTGCGTTCAAGGATGGATTCCTAAAGGCCAAGCCGGTGTTGCTCGAACCGGTCGTGAATCTCGAGGTGACCGCGCCGGTCGACAATCTCGGCGATCTGCAGGGAGACATCGCGTCACGCCGCGGTCAGCCGGTCGGTCAGGAGATGCTGCCGGGGCAAATGGCGGTGCTCAAGGCCCGCGTGCCGCTCGCGGAGGTGTCGGACTACCACTCGCGTCTGTCGAGTATCACCGGCGGGCAGGGCAGCTACATGATGGAGTTCTCGCACTACGACCAGGTGCCATCGAACGTGCAGCAGAAGATCGTGGAGGACTCCAAGAAGCCCGAAGAGCACGATTAGGCCTTCGCGTCCGTCAGAAAAATCAATTGTTCCAAATTGCGGCCAGCCCGGTTCTCATGCCGGGCTGGCCGTAAATTCATGCTTTACAAGGCATTAGCGAAATCGGCGCAACCCACGCAATGCCGGGTAGTTGTGTATTTTGGTGGAACCGCGAACCTGTGGTTGCCTTTGCCGGTTATGAGGCCTAGAAACAATCGGTACGCAAAACGGACGTTGTGACCTGCGTTTCACGCCTCCGGGCGATAAACATAGCGCTTTTCCCCTCCGGAAAGCACCGGGTTGGTCTTGGCTTCGCCGAGACGGCCCGGTGTTTTCTCTTTCATGCCGCGCGCACAATCGCAACTTGTCGGGCTACAGAGATTCCATGAACAACGTCGAGCGACGCGCGGTGCGCATGTGGGCACGGACGAGTTCTCCGACGCGATCGCCGTCGGCCACGCCATCGATTCGCACCGATGCGTGCGTGCTGTCGGTCGACATGATCTCGATGGTCGCCAAGCCGAAGACCCGGTCCAGAATGGACTTGTGCACGCGGACGTCGTCCACGCGGATCAACTCGGTCTGATCGATCGTCTGGCTGAGGATGCCCCGTTCGATGAACAGACGCTCCGATGTGAGGCGATAACGCGTGCGGAAAATCAGATAGCCGACGCGTCCGGCGTAGACAATCGCTGCGATGAACGCCAGCCACAGCATCCAAGACACCGAGCCTGCCGGTCCCCATTTCCCGGTGGCGTAGAGCAGGACGATCACGATGAGCAAACCGACGATCATCGATCCAAGATAGTGTCGCCAGCTTGTGCGACCGGACCACAGATCCTTCTCCGGTGGACGTTCATGTTGCTTTTCAGGCGGTGCGAGCGGTGGGTCCGGATGTGCCGGCGGTGGCGGTGTCGATTCGGGCGCAACGTTCACGTCCGCGTCGGTGTCCGATTCCGGCGTCTGATGGTGTGGATTCTCGGCCATGTCTCGATTCGTCGTCCGTATAGATGTTCGCTGCTGATTGCGGCTCATCCTATCGTCAACCGCTGCCGGGGTCACGCCGATAGCAGGGCTGGGTTGACAGTGACCAGGACGGGTTGCAGATTAGCGAGGATACGATGGACTCTCTGACCATTCCATGCGAATCGGACGAGCAGATCGAAGGGAACGAGGCTGCGACCATGATGGATGAGCACAACGAGGCTTCAGATCAGAACGAATACAATGGTCCTGACCGTCGTTCCGGCGATCGTGATGATCGGCGCGGAACGGAACGCCGGCGGGGGGCTGAGCGGCGTAGCGGGCTGGACCGTCGGCGTGGTCCCGGACGACGTCGCGCCGAGATTCGCAAGATGGCGGAGGAAGGTGAGATGGGTGGGGAACTTCTGGAGTTCATCAAAGCCGTCGAAGAGTACAAACGTGTGAACAACCGACCATTTCCGAGTTGGTCGGAAGTCTACGAGTTGATTCTGTATCTGGGTTACCGAAGAGTGGCCGACAAATCGGATCACATCAACACGCTGGATGGCAGCGGTTCGCAGTAACGGATCTTGTGATCCGAGTTGACACACCTTCGATGGCTGCTACCGCTCCGGTATGGTTAACCGGAAGCATGTGCCAGGGGGTGGCTGATGGACCAGTTCGAGCTTGCCGCGGAGTAGACCGGCCCAACTCTTCGCCAGCGCCAATCCCAGGCCGATCCCGCCTGGTTTGTTCTCGTCGTCACTGCCGCGCTTGAAGGGCTGGAAGATCGTCCCGCGATCCGACGGGTTGATGCCAGGCCCTTTGTCCTCCACTTCAATGCCGACTTGCCCGCCTGTCGCGTGCACGGCGCGAACGGTGATCGTGGGATCGTCCGCCCCCTGGGAATACTTGCAGGCGTTCTCGATGATGTTGTGAATCAACTGCCGGACCAATTGCGGATCCGTGCGGATGATGTTCTCGGCCAGCCCATTCGGCTCGATGACCAATTGTTTGCCGGATTTGTCACATTGGTTGTTCGCGTGTTCGTGGATGGTGGCCAAGAGGTCGGAAACGGTGACGTCGCGCATGTCGAGCTTGACCGCGCGGTTTTCGACCCGCGCGTACTCGAGCACTTCGTTGACCAATCCGGACAGGCGCTCCGCCTCACCATTGAGCGTATCGAAGTACTTTGGCTGATCTTCCTGCCGCACAAGTCCTGACGCAAGCATATCGGTGTAGAGTCGCAGGGTGGTCAACGGGGTTCGAAGCTCATGCGTAACGCCATAGGCGAACTGCGTGCGTCGTTCCGCCAAGGCGAGAATCGCGCGAAACCCGATACCCACGACGGCGAGAATGACAAGTGCGGCGATCCACGGGAGCACCATTGTCCACGGAATGGGCGTGCTCGCAGCCACGGCAGGTTCTGCGATGAGCATGGCGGGCAGGTTCAACAATGGTAGCTCTTCGGCTTCTGTCGAGTCGGGATACGCATCGACGGGAACCAGATCGTAATTGATCAGACCTGCCGGGACGTTGGCGAGAAGCGATTTCTTTAGCGTGGGCCAATCGGCGAGAAACCCCTGAAAATAGGTCTTGCCGTCGAAGGTCGCACATCGAATCCATGCGAGGTCGCGTCGTTGATGTTCGTCGCAATCAAGCCAGACGGGCGTCAGGCTTGTCGTTGTGACGGCGACCATGCGATCATCCGACGTGGCTGCGTCGGCAGGTTGTCCGATGTTCTTAAGGGCGCGGTCCAGCGTAACGCATTGCTCGGGTGGCTTGGTCGTGCTCTTCCACGAATTGACATCCCGCACGCGCGACGCGAAGTCGATTCCCGTCGGCGGCCCCGACGTCGGCAATACGACGGTTGGATCTTCGTCGTCACCCGTATTGGAGAAGTGCTGATCCCGGAGTCTGGCGGCTTCGAGCCGTTGAGCCAGCAATGTGTGGGAAACGCATTGGCCTTTGAGTCCGTCGAACGTACTGCGACGTCGTTGCAATTCGTCGAACGGGATTGAAACGACCGACTGATACCAGTCGACGGCGTCTCGGACTTGTGGACTTTGCCAGTCGTTTTCGGGTGATACCTGGAAGTGCAGGCGGATCCATGCGGGGAGCATCGACGTATCGAAGAGCGGGGAGGGTTCCTCGACCTGCCCTTCGGTGGCGGTTCCGTCGTCCGGGCTGACGATGGTTTTCAAGGAGTATGTGTCGGGAGTGAAGTGGGTGTAGTCGCGTGCGTTTTCCTGGGCGAGCACGGTACTGACGCGCGAATCGAGCACCTGGGCCGCAACGTAGAGATCGTTCTTGAGGCGTTCGCGTGCGTCGGCATTATCGAGCTTGACGGTGACGATGGTTCCCCATGTCACACCGCCCAGCATGACAACGCCAAGCAGAAGATACGCGAGAAGTGCAAAGCGATCGCTGCGTTTGGACGGAATCATGAACGAGAATTCTCCGGAACGTCGCGACGCTTCACGTCGATGCCGCTGCCAAGCATGTACCCCTTGCCACGGACCGTCGTGATCCATTCGACACCTTGCTCGGCGTCCTTGGGATTCAACTTGTTTCGAAGTCGTGTGATGTGCATGTCGACAGCCCGCGTTTCGAGCTTGTGTTCGTCAATGCCCCAGACGCGTGTCAGAAGTTCTTCACGCGAAATGACCCTGCCGGGATTGTAGGCCAGATGACGGAGGATCTCCGATTCCATCTCGCTGAGCGCGACCAAGTCACCACCGTCGTAGCGCACTTCGCAGCGATCGAGGTCGACGATCTGCCCGGCCGCTGCGATCGATTGCACCGGTTCCGGACGGTCCGGGCAGCGGCGGAGGACGGCTTCGACGCGTGCGAGCAATTCGCGGGCCGAAAAGGGCTTGACGACGTAGTCATCGGCACCGAGCTTCAATCCGCGAACGCGGTCGTCTTCGGATCCACGCGCGGTCAGAATGATGATCGGCAACGTGGCGTGTGTTTTGCGCAGCTCCACGAGCACGTCCAGCCCGTCCATCTTCGGCATGGCCAAGTCGAGCAGCACAAGGTCCGGCTCGGACGATCGGACGAGGTTGACGCCCTCGAGACCGTCGGCGGCTTCCAAAGCGTCGTATCCGGAAATACTCAGTGCGTCGACGACGCCTGTGCGGATGGGTTGTTCATCTTCGATGATGACGATGCGTCTACCGGGCATGGTGGTGATCCGTTACCGAGTTGCGCTGACGTCGTCCAGGCAACCGGCGTGGACAACCGAAACCAGCTAAAGCATCATATCCAGTGCGTCGGCACATCGCGACGAAAACGTGCGGGCAAGCGGTAACAGATGTGTAACCTGAAGCCCACCAGCAACCATTGTCGTCCCATAAGTCGCGTGGGGAATCTCGTTTGCGACAAGTTGATTCACCCGGTAAAGCCGGTATCCTTTCGAGCACGCGAAGATTCCAGAATCGGCCGGATGGCCGCGCAGGGGGCATTACCGACCATGCTGCAGACCTACATCGTCCTCTATCGCTACAAAGCCAAGGGTGAGAAAAAGCCCGGCCCCGTACGCCAGTTTCGTATCTACGCGCAGGATTTCGACGAAGCCCGTCGCGAAGCGAATCGATACGCCAACTACCCCGACATTGAAATTGTCGAAATTCAGGCCGCCTAGACCAACCGACGGGAACCTCAGGTCGCTGCGGCTGGCTCGAGGTGCGGTCTGAGCAAATCCAGCGTGGCGGGGTCGTCCAATGCGGCTTTGCCGAATCCGCGCCGTGCGCCCGCTGCCATTGCCCGCTCCTGGGCATCCTCAAAATTGCTCACCATCATGATCGGTGGGGCGGACGCTCCCATGTCGCCGGCGACAAATTCGACAAGCGGCATGCTGTCGCTGGAATCGGCGAAGATCAGACGGTTGACCAGCACGAGGTTGTATGGCTGCGATTGCAATGCCTGCTTTGCTTCGTCGACGAACATGACGCGGTCCACGTCCACGTCAAAGTGACTCAGCATCCGGCAGATCGAGGCGTGGTCGGGGTCGCAATTGCCCACGTCCAGCACGCGTGGTTTGTTGTTGGCCATGGTGACATTCCTTCGAAGTCTTCTTCTGTTCATGTGGCTCGCAGGTCGCACAAATCATAGTTCGATCGCGAGATTCGGCACATCCGAAGACGACCACCGAGAAAATGTGGCGCAAGCGGCCTTTTGTTCTTGACGCTACAGGATGTAGCCGATACTACACCCGCAATGAGCAGGACACTCCACATTCGGGAGGCGGGCATGATGGGACAGGGAATTGGGCAATGGTCGGTGATCGTCGCGGTGGCGGCTGGTTTGGCGGCGTCGTCGGTAGTGGCTCAGGAAAACGATGCGTCGACATCGAATGAAAAGCGGGAGGTCGATCCCATGGACGAGCCGCTCGTGACGGATCGTCCCGACTTCACCGAAAGCACGGAGGCTGTACCTGCCGGCCATTTCCAACTGGAGGCTGGCTACACATTCACGTTCGATCGCGAGGACGACGTTCGTGTTCGCGACCACACACCGGAGCTGTTGCTGCGCATCGGCGTGGCTGAGGATTTCGAGCTTCGCATTGCCTGGTCGGCGTATTCATTCGTGGAGACGCAGTCGACGGCAGAGTCGCCAGCCGGTCGACCCTTCACGCGCGAGGAATGGGATCAGGGGGCGAACGACCTGAGTCTCGGTTTCAAACTCAAGCTGATCGAGCAGGATGGCTGGATTCCACACTTCGGCATCATCGGCGAGTTGAGCCTGCCGACGGGCAGCGCGGGGTTTTCAGCAGAAGATGTCGAACCGAAGGTGAGCCTGTTGTGGGCGTACGACCTCACGGATGATCTTGGATTGGCGGGCAATATCAATTTCGCGGTGATCAATGACGATGGTGATCAGTTTTTCCAGACGTCGGCGTCACTGTCGCTCGCGATGGCGTTGACCGATCGGCTTGGCGGCTATGTGGAGTACTTTGGGTTCTATCCGGGCGGTGAGAATGCGGACATGGCCCACACCATGAATGGTGGCATTACCTATCTGGTCACCAAGGATTTTCAACTCGACGCCCGGGCCGGGTTCGGGTTGAATGAACAGGCAGATGATTTCTTCGCCGGGGTTGGTTTTTCCTGGCGCTACTGATGCGTTGGACCGTTGGCCTCGCAAGGCGTGGCTGAACGTTGTGCAAGGAGATGTGACGTGCAAATGTTGATTCGGGCGAAGCGTGCGACGTTCTTGTTAGCGTGCGGGGCGACGATGCTGCAATTGGGTGGTTGTGACTTCACGTTTGCCATTCGCGACGGGTTCTTCGCGGGTATTACCAACGCGGTGGCGACCGTGATCACCACGACGCTCCTCAACGCCACAGGCCAGGGGTAGGCAGACAGGGCGTATTTCAATCGTCCGTTGCAGCCGCGCGGTTCTGCTGGGCGGCGGCTTGTTTGAGTTGGCGGACGCGAAAGTCATCGATGACCGCGTTTTCGCGGGCAATGGTCCAGATGGCGGCCAGCATATCGGCGGCGTCGAGCAGGCGATCCTCGATGAAGGCTTTGCCGGTTGCCTCGCGTAGTTCGCCCGATTTTTCCAGCTTGTAAAGCGGTTCGACCAGGTCGTTTGCGGTCTGGATGTGCTGCAGAATCGCTGGCCACGTATCGGCCTGCGGGACCTTTCGGGGCTTGCGACGTTTGGATGTCAGGGTCGCCGTGGTGATGGCATGCAGTTCGATCACACCGCCGTCGATGAACCGGTGAAATTTGCGGCTTGTCGTGTAGCGGTTCGGATTCTCACCCACCCATCCGTTGAAGTGTTGGGTCGTGTGCAGGGGTTGAGCGGCGTCGGCGATGTAGTGACTGAGGATGCCCATCGTGTGGATGATGGTGCCCTTGGCGTAGCGCATCATGTCGTCGGTGACCAGATCACGGTGCAGTTCGTACGTCTTCAGCGTCGTCCAGCTTGCTGACAGCTTCCATTGCAATTCGACAATCCGGTAGGGCAGAAGTCCAGGCGTCTTGCGTGTGTAGGCCTTGTCGCGCTTGCGGTCGTACTTTTCGAAGCGATCGGGATGTTCGTGACGTGTGATGGCCAGGTGATCGAGAAACTCGCGACGAAAACGGGGGATTGTATTCAAAGTCAGGTCGTACGGCGTCAGATGCTCAATGTCGAGGTAGTGATTGAGGTTGTTGATGTGGTCGAGGCAGGGGTGATGTTGACCACGCCAACGGTCTGACTCGGTGGAGAGATACGCAAGCTGTTTGCCGACATCCGGGTCGCGAAGCCAATCCGGCATCGATTCGGGCAGCGACTGCCACGCCAATTCCGTAACGATCTCATGGCCGGCTTTGTCCCATGCTGTCGCCGGGACGCCAGCGATCATGCCGAACAGCGCGATGAGTGTGAGCATGCGGTTCATTCGTGGCTCGCGATGTTGGGGGTATCTGCGGACATCGCGCGGACGGCGTCAATCACTTGTCGACAGGCTTCGCGAACATCGGCTTCCGTCGTGTCGCGGCCAACACTAAAACGCACAGCGCCGAAAGCGTGCTCATCGGGAACCTGCATCGCCGCCAATACCGATGAGGGTTTTGGACGCTGGCCGTGACAGGCAGCCCCGCCGGGGCTTGCGGCGATGTCAGGGCATCTGGCGAGCAGTTCAGCACCGTTTACGCCAACGAAACTGACGTTCAACGTGTTGGGCAGGCGGTTCGTTTCGTGTCCGTTGAATCGGACGCCGTCGCCCAATGCGTCGTGCAGGGTCGTCCAGATGGTGTCACGCAGATCGCGCCATTGCTGCGAACTGATTGTTTCTCCAGCCAGCACGCACGCCTCGCCAAAAGCGACGATGGAGGCCGTCGGCTCGGTACCGGCGCGGCGACCGCTTTCGTGTCCCGCGCCCAGAATCAGCGGTTCAATCTCAATCCCGTTTCGAATGTACAGCGCACCGATCCCGGCGGGTGCGTAGATCTTATGACCGGCAAGCGAAACAAAATCGACACCGAGTTCATCGACGTTTACCGGAATCTTGCTGAGGCTCTGCGCAGCGTCGGAATGGAACCAAACGCCCGCCTCACGGCAGATCGCGCTGATCTCGCGAATCGGCTGAATGGTGCCGACCTCGTTGTTGGCGTGCATGATCGTCACGAGGATCGTTTCAGGCCTGATCGCCTCACGCACCGCTTCCGGATCGACGCAGCCGGTCGTGTCGACGGGCACGATGGTGTGCTCCACGCCGAGTTGCTCGAGCTGTCGGAGCGGGTTCAGCGTCGCCGGATGCTCGACCGCACTTGTGATAACGTGGTTTCCTCGATTGCGCTTTGATAGAGCGACACCCTTGATGCAGTGGTTGCTGGCTTCGCTGCCGCCGGACGTGAACACGATCTCTTCCGGTTGCGCGCCGATCAACGCTGCCACCTGTTCACGCGCCCTGGTGATGGCTGCCTTCATCGCCACGCCCAGTGTATGGCCGCTGGACGGATTGCCGTGGTGCGTCGTGAGGAAGGGCATCATGGCGTCGAGGACGCGCGGTTCGATTGGCGTGGTGGCGTTGTAATCCAGATAGATCATGGTGCGTGAAGGCCTCCCGTCTGGCGGTTGATGGGAAGATCGTAATCCAATCCGCGCGGCTGATCGAGTCCAAACTGTGTGCAGAACGCTTCAACCCCGTTGACGACAAGTCTGTCAAAGCGGACCATGAGCCAAAGGCAAGCGGGATGGCTGGACGATCACGGTTCAAGTCGGAAAGGGCGAAGCGATGAAGGTTCTCATTGCAGACAAGTTTCAGGAATGGGGCATCGACGCGTTGAAGGATGCGGGCTGCGAAGTCACGTTTGACCCACAACTACAGGGCGACGCGTTGTGCGACGCGGTGAAGAACACGGGGTGCGACGTTTTGGTCGTCCGCAGCACCAAGGTTCAAGCCCCCGTGTTTGAGGTGGCCGATCGTTTGTCGCTCGTTGTCCGGGCGGGCGCTGGATACAACACGATCGATGTGGAGGCCGCATCAAATCGCGCCATTTTCGTTGCGAATTGCCCTGGCAAGAATTCGGTGGCGGTGGCGGAGTTGGCCTTCGGACACATTCTCGCGCTGGACCGTCGCATCGTCGATAACGTGTCCGATCTTCGTCAGGGCAAGTGGAACAAGAAGGAATACGGCAAGGCTCGCGGACTTAAAGGGCGGACACTGGGCCTTCTGGGGATGGGGCAGATTGGTCAGGCCGTTGCCAGAAGGGCCTTGGCGTTTGAAATGGACGTCGTCGCGTGGAGCCGATCCCTGACGCCGGAGCAAGCCGAAGAGTGGGGGATCGATTTCGCCGCAAGTCCAGCCGACGTCGCTGATCGCTGCGACATCCTGTCCATCCACCTGGCCGCCAAACCCGAAACGAAGCATCTCGTGAACGCAGAGCTTCTGGGCCGACTGAAGCCGGGAAGCTATGTCATCAACACGGCCCGTGCGGATGTAATGGACTACGAGGCGCTTCAGAATGCGATCACGGAGCGTGGCCTGCGCGTGGCCGTCGACGTTTTCCCGGATGAGCCGGGAAGCGGATGCGCTGATTTTCAAGCGTCGCTGATGAATCTGGATGGGGTGATCTACGGTTCACACCACATCGGGGCATCGACGGATCAGTCGCAGGACGCGATCGCGGCGGAGTCCGTCCGCATCGTGAAGCATTTTCTCGCCAGTGGGCAGGTGTTGAACTGCGTCAATCTCCGTGGACAGGCTGAAGGTGGGTGCATTCTGACTGTTCGACACTTGAACGTTCCGGGCGTGTTGGCCCATACCCTGAGTGCACTTCGGACGGCCGGGCTGAACGTTGAAGAGATGGACAATCTCATAACATCTGGTGCTAAAGGTGCTTGCGCGCACATCCGCGTGGATTCGGAGCCTTCTGACGATGTTGTTGGCCAGATTCGTGACGGTCGCGCTGAGATTCTCGGCGTCGAAGTGAAGCGGGCCTGAGGTGGTTTTCGGACCTAACGAGCGCATGCGGATAAAGTCACTGTTTATTCGTTATGCCTATGATTGATTGTTCGTGCTGCGGCTACGTTTCATTTTGGAAAACACGGCGAGATTGGACAAATTTTTTGGGCAGAGTGTTGCAATTGCACGGATTGCCGGGTTAGTATGAGGCAAGTGAGAGTCAGACGGATTCCATAAGCCGTCCGTGATCTCCCTACCAGCGTATCCCCGAGAGAGAGAGCTTGGGCCGCGTTTCGTACGCGGCTGGTTGGTGTGCAGGGTCATACCTCGCTGCGCCATGTTTTGGATTCAATCGCGCCGTTGTGGCGTGACATGATTGTGTCTATGGCACCTGACGGGCCGTGAACCCCGTTGGGTTGTGTGCACAGAGACGCGTGTCTGTGGAAAAGTAGGAGGAGTACGAAGATGAATTTTGCGAAGACTGCATTGTGCGGTGTCCTGGTTTGTGCGATGGGCTCGATTGCCTCTGCACAGTTGGTGGAAGAGTCGACGAGTGGCAACGTCTCCGTTCCTGATGGATCGGGCACATTCGTAGGTCTCGACCTCGACGTTAGCGGCAGCGGTGGCATCATCGACCTCGATGCCGACGTCCTGATCTCCACCACGTGGCAGGGCGACATCATCGCCAACGTGATCAGCCCGGCTGGTACGAGTGTCACCGTCATCAACCGTCCAGGTCAGCCACAGGACAGTGGTGCAGGTTGGTCGGCCGACAACTTCGGCAATCCGGCAACCGGTGAGTTTTTCCGACTGGATGACGAAGCTGCTTCGGTTTATGACACAGGTGGCGGCGCTTCGACTCCTGGTGTCTCCAATGTGACCGGTTCGTGGCTCCCAGATGGTGGCAGCCTCTCTGACTTTGATGGCGAAGAAGTTAACGGTACGTGGACTCTGTCGGTCAGCGACAATGCTGGTCAGGACTTCGCTGCGATCCAGGGCTTCGGCATCAGCGCCACGGTTCCTGAGCCGGCCACGATGGCTCTGCTCGGCATGGGTGGCCTCGTCGCTCTGCGTCGTCGTCGCTAATCGCGATGTGAGCAAGGCGATCCGCTCTTAATCGCCTTGATCCACATACGAGAGAAGGAACAAGACCCCCTGGGTGATTCACCTCGGGGGTCTTTTCGTTTTGCCTTGTTTCCCGACAACATGGATTCAAGTATCGTCGAGGAGTCGCGCTATCGTGATATTCGATTTCTGTCGCAAAGAGGCGGGCTGAACGACCGGCCTGCGTAACCGGAGGAAACGAACACATGCTTACATTCACATCGATGTTGTGTATGGTAGCCGGATCGTTGGGTGTGCAAGGCGACGACGGTCACTTCGAATGGGTTGCGACCAACTTTGAAACGAACATTCCGGTGCCGGATGGAGGTGGGTTTGCGACGTTTGAGGTGGACTACGATTTCTACGCCACGCCCCTGATGGACTTACAGATTGGCATCATCATATCGAGCACATGGCAGGGCGACGTTGAAGCACGCATTCAGGGGCCATTTGGTACGCCGCTCACGTTGGTTGATCAACCAGGGGATGGCCCAAGTGGATTCAGCAACGACAATTTCGGCAACCCCGCTACTGGTGACTATATGTTTTTCTGGGACTACGCCGCGACGCCTTATGGCGTGGACAACGTCGGGATTGACAACGTCGTCGGAGAGTGGCGACCGCTAAGCGGCGAGTTCTGGCAGTTCCTGTATCAGGACATTTCCGGTACCTGGACGCTTTCCGTCCATGACCATCAGTCCCTGGACTTCACAACCATTCGTGGTCTCTCGATTCGGGAACATCGCTTTGTTCCGGAACCAAGCGTGTTGACGCTACTCGGATTTGGTGTGCTGTTTGTCGGTCGAAGCACGCGAAGCGTGGTCAGCTTCCATTCCTCAGCGTTTCGACGAGATCGGTGATGGTTTTCTTGGCATCGCCGAAAAGCATCATCGTCTTCTCATCGTAGAACAGTTCGTTGTCGATGCCGGCGAAACCGGGTGACAGGGATCGCTTGCAGATCATGACCGTGCGGGCGCGATCCACATCGAGGATCGGCATGCCGGAGATCGGGCTGCCCTCGGTGCGGGCGGCTGGGTTGATCACGTCGTTGGCTCCGAGCACGAGGACCACGTCGGTGTACTCGAATTCGGGGTTGATCGTGTCCATTTCGATGAGCTGCTCGTAAGGCACGTCGGCCTCTGCGAGAAGCACGTTCATGTGTCCGGGCATGCGACCTGCGACCGGGTGGATGGCGTACTTCACGGTGATGCCGCGTTTTTCGAGCATCTGGCCCAATTCGTGGGTGATGTGCTGAGCGCGGGCGACGGCCAATCCGTATCCCGGGACAATGACGACCTGAGAGGCGTTTTCAAGGGTCATCATGGCGTCTTCGACGCTGTACTTGGTCACGCTGCGCTGCTCACCGCTTGCGGCGCCGGTTGAGTCGGCGGCTCCGAAGGCGCCGAAGATGACGTTGGTCAGCGAGCGGTTCATCGCATCGCACATCAGGACGGTGAGGATGATGCCGGCGGCACCGACCATCGATCCGGCGATGATCAGCAGTTGATTGTTCAATACGAATCCGGTGGCGCAGGCGGCCAATCCGGAGTAGGAATTCAGCAGTGAGATGACGACCGGCATGTCCGCGCCGCCGATCGGAATGACGAGCAAAATGCCCAGTCCGAGCGATAGGAGCATCATGACAACGATCGCCCAGCCGGGGTGTCCTTCACCGCAGAACGGGATGAACAGGGCGACAATGGCGAGGAAGAGCAGGGCGTTGCCGAGCTTTTGGAATGAATACGTGATCGGCGCGGAGTTGACCAATCCCTGCAGCTTGCCGAAGGCGACGAGACTGCCAGTCAAGGTGACGGCACCGATGACAACCGAAATGCCGATGGCGAGGGCGGATGCAAAGACGATGCCTTCAACGCCCTCAGGACGCGGTGTGGCGAAGTCACTGAGGGCGACAATGGCCGACGCAATGCCGCCGAAACCGTTGAACAGGGCGACCATCTGCGGCATGGCCGTCATTTCGACCTTCAGGGCAAAGATGGCGCCTGCGACACCGCCGAGAATGAACCCGGCGATGATCATCGGGAAACTGACCACCTGATGGTCGAGCAGGGCGGCGACGATGGCGATGAGCATGGCCAATGACGCCAGCGCGTTTCCGGTGCGGGCAGTCTTTGGGCCGCTGAGTTTCTTCAGTCCGACAATGAAGCAGCAGACCGAAGCGAGGTAGGCAATTTGAATAAGTGCGTCTGACATGGTGTCGTGCTTTCCTGCGGGAAACTACTTGCGCTTGAACATCTTGAACATGCGGTCGGTGACGAGAAACCCGCCGACCACATTCACCGTCGCGAACATCACCGCGAACATGCCCAGCCATTTGGCCAGATTGTTGTCCGGCTGACCGGCACAGAGGATGGCGCCGACCACCGTGATACCGGAAATGGCGTTTGCACCGGACATCAACGGTGTGTGCAGGGTCGTGGGAACCTTGGAAATCACCTCAAAGCCGAGGAAGACGGCGAGGGTGAACGTGAACAACAGTGGCAGATACAGTTCCATCAGCCCACCTGCTCCTTGGATAGTGCTTCTTTGGTTTGTGCGTGGACGACTTCGCCATTGCGGGTGATCAGTGCACCGGCGACGACTTCGTCTTCGGGATCAAGGTTGAGTTTGCCGTCGTCGTACAAGTCGAGCAGCAGCGTCGACATGTTCTTGCTGAACATCTGGCTGGCGTTGACGGCGAGGGTGGCGGGCAGATTGAGCCGACCACAAATGGTCACGCCATGCTTGACGACGATTTCGCCTGGTTCGGTGCACTCGCAGTTGCCGCCCATTTCGGCAGCCAGGTCGACGACGACCGAGCCGTGACGCATGCCTTTGACGGTTTCCTCGGTGATGAGGATCGGGGCGCGTCGACCTGGTACGAGCGCGGTCGTGATGACAGCGTCGAATTGCTTCATATGCTCGGCGAGCAGTTCCTGCTGCTTTTTCTGCTGGTCTTCGGTCAGGGCCTTGGCGTATCCACCGGCGTCCTCCGAATCGCCGACGCCGAGATCGAATTCGACGAAACGGGCTCCGAGGCTTTCCACCTGCTCCTTGACGGCTGCCCGGGTATCGAACGCTTCGACAATGGCGCCGAGACGCTTGGCCGTTGCGATCGCCTGCAGTCCCGCCACACCCGCCCCAAGGACGAACACCTTGGCAGCGGAAATTGTCCCGGCGGCGGTCATGAGCATCGGCATGATCTTGGGCAGCTGTTCGGCGGCGATGATGACGGCTTTGTAGCCGGCGAGATTGGACTGCGAAGAGAGAACGTCCATGCTCTGCGCACGCGTGATACGCGGTACGCAGTCCATCGATAAGGCTGTGATCTTCCTGGATGACAGGCTGTCGACGAATGATCCGTCCTTCAGACCGCCGAGTGCACCGAGGTTGGCCAGGAGAATGCAGCCTTCGGGCAGTGCGGCTACGTCTGATTCGCCCGGTCGCCGAACCTGTATGACGAGGTCCGTACCTGCGACGGCTTGGGCGGCGTCTGGTGCGATGGATGCGCCTGCTTTTTCGTAGTCGGCGTCTGCAACGCTCGAGGCTGTGCCGGCACCGGATTCAACGGTGACGTCGATGCCGGACTTGGTCAGTCGCGTGACGCACTGGGGCACGAGGGCGACGCGTGTCTCGTCGGGTATGGTTTCTTTGAGCAACGCCAGTTTCATGTCTCACCTGCAGCAGAATCGGGGAGTCTCTCACTTCCGGGAAGATACACGAAAGGAGTCGTTCCTCCAATATCGGCAGGGCGGGCTTGGCGGGGACAGGGAATGGTGCGGATGAGGGGTTTTGTGTGCCCGTTTCGAGGTGTTGAGGGAAAATCGGGATGCCAAAAAAAAGAACCGGAACGCCTTTCGACGTCCCGGTTCGGGGTTCTCTGGACGGATATTCCGTCAGCGAATCACGAAGTCCGCGTCGAGTGCCCGCTCGATGGTCGAGTTCATCTCGTCGAGATGGGCGAGGGTGTAGGTGTCGAGGCGCGATCCCATCTTGTCGATGATCTTGGCCGACTCGACGCCGAGGTTCTTGAGCGTCGCACGTACGATGGCGTGGGCATCGGGATTCAAGCCCCGATTCGTCCCACGGAGCAGCATCGAGACCAGCCGACGGACATACTCGCGTTGCAGATTGCGCCGGAAACTGGACACCATCGGCTTGCGATCGGTGTAGTTTCCGGAAGCCTTGGCGGACAATTCGCTGAAGATGCCATCGGTGACGCTTCGGAAAAGCTCGGGCACGGTCATGGCGTCTTCACCGGATGGAACCTTCAACTCCGCATCGTGGATGCGGTTGATGTTGATGGGGTTCATCACCAGGGTCAGCGCGCGGGCCTGAACGGCCAACACGCGGTCATGCAGGTTGTAGTCGACGTCAATGTTGAACTCGTCGCTGTCCCAGTGCCAGAATCGGCCCGGGGCGAGTTTATTCAGCAGGTCCGGCGGCAGCTTGTACATGTCATCTGAGAAGACGGTCTCATTGAGGTACTTAAGCGCGTTTCGCTGCGTCTCGACCGGAACGATCTCGAAGGGTTCACGCGCGTTCGGGTCGCCCTTGTGATCGCGACTGACGCTCTGGCCGCCAACGAGTCGGGCCACCATCCGTGAGGCGAATGAGTATTCACCCAGCACGATGTTGACGGCCCGACGAAGGCGGTTGTAGCTCTCGCCATCCTCGACGGCGCGGTCGGTCAGATCGCCCATGAGGCGTTCCGCCAACGCCATGCGGTGTTTCGCGAATTCGATCGGGTCGTCGCCGTTGTCGAAGCGGTAGACGTATGGGTCGGGGCCGAAATCGGATGTGTCTTCGTCCGTGGCATACTCCAAGCCTGCCTCTGCGACGCGCGACGCAATCGCCTTGAGCATCTCCTGCTCAGAGCCGTGATCGCCACCCGGCATGAACGGGCGGTAGCCATACTCAATGACCCACATATCGTAGGGGCCGAGGGCGGTCGTGATGAACAGACCCTGCTCTTCCTCGGACCCGGCGTATTCGAGTGGGTTGTAATCCATGACCGATCCGGTCAGGGGGCGCTCGTCGCGCTGTGACGACGTAATGTCGCTCAATGGACGCCACGCACTGGCTTTGAAGTTGTGTCGCAGACCGAGGGTGTGACCCACCTCGTGGGCGACGACTTCCTTGATGGCTTGGCCGATGAACTCCTCCGGCAGGTCGCGACTTGCGGACGTGGCTGAGTAAAGCTGGGCGAATCCCAACTGCTGCACCATGCCGACGCCATATTCACACGGATCACCGTGCTCGTGATGTTTGAAGAACTCGGCTGCGCGGTCCGCGATGCCGTCACCAAATGACGTCATGTTCGTGACGAATTCAGGTGTCAGCGATTCGTGCAGGGACTGATGCTTGAACTCCGGGAATTGCGTGTAGAAGTCCTGCGCGAGCGGATCGCTGAGGCTGTCATAGGCGCGCGGTCCCTGGAGTCCGAAGTCACTTGTGTAGAACCGCACCATCGAATCGTCCATGACGATGTCGGCGTCGAGGATCTGCCCGGTGTAGGGATTGGCGCGGGATGGACCGCGTGCGAAGGCTCGGCCTGTCACGATCCAGCGGAAGAAGCTGTAGCGCACATCCTCGGGATCAAGATCGGCGAATTCGTTGGTCTCGGTTTGCTGACGCACCTGCACGGCGTCGAGGTAGCCGATCTTCTCGAATGCCTTGTTCCACTCGAGGATGCCGTCGCGGACGTAGCGACGATATTTCACCGGTACGGTCTTCTCGATGTAGAAAATGATCGGATCTTTGACCGGGGATTCCTTGGCTTTGGGGTCCTGTTTTTCAAGGTGCCAACGGTGGATGTAGCGTTTGAAGACCGTCTTCGAGTCGTGATCGACGGTCCAGTCCTTCTGGGCGGTCATGAAGTAGCCCAATCGGTTGTCGGCTTCACGCGGCTGGTAGCCGTTGTTCTTCGGCAACCGTGACATGCTGGCATGCACCGATGCGATGACGCCGCCGTCGGACGCTGAGCGTCCCATGTAGGCGCCATCCACAGCCAATTCGACGTTGTCCGGAAATGCCTTCATCTTGCTCCAGCGACTCAGCGAGCGGTCCATGCGTCGACCGCCGAACGCGCCGCCAAGACCGAGAAGATCGCTCTTGAGCAGGTCGCCCATGTCGATCAGGGGGTCTTTGCCCGCCATCGTCTTGATGTTGACGGCTTTGACGATTGTGTCTGTGTAGGTGCGTCCGATGACATCCTCGACCGTGCTTCCCTTGCCGCGTTTGTAGCGGGTGTCGTCTTCGAGCAGGACGAGCTTCTTGTCCATCTTTTCGAAGTAGAACGCGGCACCACCGAGCATCGAGCTGGCCCAGCCGGGTCCCTTGGGAATCGAGAAACTCGCAAGGAATGGCTCTTCGAGCATGTTGGCCGGGATTCGGGCGAGAAGTGTGTCCTTTTTCTCGTCGTAATAGAGGGTGAAGAAGCCTTCCATTACCTTCATGTCTTTAACGACTTCATCAAACGGCGGATAGTCGTCCTTGTCGGCTCGTGCATCGTTCGTGCACATGCAGAGCACGCCCGCGCCGACCAACGCCAGCATCCATCGTGTCATGTCATACTTTGCAATTCGCTGTTTCATATCTGTTTCCAAATCCTGATGGGTTATGAACGAATGATGAATTCCGCGTCCAGCGCCTTTTCGATGCGGGCGTGGGCCTGTTCCAGATGGGCACGCGATGCCATATCGATGTTGTCATTCTTGAGGACGGTCTCGATTTGCTGCATCGTCGCCTTGGCCGTGGTTCTTGCGACCGAGTGCGCATCGGCCGGATACATCACGCCAGGCTGCGACAGCACGATGTTGAGCACCATGTCGAGATGCTGACGCTGCAGATTGCGACGCAGGCTTGAGATCATGGGGGAACGGTCGGTGTATGTCCCGCGGGCGGGCGCTTTCAACTCAGACCAGATCGCGAGCGTCGTCTTGGACATGATCTCCGGAACCGTGATCGCATCTTTCGATGCATCGATCTTGATTTCTGCGTCGTGAACACGGCTGATGGTGAACGGGTTCAGCAGGTTAAACATCGCCCAGTACTGCACCGCCAGTACGCGATCGTGGATTGGGTAGGGCGTCATGGATCCGAAGTTGTCCGAACCCCAGTGTCGCCAGCGACCCGGCGCCATTTTGCTCATGACCTCAGGGTCGAATGCGAACGCATCGGCGCTGAACACATTGCTGACGATGAACTCCAAGGCTTCACGTTGTTTCTCGGCAGGAACGATCTCGAACGGCGGTCGCTCGTTTGTATCGCCCTTGTGGTTGCGGTTGACGTACTGTCCGCCGACCACGCGCGACGCAAACTGCGAAACACGGTTGAACTCGAACATCAGTGCATCAAATGCGCGACGCATGTGGCTGTAGCTCTCGCCATCCTCGACCGACCAGTGGGCGATGTCAGACTGCAAACGCTTCACGAGTTCCATGCGGCTTTTCGCGTACTTGATGGGATCATCGCCGTTGTCGTAGCGGTTCACGAGCGGGTCAGGCGCGAAGAACATTGTGTCCTCGTCCGTTGCGTAATCGAGTCCCGGCTCGTTGCAGCGCGAAGTGATCGCCTTGAGAAGTTCCTGTTCCGACTTGTATTCACTGTCGGTGTGGCGATAGCCGTATTCGATGGCGTAGAAATCGTACGGTCCGAGGCCTGCAGAGTAGAAACGCGGCTGGCTGTCGGTCGTCGGTCCGTAAATTGGCGGCACGTAGTCCATGACGGATGCGACGGTGATCGCGTTCTCATCGTGAGCCGACTCCAGTTCTTCAAGCGTCTTCCATGTGCTCGCCTTGAAGTTGTGACGCAGTCCGAGCGTGTGGCCAACTTCGTGGGCGACGACGTACTTGATGGCCTGGCCGATGAACTCGTCGCTGAGGCCGCCAAGACCGTCTGCCTTTGACGCAAGGTAGGCAAGCGACATTTCGTGCGTCATGCCCTGGGCACAATTGCACATGAACTGATTGCGACGGTACAACTCGTTGAGGACGTTCGGCTCCCAGGCAAGATCGACACCGGCATATTCAAGCGTACTCGGCATCAGGATCGACTCGTTCGACTGGAAGTTCCACTCTGGGAATCGCTCCAGGAACTCATGCAATTGCGGGTCGTAACCGGCGGCAGGTCCCTTCGCCGACAGCCGGGCATACTGCGTCAGCAGCGATCGCACGAGGGCGTCGTCCCAGAGAATGTCGGCATCGAGAATCTGGCCGGTCTTCGGGTTCACGCGTGATGGGCCCATCGCAAACGCGCGGCCACTGACGATCCAGCGGAAGAAGTTGTAGCGGACGTCTTCCGGGTCGAGGTCGGCGAATTCGTTCGTGTCGGTCTGCTGGCGGCAGTCGACGGCGTTGAGCAGGCCGATCTTCTCGAAGGCTTTGTTCCACTCAAGAATGCCCTCGCGGACGTAGCGTCGGTATTTGATGGGGACGGTCTTCTCGATGTAGAAGACGATCTGATGGTCGGGGTGAACATCGCTGACATCGGCCTTGGGGTCGGCCTTTTTGAGATGCCACCGGTGAATGTAGCGATCGAAGATGGTCTTGTCGGTGTGCGGCTTGGACCAATCCTTGACGGCGGTCATGAAGTAGCCGACGCGCGGATCGGCATGCCGCGGGGTGTAGTCGCTCTTGGGAATCTCGCTGATGCTGTAGTGGACGCGTGCACGCGTGCCACCGCCGTTGCGACCCTTCATGATCGCGGTGTCGACGGCCAACTCGATGTTTCGCTCGAATCCCTTGATCTTGGCCCATCGTGAAAGCGAAGCGTCGACCGAACCACCGTAGACGCCGCCGATCCCAACGCGATCTGCTTTCCAGACCTTGTCAAAATCGATCACCGGGTCGGCACCGCGCTTGGTCACGATTTTCGTGGCGAGCAGAATGCGATCGGTGTAGGTGCGATCCACAACGTCTGCGACCGTGGCCTTCTTCACGTCGGCGTAGCGCAGGTCGGGCTTCATCAGTACCAGGCGATCATCCATCATTTCCCAGCGAGCGACGTGGTTGTCCCACATGAATCCGGCCAAACCGGGACCGCCCGCAATGCTGGAGAGCACCAGGAATTCCTTCCCGAGCATCGATTTTGGAATCGCTGCCAGAAGTCGGTCTTTTTCCTTGTGGTGGTAGAGGTCGAAGAACCCGTCGATCTTCTCGTAACCTTCGGTGACTTCGTCGAAGGGTGGGAAGTCGGGTTTCTTTTCCTTCTTGGCTTCAGCGCTCTTGGGCGCTTCGCCAGCATGTACCGCTGCCGGCATCCACAAAACACATGCCGCGATGGCGGACAGTGCAAGCCATCCACATCGTTTGCCGTGACGCGATTGTCGCATCGAGTAGCCTCCTGGGGTTCCTGAATGCAGAGTCGTCCGCATGAACACGTCGTGACTCCGCGCTGACTGGGAGTATCCTGATTGGTCGCGAGCACCGCCGGGTCGCTGGGGATCCGGACGCGACTCGCGTGAGTATAGCGAATATCGGCGGTCTACGTGTCAGGAAGCGTCGCCGAACCGGGCGCAGCCCGCGCCGATTTACATGTTCCTACATCGGCGAAATGGGTGATTCCGGGCCTGTCCGATCCTGATCCGTTTCGGAGATCGTCGTTGGCGCATTTGCACGACAGCGGTACCATCTCCGCCGGTGTTCGGTCGAATCACACGTCTCCGGTTTTCTGTACCCAAACGCTCTTCGCAATACTGCGATCGCCGTTTTTCCGGCGGCTGGGGCGTCCTGGGTGTGCTCTGCGCATTGACCATCGTGGCGACGAGCGGCTGTGAGAAAGAGCAGGTCGACGCGGTCCCGACGACCGATTTCGGGCAGCGGATCAAGTTCGCGCCGGCCATCATGGTGGAAGACGAGTCGGTGAATCAATTCGTACGCGATGCCATGAAAACCTGCTTTTCCGGCGATTACACCGAGTTTCGCAAGCTCTGGTCCGATGGCGGCTCGTCCTTCACGGCTGAGCAGTATGAGCGTGGCTGGAAGAAGGCGGACCGGATCGAAGTGGTGCGTCTGGCTCCGGTCAATTACGCGGAGCGCGTCGAAGACGCGTTTGATGAGGAGGGCAACCTCAAAACCACGCGCATCTACTATGTGGTCGCCAACGTGGAATTGGCCGCCGACATCCGCAACCCGACGCGCGAGGTCGTGCTGCTGATTCGCCCCGAAAACGGGCAGTGGCGGTTCCAGCATCCGCCCAAGGCGTTTTTCGACCAACTGGAACGGTCACAGTCTGCGATGTCCGAGGCTGCTTCTCGTGACGCATCTCAATCCTCAACATCCGATCCGCAGGGTTAGCACATGGCGCTGAACAAGGCTGCGGCGTATGGAAGGGCGGAGGCGGACAAGGCCAGATTCAACTGGCAGGCGTTCGTGCGCATGGCCCGCACGCTGCTGCCGCATCGCAAGCTGCTGATTGTCGGCGTGGTGATGTCGATCTTCTACGCGGCGTTTCATTCTGTCAGCATTCTCGGCGCCCTGCCGATTCTGAAGCTCCTGCTCGAAGAAGAAGGTCTGCATGGGTGGGTCGATCGCACGACCGCAGGCATGCGGATCGGCGCGCTGGTTGTCGTGGAGCAGCAGGACGATCCGGACAACCCGATTGCATTGGTCGTGGCGCGGGTCGATTCGGGTTCGCTTGCGGCGGAAGTTGGTCTGTCCGGGGGCGATCGGATTGTCAGCATCAATGGCGAGCGCGCGACACCCCGCGTGCTGATGCAGTCGATCGCCAATGCGGACACGGCGGCCGATCTGAGTCTCAAAGCACGCGACGCGGGCGACGAGGCAGTCATCCAGGGGACGATCCGTCCGGCGCCATTGCCCTGGGAGTGGCGTCTTGGCCGGCAGATGGTCGGTCTGTTGCCGGATGGTCAGTCGCCGGCTGATCGGATGTCGGCGTTGACGCTGGTGCTGAGTGCGGTTGTTGCGTTGGTGATCCTCGCCAATGCCAGCCGATTCGTGTCGGAGTATGCACTGGGTCGCGGCGTGATGCGCGCGATGATGGACCTGCGCCGCTCGCTTTATGAGAAGGTTCTCCGCCTGCCGATGAGCCGCTTTTCGCGTGACACGGGCGATCTTGTCTCACGCTTCATTCAGGATGTGCAGGACGTTCAGCGCGGCATGATGTCGCTGTTCGGCAAGTCGATCCGAGAGCCGCTCAAGGGCATCTTCCTGTTGGCGACGGCGTTGTTTCTCGATTGGCGGATCACGATCACAATGCTGATCGTCACGCCATTGGCCGTTCTGTTTTTCTGGTGGGTCGGCAGCAAGATCAAGAAAGCCAACCGCAAGCTGCTGCGCGGGTACGGTGACATGGTCGGCCAGCTTTCCGAAACCATGTCGGCGATCTCCGTCGTCAAAGCCTACACGACAGAAAACACCGAGCGCAAACGTCTCTGGCAACTCGATCGGCGCATGTTCCGGCAGCAACTCAAGCTCGTCCGCCTCGACGCCGCCATGAGTCCGACGCTCGAGGTGCTCGGCGTCGTCGTGATTTCGGCCGCGGCGCTTTGGCTTGGCTCGCGTGTGATCGAACTGGAAATGGACCCGGCCAAGTTCGGCACCCTCGTCGTGCTGCTCGGCATGATGACCGATCCGATCCGCAAGTTGGCCGACGCCTACACGAAGGTGCTAAGGAGCAGTGCTGGGGCGGATCGCCTGTTCGAGATTCTCGACGCCGAGGACGAAACGCAGGTCGTGCAGGGACGGGTCAACGTCGACAACGTCGCGACGGACATCCGCTTCGCCGGCATTACGTTTACCTATCCCGGGATGGACACGCCGGCCCTTCAGGACATCAACCTCACCGTCGCCCGCGGCGAAACGATCGCGCTCGTCGGCCGCAATGGTTCCGGCAAGTCGACGCTTGTGAACCTGCTGCCACGCTTCTACGACCCGCAATACGGTTGCGTCACCGTCGACGGACAGGACATCCGCGAGGTCAATCTGAAAAGCCTCCGCAAGCTCATCGGCCTGGTCACGCAGGAGACGATCCTGTTTCCGATCAGCCTGGCCGACAATATCTCCTACGGCTCTCGAAACGGTTCGCGCGAGCGCGTGATCGACGCCGCCAAACGCGCGTACGCCGACGAATTCATCCGCGACAAGCCGCAGGGTTACGACACCGTTGCCGGCGACATGGGCCGAACACTGTCCGGCGGTCAACGACAACGCATCGCCATCGCCCGCGCGATTCTGCGGGACGCGCCGATCCTGATCTTCGATGAAGCCACCAGCCAGATCGACAGCGAATCAGAAAAGAAAATCCAGGCTGCCGTCCACGAATTCGCCAAGGACCGCACGACCTTCATCATTGCCCACCGCATGTCCACCATCCGCGACGCCGACCGCATCGTCGTCATGGACGCAGGCCGCATCATCGACATCGGCCCCCACGACGAACTCATAGGCCGTTGCAAGCTCTACCGCGGCTTGTGCGAGACGCAGCTTGTTGAGTAACGGAAGAAACTCCGAAATGCACGGTTCGACCGCGCACGAATTCAAACTGTCAACGTCTCAGTTCGCGAAGCGCATGTGATCCGACCCAGCGTGGAGCCGGATCGTCATGAGCGGCGAGGCGTTGGGCCACGTCGATGGCCGCTTTCCGCAGGGTTGCATTCCGCTTGCCCACCGCGCGCAAGGCCATGTTGACCGCCTTCTTGACGAAGTTCCGATCATCCATTGCACCGCGCTCGATAAGCGGAAAACACGCCAGAAAGGCGTCGTCCTCCGCATCCTTGTCGTGACTGCTCAGACTCCAGAGCAACGCAAATGCCGCACGCTTGGTGAACTCGCGCTTCGACTTCGCCCACTGCGGTATCCGACTCCACGCATGCGGTGCGCGGTCGAACAAACTGAAACATGCGGTATCAACAATGGCCCAGTTGTCGAAATCCGCCGCCCACGCGTTCATCTGCTTTACAGTCACTTTGTCGGGCTCAGCCACAAACGTCGCCAGCATCCGAGCCTCGTAGCGACCGGTCGCCCAAAGCTCCTGAGCAAGTCCATGATCGCGGCCGATTCGCTTCGCGTGCTTCTTCAAAGCACCCACCGTCACGCCGAACGGCTTCGTGGCCGTGATGCCGTACCGCTTCAACCCTTCAATCTCCTTTTTGGTGCCGTTCTGCTCCAGCCACTTGATCACGTCCTTCAACGTGACATTCTCAGTCTTCGCTGTGCGCCGTTTGGTCGTCGCTGGTTTTGCCATGTGCCCGCTCGATTCGCTTATGTCCCGTCAACCAGCCGCATGCTCAATTCCGTGCCCCTGCCGCTCGGATCGTCGCCTGCTTCAGGACCTGCGACATAGCTGTTCCAGAACCCTAGCCCGGCCTCCAGCCCTTCCTGTGCCAATTCGCGAACCCATTCCTTTTGCATGCGCCGCCCGAACTCCGACCGCGCGCCCGCCAGTCCCTCGTACCCACCGTGATAAACGGTCCGTGCCACCCTCGTGGCCAGTAACTCGCCCGGTTTCACCCGGCCACTCTGCGACACCGGGACATCTACAAGGAATCCCACTTGCAGATCAAACTGCTCGGTCGAGCAAGTCAGGCTGTGCGTGAACATCGGGCCCGCCACAGTCTGGCCCTGCTCTTGGATCACCTTCACCAGTTCCTCGATGGCCGGTGGTATGCGGCCCAGAATCTTGGCACGCGGCATGGTCAGGTGAATCACCGCCGCCATCTGCGATTCCGTTTCCACGATTTTCGGGTCATCAATCATCGTTCACTCCGCTCCCGATCGCAAACGCGAGACCACTGCTCTGAAGCCGTCTCTACAAAAGCGTCCCAAGAACGTCATCCAGCACCTTGAACCCGTCGCCAAGTCCCTCGTCCATCGGCGACGCCAGTACGACGTCGCGCGCTTCGGTCGTCTCGTACCGGCATGTCAGAACGGAGACCGTTTTCCCGTCACGCTCTTCCAGCACATTCGTGATCATGGCCTCGCCCGGATACCAAGACGCATCAAACTTCTCAGTCGAAACGATACGTTCCGGTACCACGATTTCGCGGAAGACCCCGCCCATCCCCATCGTCATACCTTCAGCGTGCTTCCACACGTATCGGTATGCACCGCCGACCCGCAGGTCGACCTCGCACACATCCCAGTCCCAACCGCCGCGCTTTCCAAGCCATTGCCGCAGCAATTCCGGCTTGGTCCATGCGTCGAAAACGAGTTTTGGCGGTGCGTCGAACACACGTTTGATCTCGATCTCAAGCTCGCCGACGGCTCTGATATCCAATGGATGTGTCATGATTTCTTTCTTTCCTCCGAATCGGATTTCAAACCCTGCAGGTCGTCGAGCAGGGCGTCCAGATTGCTGAAATTCGCCTCCCACATCTCCCGGAACCGCTCCAGCCACTCCGCCGCCTCGCCCAACCGTTCGGGCCTAAGAGTGCAGGGTCGCCATTGTGCCTGTCGGCCGCGCCGGATCAGTTCGGCGCGTTCCAGAACCTTCAAATGCTTCGAAATCGTGGGAAGGCTTAGATCAAACGGCTCGGCCAGCTCGTTCACCGTCGCCCGGCCCGACTTCAAACGGGTCAAAATACGCCGCCGAGTTGGATCGGCGAGGGCGGAGAGCGTTCGGCTGAGCGTGTCGACGGTCATGCAGTTTCCTTATCGGCTAATTAGCCAAATGGAAAACTACAAAATTCGTACGTCTGAGTCAACAGCAAACCGAGTTTCCAAAACAATTCCGAATGAGAATGAGCAGATCGGGTCATTCTCGGACGAAACGTGGATTTAGGCGCGACACCATATGCTCGCCGCATCGTGGCCTGTGAATCCCGTGGCGAGTTTCATGAATGCGTTGACCGGGCGTTCTGTCCGTTCTGCGACGAGTGGAACCGGAAGCGAGTGCGTGCTGTCGGGCGTTGCTTTTGGCGTCGCGGGGACCGAACCATGCTTCATGGACAATAGGGCAGCCGCGATTTCGATCAGGTTGCTCGTGGCCAACATGTGCCCGAAACAGGGTTTGAGTGCGGTTGCGACGGCGTCGGTGGCTGCACCTGCCAACGCAGCGTCGAGGCATGACGCTTCGTATCCGTCTGAAATGGGCGTGGCGGCACCATGGGGGATCACAAGGTCAATGTCGGAGGGTGACAATCGGCCTCGCTCCATCGCAGATGTGATCACATCGCGCAGACGCATCGATCGGACATCGGGCAACGCATGCTTCCATGATTGTTGCGAAAACGCTCCGCCAGCATACTCGGCGTAGGGTGTCCGACCGCGTGCCCTGGCTGCAGATTCAGATTCCAGCACGATCACCGCTGCCCCTTCGCCAACAAAAAAGCCCGATCCCGCAGGATCGAACGGAAACATCCGACCGTCGGCGTTGTACAAGTCAAGTCGTCGGAACCATTCGATCCGCACAGCCGTCTCGAACGCCTCAGCGCCGACAACGATCATTGCGTCGGCATGTCCGTTACGAATCTGCTGGGCGGCCATCTCGACAGCGAACGTGCCGGTCGAGCAGGCATTGTGCACGCTGGTCGACAGGCCATGGAACTGAAACGCCTTCGAGATGGCATGCACATACAGGAATGGCTGAGCGTTGTAGAAGAGCGGTGCCAGTGTCTCGTAGAGTTGCGGCGGTTTGTTTGCAGGTTCGATTTGCGAAAACTGCCGATACATCTCCGCGACGGCGCGCTCCATGCCCGGTGCCTCGAATGCCTGCATCACGCCGATGCGGTTGGACTGTTTGTCGTACTCGAGTTCGGCATCCTGCACGGCAAGATCGATGGCAGCCAGCGCGTATCCGAGGTCGCGATAGCCCGCAAATTCGTTGGTCTGCAAGAAGTCATTGAATTTCGTGACGCATTCCTGATCTGGCGGCACGGTGGCGATGTGAAATGGCGCCAGTTCGGCGAGGTCGACATGCAGATCACGTTTCTCTGGTGGCATCGGTGGTGCAAGCAGCCCCGACCAGAACGCATCAACGCCGACACCCGCCAACGTCACCGGACCGATCCCGGTCACCACCACACGTGGAGATCCTGCTATTCGCGTGGACATGATCGTCAGATTAGGCTGCCGTCAGAACGACGCAACTGTTGTATCCGCCAAATCCGGCGGAGTTGTTCAACGCCGCCCGAATCGTGGCTGATCGCGGGGCGTCCTTGACGGCATCCATGGAGCATGGTTCGAGGACGTTCTCGAGGCCCCACGTGGGAATGAGTGTTTGATGTTTGAGTGAGAGGACGCAGACGGCTGCTTCGGTTGAACCGGCAGCACCCATCATGTGCCCGGTCAATGCCTTCGTCGAGCTGAACGCTGTGCCCGCCCTGAGACACTTCTCCATGACCTTGGCTTCGATCATGTCGTTCTGCGGCGTGCCGGTACCGTGGGCGTTCACGTAGTCGATGTCGTGTGCGGAGAGGTTGCCCGATCGCAACGCCTGTTCAATCGCACGGGTCAGTCCGTCGCCTTCCGGTTCCGGACGCGTCGGATGATAGCATTCAGCCGTCATCGCAGCGCCGGCGAGTCGTGCGTGGACCGTCGCACCGCGAGCAGCCGCAGATTCAGCGCGCTCGAGGACGAATACCGTCGCACCTTCGCCGACGAACAACCCGTCGCGGTCACGGTCAAACGGTCGGCACAATTCCGCAGCCGTCAGTCGCAGTCGCATGAACCCGATGAACGCCAGGCGACTGAATCCGTCTGCACCGCCGGCCAACGCGATGTCGCACCGTTTCGATTGCAACGCACGCGCCGCCTGAGCAATGGCCATGTTGCCGGCCGCACACGCTCCGTACAGGTCGGACGCACCCCCGTGGCCTCCGCACGCCTGTCGGACGTTGTTCGCGATGCAACCCGGCTGACCGGTAACGATCTCGCGCATGTGGTCGTTGCCCAGCCAGCCATCGCCCTCGTCGAAAAGATGGTCTTCGATGAATTGTGTTTCGCCCATGGTCGTGCCCATCACGATGCTCGATGCAGCGTCGTCGGGCAGTTTGCCGTTGAGTCCGGCGTCGTTGAGGGCGTCACGGGCAGCCGCAGCTGCTAGTTGAGATGCACGACCAGCTTGGATCGGTGCGTCGAACGATTCAACGATGGGACACGCATGCTGACGTGGCAGGTCGGTGGTTGGCATCGACGTCACCGGGCTGACACCAAGTTTGCCGCTGGTCAGACCATCCCAAAACGACTGCACCGTGCAGCCAATCGGTGACAAAACGCCCATCCCCGTAATGACAATATCGTCAGCCATCGTGTGCTCCCATTTTGGCCGCGGTGTTATGCCGCGGCCAAGCGTTGCCCCATCATGTCGAGAATGTCATTGAGACACGTGATTCTCTGGATGACGTTTTCGGGCAGTTCATTCTGAATCAGCGATTCGATCGTCGCGATCAGATGCACTGCGTCAAGCGAGTCGATGCCCAGCTCGGGAAGGGCTTTGCTCGTGTCAACCTCGTGCGGCTCGCAGCCGAGGGTTTGAGCGACCCAGTCAAGGACTTCAGAACGTGCATTGGCGTAAGTCATTGCGTGACCCCTTGTAGAAAAACGGGTTCAGGTCGTGCCGCCGGAAGCGTTTCCTCGGCATGCCGGCGGGCAACGAACGGGAATTCGATATTCTCTGCGAGCCAGACATTCAGCTCGGCTCGCCACGATTCGTACGCGTTTTGTACCTGGCCGCGACGGATGCGTGCTTCAATGGCGTCGCAGGCGTCGAGGGCGTCGTGGATGCAACGGATGCGATCGGCTGGCTGGTTGGCGATCCAGCGATCGAACGCCTCAGGCGCCGCCAACTGTCGTGCTTTGAACGCAAACGTCATGCCCTGGGCGATGTCCGCTCGCCACGCAATCGGCGCCTCCTCAAGGACACCCATGATGCGGTCCAGTCGGTCGATCATCGTGAACGCCATCGCCAGTCCAACGCCTGACGCGGTATCGTTCGCAAATGGACCAGTTGCACGTACGGCGTCAAACAGGCGGTCATGTTCACCCATAAATCTGAACCAAAGTGATCGGCCGTAACCCTGATGGGCGACATTGGCAGCGTAACCGGGCAGATCCCGGAATCGCGTCAGGATCTCCTGCTGACGGTCGTCGTTGAAGAATCCGAACTTGAATCCGTATCCATCCCAGCAGAGCATCCCGTGCAACGGGTCCAACTGCGACACGCAGTCGGCCAATCGCTTGGGACGCTGGCGACGCATCGCCGCCCAAAACCCCAGGCCCACGTAATGCAGGTAGCAGTACATCGATCGCGGCTCGACGACGGCGGACTCGAATCCCGTTGGTGAGAAGCCCCACAGTGCCCGCAGCGGGAACCCCATGGCTGCCCCTTCCTCGCCGAACGGGCGATACAACTCGGGCAGGTCGTCGACGAAGCCTCGCCAGTCATCCGGCGACTGCGACGCGACCCGGCGATTGAATCCGCCGGCGAAGGCGTGACACACACCGTGAATCCGCTCGATGTCGCGATCATCCGTCGCCACGAACCCGAGCCTGTCGACCGTCATGGCAGGCTCGCGAATGCAGAAGGGCCGCAGCATCACCCGCCAGTGGCCCGTCACTGCGAGCCCCAGCAGCAATAAAGTGATAATGCAAACGGCGACCGTCATGCCAGGTATCCTGTGTCCAAACCCCGAACGTGCGATGAGCAGAGATTGTGTGGTGGTCCTGCTGACCATGGACGCCTCGAAGTCTGGATGATTTCATGTAACGAATTCATTTCTCACTGTCGGTTACGAGCATTGACGCCGATTTCTGTCCCGATAGGGTGCGAAATCGTTCACAAAGTGGCAGAAAAGGACCTGGGAGGCGCAATTGATGGGCTATCGGACGTGCGGCAGGGGTGTAATAGACGGCGTGACGGCAGGATGGCTGATCGTGGCCGTGTCGTTGAGCGGGTGTGAAAAGACGTCGCCCACACCGGTGTCATCCACAGAGAGCGCGTCGCCAGCCCCAGTGGTTGTCCGTCCTGATGAGTCGGACGAGGCCGCCGTCGTCGCGCCCCCAGCATCCACCGACGGACATGTCACGGCCGTCGACTCCGACCAGGCAGCAGAGCTGGTGCGGGACGGGATTTCAGCGGCAGGGCAGGGGAAGTTCAAGGCCGCCATTGCGGCATTTCGTCAGGCGATTCAGTTGAATCCGACGCTTGCGGAAGCACACAGCGCGCTGGGGACCGCGTTGGCGATGCAAGGTGATCGAGGTGGGGCGATCGCAGCACTCAAGGAGGCCGTCCGCCTCAAGCCGGACTACGTCTCCGCGCACGCGAATCTGGCAGTCGCCTTGCTCCAAACCGGCGATATTGTCGGTGCGATGAACTCGGCCCAACGGGTTGTCAAGCAGCAGCCGAATGCTCGACCGGCGTGGATGACGCTGGGTAGCGCTCAAGCAGCCGCGGGTCAGCATGGCGATGCCGTCCGCTCATTTCGGAACGCCCTGCGACTCGACGAACGCGATGCCGAAGCGTGGCACCTTCTCGGCGTGTCCCATCGCAAGGAGAAGCAGTTCAGCGACGCCGTCACCGCCCTGCAGCGGGCGTTAACGCTGGACGAAACGCGCGTGGCGTCAATGGTCCACCTTGCAGAGTGCCAACTCGAACTGGGAATGCTCGACGACGCCTCAGCCACGGCGGAACGCGCGACAGGTGTTGATCCGTATCTGGCAGAAGCGTTCGCCGTTCTTGCCCGAACGCATGTTGCACGGGGCAATCCAGCGCTGGCATTGGCGTCGGCTCGGCAGGCGGTTCGCCTCGACCACCGCGACGTTCGTGGACACTATTTCATGGGTCGGGCGTACGCCATGATGGGCGAGTTCGATCACGCCGAAGAAGAGTACTACGTCATTCGACCACGGGACGTATCCCTGGCGGCAGATCTGATCGGTCACATTCGCGAAGCGAAAAAGTCGAAGTGATTTCGTCTGGGGATCAGGCGGCTGTCAGCTCGACCGCCTTGGCTCGCGCTGCGTCGTAGGTCATGCCGACGTTGCGCAGCACGGTCTCGGCAACACTGCCCTTTTCTCCAAACATGGCCAGCAGGAGGTGCTCTGTGCACACCTCGCTCGATTCCAACTGCTGGGCGAGTGTGATGGCGGTGGCGACGACGCTCTTAAGGTGAGGCGATCCGGGCAGAGATCCGAAGACCATCGTTTCATCAAGGTTCTTGCGGACGAGCTTGTCGATTTCGGCGTTGAGTTTGCCTTCCGAAACGTTGAATGCCTGCATCATCTTCGCGCCGATGCCGGTGCCTTCCCGCAGGATGGCCAGCAGAACATGCTCGGTGCCGAGATATTCCTGATCTCCCGATCGAGCAATATCGCGTGCGAGCTTGATGACCGATTCAACGCGTTTGCTGAGCTTTTCGTACATGGCTGGTCACTTCGACGTTGGGTTTCCGTGCGCTCACTCTCTCTACCAGCCGATCATATCGGAGGGTTTGCGGGGTCACAAGTATGGCGGATGGCGGAAACGTGGTCGAGATCAGCGGAACCGCTTGCGCACGAAGCCAAGACACAGCAAGCCCGCGAACGCCATCATGCCATTGAAGCCTGCGGCACATGGGTCCGCGGTTGCGGGAGGCTCGTCGACGCCGCCGTTGTCTGTGCCATCGTCGGTCGTTTCATCGGCCGGTGGTTGCGTCGAGTTTGGCAGGACGGTGATGAATCGCGTGGCGGCTTGCGACAGGAAGAGGTCCGTTGCTGTCCGCGTGGTGATCTGCACACCAATCGGGAACGTGCGCGGTGTTCGCGTTTCATTGATGTACGTATGGGGCACTGCAATCGTTGATGCAGTGGTTCCGTCACCGAGATCCCACTGGATGTCCTGAACCATGCCGTCTGCCGGTGTTCCTTCAACTGAGAGATTGACCGTAAACGGAGACTCACCTTGTGTGACATCAGACCCGATCGACCCAGGCAGACTGATGCGAATGTTGACGTCGCCAAGCTGAGCGGCGCCAGCCTGGTCGCCGGTGACATCAACAGCCACGGACCGGATACCCGAGTTACCGTTCTCATCGGTGACCATGAAGGATGGGAAGAATCGACGCTGCGATTGCCCGGTGACGATGTAGCGGTGGCTCGTCGTTGGTGACATCGAGTTTGCGCCCTCGTCGTCGAAATTCCACATCATCGAGTCGATACTGTTGTTGCTGATGGCGTTGCCGCGGAAGTTGACGGTCAACGGACTGAGACCAGCCAGAGGTGACACATCGATCGAAACGCGTGGGGCCCGCTCGGTGCTGTCGACGGGGACTCCGCCTGCACCGACATTCAACCCGCCGATTCCGTCCACGTTTCCATCGGTGTCGATGGAGACGCCGAAGCCATAACGACCAATGGTATTGGCTGGGAAGAGTGCGTAATACCGCGTACCAGATGAATTCGACAAACGGAATGTCGTGCTGTCATCGTCCTGCACCACCGAAATCTGCTCGGTGACCGCTTCGCCGATGTCGTAGCGCTCAAAATCTTCCGGTCGGAAGAAATTGCCTGAATCAAAGGGCTGGGCACTCTCCAGAACCAAAGTGCGGACGGTGAGTTCTCCGGCTTCCTCGGGTGGGGTATCGTCGTTGTTGTCGGTATCCAGTTCGCGAATGTCATCGCCGACGGTCCACGTCAACGTCGTCCCGTTGATACCGAGCGACGAGAGACGGTCCGGCCATGTGAAGCCGCCATTTTCGTTAGCCTCTCTGGCGGCCTCGACGGCCGCACCGGCGTTTACTCGACCATAAGCATGCGTCAGGCTGCGCTCTGTAATGACGCCATACGCCGCATTGGCGGGATCCACCTTGTCGCAGGTCTGCTCAAGCACAACGCGTACCTGACTGGCTGTCAGCGACGGATTGATACTCAGCACCATGGCTGCAACGCCGGCAGCCACAGGACAGGCTGCGGAGGTACCGTTGAAGGAATTCGTGTAATTCCCATCAGGCAGATCGGGATCGCCTGTGTCAGTGCCACTGCCGCCAGTGTTGTAACCGGGATCGACGAACCCGCCATCATCACGATTGTCGGTCGTCACGAGATTCGGTGGTTCGAACTCTCCTCCCGGAGCGAGCACGTCGACGAAGACGCCGAAATTGCTGAAGCTGGAAAGGCGGTCGCTTCCTGTGCTGGAACCAACGCCAATCACCTCAGGCAGCGTCGACAGATCGTCATCGAATCCGAGATCGCGCGAGAAATTGCCGGCAGCAAAGACAACGACCATGCCAAGTCCGTCACGACCCTCGCGGAAGGCGCCACGAATGGCTGTCACGATGACATCGGCTCGGGAATTGGGCGTGAATGGCAGGCCCCAACTGTTGATGTGAACGTCAACTTCCTGTTGCCGGGCAAATGTGTAGACACTGGCAATCTGGCCGAGTGACACCGGGTCATTCAATCCGCGCGACGCCGTGAAACGTGCGCCAGGAGCCGCCCCGACCACGCCGACCGTGTTCGCGTCCGCTCCAGCCAGACCCATCACGGCTGTTCCGTGACGATCATCGAAGTTACGCGGAAGCGGAGCGAGTCGGCCTTCTTCGGCGAGAAACGCGTCGTGGCCAAATAAGGTGTAGTTCGGGCTAAGGTCCTCATGCTCGACATCCACCGCGTCATCGAAAATGCCAAAGAGAATGTCCTCACCGAACGTGAATCGCCAGGCCTCTTCGACATTGATGTCCGCGCCAGGGCTTGCAAGATCCTGACCGGTGTTGTTCAAGTGCCATTGGCGTGAGAAGAACTCATCCTCAAGCTGGGTGAAGACTTGCTTCTGACGCGTTTCAACGATGAAGTCGGGGTGTGCGAAGACCGTGCGATGGTCGCGGTACATCGCCGACGCACAGCGCACGTCGTCGTCCATGCCCGTGCTGGTGGGGCGAACGGTGTAAATGTTGCCTTCCAGACTCAGCGTGTCGACAAGCGCGACCTTGTAGTCCTTGAAGAATTGCGTGCGCTCGGCGGCTGTCATGTCCTTGTCCAACTGCACGACAACGTTGCCGCTTGAGAGCATCGGCGACTCGGTGTCATCGAATCGATAAACCGGCCGGACCTCGACGACGCCCGGCATGGCACGCATGGCGACGCGGGCGGCTTTGTCGACCTTGGGCATCTCGACGATGGCGTAATGGTCGCAACCGACGGTCCACGGGATCGATGAGACGCGGCAATGCGGGTCCGATTCCGTGATGGCACGTCGAACGTTTGTCGCCTTGCCTGGTTCGGTCCGAACGAACATCTCGGTGTCAGACATGACAATGCTGTGGGCCTGACCGCCCGAGTGAAACGTGTACGTGTCGCCGGCCCGTAGTCTGGAGGCCGACAGTGTGAGTGCAAGGATCAGGGAAAGCGAAACGTGCGCGACTTTGGTGTTCATCATGGTCATTCCTGCCCGATTCCGCGGATCTGGCGGATCGGGATGTTGGGTAGGTCGGTTGGGGCGTACGCCTTGCGTCCTACGGTTGCTACCACATTTGATTGTTACGGACGCCCAAATGGGCTGTCAAGCGAGAATGGAAGATGCACCGTGACTCAATCGGCACAGTTTCGCCGCAATTCGTTCAATGCTGTTGCAAACGCATCGTGCGTTTGGCTGTTGAACAGAACCCAGGTGACGCGGCGTGGCATTTCCGAATCTTGCAGAAAATCGGTGGCCGTGGTCAGGGCGATGCGTGCGGCATCGGCGAGGGGGTAGCTGTAGACGCCGCAACTGATGGCCGGGAAGGCGACCGTTTCGAGCGCGTGCTCGGCTGCGATCTGGAGGCAGGTGCGGTAGGCGGCGGCGAGAAGTTCGGGTTCGCCGGATTGGCCGTCGCGGTAGATGGGGCCGACAGCGTGGATCACGTGCGCCGCGGGCAGGTTGAATCCGGGCGTGATTTTGGCACAACCGGTCCGGCAGCCATTCAGTGGGCGACAGGCTTCGAGGAGTTCCGGGCCGGCGGCGCGGTGGATGGCTCCGTCAACACCGCCGCCGCCGAGAAGCGATTCGTTGGCGGCGTTGACGATGGCGTCGACCTTTTGGGTCGTGATGTCGCCGATTTCGAGCTGGATGCGGTCGAGCGGGGTCATGGGTTCTTCCTCATTTGGAGGATCATTCGTTTCCACCCGGCGGGGGCGAATGCGGTCATGAAGCGGATGGCGTCGGTGCGGGTGATCGCATTGGATTGCCTGAAGAATCGCCACGCGGCGCGGGCGTTGTGTAGGCGGTCGCGGTTGGCGTCGATGTTGCGGAATTCGATGTTGGTCGGGGTTTCGATGATCGCGAAGTCGCTGTCGGTGGGGAGGCCGAAGGTGTCGTTGGTGATGGCTGTGCAGACAACGCCTCGGTCGGACATGCGTCGTAGCGTGCGGGCGATCTTGCGGATGGCGGCGGTTCGTTCTCGGGGTGTCCCATGACAGAGAGCAGCTTCGACGGTTGTGGAATCGGGCGCGGTGTCGAGCCAAAGGATTGCCTTGTCCTGCGAGACGAGGGCGATGGGCCGACGCGTGGGAATGTCACGGTTAAGGCAGCGGTGGGCTGCGTGGAAATGGGCGTGGGCGGTGGATCGGTTTTGCGGGGCCCGGATGACAGAGGCAGGCTTTACGTCAGCTGCAACAATACGCACACCCGTCGGCTGTTCGATCTGAAGCATCGAGTCCCATTCATCCGCCTCAACGATCCTGACACTTGGCTCCACGAGATCGGGCACGTCGCGCGTCTTAAGGACAACGATTGCATTTCCGCGCTGAGCGAAATAGGTGTTCGTCTTGAAGATGCGGCTGTCACGCTTGCGAAAGAGCGTTTCAGCGTGGAGATTTGCCTTGACGTAAACTCCCTTTGCAACCTGCCATGCCATCATGGGAGCATTTTCCGGTGATCGCGTGGCTGCGTCGTAGCACCTGACAAACCTCAAACGCTGCACACGCGATGAACGCAGGCGGAACCATTGCGTCAACTGAGCAAGCGACTCCCATCGTTTGTCGATTCGAGGCTTGGTCGAATGGCCCTTCTTTGCAATGTCGACATAATACGCCTTGAATCGATGGTTCCCGATTTGTTCAATAAGAATGTTGCCCGGGTGGTTGTCTTCGTGGATGAACCCAACGCGGTTCGCGACGCCGACCAATTGTGCAACAGCCTCAATCAGTCCACGCTGCGACCTCCAATTCCCGGATGCATCCGTCCACGCTTCAGATAGCATGTGCGCGTTCGGTATCGTCTCGGTGATCAGGAAACTGCACGTCGCTCCGTGCCCAATCGCTCGCACAATGAGCGTTGGCACACCAATCATGCGGCTGATGTGCGTGCTGTGACCCTCGGCGTCCGCTTTGTTCCTATGTCTTGGGCCTTTGTATACTTTGACATGAAGATCGTCATCATCGCAGATGATGCGCCACACCGTGCGCACGGCATTCGACTTGACGAACGTGGCGCGCTGATCCGATGATAAGTCAAACCAGTTGGGACCTTTCGGTGAGCAAATCAACCCCCGGATTTCCTGCGAGTATTGCCAGCGGATGCCAGACGAGTCGATCGTTTCCTGAGCGAATCCGCCCGGTCGAAACATCCGGCGCAAATCCGGATTGATATCCTGCTCAGTCATCGGTTCCACTGAATGACCTGGTCAACAGGTTTCTTGGGGATGTCGGGGACGGTGCAGTCATCGGCGGGGTACCCCACCGGGATCAGGAGGAAGGGCTTCTCGTTTTCGGGGCGATTGAGGATTTCGCGCAGGAAACGCATCGGACTCGGTGTGTGGGTCAGCGTGGCGAGTCCCACACGGTGGCAGGCGGTCAGAAACATGCCAGCGGCCAATCCGCACGACTCGATCGGGTAGTAGCTTTTGACCTTCTCGCCGTCGACCAACTCCCAATCAACGCGAAACAGCACGACGATCCACGGCACGATGTCGAGGAACGGCTTGTGCTCGTCGGTGCCGATCGGTTCCAGCGCATCGAGCCAATCCTGCGGCATGCGGTTGTGATAGCTCTCGTATTCCTCTTTCTCGGCGGCGATGCGGATTTCGTGCTTGATGTCGGGATTGTCGATGGCCACGAATCGCCACGGCTGCCGGTTCGCGCCGCTCGGTGCGGTGTTGGCGACGGCGATGACGCGCTCGATGATGTCGCGTGGAACGGGTTTGTCGCTGAAGTAACGGCAGCTGCGTCGCTGCTTCAACTCGGCGTGGAGGTTGTCGGCACGCGTCCGCATTTCGTCTTCGCTGAATTGCGGCAGGCTGTAAGGTTTGGTCGGGGCTGGCACGAAATCGTCATTCCTCTTGGTTCTGGTATCCTGTCGGTGGTAATGATAGGCTGGTGAGGTTGGGCGGCAAGGTAGCCGTGCGGCAACGTGTGACGGCAGACTTAAGGCAGGGCAACATGCTGGACCGCGAATCCGCCCAGGCGGCATCCCCCATCCTGTATGGACCGAACACGCCATTCACGGTCGATGAACGCAAGGCGATCGAGCCGATCTACCCGGCGTTGCTGGCGTCGCACCATCCGGAGTCGGACAAGCTCGCACGCGAGATGCGTCAGCAGATGGTCAGCCTCGAGTGGCTTGGCGAGGTGCTGTCGCAGTATCCATCGCCGTTGAACGAGCAGTCGCTCGGGCAACGCCAGCGCGGGATGAACACGCTCACCGAAACTCTCTGCAACGCAAACCCCGCCAATTTCGATTTTCTCGTGCCGACGCGGGCACTTCTGGGCCGCGCGCTGGACATGGCCGAGGGGAATTTCTATCGCTTTCTGCGTCACGTCTGTCAGGAGGCCATTCACGGCGAGGATCGTGAGAAACTTCTCGAGGGGATCACCGATTGTCTGCGTGTCTGCCTGCATACGAAGCTGGCAGAGGAAGTTCTGACGTCGATCGTGAGCGATAACTCGGTTGATCGCGAGACGCGGTGTCTGGCCGTCGGGGAGTTGGCGCAGATTTGGGAGCGGCGTCTGACGTATCGCGTGTCTGAGTTCTTTCCGCTGCTGGAATCGACGTGGGAAGCGCGGCGATGCATCAGCGTTCGCGGCGGGACACTCCTGGGCACCGAGGAGTTGTTCTCGCTGTTTCAGGCAGGCGCGGACCCGAAGTTTGTCGGCTTTTTCGCCAGGCCCAACCACAGCGACGACGAGGTGCAGGCGTTTCGCGAGTTTCTGTTTGCGGCGTCGACAGAGGAACTGGACCGTCTGAATCAGGAAATGCAGGATCAGGAGATGGCCAGCGTGTCGATGCACGACATGCTGCTATCCTCGCAGCACGACGTGGCCACAGTGTTCTATGAGTTTTTCCGGATGCGTCATCAGTTGGCGATGGCGCGGAAGATGGCGGACATGCCGGGCCCCAAGAAGACGGCGGAGGCGTACGTGATGATCTGGTTCCTGCACGAGACGCGGTAGGGGCACTAGGGGTCCGCGTCGCATGGCAAACTACGCGAACAGCACGTAGCGTTTCTGGGCTGCAGCAAATCCCGCGAATTCGTCGCTGACGAAGGCATGTTCGGGGGCGTCCCAATCGTCGGGGTAGTGGTAGAGCGTGGTCTTCTTCTTGATGTCGTCGGGCATCGTACGCAATTCGCCGATGGTGGCGTGCACGTTGCTTTCGTGGTCGACGAACTGCACATCGTGGAAACACATCCTGGCGGCTGTCATTCGCTCACGGTATGCGTCAAAGTCGAATCGGGAGTCACCCGAATAGAAAACCGATTCCCCCGTCTGCGTGTCGCGAATGGTCAAGCCATACGACGGCCAGTCGTACTTGCGTTCGATCTGAATGTGATCGGTCGGGAAAATCTCGAACTCGTAGCGTTTGAGCATGTTGAAGGATTCGAACCCACCGCCGGTCGGACGCAGGGCAAGAATAAAGAAGTAGTCCTGCAGCAGGGCGTACTTGCCGGGCATCGGGCTCATGCCGCCCTTGAGTGACGTGTCCCACAAATTAATGAGGATGTTGATCGAGCTGATGATCTGCGGCTTGAAAGGGCGGTCGGAATCGGGGTGGACGAACGTGTTGTTGAAGGCAAGTTCTTCGATGCCGCCAATGTGGTCGGCGTGCTGGTGGGTGACGAAGAGGCGTCGAATCTTCGCATAGTTGGTGACACCGCCGCTCCCCAGGTAGGCGAAGTCGGGTTTCTGATGCAACGCATGCAGGGCGACCGGACCCGTACAACCAAAGTCGATCAGGAGCGTGTCGTCGGGCTCCGGCTGCTCGTCCGGGGATGTTCTCCAGGCTTCGATGAGGGCGTTGGATTGGTAATTGCGTTTGGCGAAAGCGCTGCCGACACCGAGGAATGTGAGCGTGAGCATGTAGCGACCTCCCCGGGTCTTGATAAACCCGAACTGTCCTGTCGGCCCGCCTCGTGCCGTGGTTCAAACTGTTGGATCGCGGTCTGCGACCGGAATGAGTGTACCGTCCTGGCAGTGCGTCGCCAAACGGAATCTTGCAAAGGCCGATAATGGCGGGCGTTGGACTATGCGGAAACAGACCGCACGCGGGCACGCGCTCGTTCGACGGCGACGAATTTCCCGTCCACCTCTTCGTCGTTGCCGGACGGCAGGGCGAGGGCGTCTTCGAGTTCCTTGCGGGCTTCATCGCTCTTGATGTCGGCGATGGGTTGCGCCTTGGCGGTGAGGATCGTCAGCTTGTTGTTGAGCATCTGGGCGAAGCCGGATTCGATGAAATAGCTTTGCGTGCCCGACGATGTTTCCACGCGCAGCGGACCGTAACCGAGTTTGCAGAGCAGGGGGGCGCGATCGTGCATGATGCCCACGAGACCATCGTGGGCTGGCAGAATCACCGAGGTGGCCTCGCATTCGAGAACCTTATCCTCGGGTGTGATGACGTCGCAATGGAGGGTGTCAGCCATCGGTGTTGGCCCTTCCTGTGGAGACCCTAGAGCTTCTCAGCCCGCTCTGCCGCTTCCTCGATGCCACTGACGTACATGAACGCCTGCTCGGGCAGGTGGTCCCACTTGCCTTCGCAGAGTTCCTCGAATGACTTGATTGTGTCGTCGAGCGGCGTGTACTTGCCCGGAATGCCGATGAACTGCTCGGCCAGGTAGAACGGCTGAGAGAAGAATCGCTCGATCTTACGGGCGCGGGCGACGATGAGCTTGTCCTCTTCGCTCAGTTCGTCGACACCGAGAATGGCGATGATGTCCTGCAATTCCTTGTATCGCTGCAGGATACCCTGCACCGCGCGGGCACAGGCGTAGTGACGTTCGCCGACGTAGTTCGGGTCGAGAATTCGCGACGACGATGCCAACGGGTCAATGGCGGGGTAAATACCCTTCTCACTGATGCCGCGGTTGAGCACGATGAACGCATCGAGGTGCGTAAAAGTCGTCGCAGGGGCGGGGTCGGTCAGGTCGTCAGCCGGCACGTAAATGGCTTGCACGGACGTGACGGCACCCTTGCTCGTCGATGTAATGCGCTCCTGAAGCTCACCCATCTCGGTTCCGAGCGTTGGCTGATAACCCACCGCCGACGGCATACGACCGAGCAGGGCGGACACTTCCGAACCGGCCTGCGAAAAACGGAAAATGTTGTCAACGAAGAGAAGCGTGTCCGTTCCGGACTCATCGCGGAAGTGCTCAGCCATCGTCAGCGCCGACAGGGCCGCACGAAGACGGGCACCGGGCGGCTCGTTCATCTGGCCGAAGACCATGGCCGTGTGATCGATAACCTTCTTCACATTGCCCTGAGCATCTTTGAACTCGGCTTCCTGCATTTCAAGCCAAAGGTCGTTGCCCTCACGGGTACGCTCACCCACGCCGGCGAACACGGAAAAGCCCGAGTGCTCACGAGCGATACGGGCGATCATCTCCTGAATGATGACGGTCTTGCCCAGACCGGCACCGCCGAACAGACCGATTTTTCCACCACGCACGAACGGGGCGACGAGGTCGATCACCTTGATGCCCGTTTCCAGGACTTCCGTCTTGGGTGTCAGGTCCGCCAGCGTCGGCGGCTGCTGGTGAATGGGCTTGGTCTTGGAACGATCAGCATCACCGCGACCATCGATGGTGTCACCGACGAGATTGAAAACGCGGCCCAGGGTGGAATTCCCGACGGGAACACTGACGGGGGCTCCGGTGTCGGTGATTTCGACACCCCGGGCCAATCCGTCGGTCGAACCGAGCGAGACGGCTCGGATCTTGCCGCCGCCAAGGTGCTGGGCGACCTCACACCACAGAATCTCGACGCCGGTATCCCGTTTGATCTCAACCTTGAGTGCGTTGTAAATCGCCGGAAGGCTTTCCTCGGCAAACTCGGCGTCGAGGGTCGACCCGATGACCTGAGTAACGCGTCCGACATTGTTCGCTGTTGCGGTGGCGGTCATATCCAACTCCGGTGTTACTTGAGGGCTTCAACTCCGCCCATGATGTCCAACAGTTCGGTGGTGATCTGCGACTGACGAGCGCGATTGAATTCACGCGTCAGCATCTTCTTCATGTCGCCGGCTGCGTCGGTCGCACTCTTCATTGCGACCATGCGGGCGACGTTCTCACTGACCACGGCGTCATTGAAATACTGAAACAGCCTGATCCGCACAGTCACCGGCAGCAACTCAGCCAGCAGCACACTCGGATCGGGGGAATAGTCGTACGTGACGTCAGCTTGGGTCGTCGATTCTTCTTCTTCGGAAGCATCGGACTCCTGCTTCTGCAGCGGGAGCAATTGGGCGACCTCCGCCTCCTGTCGGGCGGTGCTGAGAAATCGCATGTAGGCGACGTTGACAGCGTTGTAGGTGTCGCTGGCGAACTTGGCCATGAAGTCGTCGGCGATCTCCTGAACCTGGGCAAACGTTGGGGCATCGGGCAGTTCGGTGAAGGCCTTCTCGATGTCCTGGCCGATGAACTTGAAGTACTTCATGCCCTTCTTGCCGACGACGTAGAGGTCGGTATCAAAGCCGTTGACCAAATTGTCCGACAGCGTCTTGGAGGCAATCCGCAGGAGATTGGCATTGTAGCCACCGCAGAAGCCACGGTTCGACGTCAACAACAGCAGGGCACGCGTGCGGCACGCGTCATGCTGCTGCAGCAACGGGTGCTCATCAGCCGTGCCGGCAGACGACACATCCTGCACGAGTTCGGAAATCTTCTCCGTGTAGGGCTTGGACGCGGTGGCCTGGGCAAGCGACTGCTGAAACCGCGCGGTGGCGATAAGCTGCATCGTCCGCGTGATCTTCTGAATGTTGGTGACGGTCTTCCGTCGGGTGTCAATCGCTCGTGCTTTGGCCATCGGACCTTTTCCTGCTCGTGACGCTTAGCTCGACACGCTGAAACGGCTCTTGAACTCGGTGATCGACTTCTTCAGTCCCTCGGTCACGTTGTCGGTCAGCTCACCCTTCTCGTCGAGCTCCTTGACGATCTCCGGATGGTGATCCTGAATGTGCTGCAGCATGCCCTTCTCGAACTCAGCCACCTTGTCGAGCGGCACATCGTCGAGGAAACCCTGCGAGCCGGCAAAAATACTGATGATCTGATCGTTGATGTTGTAGGGCTGGAATTGCGGCTGCTTGAGCAACTCGACCATGACACGGCCGCGGTCAAGCTGACGCTGCGTCGCGGCGTCGAGGTCCGTACCAAGCTGGGCAAACGCCTCCAACTCGCGGAAGGCAGCAAGGTCCAGTCGCAACGATCCGGAAATCTTCTTCATGCCCTTACGCTGGGCATTACCACCCACGCGCGACACGCTGATACCCACATTAATGGCAGGTCGAACACCGGCGAAGAACAGGTTCGGCTCAAGGTAGATCTGACCGTCGGTAATACTGATGACGTTCGTTGGAATGTAGGCCGACACTTCGCCTTCAAGCGTTTCGATGATCGGCAGGGCGGTCAGAGAACCGCCGCTTGTCGGGTCCACGCGGACCTCGTGACCGCTGCCGGCTTTCTCGGCCGCTTCCTTCGCCTCATCGATACCGGGAACGCCCATGTACTCCTTGCCGTCGACGCCGTCGTTGGTGTTCTCCGGGGCACCGGTCTTCACCACGATACGACGCTCTGCCAGCTTGCACGAACGCTCGAGCAGACGGCTGTGGATGTAGAACACGTCACCCGGATAGGCTTCACGACCCGGCGGACGACGCAGCAAGAGCGACATCTGGCGATAAGCGGCCGCCTGCTTCGAAAGGTCGTCATAGACGCACAGCGTGTGGCCACCCTTTTCGTACATAAAGTACTCAGCCATCGCACATCCGGCGTACGGGGCGATGAACTGCAGCGGAGCGGGTGTCGAGCTTGCCGCCGAAACGACGATGGTATAGTCCATCGCGCCTTGTTCGCGAAGCGACTCGACAACACCGGCCACGGTCGATTCCTTCTGGCCGATGGCGACGTACACGCAGATGACGTCGCTTTCTTTCTGGTTGATGATCGTGTCGAGGGCGATGGCGGTCTTGCCTGTCTTGCGGTCGCCGATGATCAGCTCACGCTGGCCACGACCAATCGGGATCATGCTGTCGATGGCCTTGACGCCCGTCTGCAGCGGTTCTTTCACCGGCTGACGACCGGCGATGCCCGGTGCGATGATTTCCAGCGGACGCGTATGCGTCGTGTCAATCTCACCGCGACCATCGAGCGGACGACCCAGTGGGTCCACCACGCGGCCGATCATCGCCTCACCAACGGGCACGCTCAGCAGCCTGCCCGTGCGCTTGACTTCGTCGCCTTCCTTAATCTCGAGGTAGTCACCGAGAATGGCCGCACCGACGGAGTTTTCCTCGAGGTTGAGGACCTGGCCGTACTGACCATTTGAAAACTCGACAAGCTCGGAGGCGAACGCGTTGCGCAATCCGTAGATACGGGCGATACCGTCACCAACGGCGATCACGCGTCCAACTTCGGAGACGTCCACCTCGGAGCGGTAATTCTTGATTTCGTCTTCGATGACGCTCGTGATTTCATCAACATTGAACTTCATAGCTGCACCTTACAGAGGGTCATCCCTCCTGAAAGAATCGCCGCCCACCCTGCAGTTCGCGGGTTGCGCGCGTTTGCAATGCGTCCTGGTAGTTTTTCAATTTGCTGGCGACGCTGAAGTCGATCTTCGTGTCGCCGATGTGCAACATCATCCCGCCGGTCAGCGATGGATCGACCGACTGCGTCAAAACCGGATCAGCCCCGGTATACGACTTCAGCGCTGTCATCAGCGAGGTCTTCGTCTCCTCCGACAACGCCGTCGCTGACGTCACCGTCACCTCGACGCGCTTCTGAGCATCTTCCAGGAGCAGACGATACTGCTCGCGAATCTGCTCGAGCAGTTCGAGACGGCCCTTGCGGTTGAGAACCTGAACGAAGTCGGCCAACAGATCGCTGGACTTGCCGCGGAGCGCTTTTTCCAACGTGCTGCGACGCTTCTCGACGTCGACGCTGCTGGAGATCAGAAAGTGCTCGAACGCCGGCGTGTGGTTGACGTAATCGACGAGGTCACGCAGTTCGGCAAACGTGTCGTCTCGCGTGCCAGCCGACTCAGCGAGGCTGAAAAACGCCTTCGCGTAGACCGCCGCAATCGCAACGCCGATGTCATCAACCGGATTCATGCGTTCTCTCGTCCTTCCGACCGGCGACCTAATTCGTGCCGGCTTTCTCCAGCGAACTCAGCTTGCTGATCGAATCGGACACCAGCTTCTCATGGTCAGCCGGCGTCAATTCCTTCTCGATGATCTTGCCCGCCACGTCCGTCGCCAGCTTGGCCGTGAGCTCATAGAGACTCTTCACGGCTGTGTCGCGGGCGATCTCGATGTCCTTCCGGGCACGGTCGATCATGGCGTCATGCTCATCGCGAGATTCCTGCTGAACGCGGGCCTTGACCGCTTCGGCGTCGCGACGGCCTTCCTCGATGATCGCCGCCGCTTCCTCCTTGGCCTTCTGTACCTGCTCGGTGTACTGCTTGAGCAGGGCTTCCGCGTCCTCGCGTTCCTTCTTCGCATTGGCGAGCGATTCGGTAATGAACGACTCGCGTTTGGAGAGGATTTCAAGGACAGGTTTCCATGCTGCACCGCGAAGGATGAGCAGGAGAAGCACAAAGATGACGATGGTCCACACCGAGTTCATGAAGTCGACGCCCATCGTCTCAAGCTTCGGACCATGCCCGTGATCGTCGTGTGTACCATCCGCGTGGTGCGTGTCGCTGCCATGAGCACCTGACTCGGCATTGGCGAGCTGCGGCGACGAAACACACAGACCGAGCGCAAACAGGATGAGAAGAACTCGTCTCATGAGAAGGTTCCTTGAACCCGTCCGGCGTCGGACGAGTGATGAAACAAGTCTTGACTAACCGCCAGCCGCATCCTTCAGGAAACCACCAACATTGATGCACTGAACAAGGGCGAAGAACGTAAAGCCCTCAATCAGAGCGGCGGCAAGCAGCATCGACGTAAAGATACGACCACCAGCTTCCGGCTGGCGAGCGATTCCCTCGACCGCGTTACCGGCAAGGTGACCAATGGCTTTGCCCGCACCCAACACAGTCAGGCCGACACCCAAGGCAGCGCCAAACGCCGCCAAGCCCTTGTCGCCAAAGAGCATCGTTGCTTCGGCAATCAGATTCATCATCAAATAGCTCCTTACGCTTGTCTTCCTACACTCAAATTCGTGTATCGCTTACGCAACATATCGCATCGCAAGGCCACCCGCCCTGCGCTTAGTGCTCCGGATTGACGGACATGTTGATGAACATGGTCGTCAGGAACATGAAAATGTACGCCTGCAGAAACGCAACAAACAACTCCAGGCAACTCAACGCCGTACATCCAAGAACAACCGTCAGACTTTGCCCCAAGTACGCCGCCGTAAACGCCTTAAATGCAGGGAGCAAAATCAGAAGGTTCGCGAGCACTGTATGCCCGGCGAGCATGTTCGCGAAGAGTCGCATGCACAGCGCGAATGGCTTCACAATCGCACCAATCACTTCGAGCACGAGCAGAAATGCCCACATCGGAACATCGAGGATGACCATCAGAACCTTGGCCACAGGTGACGCATCGGGACCGGGAGCAAACACGTGCGGCGCAAAATTCCAAACATAAAGGAATGGAGCCGCAACGAACGCAGGCCCAGCCGCCATGCCTTCACCATGAGCGTGATCGTCATGAGCGTGACCATCATCGTGCTCGTCGTCATGGTGGTGGCCATACGTTCCAGCGACGAGGTGATGAAACACCTGCTTGATTCCGGAATAGTGCATCATGCCGAATGCACACAACGCCAAACCGGCAGTAACGCCCAGATTGCCTGTGGCGGTTCCGCCAACGTGTTTGATCCCCGCGAATGACAGGATCGGGTCAATCGGAATCATACCGAGGATATTGTTGATGAGGATGTAGAAGAAGATTGTCCAGAGGAATGGCATGAATCGATCAGTGTCGTCTCCCAAAACAGGCTTGACGACGCCACTTCGCAATGCATCCATAAACGCTTCAATCAGTCCTGTGAATCCTCGCGGCACGTAATGGTCGGGGCCTGATCCGGCATTGATAGCAGCGTAGCGTCTGCCGATTGGGACGAAGATGAGTAGCGTCACAATTCCAGCCACAATCGCCATCAGTAGATGGTTCGTGAAGTAATGATCGTATGGTGGTTCCCCCATGAAGAGGCTGATCGCCCATCCAAGCCCCGGGATTTCGCCAACACTCTCGCCCCACGTGAAAAGATACTTCAACGCATGCGGACGAACGTGGTCTTCCGGGTCGTGGGCGGCGAACTGCGTCAGCAGAATGAGTTGATTCGCTGAGTGAAGCATGGGGTCAGGACACTCCCGGCTGACGCCAATGGCGCGACGCGATTCGCCACGTCACAGCCGTTTCCAACGTCAACAACGTCAAGTAGAAACCGAGCATCGCGTTCAGGAACGCACCTTGCGGCATATCGACATTGCGGTACGCAACCCAACCCGCAATCATCGTCAGCAACATCCGCGTCACCATCGCACCCATGCCCGCCTCGACAAGCCACTCCGGTTTCGCCGGAATCAGGATCAGCGGGATCGAAAGGGCAGGAATCGCCGCTCCGATGCACACCAGCGACGCCACAACAACCGCCCGAGCCGTATCCGGCTCAAACATCCGCGGCGCGAGCAGGGCGATTCCGAAAATCGCCGCACCGGCCAAGGCTGTCAGAAGGATGAGGGTTCGCACGAACGGCTCCCTGGGGTCACTTAAACAGATGCCATGTGTCTTTGATAAAGCGATAAACCCAGCCGGCCAACCCTAACAGCAACCCCCAGAAGAGGTATCGTCCACCGGTGCCGTATCGCTCGTCCAACCACCAGCCGGCGTATCCCAGGACACCGAGGTATCCGATCAACTCGAACGCCAACTGACTGAATCTCGCCCACTCTCGTTCGTCCCGGCGTACATCCCGCTTGGGTTTCTTCCCGTCAGGATGTTCGGGTGCGTCGGACATTGTGCCAAAAGGTACAATGTTTCCCAAAAAAAACGAGTGCTGGACGCGACAACCAACCGCGCCAATGCAGCTGGGACCGGGAACTTAGCGATACGCCTATCGCGAGTCAAGGGACCGCAGCGAACCGATGGTCAGAATTTTCAAGATCAGATACCATGTCCCATTCGAGGCGTGACGATTGAACGCGTTGTGCCGATGAATGGGGTTGATACCGGGTCCAAAAGTTGTTGTCTGTAGGCTGTGAAGGAGTGCGATCGTGAAGTTCGCCATTGCGGGTGCGACAGGTGCGGTAGGTGACGAATTCTTGGCGATTTTGGCCAATCGCGGGATCGATGCGGGACAGCTGCGGCTGCTCGCGTCGGCACGGTCTGCGGGCAAGAAGATCGCCTATCGCGGTACCGAACTGACCGTCGCAGAGATGACGGCTGAATCATTCGACGGCATCGATGTGGCTTTCTTCTCTGCCGGCGGTGGTCGCAGCAGGGAATACGCACCGCACGCCGTCAAATCCGGCGCCGTCGTCATCGACAACTCGTCGGCCTATCGCATGGACCCGGACGTGCCACTGGTCGTCCCCGAAGTGAACCCGGACGACGTCTTCACGCACAAAGGCATCATCGCCAATCCGAATTGCTCGACCATCATCATGCTGATGGCCGTCGCGCCGATCTACCGCGCATTCGGCGTCGAGCGGATCGTCTGCAGCACGTATCAGGCGTCGAGCGGGGCAGGGCGACAGGCGATGCTGGAACTCGAGCAGCAATCGCGAGACCTTCTCGATGGTAACCCCATCACTGCCAACGTCTTACCGCATCAAGCCGCGTTCAATATCTTCAACCACAACAGCGGCATCGACGAATCGGGATACAACGAAGAAGAACGCAAGATGGTCAACGAGTCGCGCAAAATACTGCATGACAATGGCTTGCGCATTTCAGCCACCTGCGTCCGCGTCCCCGTCCCCCGTGCCCACAGCGAATCGATCAACCTGACGCTCGCCAATGCCGCCACCCCCGACGAGGTGCGAGCCGTGCTCGATGCCGCCCCTGGCGTTCGCGTCGTGGACGATCGCGAGAACAACTATTTCCCCATGCCGATCGACGCCAGCGGCAAGGACGAAATGCTCGTAGGCCGAATCCGGCAGGACATGTCGCAGCCCGACGGTCGCGGGATCGAACTTTTCATCAGTGGCGATCAACTCCGCAAGGGGGCAGCCCTGAACGCCGTTCAGATCGCCGACGTCCTCGCGAAAAGCCCGATCGGCACCAGTTAGCGGACTTCGCCGAAATCTGCTTCGCCGTGGCATAACTTTCAGCTAACCTACGTATACAGGGCAGATGACGCGCCCATAGAGGGCGGTCCTGGAGGGGATTTGAGTCCTCTGCGCCCTCAGCACTGGCTGCGGGGAATCCTTTAGCGAGACAATCAATGCGAATTTCCATGCTGCGTCGGCCACCGACGGCATTGCTGCTGGCCATACTCACCCTGACCACGCACACCCACGCGACGGTCGGACCGCCAATCGAGATCAAGATGTCCCCTGAAACGCGGATGGCTGTTGCCGGCGAACCCTATGAGGGGACGCTCGTCATACGCCTATTCGAATCCGGCACACTCGGCGACTTCGCGCTCTCGGGAGAAGGCTGGCTCTTCGATCAGGTCGAATGGCCCGAACCCTGGCAGATTTTCCAACCCGGCACGATCGAGGTGCCGTTTTCGGCTCAGCCAACCGACGCCAACGCCCCGCTGATCATTGCAATGACCATCGACGGACGAAAGGTCGAACAGAGATACGTCGTCGGCCCGAACCATTTCAAAAGACGAGAGCATCGACGATCAGCCGTTCGCGTTGGCACCGATGGCGTCGCGCAACAGTTGGGCATCACGAACACAGACGTTTCGACCGAACCATCCGCCAGCGGCGACGCCATTCAGCTCCGCTTCATGGGTCGCATCGTTTATGACCGACCGGGCATCGACCGCGACGAAGACGGCGTGCTCGACGTGGAACCCATGACGCTCGGCGTCGATCGCCTGCTGGTCCGCGTGGTCGATTGCGACCCGGTCGGCACGGAGACCATTTGGAGCGGCGTCACAAATCCACTCGGTTTCTTCGACTCTGGGATGATCAGCTGGGACGACTGCGATATCACGGGTTGTGACGATCCCGACCTGATCCTCGAATTCGAAACGGATCGCCCGGAGGTCGACGTCACCGACAACAGCCTGACCGAAGACACATACGAATGGGAAACGCCGGAAGTGCTCAACTTCACGGGCAGCACGTACGACTTCGGCACATGGTCCGTCCCCGAAGAGGAAATGCCGGCGCTGCACATCTACAGCAACATCATCCGCACGCATCGCTTCATTCTGGACAACACCGGATACAACGTTCCCAAGGTGCAGGTCGAATGGCCTGAAAGCAGCGGCGGCAACGCGGGTGGCTTCTACGAATCCTTCACCGAGGAAATCCACATGCGTCCTGCGGGGCAGTGGCGCGAGACCACCATCTCACACGAGTATGGCCATCACTTCTTCAACATGTTCGCGGTCAACACCAGCCCGGATTATTGCAACGGCTATTGTGATGGCGAAGTGCCCTGCACGAGCGGGTCCGACTGCGAAGACGAAGGGCACTGCATCTGGTGTCCGGAAAATCAAACAGATGCGTTCAATGAAGGCTGGCCCAACTGGCTGGCGGATGTCTACACACGGTCGCTGACCACGGATTACGTCAACTTCGATGGAACACCGTTCGAGCCGCTCTACTTCCGTTCGCAAGAGAACGTGCGCGAATGTTGCCAGGACGATGAATTCGGCATTCCCTTGTTCACGGAAGGATTCGTCGGCGCCTTGCTTCGCGACATCGAGGATGACACGCAGGACTTCAACATCATCGCCGACCGCTGGGATTCGCTTTGTCTGGGAGTGGACGAAATCTTCGACACGGTCGTCAACGCTTCTCCGACGACGATGGAACAGTTCATCAACTTTTTCGTCATCACCCATCCCGAGCACGCGCCGCTTCTCTATCCGACCGCGGCTGCCATCTCGACGGACTTCGTCGATTTCTACCCCGATGACAATACGCCACCGAATGTTGTTCAGGTGCTGGATTCGCCGACACACCCGCTTGGCGTCGGCGGTCACTTGCCGTGCGTGTACGTCGGATGGGATCACGCACCCGACGAAGGACGCGGCGCCTGCTCCTACAGCTACGAGTGGTCGACAAGCCCGGGCGGTGTCCAGCCTGACGGACTATCGGAGGATCTGTTCACCATTGGCTGTCAGCCCGCGGCGGCGGAGTTCTTCGATCTTGGTGAATACTATTTCAGCATCCGCACGCGTGACTGCGGCGGCAACGTGAGCGACGGCTTCGCCACGTTCGGCCCGTTCGAAGTGCAGGACTGCAACAACTCCGGGATTCTTGACATCTGCGACACCACCTGCGGCGACGCATCCTATGAAGGCTGCGACGTGGGATTCTTCTGCTCGCAGTTCGCCGATTGCGGCTTGAGTGAAGACTGCAACACCAACCTCGCCCCGGATGAATGCGACCTGGCTGATGGCACGAGCGAGGATTGCAACGAATCCGGCGTTCCCGATGAGTGTGAAGTGATCTTCAACTGGGAAGTCGCTTCAGGCGATTGGTCTGACGTATTGCAGTGGACAGAGGAGTTGCTTCCGACGGGCGGCTCGGATGTCTGTGTTGATGGTCCGGGAAATGTGACACTTACCCTGTCGGAGGGGACGCACGTCATCGACATCCTCGCCGTCGAGGACAATTTCCAGATGGTCGGCAACGGAGACCCCACGGCGGATCTGACCCTCAACGAACGCAGTTGGATTCGTGGCGATTTCACGTACGGCGGCGGATTCGCGAACCTGCAGATCGAGGATCGACTCGACATCGACGGGCGGTTCTATTGGACTGGCTCGACCAACAGCAGCACGCCGAGATTGCGCGGCGCTGGAACGACGTACGCCAACGGCGGCATGACACAGTCGAGCGTCACACAGATCAACGCTCATCGGCTTGTGCTCGGAGGAGCGACGACCTCTGACGGGCGGTTTGCCTGTCCATCCGGGGATTCAACGATCGAATTGTCGGCGGACGCCACATGGGACCATCAGGGCGCGGGGGCGTTGATGTTCCAGTGCACGACAAGTGATTTCATCGTCGACGGCGCACTGACGAAGTCAGCCCCAGGACTGACACAGATCGACGCCGCCATGTCGGTTTCCGGTTCAATCGACATCGAGGCGGGCGAGCTTTGGATACACAGCAACGGGGGAACCTTCTCCGGAGCAATCAGCGGAGCCGATGGTGCGGAGTTCAGACTGTCAGGCGGGGGGCATGAGTTCACGACATCGTCGTCGATTGACGTTGATCGGTTCGTGGCCAACCTCGGAAGCCCGGTTGAGAATTTCGTGCGGGGCGCGGTCAACATTCGCTCGTCGCAAACCTACACCAATGGTCAGCGTCTGACGTTCACGGACGAAGCACAGGTGCAAAGCTACGGACCTGAAGTTCTAATTGAGCGCGGCCAGATCGTCTTCGATGCGGTGGTTGGTGGTCCGATTCAAATTGACACACTTCAGCTCGGCCAAAACCTGTTCAACATTGGCAACGCTGAATTCGGCAGCGGCGACCCGGTATTTGTCGATGACTTGATCACCAACAACGGCACGTTCCGAGGAACGAGCGACCTTACGGTCAACAACTCCTTTGACTGGGGCCTGTCGTCTTTCCGCGACCCGGGCGAGGTCAACCTGCTGGGCGACACTGTGGTGCGCCCCAGTGGCGGCGCGAAACAGGTCGATCAGCGCACGATGAACAACGCCGGCACGTTGACATTTGAGGGTGGCATCCAACTAACGCAGGAGGCCGTCCTCAACAACACGTCGACCGGCGTGCTTGATCTCGCCATCGACGGGACGCTGATCAGCGGCGCACCAAACACACCGATCAACAACGCCGGAACGATTCTCAAATCAGGCACGGACGGGTTCACACGCCTGTCCGCACCGGTCGTCAACGCAGGACTCGTTGACGTTCAATCCGGAACCCTCGAATTTCGCCAGCAGTACACGCAGACAGACGGCACGCTGCATCTCAACGGCGGCGACGTCGCGCTCTGGTGGAGCAACCCCAGTATCCCACCCATGGAATTCAACGGCGGCACCCTGACCGGATCAGGATCGATCACCGCCAACACGCCATTCGACCTCAACAACACAGGTTCGACCGTGTCACCGGGTTCATCAACCGGAACACTGTTCGTCGGCGGCGACTACAACCAGTCAAACGCGGGCGTGCTCGACATCGAGATCGGCAACGGAGGCCAACACGACCAGTTGGAAGTCCTCGACCACGTTACCCTGGGCGGAACACTGAACGTGACAACGATCGACGGGTACACACCGCAAGACGGAGATGGCTTCGTCATTCTGACCGCCGCCAACATTCAGGGCACCTTCGATACCGTGACCATCCCACCGCAGTTCGAGCTTGACTACGACGCCACCGAAGTCCGTCTCTATGCCCCGCTGTTCGGCGACATCGACGAAAGCGGCAACCTCGACGTGCTCGACTACGGCGCCTTCCAGACCTGTTTCGCAGGCCCGGATGCTCCACCATCCGGCGGATGCATCAAGGACGCAGACGGTGATCTCGACAACGATGGTGACGTCGACCTCGACGACTACGGCATTCTCTATTCGCTGACGATCATGCCGTAGAAATCGGCAGTTCAGATTGACTTGCGGTAAGAAGGCGTCGGTCGCACAGGCACGTCCCGGCCAATCGACTCCTCAAACTCGAATGGCTGCTTGCTGAGCATGTACGGTTTGCGGCGGGCAACGCTAAGCAGCAGCCCGATGGCGGCGCAATTGGTCAGCAAGCTGCTCCCCCCGTAACTGACAAACGGCAGCGTCATCCCCGTTACCGGCATCAACCCGATCGTCATGCCCACGTTGATCGTCACCTGTGTCGCCATGAGCGCGACCACCCCGACCGCAAGCAGACGCGCAAACGGATCATGCGTTGCAGCCGCCAATTCAATGCCCGCCAAAATGATGATCAGGTAACACGCCAACACAGCCAGACATCCGACCATCCCCCATTGATGTCCAATGATCGCGAAGATGAAGTCATTGTGCTCGTCCGGCAGCAGGTCGAATTCAACGTAAGTCCCATTGCCCCAGCCCTGCCCAAGAACACCCCCCGACCCGAGCGCCGCCTTCGAACGCACAAGCTGCATGCCCGCACCGACCTCCCACTCCATCGCCTGACGCTTCGTACCGAGAAATGCGAACTTCTCCGGCTCATCAATCAGCCGCTGACGCAGCGTGTTCGATTGCAGCGCGACGCCGAAAATCCGAAGGCGCTGATATGGCTGCAACTGGAAAAAAAGAACGGGCGCACTGATCAACCCCACGGCGGCCAACAAGGCAAAGTGTTTGCCCCGCGCACCCGCAGCGTAGAGCATGATGGCCAGGACCGGCATCATCAGCAGCACCGTCCCCAGGTCCGGCTCGAGCAGAATCAGCACGAGTGGGACGAACGATGCAGCAATCGGAACAATCAGACCACGAAACGTTCGATAGTTCTCCCGGTAGCGCAAGTAGCACGCCAGCCCGACAATGTACGCGATTTTCATCGCCTCGGACGGTTGCAACTGGAAACCCGGCAAGTTGATCCACCGGTATGCGCCGCGACGATTCGGAATCAGATCACCAAACGACACATAACGTGCAAGCGTCAGTGGTATCAGCAGCACCACGCCGGATACGAAGATCAGATACCCATTCCGCGCGAACCACGCATAGCCCAGTCCCCGCACCACAACGACCACGCCCAACCCCACGATGGCGAACACGATCTGCTTGATCGTATTGATCGGACGTCCCGTCTGCGTGAATTCGGTGGCGTAGATGCACAGCAATCCGATCAGGTACAGAACCGTCACCGCAAAGAGGATGGCGACCGCAGGATTGCCTAGGAAATGCCGACGTTGCATGGGTAATCCTGCGCAGGCGGATGGTCGGGATCGAGATCAGGGCCAAGGATGTCGCAGATCAGCTTGGCCACATCCTTCGCGACCGGCCCCGCAACCTGCCCACCACTGCCGCCGTATTCCACGAGGACCGCAAATGCGATCTTCGGCGTCTCGCCGCGAATCTGCCGCCCGCGCGACGTGATCCGCTGAAGATAACCGGCGAACCACGCATGTGCATGCCGATCGTCAGGATCATCCGTCGGAGCGGGAAACACCTCGTGTACGCTGACGTCCTTATCCGGATCGAACGCCGCATCCGGAACCTCGCGGACCAGACGCTTGATGGCATTCTTGCGAATCTTGGCCGGAAAGATCCTCACATGCTCCACGTTCATCGCGTCGGTGTATTTGATTTTGTACGAAATCGGTGCCGGACGCGTCGTCGCGCTGCCTGTCTTGCCGCAAAGCGCGTACCGGTCATTCGTCCAATGTGCCCGTTTGTAGGCCGTCCCATCCGGTGAATTGGTCACACCGAAAATGCCGTCCCGCACAGCCTGCCACTCCGCAGCCGTCCCCGGCAGTTCGTAAATCGGTCGACCATCGTCACCGGCGATCAACGTCAATTCCCGACGAACCCCGCTCGCATAAACAGCCATCAGATTCGCCGCCTGCACGGGCGTCACAATCACCTGTCCCTGTCCAATCGCGAGGTTCCAGGCAATACCCGGCGTGACACGCATGTTTCGTTCACTGTTCAGCCAACTCGGCGTCGGATTGATGCCCCAGCGTTCTTCACGAAGACCCGTCCCCGTCGGCTTACCGAGACCTGCCATCTCGTAGTAGTTGGTCAACGTGCCGACACCGAGGCGGTTGCCAAGTTCATACATGAACACGTTGCAACTGCCCGTGATCGCTTCGGCCGCATTGATGCCGCCATGCGCCATTCGCCGACTCGTCCCACTGATCTTCCAGCATCGAAAACTGTTTTCGAACCGCTCACGATCGAAATACCCGTCGCAATCAATCAGTGAGTTCACGCCGATCCGCCCGGAATCCAGACCCGCCAGACACGTCATCGGCTTCATGATCGAACCAGGCTCATACCCGTTTGCGACCGCGCGAAATCGCAGCGGCGTATGACGCATGTCATCCCGCAATGCGCTGTAATCGCGATTGAATCGGTTGGCGTCGTATCCCGGAAACGACACGAGGCTCAGAATCTCGCGCGTTTCGACATCGACCACCACCGCCGACGCCCCCGTCCAGTCATTGGGAAGCAATTCCGGCACGCGTCGTTCGAGCAATTCGTACATCGCCGTCTGAAGATCACACCGAATCGTGATCGCCGCGTCCTGACCATGACTGGGCTCGAGATGACGCGTCGTCTTGCGGCGGCGATCATGCTGAATCACACCGCGACTGCCGCGCAGCGACGCCTCAGCCAAATGCTCGACGCCCATGATCCCAATCGAATCAGTCGGGAGATAACGCTTGAAATCATCCGCCGAAAACGGATCGTCATCCAGATGCTCGGCGCTCACAGCTCCCACGCGACCAAGAATGTGCGGAAACGCAGGATGCGATGCGTAATGCCGATGCACACCGTGCTCAATCTCCACGAACGGAAACGACGCAAAACGCAGCCGCGCGTCAATCTGCTGCTGATCATCAAGCCCCGTCACAAGCGGGTGTGGCTGACGCTCCTCGCGCAGCGTAATGTCATAGCCATGGTATGCACTGATCTTTTCCCGCCAAAGCGTGATCCGCTTAACGATGCGATCAGCCCGTTCATGCAGTTCGAGAACGTCCTCACCCGAAAAGTCAGCCAGCATTGGCCACAGAGCATCGACCGAATCTCGGGACACGCGACCCTTCTCAAGCGCAACACCCGACAGCACCGAGTAGTCCACGCTGATCTGCCAGGACGGCTCATCCGCCGCAAGCGGTGTTCCAAATCGATCCAGAATCCGACCGCGAATAGGCTCCAATGTCTTGGCCGGTCGCAGCAGGGCGGATTGTGCCTGCTCGCGGTAGTCATCGGCGTGGATTACCTGGAGATCGACAAGGCGCAGAGAGATGACGGCGAGAACCACGACGAACAGAAAGGCCAGCTGTTTCAACCGTCGTTCAAACACGTTACCTCACGACGGATGCAAACCGGGAATGCGTGTAACGCGAGGTATGCAACCCCAACAACGAGTTCATCCGCAGCAACACAGCCGCCATCGGCGGCGCCCACGCAGCCGACCACACCGCTGTTGCAAGCGTGTGGTACACCAGATCCGATCCCGCCGGACCGTGGTACATCAACGCGTGCTGAATCGCCAACACCATCTGCACCGCCAATGCAGCGATCAAGGTCACGACGAAATGGGTCAACGCGTTCTTGAGAAAAACCAGATGACGCACGCTGTTGCCCACAAGTGCCGCCACCGTCAGACACAACGTCATCACGCCAAGCCGTTCCATGCTCAGCAGATCCGCACAGACCCCCACGACGCAGCCTGCGATGATTGCATCCTTGCGGCGGCTGTAGAGTCCCGCCAGCGTCACCAGCACAATCAACCAATCCGGTGTGATCTCCCCGATGGAAAATGCCCGCGCGATACTCGTCTGGAGGATCAACACCACGAACATCACGCCCGCAAACGTCAGCCATCTCATGGGTACTGCCCGTCCCCGCGATCGGTCACGAAAGGCGAATCCTCCGCATGCAGAATCTGCAGAATCGCGTCCGCCACCGCCAATTGAACGCGTGGATCGAACGGCTCTTCCAGATGATTCTTCAGTGTCCACAGCGCACGCGGATCACCAATCCCGCCAAGCGCCAACGCTGCCGCCTGCCGCACCCGAACCGTCTGCGCATGCGGCGAATCATTGGCGACGTCCTGCTGCGGCGAATTGAATTCCATCTGCTCAATCGCGAAGATCAGCCCATTGTTGTACCCAAGCAAACCAAGCCCCCGAGCGCCCGCCAAACGCGTCTCGATGTATTCCCCGTCGGTGAACTTGTACTTGAACGTGTCCAGCAGTTCGTGACGTTTCAGCCCGGCAAGCGTGTTGATCGCCGAGATGCGACGCGATCCCAGTCCGGAGCTGGCATCGAATGTCAATTGCTGAAGGGCCTCCGGATTGCCCAGCTTGGCCAACGCGTGAACCGCGTCGCGCTGGACCAATTCATCCGGGTCCTTCGCGGCGCGGGCCAGCAGCTTGACCGCCTTCGGTTCACCGAGGATGCCCAGAATGAACGCCGTGTTGCGACGCACCAGCGACGACTCGTGATCAATCAGATAGTCCGCAAGCTGACCCGTGTACGACGTATCGCCCAGACGGTGCATCGCGTAGATCGCTGCAATGCGGATGTTCGGATCCGCATCGCTCAGCATCTCCCCAATGCGCTCCTTCGACGCACCATCCTGCTCTGCCCCCAACGCAAGCAACGCAGCAAACTGCACACCCGGTTCCGGATCGGACAACGCCAAACGCAAACGCGGCAGAGATCGCTTCCCAAGATGCCGCTGCATGATCTCGATGCCCTGGGCACGCACGCTGCCCGCTTCGCGATACTGCACGGCCCGCGTCACCGCTTCAATCGCCCGCTCACGCAGCGCCCGTTGCTCATTGAAGTCCAGCGGCGGACCGATGTACTTGCACCCGGCGCACGCCAGCAACATGATCCCGACGCCCAGAATGTTCACCTCGTTGCGTCTCAATCCTCTTCTCCCGATGATCGCATTCGCACGCCGATGTAGTCTCCGTACAGTAATACCGCCACGGCTGAGCACAAGATCGCAAACAGATCACCCATGCGTGAGTAGAGACTTGTCCGCGAGTCCATCTTCACATGATCCACGACAAAGTCGACCTTGCCGACGGGAATCTTGCCATAAGACCGACCCACCGGATCGATGAAGCCGCTGACACCGGTGTTGACCGTTCGGGCGATGCCGACGCGATTCTCGACCGCCCGAAACGTGCAGATCGCAAAGTGCTGTTCCTGTTCATTCCGCCGACCGAACCAACCGTCGTTGCTGATGTTCAGCAGAAAGTCGACACGCTTGCGCTTCTCGTCCCGATCCCACGCCATCCGCCGACAGACGTACGGCATCACGTCTTCGTAGCAGATCGGAACGCCGAAACGATAGGTCTCACCGTCGCGCTCCATATCGAAGACCTGAACTTCGTCGCCCGGCGTCAGCGAATACTCATACCCCGTCGTGCCGAAGGGAGAGAGACTGTTCAGCCACAAATACAAGAAACGCATCCGCCCATACCGAAACGGCACCCTCTCTCCGAAAAGCACCGGATGCACCTTGTCATGGCGATTCGGCAGCTCGCCTGTCGGCTTGAAGTGGTAGGCCGAGTTGTACAGGACTTCACTTTGCCGCAGACTCAACGGCGTCGGATTCCGCGACGTGCTCCCGACCACGATGTGACTGTCCGTCACGGTAGACCACCGCTGAAAATCGTTGAAACACTCCTGCGAGAACAGCACCCGTGTTTCCATCCTTTTGAATTGGGACAAACTTGTGTCCAACTCCCGAAACTCCGGATTCAGGTACATGTACCAGGCACTTTCCGGAAACAGATAGAGATCTGGATTCGCCCCCCGCGCCTCGGCCATCATCGCGAAGTAGGCCCGCTTCTTCTCAAACGGTCCCGCCTCGCCTTGGGTCGCCTTGCGCTCGGTGAAATTGGGATAGTATTGCTGAAGGAGCGCAATCCGAGGCCCCTTCGTGATCGTGTCCTGCGACAGCCGAAAGAACCCATACCCAAGCGTCAACACCACCAGCGTCGCAGCAAACGCAAGACTGCGATTCGCCCGCCGTTGCTGCGACGCCGCAAACTGTTGTTGCACATCCCCATAGCGTGCGATGACAAAATCCGCGATCGCACCGTTCACCGCAGCGATCACGAACGACACGCCATACGCCCCAACAAGATCGCTGATCTGGATCATTGGCAACGTGGCGTACTGACTGTGCCCCAGAAAAAACCACGGAAATCCCGAAATCACCAACCCGCGCGCAAACTCCACCCCGATCCAAACCAGCGGAACCGCCACGCCCAATGGAAATCGCCGACGACGCACCGCATGACGAATCGGACAAGCCGCCAATGGGAAATAACACGCCAGATAAGCCGACAACGCCACATACCCCATCCCCGTCGGCGTCTCCATCCAGTACATGTTGATCAGGAAATAGGCGAATCCCAGAAACCACGACGCCACGTAAACCCGTTTCGCGATGGCCGTCGCACCGATCACGATCAACCACGGCACCAGGCAAACGAACGCCAGGTACCATTGATCGATCGGCGCGTGAATCAGGCTCATCAGCACGAGCGTCCCCGCCAGCATCAGGATCATCTTCCAAAACGACTCGATCCGAATCCCCAGGTGGGGCGGTTGGGGGATGGCACCTTGGCCGGCGGTATCCCTTGCCTGAACGTTCGTCCGTTTGGGAGCGTCCTTCTTCCCAGCCATGATCAGAACCGCTCCAGCTGCAGCACGCGAACCGAATGACCTGCCGGAATCTCGCCACTGTTCGCCGGCTGACGAATCAGCGCGTCCGCGCCCGCAAAGCCAAACAAGTCCCCCGACCCCGCCCAAGACTGCTTCTCAACACACAACCCACCGTCATCTCCAAGACCGATCGTCGCCGGCCAGAAGCACTCACGAGGACCCGTCGCCGCCAGCGGTGCAACAAGCTTTGCACCGATCCAGCGGTTCCCCACACCGGTCAGTCCAAGGAATTGATCGATCGCCGGTCGCACGAACAACCAGAATCCAACGAACGTGCTCAAGGGATTGCCCGGCAGCGCAAAGACAAGACAACCCGACGCGTGCCGTCCCACGATCGTCGGCTTCCCCGGTTTCATCGCCACCTTCTTAACAACGAATTCAACACCCGCCTGACGCAGTGCATCGGGAACGAAATCAAACGCGCCCATCGAAATCCCGCCCGACAGGCACAGAAAATCAGAAGTCAGCCCGCGCTCAATCGCCGCATCGATCGCCCGCCGATCATCGCACACAACACCAATATCGTCGCAGACACCTCCCGCCTGCCGAACCAACGCCCGCATCATCGGTGAATTCGAATTGCGAATCTGTCCCGGTTTCGGACGATCCGATACGTCGATCAACTCATCACCAGTGCCCATGATCGAAATCGTAGGCCTCCTCACGACCGTCAGCGACGCTGCCCCCGACGTCGCAGCCACGCCGATCTCCACGGGGCCCATCCGCAATCCAGACCCAAGCACAGCATCCCCAGCCGACACATACGCCCCCCGGCGCGTCACGTGCTGCTCCGGGTTGACCGAGGCACGAAGCGACAACGCGTCACCAGACACCGACGTTTTCTCAACAGGGATCACCGCGTCAGCCCCGGGTGGCAGGGGAGCACCGGTGTTGATCTGAACCGCCTGATTCGCCTCAAGCGCCGCACTTCGCCACGAACCCGCGGCAATCTGCCCGACGATCGACAACGTCGCGCCGTCCGCCGCATCACCCGACCGCACCGCAAAGCCATCCATCATCGACTTGTCGAACGGTGGGTAGTCGATGTCGCACAAGACCGGTTCAGCCAGCACCCGGCCAACCGCATCATCAAGCGAAACCGTTTCCGTCGGCCCGCGAGACGCCATCGACATCACGCAAGCAAGCGCCTCATCAACCGATCTCATCTTCAGACATCCCGCCATGGCCGCATTCTGGTCGCGCGGGTCACACCGGTCAACGCGATGTTTTGAAGTTCACCAGTCTGAGGAGGGTTACCCGTCGAATCCATTCGGATGCTGCCGGTGCCACGCCCACGCCGTCGCGATGATGTCAGACAAACTTCGATATTCCGGCGTCCAGTTCAGATGCTCTTGTGCCTTGCTCGCATCGGCGTAGATGATCGCCGGATCACCCGGACGACGCTCGACGTGAACCGCCGGGATCGGATGCCCCGTCACATCCCGAGCCGCGTCGACAACCTGCTTGACGCTCGAACCCAGACCCGTCCCGACATTGAACGCACGAAAATCCCCAGCCACCTGCGTTTCGATCGCCAAACGATGAACCTCGGCGAGGTCATCAACATGCACATAATCCCGAACACACGTCCCATCCGGCGTCGGATAATCATCCCCGAAAATCTGAATGTGGTCGCGCTTGCCCGCCGCCACCTCCAGGATAATCGGAATCAGGTGAATCTCCGGATCATGGTCCTCACCCAGCCCCCCGTCCGCAGCCGCACCCGCCGCATTGAAATACCGAAGCGCCGTGCAACCAAGCCCCCACGCCGCAACAGAATCGCGCATCGCCCACTCAATCGCCAGTTTCGACCGACCATACGGGCTGATCGGCACCTGTGCTGTTTCCTCCGTGACCGGCGTGCCGTCAACCTGCCCATACGTCGCACACGTCGAACTGAAGACCATCCGGCGAACGTGATGTCGCTCCATCGCCTCGAGCAGATTCACCGAACAGACCACGTTGTTGCGATAATAGGACAACGGTTGCGCAACCGACTCCCCGACATTCAACGATCCCGCAAAATGCAAAACACCATCGAAAGACCCGCCCGCAAACACCGATTCAACCGCACCCGCGTCCCCGAGATCACCATCCACGAACGTCGCCGCCGCATCCACAGCCTGCCGATGCCCCTGCGAAAGGTTGTCAAAGACCGTCACATCATGTCCGGCCCGACACAACACACGAACCGTGTGACTGCCGACGTAACCAGCCCCGCCTGTCACAAGCAACTTCATCATGGCGTCACAGGACTCCTATTCCTCAACCACGTCAACCACGTCCGCGAGCTTTGACACGCTCATCACCGCCGACTGCATCACGATCACCTTTCGACGATTCACGGAAACGCCCGTCCGGCCCGCCTCACTGACGTAGGTTTCCTTCGTCGCGTGACCATCTCGACAGTCATGCACATCAGCATCTTCGAGGATGAACCCCATGTCCGTCACATCCTGCAAACGCCCGAGGTACACGATCGGCCCACCCGTATCGAGAACCACCATCTCGCCGTGAAATTCATCAAACAATCCCATGCTGTTCCCACACGACCTCCGAATCGCCCACATTGGTTGATGCGCCTGCCGACAATGCCTATAGTCAAGGGCATGAAGCACCACCCGTCAATTGCAGATTCCATCGTCTCTCGCTGGTTGAAGAACACCGCCTGCCTGGTCGTGATGCTGTGCGCCTGCTTCGCAGTGGACCACGCCCGCGCTGACGACATCGCCGATGAGTATGCCCGACGCGTCCGCGCCCTCGCAGTCGACGACATTCAGGGGCATCTCGACCTGGCCAAGTGGTGCCGATCCGAGGAACGCTGGCAACTCGTCGCCCAGCGCTGCCAGCACATCCTCACCATCAACCCGACGCACGAACCGGCCAAGCTCCTGCTCGAAACCGCCCGCGCCTACCTCAATCGTCAGCAGGGCGACGCAACCCCAAGATCCAACGCAAGTCCCGCCGATCCACGCTCTCCCAAGGGATCGTCAGCCGAGCTTCGAAAGCTCACCAAGGACGAGATCCAGAAGGTACGCCGCGCCGAGATGCACCGTGATCGCCCCGAGCGACTCTCCGTCCGCATCGACCGAGCAGCGCTCAAGAGATTTCTCACGCGCATCAACAGCACCGGAAGTCTTCCCGTTTCCGATCAGGATTTCTATCGCCTTCCCAAGGTCGAGCAGGCCCAGTTGATGCTCACCTTCGGCGACGAAGCCGATCACGACGCCATTCAGATCAAGAACGACCCGCAACGACTCCGCGAGTTTGACCGTGACATCATTCCCATGATCGTCCAGAACTGCACAACATCAGACTGCCACGGTGGACCCGGCGGCGGCAAGTTCCGCCTGATGCCCGGTCGTCGCCTGCGCACAGCACAGTCCTACGCCGTCTTCGTCATGCTGCATCAATACGAAATGGAAGCCGGTCAGGTGATCGATCGACAAAACCCTGCTGACTCGCTTTTGCTGAAGTACTTCCTGCCACCCGGACCCGACAAGGCGAAGAACCACCCCGTCGATATTCGTCCGGCCTTCCCCGACGAAAACGATCGTGACTACAAGAAGATCCTCGATTGGATTCTGTCGCTGGACTTGGAAGAACCGGATTACGGCATCGACCTGACCGCAGCCCCCTAAATCGTGCTACTTCGGCTGCACGACGTCATCGTTATCCCCCTCGGTATCCTCGTCCGGCTGCTTCTCAGGCTCGACCACAACCGCCGCTTCCTCGCTGCGATCTTCCGGCTCTGCCTCTTCGACGGCCAGCGGCTCGACGATCATCGGCATCACATGGGGCAGCCGAAGCACGCGATTCGCCGTATCACCCCCGAACACATCCCGAGAAACACGCGATATCGCCGAATCACACCATGCAAGCGTCCGCTCACGTGCCTCGCCCTCCGCCGACCCAATCCACGCACGACACACGTCAAATTTCAAAACCGCCGCTGATCGCTCAGCCTCAGCCTGCTCCGCAAGGTCGTCAAAATGATCCGCCGCCGCCTCCTCACACAGCAACAACAAACTCCACGTCGCCGCATAGCCGCCACGATCCAGCACCTGCCGACACCGCAGAAGCCGACTGAAGTACTCATGGTTTGACGCTTCCTTCGCCATCGGCTCCCCGACCAATGGCAACACCCGCATCGCAAGATCACGCCGCTCAGATCGCGCAAACAAACACGCCTGCAGCAGCTTCGCCGCACTCGCCACCCCCTCGATGCTCGACTCACGATGCAGCGACAATGACAACGCCGCCTCACGCAAGGTCTCCGCGTCCGCATCGACCACCAGCAAAGCACGCAACGCCATAGCAAACGCCCCCAACGCTTCCTGGCCATCCTCCAGCGTCATCAAGACATCATCGTCCGCTTCGCACCCATCCAACGCGTCTGCAGCCTTCGCCAAATGGCGATCCACCCCATCGAGAAGCCCCGCAGCGTCAGCATCCGGCGGCATCGTCACTCCCTGCAAATACGCAGATGCGAACGGCTCCATCTCATGGGCAAGAATCCAGTTCGCCACCGTCAAATGAACCGAAGCCAATCGGCATGGATCCGAACCAGCCCCCTCCGCCAGACCCAGCGTCTCCCCGCGACGATCCGCAAGCCAGGCTCGATACGCCGCTTCGCTATCAACCCCCTCCGGATACACACGTTCGCTCAATTGAAGCATCGGGCGATCGAACTTGGCCAAGGTCTGATCAGGGCCCGCAAACGCGGGCATCGCCAAAACAGAAGCACAAACCAACACGCGGATTCGATTCATATTCACAACAGATGCTCCATCGTTCGATCGCATGCACAGGACGCATCGTCGAACCGAAATCGAAACGTCAACCGTTCGGAGCATAGGCATCCCGACACCGACCCGCAACCTCGTCGTTGACCCGCCCCATGCTCCTCCATAGACTTCGTTATCGGGTGCGCCGACGCGAAAGGCTCCAGAAATTCGGCCATCACGACAGCGACGATCAGACCGCAGACAGACCGACCCAGTGCAGGTTTCCCCACCCATGACCTCCCCTGAATCCGTCATCCAGCAGGACAACACCCCCAAACGCACCGCCATTGTGCGGGCAGGGCGACTCGCCGGTGGGGCGGTCGTATCAGCCTGGGTCGTCAGCGTCGCCTACCACGCCGTCATCTTCACCCTCATGTACCTCATCCCATGGTTGTCAGGACTTGTCGTCGCAAAGGATGACTCGCCGCCCCCGTTCACGGACGTCGTCGGACAGGTCGACCAACCCGTCGCCTCACTTTCACCATCCCCAAAATTGACCGGCAACACCGAGACCACCCGATCCGACCCGCTCAAGTTCAAACCGCAGCAGTTCCGCTCCATGGAGAACCTCGCCCCCAAGCTCACCAAAGATCTCGACATCCTCGGAATCGGGGCCACCACCGCCGACGCCGATACCGACGGTTTCAACATCCCACTACCCGGAAGCGGACCAGAATTCTTCGGCCTCGGCGCCGAAGCCCGCGGCGCACGGCGTATCGTCTACGTCGTCGACCGTTCAGCATCCATGCAAGCCACCATGGGCGCCGTGCTCGACGAACTGGAGGAGTCCATCTCCAAACTCCGTCGCAGCCAGAAATTTCACGTCATCTTCTACAACGAAGGCGCACCACTCGAAAACCCACCACGTCGACTCGTCAGCGCCATCCGCGCCCACAAACGCGACGCATTTGAATTCTTCAACACCATCGAAGCCCAGGGCGGCACCGACCCGCGACCAGCCATGAAACGCGCCTTCGCCGTCGATCCCGACTTGATCTACTTCCTCACAGACGGCGACTTCCGGGGCGTCGAAGCCGATCTCCTCACGGCACTGCGCAAACTCAACCGTGCATCCAACGTCCGCATTTTCACCATCGCCTACCTCAGCCCAGCCGGCGGCGCCGTCCTCGAACGCATCGCCCGCGAACACAACGGAGAGTATCGCTTTGTGTCCGAAAATGAACTGTTCTAAAGCGATGAAACGGAGCACCATGCGACTTGCATGTTTGGTGATGTGTACCGCCGCACCGACCGTCCTCGCCGACGAATTGGTCATCCTCGCCACGCGCTACCAGCAGATCACCATCAACGGTTTCGACGGAACCCGTATCGAATACACCACCCCTGGCGGAGACTTCCTCTACGCCGAGTTGGCCAACATCGAATACGTTCAGGTCGACAGCGTCACCAACCTTCGCGATCTCAACAAGGCCGAATCCTACGCGCGCGAAGGCGATCACCGCCGCGCCATCTCACTCTACGACCGCGCCCTCCGCGTCGCCAACGAATTCTGGCCGCCACTCATCCGCGCACGCATGATTCTCGCCGCCCATCGCGCAGCTGACGTCGACGTCGTTGCGACACAGATGATCGCACTCACACGCGACGGCGAGCACGGCGCCGCCCGAGCCGCAGCGGTCCTGCCCCAGGGCGAGTGGACAATCGAACCCGGCAAAGCCAAGCGTGCATTGCGACCGCTCAACGCCGCCATCGACAACGCCGCAACCGATCGCAACCGCATCGTCCTCGAGGCACTGCGGCTCCTCCTCGCCACAAGCGCCGACATCGACGACGCAGCCACGTTCGCCGACGCCTTCACAAGGCAACCCATCCCCGCGAGCGTCTCCAGCAGGGCAGTCCATCACGCAAAGGCAAAGGCCCTGCAGACGCTCGCAGCCTCAGGTAATCGCACCATCGCCATCCAACGCCTCGACGCAGCATTCGATACCGTCGATCGTGAACTCCTCCCCGAGTTCCTCATCGCACGCGCACGCATCACGCTCGCTGCCGCCACATCCAGCAACGACAACCTCCGCGCCGCCTCGTCAGCCATGCGCCTCGTCGCCCACTTCCCCGGCGACCCGCTCGTCGCCGAAGCACTCGCCATCACCGCCCAAGCACATGAACGCATCGATCGCCCCCAATGTGCCGCCCGACTCTGGTCCGAATGCCGAAGACACAAGACCGCATCAAACGCTCTTGCCGACCGCGCCGATCGCGCGATACAAAGAATTCAATCCGAAAGCTGATTTCAGGAGGACACTCGGTTGCAACGCATCGCCTATCTCACCGTGCTTCTCATCGGCGTCTTCATGCTCGCAGGACACGCCATCGCCCAGGACGGCGAATCAACCGGCGGCACCGCCATACGCGTCTTTGACCACTTTCTCGTCAAGGGCGGAGCCATCACGTGGTTCATTCTCGTCCCACTCTCGTTGGCCACCATCGCGCTCTCGGTCGAATACGCGCTCTCCATCCGCAGACAGACATTCGTCCCACCCGACGCCTTCGACCACATCGCCGACAAAATCGCCAACAAGCAATACACCGACGCCGTCACCTACACCAACGACGAACCAAGCGTCCTCTCCGCCGTCGTCAACACCGGCCTCATGGAATCCGCCAACGGATACGCCGCCATGGAAAGGGCGGTCGAGGAATCACTCGAATACCGATCCGCCAAAATCATGCGCAAAATCGAATACCTCAACGTCATCGGCAACATCAGCCCCATGGTCGGACTCTTCGGCACCGTCTACGGCATGATCGGCTTGTTCAGTTCGATGCGCGAAGCGGCTGGCATGCCCGAACCCGCCCGCCTCGCCGACGACATCTCCATCGCACTCGTAACCACCTTCTGGGGCCTGCTTGTCGCCATCCCCGCACTCAGTGTCTACGCGCTCTTCCGCAACCGCATCGATGAACTCACCGCTGAGTGCGCCATCGCCGCCGATCGACTCCTCGAACCATTCAAACCCGGACACGTCCCCGCACCCCCGACACCCACAGGCCAGGACGTCTGATCACCATGGAGCAGCGCGAGAAAAAATCCTACCGACCCAGGCCGTCACTCACCTTCAACATGGCCCCCATGATCGACATCGTCTTTCTGTTGATCATTTTCTTCGTCCTCGTCGGCACCTTCGCATCTGCCGAGCACATCCGCATGGACCTGCCCAACCCCGATGAGAGTCAGGCCCGAAACGAAAAACTCTCCGACCGCGCCATCATCAACATCCAGCTCATCAACCCCGATGACGACACCAGCCCCATCGTCTACAGCATCGGCCCCAACCCGCCCGAACCGCTCGAAGTCATCGATCGCCGACTCGCCGCCAACAAGGCCGCCTTCCCCGATCTGAAAGTCATCATCCGCGCCGACCGACGCGCTCGATACGCCGACGTCCGCGCAGCAATGGAAATCATCGCAGACAACGGCATTGAGATGATGAACATGGCCGCCTTGCTCGGACCACAACCAACCGGAAACTGACCGCAGCCATGAGCAACACACCCACATCGACCGACACCATCCACTTCCGCACCAGGCGCCAACGCGCCCCGCGCGAACAGACCGCCCTCACCCTCAACCTCGCCCCCATGGTCGACGTCGTCTTCCTCCTGCTCATCTTCTTCATCGTCACCACCGAGTTCCGTCGCCCCGAAGGCCTCCTCGCCTCGCGCCTGCCCACCCAAAGCGGCCAGGCTTCCGCCGTCGCCATCCCCATCTCGCCCATCCTCATCACCGTCCGCCAGACCGGCGATCAGCCATCCGACTACCAACTCGAAGTCGAGGGCTTCACCACAGCGCCCCGCACCTTCAGCGACCTCGCCGGCTTCCTCACCGAAATCAAGGACAACCCCGGATTCGACGACAAAACGCCCGTCGTCATCCGCGCCGCAGACGACTGCATGTGGGACCACCTCGTCGGCTGCTGGAACGCCGCCGTCCGCGCAAAATTCAAACGCATCTCGTTCGGACAGGGATCATGACACGAATCCTCCACACCTCCCGCACGGCGATCCTCTTGTTGCTCACCTGTTCCCTCGCAACGCCCGCAACTGCCCAATCATCACTCGACAGCGAGAACACCCGCTTCCCCAACGGCCCCTTCTACCGCGCCCTCCGCAAGCGAGGCCTCACCGACCTGCTCGACATGCACCTGCAGCTTTACCCGCCCGCCAACGACATCGACGCCTCATTGCTCCGACGCGACGTCACCCTCGCCAAGTTCGAAGACACCAGCCGATCCCCGTCCCAACGCTACGACGCCATCACCGCCGCCAACCAGATCCTCGCCGTCCTCATCGAAGAAAACCCCGACAACAACCGCCTTCGCCAATGGCGCATCGAACTCGCCCAATCCCGCCTTTACAAACAGGCTGACCCCACCATCTCGCAGATCCTCTTCAAAGGCGCCCGCCCCCAGGACCGCGCCCGCCTCAACGAGATCATGACCGCAACTGTCGCAGACCTCGCCAACTTGCGCGGAGAACTCCAAACCGAATACGACGCCCTCGACGACCTCCCCGCCCGCGTCTACGACAAGATGGAAGCCAAGGGCGAAGTCGAAAAACTCGAATCCGACCTCTCCCTCACCGACTACATGCTCGCATGGTCACGCTTCTACCTCGCCATCACACGCGACAACGACGACCCCGACCGCATCCCCAATCTTCGCAACGCCCTCGAATATCTCAACGACCGCTCACACCTGCTCAAGACACCACACGCCGAAACCCACTACCAAGCCCAAGCCACCATTCTCGCAGGCATGATTCACCGCCAGTTGGCCGAATACGCCATCGCCCGTCGCCACCTCGCCCGAAGCATCGACATCGTCGCCGACATCCTCGACGAGCAGGAGAAAGCCTCCCTCCAATGGGTCCAGACCCTTGCCCGCATCGAACTCGTCCGATCATTCGTCGACGTCAACAACCACGCCACCGCCAAGCAAGCCGCAAAGATCTTCGAAGACGACATCCGCACCGCCAAACCCCTCGACAACGACCGCCTCCTCCTCGCCGGACTCCTCCAGCGATTTGTCTACCGCACCGAAGCCGCCCACCTCAACGACGACACCATCGACACCCGCGACAACGCCGTCGCCGTCCTCATCGAGGAAAGCACGCAACTGCTCGCCCGACTCGCCGAAACACAACCACGCACCAGAAACAAAATCTACGCAAACGTCTACGACCACGTAGGCCCCAACACACCCGCCAACCAACTCTCCACCTTCGAAACCGCCGTCGCCGTCACCGGCGCACTCACCGACGCCGACAACACCACCGCCACGATGAACGCATGGATCGCCGACGGCCTGCCCACCAACGACCCCGCCATCACCAAGCTCAACGATCAACGCCGCGCCCTCCTCCAACGCGCCGTCGACCTCTCCGAAACCATCCTCGACAACACATCCGCCCCGAACAACCTCCGACGCGAAGTCGCTTTCAACCGCGCCGTCGCCCACTACCGCCTCGGTCAACGCAAACAAGCCGCCACCGCCTTCCTCCACGTCACCAAAAAATTCCCCGACCACCCCCGCGCCCTCGACGCCGCCACCTACGCCGCCCAACTCACCTTCGAACTCCGCTCCGACCCCGCCCTCGCCGCCAACGACGACATCCGCGCCCTCCACGTCGATGCCCTCAAAACCCTAACCACCACATTCCCCGATGCGCCCGACGCCCAATACTGGCTCTTCTTCCTCGCCCAGCAATTCGCCGACCAGAACGACTTCATCGCCGCCGCCGACACCTACGCCAAAGTTCCTCAGTCACACGAACGCTACCACGAAGCCAGATTCCTCGCCGCCGAAGCACAAGTCCTCACACTCCAGACCTACGCCGCCCAAAACCCCGACCGCGTCGACCTCATCAACAGAAAAGCCACCGTCGCCGACTTCGCCGCAAGACAGGCCCAACGCACCCTCACCAAAGCCATCGAGCAAACCACCGACCCGGACCGCCGCCGCCAGCTCACAAACCTCCTCGCCCGCACCGACCTCATCCTCGCAGAAGCCGACGTCGTCACAGGCGTCAACCGACATCAGGACGCCCTCGATACACTCAAAAGCTTCCAGGACAAGTATGGCCGACAACCCGACCTCCTCGGTCGCGTCCTCCGCGTTCGCACCATCGCCCTCGAAGCACTAGGCCGACACACCGAAGCCACACGCCTGATCCCCGAATACGTCGCCAAAGACCCCACCGGCGCACCGCCAACCCTCCAAGCCCTCTTCGAATCCATCAACGAAGACATCGCCCGCGACCGCAAAGCAGGCCGATCCAAAGACGCCGACGAAAAAGCAGCCACCGCCGTCGCCATCGCCCAGGGCATCTACACGGCCGCCAAAGACCAGCCAGCCCTGTTCAACAAACAGACCGTCTACGCACTGCGACTCCAACTCGCCGAAGCCTACCTCACCGCCGACCGCTTCACCGAGTCCGCCGATTTATTCGAAGAGTGTTTATCCGAAGACGCCGCCCGCCACCCCAACAACGAACCCCGCGACAGCCGCGCCATCTACGGCGCCGCCGAAACCCGCTACCAATCCAACAAATTCGAGGAAGCCTTACCCCTGTTCAATCAAATATACAAATCCTCCCCCAAAGACGACATCTTGAAATGGAAGTCCCTATTACGCGACCTCCAATGCCGCACCGAATTGGACCACCCCAAAGACGACATCATCCGCGCCATCCAACAACACCGCTACCTCAACCCAACCCTAGGCTCCCCCGACCTCCGTCGCGATTTCGACAACCTCCTCAAACGCAACGAACAACGCGCCGGCTGATTCCAGCGTTACTCATCAACGTCCGGCATATCCGCTTCCGCCTCTTCAAAAACGTGTTCGACGTACTCAAGGTCCTCGTCCGACATCTCAAGACTCTGCCGATACTCCAATGCCTCCGCATCCGCCACATAAGAGACCTCTCCATGCTTTGCCTCAACGATTCGGCGGACGTCTTCCAGATCAACGCGGAAGAATTCTTTCCGATGGTTAACCTTGTTCAAGCGCACGTGATGAAACTCCCGATGCAACGCGTTTTCCAAAGTCGGTGCGTCATCCGACGAAATCATCATGTGCACGTCAAACCTGAAGGGCACTGATGCGTCACCCAGCTCCTTCACACGATCAATTGGCTCCAGCCGCCGCGTCATCCCAATCTTGTAAACACCTTCACCGAACGATCCGATGTTCGAAATCACGTAAACATGCCCTGACTTGGTCATCTGAGCCCGAGACATCGCGCGTTGGGTGTTCGATTCAGCTTCCGCCAATCGCGCCCGGAGGCTCTCGATCTCGGCATTGTGCTCATCCTTCGCCTCCGCCAACGCCTTCTCCAACGCCACCTGAATCGCCTTTCGCTCTGTCTCCAGACGCTTCAGTTCCTTTTCAATCTCACGCTCCAGCTTCTGCTCCTCGCGAATCTGCGCCTTGATTCGCATCTGCTCCTCACGCTCCACAGCCGCTCTAACAACCCTTTCAAATTCCTCTTGAAGTGCCGAAACGTAGTCAGCCTCCCTTTTGTCGGAAATGTCAAATCCGATGTCCCGACACCACCCGATCACCTTTAGGATCTTTTTCTTCGAGTTTGCGAAATTGTTGGGCGTCAGAGACTTACTGACCCACGCAACCGTGTCATCTAGGAATCTCTCGCTCACCTCGAGCACACGCTTAGCAGTATCTTCCTGAATCTGTTGAAGAATCTGCTGATCCAACTGCTGTTTCCTCAGACTAACGTCCACATTTTGAAGGTCACGCTTCAAGGCCAGGTTTTCCTGCTCCAACTCGGAATAGGAAATAACTTGTCGCAGCTTTGCTTCAACCTCCTGGCGGCGCTGGTCCAACTCAGCCCTTTGTTTCTCTGCTTCCTCTTGTAAAGTCGCACGATCAGTTGCCAGCTTTTGGTTCTCGGCGATTCTGCGTGTTTCAAGAGCCTCTGATTCACGATCGAGCCGCATCTGCTCAGTTGCCAGTCCCAACTCAAGCGCATTAACGCGGCGGCGCCTCGCATCCAGCACGGCGAACACAGCCACACCACCAGCGACGACACCGAGTACGAACAACAAGACTTGGCTCACGCGTTAACTCCAGTTCTATTCCTAAACGAGACCGCTACCGATGACGAAGTTCGTATGACTGTCGCATTCAGGGCATGACGTTCGCTCGAGGAAAACCGCCATGGGCGCTTCGGCGACTGTTCCACACATTGAGCATTTTCCATTGACTATACGACTCAATCGAGTTGCAGCACGTATTGAATCGCCAGACTCCGTGGGCTCGACAACAACCAATCCCAGTTCCGTCATGCGCGCTACAATCTTCATCCACTCAGCCTTACGGCCACCAAGTCTTCGTGGGATCTTCGTCAAGAGCCCATCCTCATCGTGTTCCATGAAGTCGAACAATGCATGCACTTTCCACATTATCGCGTACGCTTTTTCCAAGCGATCACGAATGTCGACTGTCGTATTCTTGTCAATTCTGCGGTGAGCTGAAAGGGTGTCATCGAGAATTGCCAAGCTATCCCCGTCCAACATGTAGGGAGAGTAGTCCAAAACGATGTCGATAGCGGGCACACTCTTGAAGTCGGCCTTCTCGTATTTTCGCGCGTACTGCATCATGCCATCAACGTAAGCCAACGCATCGAGCGCAGCACGACATGCAATCCGATAGAGCCCACGCGAAATGGCGGTGCGCGCAGTGGTCATTCGCAACTCATACTGCTTGTGTTCGTTTTCTAGCTCCGCCTTTTTCTTTGCCATGTGACTCGGGAGGTTAATGAATTCCGATCCGACGTGCAACTCAAACGTATTGCTTAGCGAGTACGCGATTGCTTGATGTGTTTCAATGATGATTGGAACTTGCGTTATTGCCTCACTTTCGAAACCAAGCCAAACCGCCTCTGCTGAAGCAATCTGCGTATCCCGACACCCCCTGACCAACCCGCCCCAACAGATTTCTCTCGATCCCTGGATCCCTCGTTCCCTTAATCCCTCTTCCATACCAACCCATTCCGGCCATGTCGGAATCCACTCCGTGCCTCCGTGCCTCAAGCCACCCAACCCCCGTTAGCCACCCTGTAAACAGACGCTCGCCACAACAAATTTTCTTTCGATCACCCCACACGTACTTATAGATGGAGGGACGCACCATGCGCGCGACACCCCAAATCCAAACCCACCCACCAACCCCAACACCGTTCCTCTACCCATACCTCATCGCCTGCTGGCTCCTATACCTCATCACCACCATCCCAACCCGCCTCAAACCCCATTCCGGCCAATGCCGGAATCCCTCAGTCCCGAAGCCTGTCCCGGCGCGCCGGGGTCCCTTAGTCCCTTCGTCCCTCCCCCGCTATACTGCCCAGCAACGAACGACCGATGAACCAACACCAGCAGCCAAGGACTTCTCCCATGCTCAACCCCAACCGCCTCGACCCAGACCGCGCCATGCTCCTCGTCATCGACTACCAATCGAAGCTCCTCCCATTCATCCACGACCGCGACCCCATCCTCGACGCCGCCAAACTCCTCTTCAAAGGCACCGCCATCTTCAACCTCCCCATCCTCGTCACAGAGCAGTACCCCAAAGGCATAGGCCACACCGACGAATCACTGGCAGCCATCCTCACCGAACAGAACGCCACCACCCTCGAGAAGATGGCCTTCAGCAGTTGCGGCGAGTCAGCCGTCCGCGACAAGCTCCGCGAGATCGACCGCCCACAGGTGATCGTCTGCGGGATCGAAGCCCACGTCTGCGTCCAGCAGACCGTCCTCGACCTCACCCAGATGGACTACGACGTCTTCGTCACCGCAGACGCCATTGGCTCCCGCCAACCCTTCGATTACAAAATCGCTCTGGACCGCATGCGACAGTCCGGTGCCCAGGTCACCACCGTCGAAAGCGTCCTCTTCGAATTGTGCGACGAATGCGGCACACCACGATTCAAGGAATTGATCGAACTGATCAAAACACCGAGAACAATGCCAACCCCATGAGACCCCACGAATACCACGACGAAGACTGGGCCGACCGCGATGCCCCCCTCGAAAGCGATCTCATCGACGACGATGAGAACGAAACCGTCAACTGCCCCGAATGCGGCGAAGAGGTCTACGAAGACTCGGAACAATGCCCATGGTGTGGCCAATACATCACACCCAAGGTCAGCGAATCGCGCTTCGAGAAGATCTTCTGGACCGTCATCCCGCTCGGCATGATCCTCCTGATCCTGCTGCTCAACGTCCTCCTATGACCAACCCCGCCACCGGCCCATCCGACACTGGCCAACGCTGCTTCGAATGCGACTACAACCTCACCGCCTTCGACGGCGACCGCTGCCCCGAATGCGGATGGCGGATCAGTTGGCCACTCACCGACCCAGCCATCACCGAGCGCAGACACACCCCGCGCGATGTCATCCGCCTCACCGTCGCCATCGTCCTCGCCTCCGGCATCGCCGTCTTCGCGCTCATCCGCCTCAACGTCTGGACGCCGGCCCTTTCCATTGGCGCCTGTCTCATCTGGGCCAGCTTCCTCACGCTCGGCGGCCACCTCATCGTTCTCAACGAACTGTTCCACCCATCGCGTCCCACGCGCGTCGCCAAGACCAAACTCGCCATCGCCATCACCGCCGCACTGCTCCAACTCACCACCGCCATCGCCTTCATCGCCGTCTCCATCACCGCCGCCTTGCCCTTCAATGTCTACCCCTTGGCCCTCCTCCCCGGCGCCACCCTCCTCGTCATCGCCTTCGCCATCATCCCCAACACCCGCAAGCACCGTCGCCGGAAGTTTGGCGATGTTCAGAACTCCGAGGAGGTCAACAGAAGCGAGCAAGCGGACATGCGCGAGGGAGATACCCCGTGAGATACGATCCACCGCCAGACAGCCGGCGCTATTGCCAAATCTGCGAGTATAATCTCACAGGCATCGAATCGAAGCATTGTCCTGAATGCGGATGGGAGATCGATTGGACTTGGACATCATACGCAGTGCCGGTCAAGCGCGCGAAATGGCTCGACCAAATCGCTGGGATTCTCGCGTTCATTATGTTCCTGCTTTGTGTATTCCCATCATGCTCACTTTTCGTCATGGACTGGACATTCGAGCAAACGGCGTTCTGTGCGACGTTCGTCTTCGGGACCATCGGCCACTTTCTTGCGTTGCTCTGTCTCGCTCAAGGTGGGCTTCGGGTCCCTTCGCCTCGTGTTCGCGTCCGTTTAATGAGGTGGCTGGCTTTCGCACAAGTCATCAGCGCGGTCACATTCTGTGCGATTTCCAGGGCACCGATGATTGCCTGTCTTTTGTTCTCGATTCCAGGTGGTTCGTTGATTTTGGTGACAGCCCTCTACAACCACCGCGTTGAACACCGGGAGCGTTTGCGAGACGCGCTCCTGCGATACCGAAGAAAACCGCATGACGATCTCAGCAGCCCGAACTTATGATCATCTGATGTCCGAAAATGCCCAAACCAACGCCAACCCCCGATGCCTCGCATGCGACTACAACCTGAACGGGATTGAAGGCGACGTCTGTCCGGAGTGTGGCCTGAAGATCCGATGGGACCTGGTCAACTCCGAATTCCGTTCGAGAGGCTCAGCCCGCGCGGAATCAGTAGCTTCCGGTCTTGCGATCTTGATTGGGACGGGCGCACTGTTCCTGTCAGCCCTGCAATTGATGAGCGCACAGGAGAACATGCTCGTCGTCCACAAAGTCTTTCACTGGGCAACACTCCTCACCGTCGCAGGTCACGCCATCGCGGTCGTGAGCCTACTTCCCGACGGATTGCGAACACCCAGCGCACCTGTTCGCGTCAACATCATGCTCGTCATCGCCATCATGCAACTGGTATCAGCCGTTGTGTCCCTCACCCAGCCAATCACGTCCGGTATTCCATTTCCCTACCGGCTGCTCGCACTGACGCCCGGCGCCAGCCTCCTCGCGGTCGTCGCCCTGATCGGACGCGGCATGGCCGAACGCGAAACACTCCGCGACGCAGCCGTACGGTATTCTCAACGCCTGCGGGACAAGCAAGCCAAACACAACCTATAATCGCCCAATGACCGAAGCCCCCCAAACCGACGTTGGCCGACGCTGTCTCGAGTGCGATTACAACCTCACCGCCATCACCACCAGCCGCTGCCCCGAATGCGGATGGGTCATCGACTGGGACCTGGTAGATTCAGTACAAACATCGAAGCGATACAAACCTGAGGAATCTGTCGCCGCTGCGTTGGCACTTGGAGTCGGAGTCTCGTCAGCCCTGGCGTCCGGCATTCAATTGTGGGTCTCGCCTTCAAACCAGATGCGCTTTCACGACATCTTCTATTGGCCTACGCTACTGTCCGCCGCCGGTCATGGCATCGCGCTGTTGGGATTGGTACCGCGAGGACTTCGGTTTCCAAGCGCGAGTACGCGTGTAAGGGTCATGCTGACATTGGCCATTCTTCAGATCGTTGCCGGCGCTATTGTGGCGGTGGATCTCACCGCCGCAGGAGGCCTCGTCCGATATCGCCTCGCCGCGCTTGCGCCAGGAACGACCTTGCTTCTGATTCTCGCATTGACGGGCAGAAACATGCGGCAGCGTGAACTCGTCCGTGACGCGATCGCCCGTCAGTCCCGAATACGCCGGGACAAGCAAGCCGACGACAACCTATAATCGCCCAATGACCGAAGCCCCCCAAACCGACGTTGGCCGACGCTGCCTTGAGTGCGATTACAACCTGACCGCCATCACCACCAACCGTTGCCCCGAATGCGGATGGGTCATCGACTGGGACCTCGTCGAACTCGGCTCCGAACCGGACCCGGTCAGCCCTTTTCAGTTCCTGCTCGTCGTGCTCGGACTCGTCTGCGGCATCGGCTCGGTCGCGGTGGCGGGGATCATGCTGGTCGGAATGAAGAGCCTCTCGCCGATGGCGCGTGTGTATCCGATCGTCACGGCACTTGTCGGCACTGGCCACATCGCCTTGCTCGTCGCGTCGTTCGTCATCTCGCGAATTCAGCTCAGCACCATGCGCACGCTCAAGACCATCGCAATGACAACGGCCGTCGCACAAGTGCTGCTGTCAGGCTTCTTCGTCCACAACATACAACCCAACGCCGGACTCGTCGGCTTTGGATTGTTGCTTTCATTCGCCATGATGCCCGGCATCACACTCATCGTGGCCACGTCCATCTCCCTGCCCGCCCGCGAGGAACGCAAACGCCGCCTCGAGATGCGCATCAAACGACAACCCACCATCGAACATCCCACCCCGAAATTCTTCATCGAGTTTATGAACACTTATGATGAGGGCGGCATCCGCGTCGTCCGCAAGAACCACCCCCGCAAACGCGAACCCATGGTCGAATCAGCCATCAACGCCACCTGGGACGCCATCGAACACGAACGCGCCGCCGTCGGCCAGCAACTCTACAACGGCCGCCTCGCCCGACTCGTCAGCTGGACCGCCTGCGACAACGCCGCCAAACTCACCGTCGCCGATACGGACTACAAATCCTTCCTCGGCACCAACCTGCACAACGCCCATCTCCACGCCACATTCGGCGACGCCTGCTTCGCCAACGCCATCGGCACCAGCGCCCTCATCCTCACCCGCGATGGCTGCATCGTGATGGGCCGGCGTTCCACCAAAGTCGCCTTCCACGCCGGTTACCTCCACACAATTGGCGGAATGCTCGAAGAGCCGGATCGCGACGGCGACACCTACGATGTCTTCGCCGCCATGCGCCGCGAAATCCGCGAGGAACTCAACATCACCGACGACGAGATCACCGACGTCCGCTGCACCGGCCTCGTCCGCGACACGACCATCATTCAGCCCGAACTCATTTTTGATGCCGCCGTGAACCTGACCGTCGACCAGATCCGCGAACGCTTCAACGCCGAGACAGACGAAGAACACTCCGCCCTCGAATCCGTCCGCGAAGACCCCGAAGCCGTCCTCCCCTTCATCGACAACGCCGGCAAAATCGCCCCCATCGCCGTCGCCGCACTCATGCTTCATGGCCGCCTGACATGGGGCAACACCTGGTACGAGAACACCGCCTACGTCGTGCTCGGCGATCTCCCCGAAATCCGCCCCGTCGCCCGCGTCTCATCGGTCGCAGCGGGCTAGACGATTACTTACACCACGAACTCGGTGTCGACCTTCCCGAGCACGGCGGCGTAGACTTTGCCTGCTCCTGCACCCTTGAGCACCCGTGCACATTCCTGAAGTGTCGCGCCGGTCGTTGACACATCATCGACCAGGCACACGCTCCCACCGTCAACTGTCGCACCACGACGCATGGCAAACTTCCCCCGAATGTTGGCTGAACGCTCCGACCGTGGAAGCTCCATCTGGTGTGGCCCACCTTCAACGCGGCGCAGGAGTTTTGCGATCGGAAGATCAACGCGCCGTGCAAGCCCGTCCGTCAGCATCTGCGCCGGATAGGTTGCTCGGCGCAACGAATGTCGCCAATGCGTCGGCACACACACGAGCGCCTCAACGTCCGAAAACCAGGGCGATTCTATCAGCGACGCCGTCATCAGGTCTGAACACAGACGATCAAGTTCATCATGACCGCGAAACTTGAACGCCAACACCAGATCCGCCATGAACCCCGCATACATCGTCACGCGGGCCACACCATCCAGTGGCGAGCGCTTTCCGCGGCATGCCTTGCACCGACCGTCCTCATCGACCCCGAACGGCCCGACCGAGTGCCCGCATCGCCAGCACGCCGGCTGGGCCATCAACAAATCAAGCCGGCGTCGACACGCGACGCACAGATCACGGCTGTCCGCACCCAACGCCACCCGACACACCGCACACCATCGCGGATAGATGACGTCCAGCGCCGACCCGGCAAGGTCCGTCACCACTTTGCCGCATTCACGCAAGCTTAACATGTTGGCCAATCCTCCCCGGAAAAGCGTCGCACCGGCGGGCCACGATGGTTATTTAGCGCTCTGAGAATATATCATTGCGTGGTGTTTTGTCGTACACTTTCCGCAACGCCGTCCCCATATAGGAGCAACCTGCATTGCGTGCCGTATTCATTTTCTGCATCGCCGCATCGTCCGCCGTGGCGCAACCGCCGATGACCGACGTCGTCGTCGCCCAGGCTGAGATGCGCGAACTGCCCAGCACGGTGACGCTGGTCGCCACCGTCGAACCATGGACCCGGTCACTGGTCGGCAGCGAAACCGCCGGGCTTGTCGTGGCCATGCACGTTCGCCAGGGCGATGTCGTCAAGAAGGGCGACATCCTGCTGGAACTCGACACCAAGCTGCTGGAACTTGACATCGCCGAAGCACAGGCCCGCGTCGATGCCGCGAAAGCCCTCGTCAAACGATGGGCGTTCGAACTCTCCTGGATGCGCGACCTGCGGGGCGAAGACAAAGCCGGCCAAATCGAATTCTACCGAACCGAAGCCGAATTCGGTGTGGCTGAGCAGTCGGCCCGCGAACGTCAAGCCATCGTCGATCGCCTCAAAACCGACCTCGAGAAGAGCCGAATCCGCGCGCCGTTCGATGGCTTCGTCGTCATGCGCCACACGGAAGTGGGCGAATGGCTCGAGCGTGGCGGCAATGTCGTCGAGATCATCGACCTGACCCGCGTGCTCGTCCGCGTCGATGTGCACGAGCGGTCGATTCCGTTTATCAGAAAGGGCGACACCGCCCGCGTGCGCGTCGAAGCGCTTCAAGACGTCTTTGAAGGCCGCATCCGACACATCATCCGCCAAGCCGACCCGGCAGCCCGCACCTTCCCGGTCGAAATCGAAATCGACAACCACGAGAATCAACTCGCCGCCGGCATGTTCGCCCGCGCGACCGTCACCGCCGGTGAGGCCGAAAGCGTCGTCGCCGTTCCGAAGGATGCGATATACGTGCAGGATGGCATCGAATACGTTGGCATGGTGTTTCCTGGCGAACGCGGCATGACCGGTATGCTCAAAGCAGTCACGACCGGCAAGGACGTCGCGGATTGGATCGCCATCACGTCGAAGAACGTCGCGCCCGGCATGAACGTCGTGGTCCGCGGCAACGAGCGCATGATGCCGTTTCCCGCGCCGGTTCGCGTCGTCGATGAGTTCGGAACACCTGTGGAGACGCCCAAGGCAGAACCGCCATCAGGCGGCAGCCGTGGAGGACCGCCGGCCCGCAGGAGTCGCTAACGTCGCAACCGCATTCAGCCACTATCATGACCCGATCGACCAGCACTCAGAACGCCTAGGCACGTAGACCGACACATGGACATCATCCGTTTCGCCATCACAAACCCCGTCAAGGTCGCCGTTGCGTCGATCCTGCTCTGCATGTTCGGCATTCTGAGCATTCTTGAAATTCCCAAGCAACTGACACCGGACGTCGATCAGCCTGTCGTATCCGTGCAGACGTTCTGGGGCGGTGCAAGTCCGCAGGAAATCGCCAGCGAGATCGTCAATCGCCAGGAAGAGAAGCTCAAGAGCGTCTCAGGCCTGCGAAAGATGACTTCCGAATCCATCCGCGGCCAGGCCACGGTGACGCTCGAATTCGACGTCGGCGTCGACAAGGACACGGCGCTGACGGAGGTATCCGAAAAACTCCGGCAGGTATCCGGCTATCCCGAGGAGGTCGATGAACCCACGGTGAACGCCGGTGACACCGACATGTCGCGCACGATCGCGTGGATCATGCTTCGCGGTCCGCAAGGTCTCGACGTTGCCAAGATGAAGACCTTCGTCGAGGATCGCGTCAAACCGATTCTCGAGCGTGCCGAAGGCATTTCGTCGGTGGATGTGTACGGCGGCCGCGAGCGCGAAATTCAGGTCACGGTCGACCCCTACAAACTCGCCGCCCGCAGCCTCACCTTCCGCGACCTGGAACTCGCTCTGCGTCGACAGAACGACAACATCTCCGCCGGCGACATCCGCCAAGGCAAACGCGACTACGCCTACCGCACGATCGGCGAATTCACCACGCTCGAGGAAATCGCCGACACCGTCATCGCCTATCAGCCTGGCGGCCCCGTCAAGGTCAGCGACGTTGCCACCGTGGTCGACGGGTTCAAACGGCAAACGGGTTTTGTCCGCAGCAAGGGCGACTTCGTCATCGCCATTCCCGCCCGCCGCGAAACCGGTGCCAACGTCATCACCACGATGGACAACCTCAAACAGCAGATCGACGTTGTGAACAACGAGATCCTGCCGACCGTCCACTCCGAATTGCGCCTCGATCAGGTCTACGACGAAACCATTTACATCCAGTCGGCCATCGATCTTGTGACGAACAACATCCTGGTCGGTGGTCTGCTCGCCGTTGTCGTTCTGCTGGTGTTCCTGCGGAGTGGTTCCGCCACGACGGTCGTGGCCGTTGCCATCCCGATTTCGGTCATCGGGACGTTTCTGATCATCGCGATGCTGGGACGCACGATGAACGTCGTGCTCCTTGCGGGCATGGCGTTTGCGGTGGGCATGGTCGTCGACAACGCCATCGTCGTTCTGGAGAACATCTACCGCCACCGACAGATGGGCAAGACCCGCACCGAAGCTGCCTACGACGGGGCCAAGGAAGTCTGGGGCGCGGTCGTCGCAAGCACGCTCACCACGATGGCTGTCTTCCTGCCGGTCGTGTTCATCAAGGAAGAGGCAGGCCAACTGTTCGGCGACATCGCCGTCGCGATCAGCAGTGCCGTTGCGCTCTCGCTGATCATCTCGGTCTTTGTCATTCCGCCGCTGTCCGCGCGACTGCTCGGCAAGGCCGCCACGAAGTCCAGCGATGACGCCAACTGGTTCCTGGCACGCTGGTTCGCCGCCATCGTCAACGCCATCAACAAGCGCGTGACCACCAGGCTCGCGGTCATCGTCGGGTTCACCGGCCTCTCCATCTACGGAAGCTGGCTGCTGATGCCCGACACCGATTACCTCCCCGCGGGCAATCGCAACCTGGTCTTCGGATTTCTCATCAGCCCGCCTGGTTACTCCGTTGAGGAATTCAAGCACATGGCCAAGGTCGTCGAAGAGGGCGATCCGAACTTGCCGTACGACGGCGTGAAACCGTCGTGGCAGGCCGACCTTGGTTCGCCCGCCGCCGAGAAACTCCCGGAAGTTGACGTCCCGCTTCCAGGCGGAAAGGGCGACGCGGTCACCGTCAAACCGCCTCCCGTCGACAATTTCTTCTTCGTCACGTTCGGCAACAGCAGCTTCATGGGCTGCACCAGCAAGGTGGAATCGCAAGTCAGTCCGCTCGTGCAAGTCATGAAGCAGGCCGGCAATCGCATCCCCGCCGTGTATGCCTTCTTCAGCCAAAGCTCGCTATTTGGGCGAGGCCTCGGCGGCGGTAGCTCGATCGAGCTCCAAATCCGAGCCAATGACCAGACCAAGGTCGTCTCCGCCGCCAAAGCCGTCCAAATGAAAATCATGCAGGCGGGTCTCGGATTCCCAAGACCTAGTCCCGCCAACTTCGACAAGGGCAAGCCTGAGATCCAGATCATCCCCGATCGCGCGAAGGCCGCTGACCTCGGTCTGAACGTCCGCGACATCGGCTACTATGTCGAAGCCTGTATCAACGGTGCCTTCGCCGGCGAATACAACGACAGCGGCGACCGCATCGACCTCGTTCTCCTCGTCGAGGGCACCGAGAATGCCACCGTTCAGGAGATCGCCGAAACGCAGATCTACACGCCGTCAGGACACATTGTTCCCATTAACGCCGCCGTCGATCTGGTGGCCACCACCGCTGCTCAGCAGATCAACCACGTCGAGGAGATGGACGCCGTTTCGCTTTCCATCACACTCCCGCAGGGCGAGCCGCTTCAGTCGGCCATGGAGCGCGTCGAGAACGACATCATCGCACCACTTCGTGATACCGGTGCCATCGACAACTCCGTGATCATCACGATGGCCGGCAACGCCGACAAACTCACCACGACCCGCCGTGCCCTCATCGGCGACTTCCGCGACACCGTCGGTTGGCCCTTGTGGGTCGGTGATTCCGCAGCCAACACCATGCTGATTCTGTTCGGCACCGTCTTGTTGATCAGCATCGCCGTGGCGCTGCTCGGCAGTACGCGCTGGGCGTTGAACATTGGCGGTCTCCTCACCGCGGCGTTGGCGATCGCATTCCTGTTCGCCAACCCGGACTTCGCCATCATGCTCTTTCAATCGCGCGCCGCGTTGGCCGTTCTCATCACGTACCTGCTGATGGCCGCGTTGTTCGAGTCTTTCATCTATCCGTTCGTTATCCTGTTCAGCGTTCCGCTGGCGGCTGTCGGCGGGTTTGCGGCGCTGCGACTTGTACACGTCGCCAGCCTCACCGACATCTCGGTTCCGGTGCAGAATTTCGACGTCCTCACGATGCTTGGTTTTGTCATCCTGCTCGGCATCGTGGTCAACAACGCCATCCTCGTCGTTCATCAGTCGCTCGTGAACATCCGCGAATACGGGATGACACCGGCACAGGCGATCACCAAGAGCGTCGCCACACGCACGCGTCCGATTTTCATGACCGCCACGACGAGCATCTTCGGCATGCTGCCGCTGGTGCTCATGACCGGCGCGGGCAGCGAGCTTTATCGAGGCCTCGGAAGCGTCGTGGTGGGCGGGTTGTGCTTTTCCACCGTCTTCACGCTTTTCGTGGTGCCGACGCTCTTCTCGCTCGTGCTCGATCTGCGGTCGCGTATTTTCAGCGATCGTCCCACCGACGCCGCCGAAGCCGCCGGCCTTCCGGCGGTGTCCGGAAGCGCCTTGCAGCCGTCGACCGTGAACCGCTCCGCCGACGCCTGACCCGAGATCTTGCTTCGTCGTTCGTCGCCGGGCTGCGCCAGCAGGCTCCATTGTGCCCAATGCGCCGGAATTACAGGCTCGCTTTACGTCCTTGGAATAGATCGCAACATTTCTCAATATGCATTTGCATACGCCGGTGCAGATTCCACATAATCGGACCTCAAAGATGAACGATTCCACGCGACCGGCGCTGAATGAGAGTCGTTCATCGGCAATTGGAACACGTGCATTGGGACAGGAGAAAAGGCATGGCAGGTTTCAGACACGCACTCGCGGCGAGTGTGCTTCTCGCGGCAATGGCAAACGGTCAATCCTTCAACATCGACTTTGGCCCGTCAGACGAAGGCCCACCGGCTGAGTACGCGGCGGCTGGGTTGCCCGGCGTCTGGAATGCGGTCGAGGCAGAGCACACGTCGATCGGGAATCCGACCGCGCTCTACCAGCTTGTCGACCTCGACGGAAACCTCACCGACGTGACCCTGCATCAGTTCGGCGGCATGGACCTGCAAAGCATGGACGACCCCAGTGTCACGGGCAACGATGCCATCCTCATGAACGACACCCTGATCACGCACGACCAGAACCTCGAAACGTGCATGTTCATCAACAACCTCGAGCCCGGCACCTACGAGGTGATAAGCTACGGATGGATGCCAAATCATCCCAATCAGCTCGCCAACATCCGCCTCGACTTCGTCACCGAGACCTTCGACATCGGCGGTGAATGGCCAGGCCAGCACGTTGAGGGCATCACGTACGCGGTGCACATCGTCGAGGTCACGCAGTCCGGTTTCATGGGGACGCACTCGGGAAATGTCCCCGGGGCTGACCTTGAGATCGGTGCTTCCTACAACGGCATGCAGATCCGCAAGCTCAACGACTGTGCCACGTCGCTTCTCGAACCGGTGGCCGGCGCGTCCTTCGGACAGCGTGCGTTTGACGGCTACATTGACCCGCGCATCGAAAGCTCGAACGGTGTCGACGCGGACACGGGGATGACGCTGTTGAACCTCGAATTCAATCTTCCGGTTCGCGACGCTGAGGGGCAATTCATCACACCAGCATCCTTCGCACTGACCCAGACCGGTGGCGGTGATGCGCCGACCGTCGCGTCACTCTTCACCGAGGACGCACGCCTCATCACGCTCGAACTGGACCGACCGCTGACGCCCGGCGAGTGGACGACGCTGGAAATCCTGGCGGTCGCGGACTGCGACGGGGGAACGCTGCAGGGCGACACGACGCTGCGAATTGGCTTCCTGCCCGGCGACGTGAATCAGAACGGCATCGTGCAGCCAACGGATTTGTTTGCCTTTCGTCAGATCGTGAACGGGTTTTTCACGCCCGAGTTCGGCTCGACCAACGACTACATCGACACAGACCGCAACGGCAGTGTCACGCCGCTTGATCTGTTCCGCTTCCGCGGGCTGATCAATGGCGTATCGCCGGCGACACAATCGTGGGCAGGGGCGTCTCTGCCATAGACCCAAACGGGTGCCCGCACATCGGGTGCCCTTGGCTCCCTTCAAAATGGGGCGCGTCGCGACCACCGACACGCCTGCCCACGCTGAGCCGGCCGGTCCTTCCCGGTCGGCTCTTTCTTGTCACCCCAATACAGTGACACTGCAGCGACCCTCCAAGTCGGGAATTTCTGCAAGCAACCTGCCGCCCGTGACATTCGCGTGCAGAGCCCGCTGCGCGCAGGCCGCGTTTCCTGATCTTTGGGGGAATGCATGGTCGGGTGTCGCGCGTTCTACGAGGGAGAAAGTGCGCGAAATTCGCCATTCATCATGGCGGACACGAATGGAGCAGAGTCGACAGACAGGAGGAACGAGGAATGAGGCGATCGTATGGGGCTGGTGCGTGCGTGTTGTGTTTGATGACGACAGGCGTGTCCACAACGTGGGGGCAGGTAGCCAATTTGCGCATCACGGAGGTGGACCCAGCCACGGATCGGGCCGAGGTGCACAATACCGGCGGGGCGTTCACCACGTCGGCCAACCGACCGTTCTGTCACCTGTTCAACTACATGTCCACCGTCTCGTCGGGCACGTTGTTCGCTGCAGACGAACGGCAGACCTTCACGGTCAACAGTCTCAACAACAGCGCAAGCGATCTGTGGCTGTACACATCCGGGCCATTCAGCAACTCGGGCAACATCATCCATGGCTTGCAGTTCGGCGGATCGACCAGTGGCCGGACGAATCTCGCGACAGGCGTCGGCTTGTGGGAGGGCGGTTCGACGAACTTCGTGCCGCTGCCGAGCGGTGGTGCGTCGATCGCGTGGGACGGGTTTGGCGTGAGTCCGCGCGACTGGTACATCGACGAAACGCCGACGTTCGGATCGGCTGATTCCACAACGCCGGGTATCGTCGCATCGAATCTGAACTCACCGATGGGTACCGACGATTTCGAGAATATGTCGCTGGGCGACGAGGTGATCGCCATTACGGATTGGGTGATCGTCAACTCGAGCGCGCAGGAGGGCATCTTCACGGTTCGCGCCGTCAACGACGTGCTTGGCATGGTCACACCGCGCGACGGATCAACACAGTGGCTGCGGATTCGCGATCAGGACGCATCGAACGGTCAGAACCGTTTCTACAGTCCGAACATCTCGCCAGCCTCGCCGTCCAATTACACGTGGACCTTCTTCGTGAACATCGAGGAGACACCGCCGGGCGCGGGGGCGGCCAATCGTCCACGCCTGACGATTCAGCACGACAATGGCGGATTCGCGAACGCGTGGGGCATCGAGTTTTCCGATACGGGGGCGAGCCTGGTCGTGACGGGCATCGGTGGGGCGGCTGCGTCGGCGCCGATCTACGCGTTGGGTTCGCCTACGGGTCTTGGGGATTGGGTGAAGATCGAGTTGGCGGTTGATTTCGAGGCCAACACGGTGTCCGCACTGGTAAACGATGCCTCGGCCGGCTCGCTGCCGATCAATCTGACGGGCGATCCGAATCTGTTCCGCTTCTGCTACCGCGGCGAAGGGGCGGACAATGTCAACACGATGCTGCTGGATGACGTGCGCGTCGCGACGAGTGAGATTTCGGCAGGGGCGGTGCCGACAACATCCGAGTGGGGCATGCTGGCGATGGTGATGTGTATGTTGGGTACGGGCGGGCTGCTGGTGCGACGGAATGCCCATCTCACCGAAGTTCGGTCATGAAGCGGTACGTCGATTCTCGTTAATGGGAGACTGAGCTCTTCTGATAGAGGATCTGCTGATCTGCAGTCATTCGATGACGATAGACGGCTCAGATTCCCAAACCAAAGGGCATCAATCAATGGAGAGGTCAGGTTTGCTTGCGTACTCAAGGACACGATCGACGTGATTGGGGCGCAGGCTGTACGAGGCGAATAGACGAAGTCCATACTCCATGTCGATGATCGGCATCAGGATGATTTCGTTGTCGAACGTGGCAATTTCGTATTCGAATCTGCGTTTAGCGCGATGAGCTTGCTTTGGCATGTGGACGGCAATGACCTGCCCATTTCGCTTCCAATGCCCACGACTGACAATGCCAGGGTCTTCCGGGTTGCACCCGGCGCGAAACAGTTCTTCAACCGTTCCGTCTTGATTGAGCGTCATCGTGCTTGAGGCGCCGTAGTACAGACCAGTCACGCCATCCGTGCCAACGCCATCGTTTCGATTCACGCCCAAGCGTTCCATTGGTCGTTGGTCGCCTACCATGCCGGTTGGACGTTGCCGTGGGTATGTGTAACGCGAAGCTGTGCGGCGGTGTTCCTGCTCAGTGGAGACTATGTGCGCAGCTGACGTATGCGCCACCGAATTGCATCCGATCGGCGAGAGCGTGAATACCGCCAGAAGGCCAAGTCTCGCATAGAACGCTGCGTATCTCGATCGTCTACTCATGCTATTAAGTCTACGAATTCGTCACGCCCGATTCAAATGCTGCGATCCATCGCCGTTGCAACCCTCCCGGCGTCGGCCATGAGCTTGGCGAAGGTCTCGGGGGTGATGGACTGGGCGCCGTCGGTGAGGGCGTGCTCGGGGTCGGCGTGGACCTCGATGATCAAGCCGTCGGCCCCGGCGGCGATGGACGCCAACGACATCGACGGGACCATGTAGGCGTGGCCCGTGCCCTGCGACGGATCGATCACGATCGGCAGGTGCGATTCGCGTTTGACGGCCGGCACGATCGCGAGCGGCAGCGTGTTGCGGACGTAGCTTTCGTGCGTGCGGATGCCACGCTCGCACAGGATCACGTCGGTGGAACCGGCCTTGATGATGTACTCGGCGGCCAGCAGGAATTCCTCGAGCGTCGCGCTCCAGCCGCGTTTGAGCATGACTGGCTTGCCTGTCTTGCCGGCGGCCATCAGCAAGTTGAAGTTGTGCATGTTGCGCGTGCCGATCTGCAGCACGTCGGCGTACTCGGCCACCATGTCGACGTGCTCGATGCTCATCAACTCGGTGACGACGGCCAGCCCCGTCTGCTCGCGTGCTTTCGCAAGGTACTTCAGACCGGTCTCGCCAAGCCCCTGAAAGCTGTAGGGATTCGTACGTGGTTTGAACGCGCCGCCGCGGAGTCCGACCGCGCCCGCTTCCTTCACGGCGTGGGCGATCTCGATTAGCTTCGTCTCGTCCTCGACGCTGCACGGCCCGGCGATCATGGCGAGCTTCTCGCCGCCGACTTCGGCATTGTTGGGCCCGATGTGCACGACCGTCGGATCGGGTTTGACCTCGCGGCTGGCGACTTTGTACGGCGCGAGGATCGGCACCACGCGGTCGACCATCGGCGCGGACTCGACGGCGCCGATCTCCATGTCACGCTCATCGCCGATCGCAGCCACGACCGTTCGGTCAGTGCCCACGATGACATGGGCTTTGAGGCCCAACTGCTCGATCAGTTCGGCGACGTGGTCCACGTGCGTCTGCTGACTTCCCGACTTCATCACGACGATCATGGTGTGGTGCTCCTGCGTTTGTCTGTGCGGCTAACTGTCGGTCGGCAATATGGCTACGGAACTTGACCGAAGCCGCACGCCTCCCGCTGTGGGATGATACGGCATGCGTTCCGATCGTAAAGAACAGGCGAACGCGACTGCCAAATTGACGGACGTCGTTGAATCCGCCGGGGCAACTAGGTACAACAAAATGATGCGGCGACGGTGCTTGGTGACAATGCTCGGTTTTCTTGCAGTTGTGATGACGACGGGCTGCGTCGGACCGGGGAATGTGCGGATGGCGTTCGGCGTGCCAAAACGGGTGTCACCCGGCGAGACTCTCCTTTTGGACGTAAATGCCGTTGTCGGGGACCGTTCAGTCGTCCTGCCACGTCAGCGGACGTACATGGTGACGATCATGGGGCCAAATAACTTGAGGCGCAAGTGCGAGAGGCCAATAGTTGTCGGGTGCGGGATGCAATACAGTAGCGGGGTTGCAAATTACTGGTGGTTGCTTCCCTTGTCCGTCCTTGATGTCGCGGATGCACTGAATCGGTTCGAACGAATCGAGGCGGGCGAGACGTTTGACGTGTCAATGCGCGTGGGTCTTGGTGCGACTTGGCGACGGCAGTCGGGACTCCTGTGGCATGATGACCCGATCAACTGGCCGCCCGGCGAGTACACAATTCGCGTCGCCATGATGAAAGCCACCGGAAATATAAACACGGTTAAGCTGCCACCGCCCCTTGGGTGGTCGTTGCCGACGGTGGCTGCGGAGCGAAAGTTCACAATAGCGACTAACGACACAGCGGCGATGGCGGCTGCGTCGCCTTAAATTAGATGAACTCAGTGGGGATAGAAATGAAAACTGGAACGCCTAAATGCGTGATATGTATGGGCATTGTCATGTGTGTCCTGATCTATTCGACAACAGCCATCGCTCAGCGGCGGGGGATTCTGACGGACGTGCAGACGATTCGCATGACGATTGACTTCCAGTCGGCGACGACGCTCGGGCTGGCGGAAGATGGCATTGTGATCGACCTGTTCAACGGAACGGGTGGAGCCACGGTGACCGGCTACCCCGACGATGACGAATTCGTGGCATGCAGTGTCCATGAATTCGAGATGGCGTCGCCAGGGGCCTTCGCGGTCGTTCCGGTGATTTCGGGATTGGCTGACTATCGCGTCGAGGTGAGCAATCTGAGTGTCCGGGGGATCGAACGCACCGACTCCTTCTTGCAGAACTTCGGCCTGTTCCGCCTCAACGATACGCCGGTCACGCTCTCGGGGAATATTCGATTTACGGAGGACTTCTTCTTCGGGCTCGACGCTTCCGAAGACTTCTCCACCGTGGTGGGTCAAGCCCCCGCCCAGGTCACGCAGGACGGCATCCTCATCTTCAAGATCGAGCAGCCTCTGGAATCGCCGGGGCAGTTTGATTCGTTTGAACTGCCCGTCGACGTGTCCACGCTGACGTACAACGTCACACTCGAGTGGATCCGCTTCGAGGGTGATCCGTTTTCGGCATTCGGGGATGACGACGCCGACGGTGATGTGGACATCGACGATTACGGCCGGTTTCAACTCTGCACGAGCGAGGAGATCGAGGAGATCTTCTGCTACATCTTCGATTTCGACGGCGACGAGGACGTCGACCTGCTCGACTGGGGCGGATTGCAAGCGGCGTTTGGCACGCTCGACTGATCGCGTCGTCGCTACTTCGTGATCCGATCGCGGCCGCCCATATAGGGCTGCAGTGCTTTCGGAATGTTGATGCTGCCGTCGGCGTTCTGGTGCAGTTCCATCAGCGGGATCAGGATGCGCGGGCTGGCGATGACGGTGTTGTTGAGCGTGTGGCAGTAGCGGATTTTCTTGTTCTCATCGCGATAGCGGAGCATCAGGCGGCGGGCCTGGAACTCGTAGAAGCGGCTGGCGGAATGTGTTTCACCGTAGCTGTCGCGTGATGGCATCCACGTTTCGATATCGAATTTCTGCACTTGTCCCTGGCCGAGGTCGCCGGTGCAGACATTGACGACGCGGTAGGGCAGTTCGAGCGCCTGAACCACGTCTTCGGCGTTCTGCAAAATCTCCTGGTGGAAGCGAATGCTCTCTTCCTCATCGTTCCTGCAGATGATGACCTGCTCGACTTTTTCGAATAGGTGGATGCGGTAGAGACCGGCCGTGTCCTTGCCGGCCGCGCCGGCTTCGCGTCGGAAGCATGGGCTTTGAGCGCAGTACTTGATGGGCAGTTCCTCTTCTGACAGGATTTCGTCCGAGCGATAGGCCGTCAGCGGCACCTCCGCTGTGCCGACGAGCGCCATGTCGTCACGTTCGCACAGATAGGCCTGGTCTCGCCCTGTCGGGAAATAGCCCGTACCAGTCATCACGTTCTCACGCACCAGCACCGGGACGTGCATCGGTTTGAACCCGCGCTCGACCATCAGATCCAACGCCAACCGCAGCACAGCCTGATGCAACAGCGCGCCGTCGCCGGTCAGAATGTAATTGCGCGTACCGGCCAACTTCACGCCGCGCTCGATGTCGATCATGCCGAGTTCCTGACCGAGTGTGACATGGTCCTTCGGTTCGAAATCGAACTGTCGCACCTCGCCGACCTTGCGAAGCTCGACGTTCTGCGTGTCATCCTCGCCAAGCGGCACCTCGGGCGCGGGCGGCTGCGGGATGGTCAGCATCAGCGCCGCGAATTCTTCCTCAATTTCGCGCGACTGCTCCTCGAGCGGTTTCATCTTCGCTTTGACGTCGTTGAGTTCCTGCTGGATGCGGTCCGCTTCAGCCTTGATGTCCTCATCGGTTTTGCCGCCGTCGATCGCACGCTTGTACCAGTCGGATTTTCGGTTGCGACACAGCGCGATCTGCTGACCGCCTTCGCGGCTGGCGGTGCGGAGCGACTCGATTTCCTGCTGGATGGTCCGTCGTTTCGCGTCGACTTCGATGAGCTTGTCGACGTCACAGGAGACGCGTTTGTCGACGGCTGCCTTGCGTACGGCGTCGGGGTTTTCGCGGATGAACTTGATGTCGAGCATGGTCGTGTGGCCTTCAAACGTCAGTTTGCCTGAAATCTGCGGTTGTTGTTGTGCATGCACCAACGCATGTCAACCCCCGGCGCGATGCTGGCCAACTGCCCGCTGTCGCGTAGACTGCATCCATCATGGCTGTCACCATCGACGTGATCAACATCGGCACGCTGAGTTGCAACCGCTTCTGGGACGAACCTCAGGCGTCGCGACCGGCCCACGCGACAACCACACTGATTCGCGACGACGATCTGACGATTCTCGTCGATCCGTCCCTGCCGGCGGAACTGCTCGCCCATCGCCTCGACGAACGCAGCGGCCTGAAACCCGAGGATATCGACATCGTCTTCCTGACGAATTTCAAGCCGGTGCACCGACGCGGCCTGCCGCTGCTGCCGGACGCGGCGTGGCTGATCGGCGAGACGGAGCAGCAGGCCGTGCTCAGCGTTCTCAACGACGCATTGGCCGGCGCCGGGCCGACCGGAGCTGAGGTGTCGCTGAACGAATTGAACACGGAATTGGAACTGATCGGCCGATTTCAGCCAGCCGGTGACACGATCAGCGAGAACGTCGACTTCTATCCTGCATTTGGCCCGACGGCTGGAAGCGGGGGTCTGCTGATCCGAGCCGCCCGAACGATCGTGGTGGCCGGCGATGCGGTGATCAACCGCGATTACTTGCTCAACGGCCGGATATGGGACCGTTGCGTCGATCCGGAGGCGGCCAAGGAGAGCTTCACGGAAATCCTTGAGATCGCGGACGTTGTGATCCCCGGGCACGACAATGTGATCCTGCTCGGATGATTTTTGACATTCGCGGCGCGTGATTTGTCGACCGTTGCCTGTGTACAATGCCCTGACATGTCGAATCAATCGGACTTTACGAGACCTGTGACCCAGCGATCCACCCTACGCCAGTTCTTCGTCGTTTTCACCGGCACGGTGTTGGCGCTGCTCGTGGTGGTCAAGACGCAGTTGTTCGAGGAAATCTCCTACTCCGTCGAGAAGGGCCGACTCCGTGCAATCGCCGAGACGATCCCGACCGAAGAGGTCGCCCTGCGTCGCAATCAGGACAACCGCGTCATCGCCGATCTGGTTCGGCCTGCCGTCGTGCACATCAGCAGCAGGCGGACGATGTCGTTCGGCGATAATGAGAGTCTGGCATCGTTGCATTCCTTTCTACGCGGCGAGGCGGATGAACCCGATGGCGAGGATGCTGGCGAGATGCTTGATCGAGACCTGTCGGTCCGGTCCTTTCAGATCGGCATGGGCAGTGGGTTCATCTTCGATGCTGAGAAAGGCCTCGTGCTGACCAATCACCACGTCATCTCCGAGGCGGATCGCATCGTCGTTCGCCTGTCGGATGGTCGCGAGGTCGACGCCGAGGTCGTATCCGACGACATCGAGACTGACGTGGCATTGCTGCGTATTCCACCAAGACGACTGCACAGTGTGAAAATGATGGACAGCGGCGATGTCCGCGTTGGTGATGAGGTCTTCGCCATGGGCAGCCCATTTGGCCTCGATGGCACGTTCAGCCGCGGGATCGTGAGCGGGCTTGGCAGACGCACCGAACTTGGCAGCACAAACTACCAGGGGTTCATTCAGACCGATGCGGTCATCAACCCAGGCAACAGCGGCGGACCGCTGGTGAACAACCGCGGGGAGGTGATCGGCATCAACACGGCCATCGCCACCGAGTCGGGCACGTTCAGCGGCGTCGGCTTTGCCATTCCGGCGCGTCACGTGTTGGACCTGCTGCCGTCGCTCGTGAATGGCGAGCGGGTTGTACGCAGCTTCCTTGGCGTTGCGGCGTTTGGCGTTCACGATGACCGTGCCTTGGCAGATGAGCTTGGATGGACCGATGACGAGGGGGTCGTCGTGAAGCACGTCGTCGAAGGGACACCCGCCGATACCGCCGGCCTGCAGGAAAACGACATCATCGTCGAACTTGATGGCCGACGCATGACCAATGGCGAGACGTTTCGTCACAACGTCGCGATCGTTGGCGTCGGCAGGGCGGTTCCGCTCGTCTACTTCCGCGACGGTGAACTCATTGAAACCGAAGTTCGCCTCGTTCGTCGTCCGCAGGATCGCTGACGGTCACACCTGATTGACACTCCCTTAGGCCGCGCTATACTCGCTTGCGTTGCGTTCAGTGCAACTTGATCCGTTGCATCTCTGAACGTTGGCGCGAACCGAATCGGATGGGGCATCGGCCAACGCGCGGTTGCCGTCGACGCGACCATCCCCGACACGACAGCGGAATGGATTCTTGGTCAGGCCCGTTGCGAACACCATCGCATGGACGTTTGTGTTGCTGTGCCACGTGGCGCAGTCGAGCGCGCATCCGCTCGTCCCGCTGGCCGACATCGTCACCGAACCGCTGCCAACCCCGGCCATTCATCTCAACGACATTGTGATCAACGGCGAACAGGCGTCTGTGTGGCAGGCGAGCACCGGGGAACAGGTAGTCCATGTCGGCGGCGATGTGCGAATCAGGGTCGGTGAGCGTCGGCTTTCTGCGGAAACGGTGATTGTGTGGCTGCGCGAGTCGCGGTTTCGGACGCGAGAGTTCCGGCAACTCGACATTTTCCTCTACGGCAACGCCCGCATCGTGGAACTGTCCGGCACGGTCAATGAAGGCCCAGTCCTGTTGGCCACCATCGCGACGTCCGGCGATGTGTCTCTGCAATGTGACGACATCGAACGTGACGACCTCTCTGACACACGCCTCTACGCCGACGGCGTCAACCTTCGCAATACCATCCGGGCCGGGTTCGAAGGTGGCGATGACGAACCGCCACCCATCCTGGTTCGCCGGAAGCAAACCGTGAAAGCTCCTGCGCCGGAAACGACGTACCGCGCAGACAAGCGGATTTCGTTCGAGCCGCTCGGCGATGGCAAGTTTCGGGCGACGTCGATCGGCAACATGACGCTTGTGCGAACATCCTTCGACGGATCGCCCACGTTGGAGATTTTGGCGGACGCGGGCGTGGTGTATGGCACGCTGCAGTCCTCGACATCGATGGATGCGAATCAAGGTAATTCGGGATCTGCCGACCTCGGCGCGATGGCAGGGCAGAACATCGAATCCGTGTACCTCGAGGGTGATGTGCAACTGTCGTACGGCGATCGCCACGTGCGTGCGTCTCGACTTTACTACGATCTCGTGCTCGACCGCGCATTGATCCTCGACGCCGTGCTGTTCGCACAGATTCCCGATCGCAAGCTGCCCATCTACGTTCGCGCCGATCAGATACGGCAACTGTCGGCGAGCGAATACGAAATGGAGAACGCCGTCCTCACCACCAGCGAGTTTCACACGCCGCACTACCACGTAGGCGCTGACAAGATTCAGGTGGTTGATCGCACGCCGCGCGGCATCGCCGGGCAGAGCACCGGACTGGCTCGTGCGAGTTACAAGATGACCGGTGTCGACTTTCGACTGGGTGGGACGCCGGTCGCGTATTGGCCGTCGTCATCGGGCAAGTTCCGCGTGAGCGATACGGCGTTGCGTGGGATCTCCGTCAGCAACGATGACAACTTCGGGTTCACGGTCGAAACCGCCTGGGATTTGTTCAACATTCTCAGTCTTGAAGCACCGCAGGGGACGACGGCTGAGCTCGAGCTTGATTTCTTCGGTGATCGCGGGCCGGCCGGTGGAATCGAAGCCGAGTACCTTCGTGAGAATTCCTTTGGTCTCGTGCGAGGTTACTACGTTCATGACGAGGGGAATGACAACCTCGGTCGCTTTCGACAGAACGAACCGCCGCGCAGCACGCGTGGCCGATTCACCTTCCGCCACCGCGAATACCTGCCCGACGACTGGCAGTTGACCCTTGAAGGTTCGTACATCAGCGATCGCGGCTTCCTCGAGGAATACTTCGAAAACGAGTTCGATCTCGACAAGGATCAGGAAACCCTGTTCTTCGCCAAGAAGCAGAGCGACAACTGGGCGTTCACCGCGCATGGCCAAGTGCGCGTCAATGATTTCTTCACGCGTACGGAACGCCTTCCCGAGTTTGCCTTCCGACTTACCGGCGAGCCGGTTGGTAATTTCGGTGTACGTCACAGCGAGGTTCGGGCGGGCGTCGTGCGCTACCGGGCGGCTGAGAAAGACATCTACCTGCTGCTGCGGCAGGGATCGGACGAGCCGTCGTCCGGTGCGACGATTCGAGGCGACGGCCGGCAGGAAGTCGAGTTCCCCTTCACCATCGGCCCCGTGAAGATGGTCCCGTTTGCGTCCGTGCGGACGACGGGGTGGGACGACTCACCGGTCAGCGGCGGACTCACACGCTTCTTCGGAACGGCCGGTGTTCGCAGCAGCCTCTATCTGCAAAAAGTCTACCCGGACATCGTGAGCAGTGCGTTTGACATTCATGGCCTGCGACACATCATCAAGTTTGACGCCATGGGCTGGACTGCGGTCGGCAATCGGCGATCGACCGATTTGTATCCCTTCGATCCGGACGTCGAACAATTGGACGATTTCTCGGGTGCGACATTCGGCGTTCGGCAGCGTTTGCAAACAAAACGCGGGCCGGTCAACGAACGTCAGGTCGTCGACTGGATCACGCTCGATGTTGAAGTCGGTGCGTTCAACAACGCCACCAACGCCACCTTCACGAACGGTTTCACGTCGTTCACGCGTCCAGAGAACAGTCTCGCCCGCAACTACGTCAATACGTCGCTTGTGTACAACGTGAACGACTCGACAGCCGTCGTCAGCGAAATGAACTACGACATGAACGACGGCGAGATCGACGTGTTCGATCTGTCGGTCGCTGTCGACCGCACGCCTCGATTCAGCTACCTGGTCGGCTATCGCTATATCGAGGAATCCAATTCGAACCTGCTGGGCATCGCGCTCAACTACCAGATCGACCGCAAGCACGCCATCGCACTCCGGGAGGAATTCGACATCGGTCGGGGCGAAACCCTCGACTTCACCATCGCCTACATCCGCAAGTACCCGCGCTGGTACGTCGCACTCGCGTTTGAACTCGACGAAGCCGAGAACAACGCCGGTGTCTCACTTTCCATCTGGCCTGAAGGCGTGCCCAAAGCGTCGATCGGATCGCGCCGATTCACCGGCTTGGCCACGACAACCGCGTTCTCGCCGCGATAACGTCCTGTTTCGTCGTTACAACGCGGTGCGATCGAATGCCTCACCGCACTCGGGGCAGCGATCGGCCTCGGTTGCGCGCAGGTCGTATCCACATTGCTCGCACACGGGGACACCCAGCTCCCGCAGCCGTTTCCGGACGATTCTCTGCATCCGATCGCGAAACAGCCAGAAGAGTGACTGAATTCCGCCTCCAATGATCGCACCCGTGACCGCAGAAGCGAACACGCCTTGCAGATAATGTCGCAACACGAAGATATGAAACAGCGTCGCCACAGTTGCAACCGCCACAATCGCCAACCAGAACCGCACCGACCACAAGACGCGCGACGTGGCTTTCTTAAACGCCTCATGTCCGGAGTCCATATCCGGAAACAACGCAAGCTCCGGACAGAGCTTCAGCCACTCCCGAGGCGTTTTCGTCAGCTTGAACCAGCCACGTTTCTTCGACGTTCCCGTCACGATCACCCCAGCCGCAACCACACCGCCTTCAGGTATTCCGATTCCCAGCATCGCGTGTTCACCGGATGGTCTGCGCCAGCCCCGGACACGTCGAGCACCTGACAGGTCCGTCCGTCGCGCGTGGCGGAGGCTGTTGTCAGTTTGACGAATTCCTCGCGCGACAGTGCCCCGCTGCACGAACAGGTCAGCAGCAACCCGCCCGGCGACACCAGCGTCGATGCCAGACGATTCAGGTCGTTGTACTTTGCACGGCCATCGCCTTGATCATTCCGACCAAACACCAGCTTCGGCGGATCGAGCACGACCACCTCGAACGTGCGGCCATTCGCCTGCATCTGCCGCATGTAGTTGAACGCATCGGCATGGACGGTGTTGAGGCGCACCTGGTTCAGATTGGCATTGCCGCGCGTGACCTCGACCATGTCTTCATCAAGGTCGACGCACGTGACATCCTCGGCTTGGCCGATCACCTTCGCGCTCAATCCGAATCCGCCGGAATAGCAGCACAAGTCGAGCACGTGTGCACCGCGTGACATCTGCGCCAAGCGCACGCGATTGTCCCGTTGGTCGCAGAAGAAACCCGTCTTGTGGCCGGATGCGAAATCGACGCGATAACGCACGCCGTGTTCAGTCAGCTTAATCGACTTGGGCGCTGCGTCTGAAGCGAATGGTTTTGCCTCGAACCGCTCCTGCTTGAGCACATGATCGTCAACATGCACACGATGATGCACCGTCCCCGCAGCGTCGTGCAAGATCGGGATCAGCGTCTCAAGCATGCGATACATCCCGACACTGAACACCTCGATCGACAGCGTGTCGCGGTAGCGATCCACGATCAGACCCGAAAGCCCATCGCCTTCCGCATGAACCAACCGATAGGCCTCGGTTGCCTCATCCAACCGCAGCACATCCCGACGCAACGCCACCGCCCGCGCAATCGTCGCACGCCAAAACGCTTCATCAATCACCGCCGCGTCGAAATGCAACATCCGCAGCGCAATCATCGACCGCGGGTTGTACAGCGCGCGGCCAAACAATGCCCCATGCCGATCGTAAACCGCCACGACATCGCCGGCCTTCGCATCAGGCGACGCCTTACCGACCATCCGTTCGTAAATAAAGGTCTGATACCGCGCCGACCGCAACTCCACCCACGGACCCGTGCGATCCTGCGGATTCATCGTGGACCGATCAGCCAACATGGGACACTTGAAAACGCATCACGACGCCGCCCCCCCATACAGCCGCGCGGAGAGCTTGTCCTTCTTCATCACCACCTGAATCTGCTTGCCGATTCCCAGCAACCGATCCCCCGCCCACGCCGACACCTCGCATATGACCCGGTGGTGCCGCACCTGCTTCAACTCCGCCCGCACGGTCACGGTCGTGCCAACCATCGCCGGACTGTGATGATCCACCGAAACGTGCGAACCGACGCCTTCCTCGTCCTCATCGAGAAAATCGACCAGCACCCTCCGCGCAGCCAACTCCATGTGCTCGACCATCGACCACGTCGAGTAAACGCGATGCACGACGATTCCGTCAAACGCAGGACACATGTCCTCCGTCACAACGGCTTCAATCGTTCGCACAATGCCAGGTTCGAATCCGGGTTTCATTCACGTCCCATCCCACCGTCGAGGTTGAATCGGACGTGAGTCTAGCCACACGATGCAGAAATGTCACATTGTCACACGGAGAGCACGACGGGCTCGGCGGCGACCTCTTCGGTGACCACCGACTCTTTCGACAATGGCGCAGACACGGGTGTGGCTGCGGACTGGGAAGTCGACTCGATGGTGGGGTCGCAACCAAGCAGCTCGGCGGAGTCCGCCCGCAATCCTTGAAGCTGACGGATGATCTCCGCCAGCGCAATGTCGCGGCTCATATCATCCGCATGGACCGCCCGTTTGGCAGCCGCGAGTGCGCGATCGAGGGCGAGGTAGGCGTCTCGCTCGCGTCCACGCAGTTGGTTCATCGTCGCCCAGAATTCGTCGTAGAAGCACTTGAATTCATCGGAGGCGCGCAGCGGACGCTGCTTGGGAAATCGACCCGACGCAAGCTCCGACAGTTGCTGACCCATGAGATACAAAGGCCCGGACACACGATGCGTCAGCTTCATCGCCCACACACCAAACGCCAGACACAGGCCCGTCGAGAAAATGGTGGCCGCACCCATGAGCATCAACGTGTTGGCCCACGCGTTGCCGCCATCCGGCGCGAGCATGCGCAACCGGGCCTGCTGATGCAGCGTCGCAAAGAGCATCGCACTGGTCACGAGCGACACAGCGAAGACCGATCCGACGGCCAATCCGGTGTACTTCCACTGAAACAGGGGATCGACGACAAACCGTCGCCGCTGCCAGCTCGCGCTCTTCTTCTCGTTGGGTGCGTCGCCTGCTACGCCCATGCGATCCCCTTTCAAGACATCAGAGATGATCCGCCAGCCGCAAAGTCGGCCACGACGAAAAAGATACATTACGAATCGAATCGCCGTGGGATGAAAAACAGTCCCAATATGTTGAATCAGGCGGCCCGCCGGTTGGGACCGGCAGACGGTTTGCGCGACGGACGTGAAGGCGATCTCATCACGAACCGAACGCCGATCAGCACCAGCGCCGCGCCGACAATCAGTGACGGCGTGATCCGTTCGTCCTGAAATATCCAACCGAGAATCAACGCCACCACCGGCGTCACGAATGTGATCGACGCAGCAGCCGTCCCTTCGATGCGCTTGAGCAGCCAATAATAGCCGAAGAACGCAATCGCCGAGCCGAAGATGGCCAGATAACACGTCGCCACAAACGCCGTGGCCGTCCATGTGACGTCGAGCGGATGCTCGACGGCGAACGCGAGCAGGGTGAGCGAGACGGCAGCGCCGATCATCTGCAAGGCCGTCAACGCCACGGTGTCCTCGCGATTGAACCATCGCTTGATCATCGCAATGGACGATCCACCAGAAAGCGTGGCGCCCAGAACCGCGAGTACCGCCACCGCGGCCTTGTCCGACTCAACGCCAAGCTGCTCGCGAAACACGACCGCGACACCGATAAAACCACACACCAGCCCGATCGCCTTCTGCCGCGTCCACGCCTCACCCGCGACCATCCAGGCACTGACGCCGGCCACCACGAACGGAAACGTCGCAAAGAGCACCGAGGTCATCCCCGAGGTGATGTGCTGCTCGGCCCAATACGTCAGTGCATAGGGAATGCAGATGTGGGGAACGCCCATCAGGGCGATGGCGAGGCACATACGCCGGCTGCGCGGAAATCGAATGCCCCGGACGACGTGGAACGTCAGGTAGATCCCGGCGGCCAGCAGAAATCGAGCCGCCGCAGCCGTGACGGGCGTGACGTCCTGAATGGCGTACTTGATCCCCAGCCACGTCGAGCTCCAGATCAGGCACAACAGGATGAACACCGCGACAACCATTTGATCTCCGAATCGGTCCTGCTCTTGTTACGGCCATTCCGCTCAATTGTCTCAGCATCTGCCGCAACCTGTCCATCCATCTGACGCCGTTCGTTGACAGCCCAACGTCGAGGGCTAGACTTTTGGTCATGAAGCAGGTCAGAACGACTATTTTCTGCGCATTGCTGATCAGCACGCCGGCATTGGCGGTGCCCGAGCCGGCCAAGGCGATCAAGACGTGGGAACTTTCCATCGCGTATGAGGATCCGCAGCGGATTCAGATTCGACTGCCGGGCGATGATCACGAAACCACGTTCTGGTACGTGATCTACACCGTCACGAACAATGGTCGTCGCGAGGTGCCGTTCTACCCGACGTTTGAGATCGTGACCGACCAACTCGACGTGATCACCGGCGGCGAGGAAATCAGCCCTACGGTCTACAACGCCATCCAGGAACGTCACCGCAAGACGCATCCGTTCTTCCGCGATCCGAACGCGATCATCGGTCCCGTTCTGCCGGGCATCGACAATTCGCGGACCAGTGCGATCGCGTTTCGGCAGATGGACGTCGAGGTCAACAACTTCACGGTATTCCTTGGGGGGCTGTCCGGAGAGATCCGACGGCTGCCCAACCCCGGATTTGATCGAAAAAAGCCCATTTCGGACGAAAATCAGCCGTTCTTCGTCCTTCGCAAATCGCTCGCCATCCGCTATGATCTCCCCGGAGACAGCATGACGAGGCAACAGGCCATTCCCGCGCGCGTGTCCCAGGAGTGGGTTCTGCGGTAGTCGGGTGGCAAGTCAGTTGGAGTTGAGATAATGGCTCATAAGAAAGGTCAGGGTTCATCCCGCAACGGACGTGACAGCAATCCGCAGTTTCGTGGCGTGAAGCGCTACGGCGGACAGGCGGTCACCACCGGGACCATCATCATTCGCCAGTGCGGCACACCGTTCCTGCCGGGCCACAACGTTGGCCGCGGTCGGGATGACACGTTGTTCGCGTTGACCGACGGCAAGGTTGAGTTCTCCGGCCGCAAGGTCAACGTCGTCCCCAACGCGAATTAGTCGCCCTGCGACGGTTTCAGACGTAAGACGAGATGGTTCGACGTGCGAGCGCCGAGCCATTTTTGCTGCGCGATCGACGAAGCGATCCTGAACCATGTTCATTGACGAAGCGGAAATCTACGTTCGCGGCGGAGACGGCGGACACGGGTGTGTCAGCTTTCGACGCGAGAAGTACGTCCCCAAGGGCGGACCCGATGGCGGAACCGGCGGGGATGGCGGGCATGTCTACGCCGTCGCGACGCCGGGCGTCGAGACTCTGATGGATTTCACGGGCAAGCATCACTGGATCGCCAAGAACGGATTGCCCGGCGAGGGCAAGCAGAAGACCGGCAAGAATGGTGACGATCTCGATCTGCGACTTCCGCCCGGCACGATGATCTACGATCGCGATACCGGCGTCCTGCTCAAGGATCTGACCGAGTTGGGCGAGCGCGTGTCGATGGCTGCCGGTGGGAAGGGCGGTCGCGGCAACAAGGCGTTTGCGACCCCGACGCAGCAGGCGCCGCGTGAAGCAGAGCCGGGCACGCCGGGTGAGGAGCGCTGGCTGAAACTCGTGCTGAAGCTGATCGCGGATGTCGGGCTTGTCGGACTGCCCAACGCCGGCAAGAGCACGCTGCTGGCCAACATGTCCAAGGCCAGCCCGAAAATCGCGCCCTACCCATTCACGACGTTGCGACCGCAGCTGGGCATCGCTGAACTATCGGGATTTCGCCGCATCGTCATCGCAGACATCCCAGGGCTTATTGAGGGCGCGCACGAAGGCGCGGGTCTTGGTGACGCCTTTCTGCGACACATTGAACGGACGCGGGTGATCGTACATCTGGTCGACCTGTTTCCACCCGACGGCGATCCATCCGCCGCCGAGGCGTACACGACCATCCGAGAGGAATTGACCAAGTTCAGCACGACATTGGCCGACAAGCCGGAGCTGATCGTCGCGACCAAGACCGACATCGATCCGGAAGCAGTTGACGAGCGTGTGGCGGCGTTGCGGTCGGCGATCAACAAACCGGTGACGACGATCAGCTCCGCGACGCGGTCCGGACTTGATGTGCTCGGCGAAGCCATGTGGAAACTCGTCGACGAGCAAAAACCGGCGGCGGAGCCGGAACCCGAGAAGCCGGAGATCATCCCACCCCACTTGAGGTCCTATTCATGATTGCGATCGATCCCGACGTGGATCAGAAACACGCGCCCATCGCCGTCATCGACGTCGGCAATCAGACCACGGCTGCTGCGCTCTACGCGGACGGCGAGATCAAGGACGCGCAACGATTCGATTCATCGAACATGTCCGCGATCAGCGGGATTCTGAGCGGATTGGCTGCGGGTGGACTGGACGGTCGACTCGCGGGCGTGGTGATCGCATCGGTCGTGCCGAAGCAGAACGGTGTGATCGGCGACATTGTCGAGCGAGAGCACGATCTGGAACCGCTGTTCGTCGGCGAGCAGGTAACCCTGCCGATGGACGTGCTCGTTGATGAGCCGACAGCCGTCGGCGTGGACCGCATCTGTGCTGCGGCGTCCGCGTTTGATCGTCGCAAGGAGGCCTGCGTGGTGGTGGATTTCGGCACGGCGATCACAATTGACGCCGTCGATGACAATGGCGCGTTCATGGGTGGGGCGATCATGCCGGGACCGCGCGTGCAGGCGAAGAGCCTGAACAACCAAACCGCGCAGTTGCCGGAGGTTGACATCATTCGGCCTGCCGATGGCGTCGGGTTGAACACGACGCACGCGATTCAGGTGGGCATTTATCATGGCATCGTCGGTGCGGTGCGACAGATCATCGAAGCTTACGCCACGCAGGTTGGTCGCTGGTTGCCGGCGGTCGCGACGGGCGGGGATGCTCGGCTTTTCGCGGAAGACTGCGGTGTGTTTGATGCGATCATCGACGATCTGACGCTCGCGGGCGTTGGGCTTGCGTTCGACAAGCGGTTGGCTGCGGGCGTGCAACTGTAGGCGTCTGGATGCACGCGAAGCGTCGTCATGTCTGAAGGTTCCGCGATCACTACGGCGACGGTCATCACGGCCAACACAACCGGCGCGATCGCGATCATTCGCGTTTCCGGTCCCGGGTGCGGCAGTGCGTTGGCCAAGGTCTTCAAACCGAAATCGGCAACCGCGCTCGACACACCATCGCCGGATCGGTTGCTATTTGGTTCATTTCGTGACGAAAGCGGCGTGATCGACGAGGGGATCGTCAGCGTGGATGTCGACGGTGCGCTGATTGTCAGCGCGGACCTGAACGTCCATGGTGGATTACGGGTGACCGAGCGGTTGCTGGCGGCGTTGCAGCGACATGGTTGCGAGGTTGTTTCGGGAGATGCTGGGTTCGGGCCACGGGGTGATGCGGGGTGGCGGCTTTCACGTGAAACCGAACAAGCGCTGGCTTGCTGCCAGACGCGTCGGGCGGTGCGGTTTGTCGCGCGACAGTCGCGGCGCCTGAAGGACGTGTGGTCCGGCTCTACCGAGGCCGATGTGAGCGATCAAATTCCATCTCTACTGGAATCCTGGAAGTACGCGCGGATGCTGATCCATGGTGCGACCGTTGCGGTTTTCGGACCTCCGAACGCAGGGAAGTCGACGCTGATCAATCACCTCGCTGATCGTGCGGAGCTTCTCGTCTCGCCAGAGCCGGGCACGACGCGCGACTGGAATGAAGTGTCGATCAGTCTGGACGGTGTTCCGGTTCGGCTGGTGGATACGGCTGGCGTTCGGCAGGAGGCAGACGCGTTGGAGCGTGAGGCGATCCGACGCGGGCTGTCCAGGGTTGCAGCGGCGGATCTGCCATTGCTGGTGCTGGATGGTTCATCTCCTGTTCCGGCGGCGCTTTTGGAGGAGATCGTCGGCAAGGTGGATGCGACGCGATTGATCGTCGTGGCGAGTAAGGGCGATCTTCCGGCGGTGTGGGATGTCAGTGCCTGGCACGAACAGATTGGCAGGGCCATCGCCGTGTCTGGGCACTCAGGTGCCGGCGTGGGTGATCTGACGCGCATTGTACTTGAAAAACTGGAAATCGCGGCAACGGACATGGAAGCCCCGATGCTGATTTCACAACATCAATTCACATGGCTGCAACAGGCGATGGAGAAGATGTCGGCGGGTGAGATTTCCGCACATTTGCGGACGTACGCCACGTCGTGATCCGTCGAGAAAGCCGGATTTTGGGGTGCCTATAATGGTCCGACCCATTGATTGGTCGGGACGTGGTGATTTCCGGCCGATGGACTGTTATGGGTTTTCGGTTGCTGGCGTCACTGGTGGACGCTACATTATCGCACCCTTGGTGGACGCAGCCCATGTCCGTGCGTCCTGAGACGACTCAGGGATCAGGTTGGACCTTCGAGCAGACGCATGCCCGGCGAAGACGAATCGCAGCTAGGTCGTAAGCTCATTGATCATCGCATGGTGACCGCCGACGAGGTGGAACTGTGCAAGGAGCGCTGCCGCGAACTGGCGGAGAAGGGCGAGGAGATTACCCTCGTCAAAATGCTGGTGCGCGAGGGCTATGTGACCAAGTCGCAGCTTGCGCGCGTCAATCGCTCGCTGGACGACGATTCGATGTATCGTCCGGCCCAGCAGATCCCCGGATTTCAGATCATTGCGAAGCTCGGCCAGGGGGCGATGGCGACCGTCTACAAGGCTCGCCAGCTCAGCCTCGACCGCATCGTGGCGGTCAAGGTCCTGCCCAAGCGTCTCAGCGAGAATCAGGAATTCGTTGATCGTTTCTACCGCGAAGGGCGTGCGGCTGCCCAGTTGAACCACCCGAACATTGTGCAGGCGATCGATGTCGGCGAGTCGGGCGGTTACCACTACTTCGTGATGGAGTTCATTGACGGCAAGACGGTGTATGACGTGTTGCAGGATCATCGCGTGATGCCCGAGGCCGACGCGATACGGATCATTCTGCAGACGGCTGAAGCGCTCGAACACGCGCACGCCCGCGGGTTCATCCACCGCGACGTCAAGCCGAAGAACGTCATGATCGCGGAGACCGGCGACGTGAAGTTGGCCGACATGGGTCTTGCGCGTGAAGTGAGCGATTACGAAACGGCGCAGTCGGAAGCAGGGCGTGCGTATGGAACGCCTTACTACATCAGCCCGGAGCAGATTCGCGGCGAAATCAACATCGACTTCCGTGCGGATATTTACTCGTTGGGTGCGACGTTCTACCACATGGTCACTGGCGCGGTGCCGTTTGAGGGGTCGACGCCATCGGCGGTGATGCACAAGCATCTGAAAGAAGAATTGCCGCCGGCGGATCACAAGAACACGAGTTTGTCGGCCGGTGTGGGTGAGATCATCGAGGTGATGATGGCGAAGCGTCGTGACGAGCGTTACGCGTCGACGCGTGATCTGATCATCGACTTGAAGTCCGTCTCTGAGGGTGGGCCACCATTCCAGGCGCGCAAGCAGTACGATGATCAGACACTGGAGACGCTGGCGTCATCTGGTGTAACGGTAACGCAGGCAACGCCGGAAGATCTTGATCCAAGCCTTCGCGGCGGCGGGACGAACGTGACGACGGTCACGTTGATCATCCTGCTGGTGTTGTCGATCCTGGGCAATCTCGCCCAACTTGTCTTCAAATAATCGTTACTCGGATGGGGCGAGGACGTTGGCCCGGCTAACTCTGGCGCGCCAGTTCTCGCTGGTACCCCAATCGCTTACGTCGGGGAACTCGATTGGGGTTGGCGTGGTTTTGTGTTCCAGCACGCCATTGAATGGCAGGAACTTGCGACAAAGCGTCTCGATGGGTGTTCCGACTTGATATTCGGTGCCGTCTTCGTCCTTTTCGACGTACCAGAATTGCACAACAACCGTTCCGGCGTACCAGCCATGCTGTTCGGTGACGATGAAATTGAGGTTGGGCTGTTCGCCGTTGAAGGTGAGGTCGACCTCGACGTTGAAGATGGCTTCTGTGTCGGGCTTGACGCCTTTGACGTTTGGATCTTCGAATCCATCCGACTGATCGACGATGACATTCTCGCCGTCATCGCCGGGGCCAAGAGACGTCTGTGGATTATCTGCCACGTTCTGTGTGTAGAGGACGAATCCGCCAAGACAAAGAACGATGAGAATGACAATCACGCGACCGGCCATGGAGCTTTCCTTTTTCTAACGCTGACTTTGGTCCATACGCAAGATCATGGCGTGGTGTGCGGAAAAAGTCCAACAATGCTGTTGCGTTGGATCCTAACCACGTCAATTGATGGGACGCTATTCGAGCACGGTTGGTCGGCGCCGCTCACCGGGTGGGAACAGCAAGAACGCAGCGAGAATCGTGCCGCCCGAGAGCATCATGATCATCGTGCGGACGTAGCTATCGATGAAGAGTTGGCTTGGCAACAACTCGACGATCCGGCCGAGGATGCGCCGCAGCAGGGCCGGGGGTTCGAGCAGGGTGATCTCGGGGTGATCGAGATTCGGGGTCGGTGCGGTGATGCCGCGCAGGTGTACGATCTGCTCGTCGGGATGGTGGTAGCGGAGGTCACGCTTGGCGAGGCGGACGTTGACGGCGGGATCGGTGCGCAGGGCGTGGATGTGGCGTTTCTGCTGGGCGATGTGTTTCTGCATGGTTTGCAGCGCGGCATTCTCGTAGCTCTCGGCGAGCTTGATGGCGCGGTAATCTTCCCAGACGGGAATGATGATGCACGGGGCGAACGTGAGGCAGGCGGGAATCACGAGGCACCAGAACATGACCGGTGCGCCGCGACGCTGCGTCTGCTCGGTTTGGTGGACCTGATTGGGTGCGGATTCACTCACCGAGAACGTCGCCTCCCTGCGGCGTTTCGTGATGACAGCTTCGATGTCGTTGCGTCATCCGTGACGCTGATCACTGCGATCGCATTCTCGCCAAACGGCAGTCGGTTTCAACGCAAAAATCATTTATTCCAGAACTTCGCTCCATAGACGGCGCTGTCACCAAGGTGTTCCTCGATTCGGAGCAGTTGGTTGTACTTGGCGATGCGGTCGCTGCGTGACAGGCTGCCGGTTTTGATCTGGCCGGCATTGGTGGCGACGGCGATGTCGGCGATGGTCGTGTCCTCGGTTTCGCCGCTGCGGTGGCTGATGACCACTCCGAAGCCGTTGCGCATGGCGAGGTCGACGGCGCGGAATGTCTCGGTGAGCGTGCCGATCTGATTAACCTTGATGAGGATGGCGTTGCCGGCGGATTCGTTGATGCCTCGGGCGAGGCGTTCGGTGTTGGTGACGTAGAGATCGTCTCCGACGAGCTGGACCTTCTCACCGAGCTTGGCCGTCAGCTTCTGCCAGCCTGACCAGTCGTTTTCATCGAGTCCGTCCTCGATGCTGCGGATCGGGTACTTCTCGCACCAGCCGGCCCAGTGGTCGATCATCTCGTCGGCTGATATCGACTTGTTCGGATCGGATGAGAAGAACGTGTAGGCCTTCTTGTCTGCGTCGAACATTTCGGAGGTGGCGGGGTCGAGGGCGATGTGGATGTCTTCGCCGAGTTTGTAGCCTGCCTTTTCGACGGCGATGGCGATGGTTTCGAGGGCTTCCTCGTTGGACTTGAGGTTTGGTGCGAAGCCGCCCTCGTCGCCAACATTTGTGTCGTAGCCCTTTTCGCTGAGGACTTTCCTGAGGTTGTGAAAGACTTCGGCGCCCATGCGCAGGGCGTGCGAGAAGGACTCGGCGCCCCATGGCTGAATCATGAACTCCTGGAAGTCGACGCTGTTGTCGGCGTGTCGGCCGCCGTTGACGATGTTCATCATCGGGACGGGTAGGACGTTGGCGCGGGCACCGCCAAGGTAGCGGAACAAAGGCAGGTTCGACGACATGGCAGCCGCACGGGCGGACGCCATCGAGACCGCCAGCATTGCGTTGGCGCCGAGGCGGGCTTTGTTCGGCGTGCCGTCGAGTTCGATCATCGACTCGTCGATGTGCTCCTGATCGGTGGCGTCGAGGCCGACGATGGCGTCGTGGATCTCGCCGTTGATGTTCTCCACCGCACCGAGCACGCCGTTGCCGAGGTAGCGCGATTTGTCGCCATCGCGGAGTTCGACGGCTTCGTGTTCGCCGGTTGATGCTCCGGAGGGAACGGCTGCTTGGCCGTACGAGCCGTCATCGAGGGCGACGACGGCTTCGACGGTGGGGTTTCCTCTTGAGTCGAGAATTTCGCGGCCATGGATTTCGACGATGGTGGTGGACATGGTGCCTCTCCTGGTGCGGGGTGTTGGTTGCCAGTGCTCTGCTGGCCATTATCGGAACGGGCTGTTCGGGGTCAATGCGATGGATGGGGGCGTTTTCGACATTTTCGGACATGATTGTCTTGGCCATAAACATCTGAGAATGCGTTGGTTAGGAGATTTTCGCCGACTTGCCGACATTTTTCCCTAACCAATATAGTTCACACGTGTTAATTAAATCGTACGGTCAATGATGAGGCGGTGACACGCTTGGCTTGGAGGACGTGCGATGATGAACATGCAGATGACAAGGATGGCGTTGAGCGGCATCGTGGCGTCGCTTGGGCTTTTGTCGATGCCCGGGCAGGACGCGAAGGCAGGCGACATCTCGTTCGGGATCGGCGTGAATGTGCCGGTGCGGACGGTGCTGACGCAGCCGATCGAGCGCGTTTGGGTTCCGGCGGTGTATGAGGATCGTGAGGTTTGCGTCGATGTGCCGGCGGTGATCGAGACGCGTGAGGTGCCGATCTTCAATCGTCGTGGGCGGATCCGGGGCTACCGTACGGTGCGGACTGTTGTGCGTCCGGCGCGGCGTGAGTGCCGCATCGAGCGTGTGCTGGTTCAGGATGGGTATTACCGGGATGTCGCGGTGCGGCGACCGGTTTGCGGGACGCGTCGTTCCTCTGTGGTGGTGGGTGCGACCGGCGTTGGATTCGGCGTGCAGTACAACGACTTTGATGATCATCGGCCGAGTCGGCGTCGGTTGCACCGTGCCATTCAGCGGGCGGGTTATCGCAACTTCGGTCACCATCGTCGCGTTCAGCGAGCGCACCGCGGACATCGGTTCTAGTTGAACAACACGTGCGGTCTTCGGGCCGCGCGATCAGGTTTGGGGCGTCAACGCAGGGCAGGCCATCGTTCAGGTGAACGGTGGCCTGTTCGCATTCATCGTGATGCCGCTCATTCCGACGCATGCAATGGCTGTGTGAGATTCCGCATGCCGCTTGAACTGCCGATCGTGGCATAGGAGTCAATCAGACACGTTGCATCAAATGCGGGCGAGCTAATCCAAGACCAGTCGCATCATCAGGAGAATGGGCCAGTCCTTGTACTTTTCCGCCCTTGGGGAGCGGGCGATGACGGTGTCGTCGATGGCGTGTTCGGACATGTGGTCGATCTTCAGGTTGGCGCGGGTGGCGGCGAGGACGTAGTGGCTGATCTGGTTGGGGGCGGACTCGGGGTAGGTCTTTCGGCCTGTGGCGGGGTCTGTGAATCGGGCCTGCACGCCGCGGAGCATCATGGCAGGGTGCATGATGGAGAGGCAGACGGAGCCGGTGGGGCGACAGAGTCGGGCGAACTCGGTGAAGAGGGTGGCGAGGTTGTGGATGTGGTCGAGGACGAGCGGGCAGACGACGCGGTCGAAGGTGTTGTCGGCGAAGGGGAGCGGGTGGGCGACGTCGGCGATGGCGAACCGGACCTTGTCGGCGCCGGGTTTTTGTCGGGCTTTGGCGAGCATGCCCTCGGAGAAGTCGACGGCGGTGACTTGTGCGCCGGCAGCGAGCATGCGGAAGGTCTGTCGGCCGGTGCCGCAGCCGACGTCGATGACGTCCTTGCCGGCGATGTGGCCTAGGAGGGTGTCGAGCAGGGGTTCCTCGATGGCGATGAGGGCGTTGTCCTCGTCGTCGTAGATGTCGGCCCAGCGGTCGTAGCCGTCGCGGGTTGGGATGATGTCGGCTGGGTCGACGATCTGGTTTTGCAATGCGTCGTCCATGCCTCCATGATAATCGGTGTTTCGACACATTCCATGTCGCGATTGACCGCAGAAACTGGTCGGCAATACTCTTCATGGTACGAACAGCCACGCGTGCTTGATGATGCGAAAGGGATCGATGGTGAACTATCAAGAAATAATGGACATGATGGAGCCGAGGCGGCTCCCTGCGCTGCATCTTGTCGCGTCTGAGCAGACTGGCCGATTCTCCAAAATCGGCGGGTTGCCTGAAGTTCCGGCGGGTTTCGAGTGGCCTCTGTGGAAGGACCGCTCTCTTTCTTTTCTGGCACAGATTGACTTGGCCGAGGTTGAGAATGACACCAATCTGGATGATCTCCCGACAACCGGAAAGCTCTACTTCTTCTATGACTATGAGCAGGAGACCTGGGGGTTTGATCCGAAGGACCGTGGGAGTTGGCGCGTGTTCCTTCTTGAAGAAACCGGTGACCTGCAACCTCTTCCGGTTCCGAAGGATGCTGACGAGTACGGAGCATATTACGAGAAGCGTGTCGACTTTCGTAAGTTCGCGCCTTATCCATCGCTCGAGCGCCTCGACATTGATCTGAAGAGTATTCCGGACGATGACTGGGATGCGATCGAGGACAAGCTGCCCGAAGTGTACAACGATCTGCCTGCCCATCAACTGGGCGGGTACCCGCTTGTTGAGCAGAATGACTGCATGGAATTGGAGTGCCAATTGGCGTCGAACGGGCTGTATGTCGGTGATTCATCGGGTTACAACGATCCGCGCGCGAAGGAACTTGAGAATGGGGCTGACGAGTGGCGTCTGCTTTTGCAACTCGATACGGACGATGACACGGGCATGATGTGGGGCGACATGGGACGCCTTTACTTTTGGATTCGGGCGTCTGATCTGAAGGAACGTGATTTTTCGCAAGTTTGGATGGTCTTGCAGTGTGGGTAAGTTTGCGTCGGAAGGAGCTTCCGTCATTTAAGTACTATCCGACGGCTGCGACGAGCGGGGCCTTCGAGGAATGCGACGAGCAATGCGATTGCTGCCATAGGCGACGTGGTTACGTCGTATCATGCCCGCCGTCTGGTGATTTCGATATCGATCTCGATTGGGACGCCATGATTTGTCCATGGTGTGTCGCCGATGGCCGGGCTGGCAAGCAAGGAGCTTCGTTCAACTGTGTCGATGGGCTTATCGAGAGTGGCGTTTCGCAGGAAGTTGTCGAAGAGGTGGAACTTCGCACGCCCGGGATCGTAAGTTGGCAGGACTTGTTGTGGGTTGGTTGCTGCAGTGACGCGTGTGCGTATTACGGGGACGTGCCGGAGAATGAGATCAAGGGTCTCGATGAGGCGGGCGTTCAGAAACTCGCGGACGAAACCGGTTTTCCTATCGGGCACTTGCGCGACTACGTCTCGTGGTATCAGCCCGGCGGTAGCCCTGCGTTCTACAAATTCGTTTGCCGCCATTGCGGGGCTGTCCGATACAGGGGTGATGCCGGATAGCCGGTTGGGCTCATTGCACCAATGGAGGCGTCAACCAGACTAGGCCTTGGACTCATCCTTTGTCTAATCCATTGTCAGAATTCATGACCCACTACGAGCTACTTGAGATTGAACCGGCGGCGTCGGTTGAGGATGTGCGGGCGGCGTTTCGGCGGCGGGCGATGGCAACGCATCCGGATCTGCGGCGGGGGAATGCGGCTGACATCCGGCGGGCGAACGAGGAGTTCAGCCGTCTGTCCAATGCCTATCGCGAGTTGATCGATCCTGCGAAGCGGGCGGCGTACGATCGGCGGTTGGAAACGGGGGGGGACGGTCCTCCGGTCGGTGATGGCCACTCGGGGCAGGGCAGGTCGAGAAGACGCACGCCGCCACCTCCGCCGATCCCGCAAGACCACGGCTTGGCGGATATTGACCTGCGCAAGTATTACGAGGAGTTGGATGCGATCCGCGAGGAGATCTGGGGCACGCCTCGGAATACCTTCATCCGCGACACGCTGCTGCATCTTGGTTTTCTCGTGCTGACCATTCCGATCTATGTGCTGCTGATCCGGTTTGCGGTGGCGGAGTGGCAGGCGGGTCGGGCGACGCTGCGGGTGTATGCCGGATCGCTGACGGTGCCGCTGTTGGCGATCTGGTCGATGTGGCAGTTGGCGACGCGAGCGGCGCGGATCAAGGCAGCGGGGGGCGTGTTGCGATTTCTGAAACGACGCGGGCGTGATCGGCGACACAAGCCACGGCGCGGGTCGGCGATCGAGCTGGGGTTCATGCCGATTCTCATCCTGGCGTTCGGGTTTGTGGATGCTTCGTTGATCGTGATCACGGATCGGTATGTGTCGGGAATTTCACAGGGCGTGGTGCTTTCGCTTGTGCCGGGGGTGCTGCTTGCCTGGTTGGGATGGCGGTGGTGGCGGGGGCGAGGTCGTTCATCGCGGCGGACGGCGTGATGTCGTCTGCACGTCATGCCGTCGCGTGACACCGACAGCGGAATATATGAACTGAAAACAACTCGTTGAATTGGCCGACGTGACGCGCGACAATGACGCCGTTGTTGGGACCGCGCGTTAATCCGCTGTTGCAGGAAAGGTGAGCCAGTGCCGGGTAAAGAGCCGATCGTCCAGCGTTTTCGAAACAACCCCATCCTTCAGCCGAAAGACATCCCGTATCCAGTCGCGACCGTACACAACGCGGGGGTCACGAAATTCAAGGACAAGTACATCATGCTGTTCCGGTCGCACAAGCATAATGGCCGGTGCATTCTGGGCGTGGCGGAGAGTACGAACGGGTATGACTTCACGCCGCGACCGGAGCCGTTCATGGTGGCGAGCGCGGATGGTGTGTTTGCAGAGTACGAGGCCTTTGGGGTTGAGGATCCGCGAATCTGCTATCTCGACGGGGAGTATTTGATCACGTACAGCGCGTATTCGAAGCATGGAGTGCGGATCGGGCTGGCGAAGACGACGGACTGGGAGTCGGTGGAGCGCGTGGCGTTGATCAGTCAGGCCGACATGCGCAACGTGGTGATTTTTCCGCAGAAATTCAACGGGTTGTATGCCCGTCTGGATCGGCCGCACAGCGAGATCAGCAAGTGGTCGATGTGGATCAGCTATTCGCCGGACCTGGTGCACTGGGGCCAATCGACGATGTTGATGAAGCCGCTGGTGTACCACTGGGATGAGATGAAGATCGGTCCTGGTGCGACGCCGATTCGCACGCGGTGGGGGTGGTTGAATATCTTCCATGGCGTGTATCCGACGATGGACGGCAGCGTGTATCGACTTGGGGTGGCGTTGCACCACCTGGATGATCCTTCGCGGATTCTGGGTGTAAGCGATCGGTGGATCCTGGAGCCGGAGGACGTGTGGGAGGTGACCGGGTACGTGCACAACGTGGTGTTCACCTGCGGGGCGGTCGAGGAGGATGACGGGACGGTCAAGATTTACTGGGGTGGGGCAGACAAGGTGATGTGCGTGGGTACTGCGGTCATCGACGAGTTGGTTGATCTGTGTCAGAACGACGCGCGTCCACCGCTTGGTGAGACCTAGTTTGTGTCTTGTTCGGCGATCGTGTCTTCGTTGTCTTTCTTGTGCTTGAGGCCGATGAGTTCACGCTGAACGATAATCTTGTCTGCTTGTTCGTCGCGATAGATCGTGGTCGAGAACCAGCGTTCGTGCATCGAGACGTGGTAAATCTCGGTGAAGGTGTATTGGATCAGGTCGCCGTCAATGACGCGTTTGACCTTGGCGTGGACTTCCTTTTCAAGCGCTCCGGAATTGACGGACTTATCCACTTCGGTGAGGAAGTTGGCGTTGGTGAAGACGCTGCCGACGTAGTTGTTTTCGATTGCAAAAGCACACCATGCGGGGTTGACCATCTTGATTGTGCCATCGGGCCGCAGGTATGCAACCTGGTCGATGGTGACGTAGTGTTCGATGCTCATGGCAGACTTGTGGCCAATGATCAGACGGTAAAGGTCCTTGGCGAAGAGTCGGGTTTCGCCCCAGACGTTGGGGTGATCTGCAAGTTCGGCCAATTGGCACGCCATTTCGCGGACGATCTGAAACTTTGCGGTTCTCGGCGTTTCGGAACGCGGCGTATCATCACGGTTGTCGACGTCCAACCCGAGAATGAGCCCGGCATCGATCGATTCCTCAAACGCGACACCGACGAAATGGACGCGGCCTTCGATGCAGACACATCGTGCGACCTTGCCTGTGACGCGGATCTGCTCGCTGTCTGAGGCGACAAGATCGACGTGGCAGACGGAGCCGGGATAAAGAAAACCACCGTGGAAGAATCCCACGCCGCCGTCGCTGATATCGTGTGCGAAGACGACGAAATACCCGGTTGATCCGCCGGCGTGTTCGACCTCGATGCGAACGGGTGTTGGTGGCTTGTAGGGATGGCGTTGATGGACGCGACGGGCGACGACGACGTCTTGGCCAGGAGTCTGAACAAATTTGGTCACGGACGCTTTGAGTTGTTTTTCAGCCCCTTTGAGAGGCTCCAGGTATCTCGCGCCCACGGCAGTGTCCCCTTGCGCTGGATGCGCTCCTAGTTTACGATATCGACTGGTGCGTGATGCCGTTTCGATTGAAATTCGTCAGATTCGCGGACATTGACCCTCCACGGACAACGAACAAATGCATGGCGAGATGGCCATTGCCCCTGACCACGACTCCGAGCCACTGTGTCTGGAACGTGGCATTTGTCACAACACAGCGTTGGAAACTCTCGGAAGTTGCGTTTGTCGACGAGGTGATCATGGCGATGGGGTGTTCTCGGTCGGTGTGCGGGCGATGAGGCTGTAACGGATTTCCTTGAGTTCATCATTGCCTTCGATCTTGGTAATGGTGTTCATAAACCAACGGTTCTGTCGCGTGGAGTGACAGGTATTGCAGTAGGTGTAGGACTCCGTTTCACCGGTGATGGCCGATTTTATGTTCTCAAAGAGATCGGCGGTGACCAAGCCATCCTGGAACAGTGTCTTGCACTGGTCGAGATAGTTGGTTCCGGTAAATGGCTTTGATGCGTAGTCGTTGTCGATGGCGAAGCGGCACCACGCGTGATTGACCATTTTGATGACGCCGTCCATGTCGACGAGGGCGATGTGGGCGTCGGCCAGATGGTGCTCGGTCTTCATGCGCGTTGCGTGGCCTGTGATCAGGCGTTTGACTTCCTCTGCCCATGGAAGTGCGTCCTGCCACAGAGCGGGTGACTGCGAAATGTCCGCGATGTTCTCGGTGAGGATGCGGACCAGATCGGTTTCGTTCTCGATTGATTCGGGGATGGTTGGCATTGACTCGGCGTGTTCCCCCTGCCCAAGGATCATTTCGGCGTCGATGGACTCGTCAAAGAGGGCAACGGCGTAGTGTACGGGGCCTTCGACGCAGACGCATCGGACGATCGAAGCTGAAACGAGAATGCGTTCCCCGTCGTGGGTGACGAGGTCAACTTCGCAGCTTGATTGCGGGTAGACGAAGGCACCATTGAAAAAACCGATGGCAGCGTTGCTGATGTTGTGGGCGTGGACGGTGAAGAGACCAACTGTTCCGCCAGCGTGTTCAACGCGGAGGCGTACGGGTGCGGGCGGGTTGTAGCTGTGCCGTACTTCGCTGCGGCGTTCACCAGATTGGCTACGCAGTTGTCGGTCGACGGTCATCCGTGCGGCGCGGAGATGCTCGTCCGAGCCTCTTAATCGATCGAGATATTTGCCGGGCATCTGTGCACCTCGATTGACCCCTTGGTACCCATCCTACTGTTCATTACTTCGGTCTTCTCAAGAGAAACGAGACGACTGAATGACACAGGATGATTGAGTGAATGTATCAAAGCAGAGATTCAACCCGTTGCCGGCTGCTGCGGTGGGCACGTCTTATCGGACGGACTATTTGCAACTATTTCGGGTTTTTCTTCGCGACGGCGGCCCGATAAGCGCGCTCGTAACCGGCGGCCATCACGTTGTCTGTGAAGCGATCGACGACGTTCTGTCGGCACGCCTGCGTGTGGATGGTGTGAAGTTGGCCCACACGCTTGACGGCTTGATCCAGTGAGTCGACGACGAATCCCGTCTTGCCCTCGACGATGATCTCGGGAAGGGCACCGAAGCGGGTAGCGATGACGGGTGTGCCGCTTGCCTGGGATTCGGTGGCGACGAGGCCGAACGGTTCGCACCAGTTGATGAGGAAGAGGACGGCTGCTGCTTTGCGGTAGAGTGGTGCCAGCTCCTGTTGTGAAAGTAGGCCGACGTACTCGATGTTGGTACCGTCGAGATGGGGTTTGACTTTCGTGTCGTAGAAGTCCTGGTATTGACCTTCGATGAGGCCTGCGAGCAGAAGGCGACGCCCCGATTTCTTGGCGACTTCGATGGCTTTGTCAGGTCCCTTCTCGGGCGAAAGTCTCCCGGCGAAGAGGAGGTAATCGTCTTTTTCCGGTTCGAATGGGAAGTTTTCGATGCGGATGCCGTTGGGGACTGTCGCGATGTAGTGGAGGTCGGGAAGTAACGTTCGTTCTGCGTCGGAAAGCGATACGAACGGGTGGTTCTTGTACTTGAGCAGCATGGGATGCGTGGGGCGAACCCAAGCACTGCCGTGTAGCGTGGTGATCAACGGACAGGGAATCAAGTTGGCGAATCCGAGTGCGTGGACATGGAGGTGGGAATGGACAACGTCGAATTCGCCGGCCATCGCGCGGTCCATGCATTCGGAGATGTGCAGCTGTTCGAGCACGCGCGCGTCGGGCGGACCTTCGAGCAGGCCCGTATCGGGATCGAATCCACGCGGACGGTTCATTTCCGCCTCGGGCCAGGTCGACAATGCATAGGGGCAGGTTTCGACGAAGTTGGCCGACGATTTCGTGCCACCCGCGGCGAAGAGCGTGACGTTGTGACCTCGGGCGACGAGCGCTTCGGTTAGGTTGTGGGCGACGAGTTCCCATGGTCCGTACCCGGATGGTGGAAGCGGCCAGGAGATGGGAGCGAGCATGGCGACGTTCATGGTCCGGACCTCCTCGTTTCGCGGTGTCTGGTCGACCGTTGACTCGATGCGGGAGGCTTGCGAGTCAACGATGTGCGCTCAATCTGACCCACTCAATAACGCCCCGACGAGCTTGCTTCAATAGGCTGATGCACCGTATACTGCTGATCCAACTCGGGGGTCGGTGTGGCGCTGATTGCCGAAGTTGGTCCGGAGGAAATTGCAGGAATGCGTTGTGAGGAGGAAAAGCACATGAACATGCGCAAGATGTACGCGCGTCTCGGATGCTGTCTGGCACTTTGCTGGTCGACGTTCGCGGTCGCGCAGGAAACGGTTGATTTTGAGGGTTTGCCGGCGGGCACGATTGTCACGCAGGTATTTGGAAGCATGGGCAGCGGACCGGTGAACGTCACCGGCATCAATGCCGATTTCCCCGGTGAGAACACCGCGACCATTTTCGACTCGAACAATCCGACGGGGGGCGATATCGACCTCGGCACGCCGCACGCGACATTCGGCGGCCCCGGCATTGGTGTCGCAGGAACGGCGGGCATGCCGTTTCAGAATGATACCGCGCTGAACAACATTCTGATCGTCGATGAGAACCTCGTCGATGCGGACAACGACGGACTGATCGACGATCCGGATGACACGACGACGGTCGGCGCGGAACTGCGCTTCGATTTCAGTGAGATCGGGCCTGTGACGGTTCTTGGTTTCCTTCTGATGGATGTTGAGTCGATCGAGGATCCGGCACGCGTCGAGATGTTCGACGGCGCGAACAATCTGATCACCTCGATGGTGCTCCCGCAGGTTGGCGATAATGGTGTGGCCCCAATCGATCTCGGATCAACCTCGGGTGTGGTGTTCCTGAATATCATTCTGAATGGTTCGGGTGCGATCGATAACCTGTCCTTCATCGCATCTCGTTGCGGCGATGGGAACGTCGATCCGGGCGAGCAGTGTGACGACGGGAATGACGATGACAACGACGGTTGCCGAAATGATTGCACCGAGCCCGTCTGTGGTGATGGCATCGTCGATGACGGCGAGCAATGCGACGACGGCAATGATGATGACAACGATGGTTGCCGCAACGATTGCACCGAGCCCGCCTGTGGTGATGGCATCGTCGATGACGGCGAGCAATGTGACGACGGCAATGATGATGACAACGATGGTTGCCGCAACGATTGCACTGAGCCCGTCTGCGGCGATGGCATCGTCGATGACGGCGAGCAGTGTGACGACGGCAATGATGATGACAACGACGGTTGCCGAAATGATTGCACCGAGCCCGTCTGCGGTGATGGCATCGTCGATGACGGCGAGCAGTGTGACGAT
>JANQQK010000060.1 GCA_028289375.1 Phycisphaerae bacterium | reverse complement strand
CTTCTTCTTCCAACGATACTGAAGGCGACCAAGGCGGGAGCCTGAAGCCTGCTCGGTGATCTGCAGTTTCCGGCAAACCTCCTTGACCGAAACACCACTCTCCGCCTGCCGAAGAGCAAAGGCAATCTGCTCTTTCGTGTACCGCTTACGCTTCATCGATTCCGCCTCCTTCGGAGGCCGAACAATACCCGAAAAAACCAACCCTCGCGCCGGATCAAGATGCGGGTACACGCGCAGTATCCAAGTTGGCGATGGGCCACGCCGCTGATGCGATTCACGATCATTATCGTGGTGTGGACGTCACATCGTTTCACGCCGAATACGAACGCTTCGATAGTGGGATTGAGGGCGCACTCTTGTGTGCTTGAAGCCCCTTCTATCGGGGATTTATCGGGGACTCGATTTTTTCGTGCGTTAAGTCAAGCAATGATAAAGACTTGAAAATAGCGGCGACTGGATTTGAACCAGTGACCTGCGGTTTATGAATCGTCGTCTCTGGCTCGTCGCCACTCGTAAGTTCGGCGAATACCGGGGTTTCTGCACAATACCCAACGTCACCCAGCAGGCGTGGACTGACCGAGGACCAGCTGAGTATCTGATGTCATGCGTAAGTGACGTTCAATGTGACGTTGGGGAATGCGATGTGCCTTCCGGGACCAGAGTCAAACGCCGAACCAATGCTCGCCTGTTAGGACCCAAGTGAGGCAAATCCAGATGCTCTGCGCCAATGAAGACCTGGGCCCATGGCGCCATCGAGCGGTCGCGCCTTCTGCGTCATGAGCCCATGGTGCGGATTCGTTGGTTCTTCGTGGTGTTTGGAGTCATTTCAGAATGCGCGACACTGGCCCGAAGTAAACGAAGACTGATCTGTTCCATCACAACCCAATGTCAGATCGTCAAGGCCGGATGATTGGTCTTCCCCCGATATCTTGGTCCAACTCATTGCGTTAGTTCTTGGTAGGATTCGGTCATCAGACCCGGCCTTCGGCCGGGTGGAGACACCTGATGAAGAAGTCCAAATTCACAGACGAGCAGATTGCGTTCGCGTTGGGTCAGGCTGAGACCGGGACGGCGGTCCATGAGATCACGCGCAAGATGGGCATCAGCGAGCAGGCTTCAGGCTCCCGCCTTGGTCGCCTTTAGTACCGCTGGAAGCGTAAGTTCGCCGGTCTTGGCGTTTCGGAGCTCCGTCGCCTCAAGCTGCTCGAGCAGGAGAACCGCAAGCTCAAGCAGTTGGTGGCGGATCTGAGCCTGGACAAGCAGATCCTGCAGGACGTATTGTCAAAAAAGCTGTAAAGCCTGCGCGTCGGCGAGAATTGGTCTGCGATGTCGAATCTTCTTACAAGGTCAGCGAACGGCGTGCGTGTCGCGTGCTGCGATTCCCCCGATGCACACATCGCTATCATTCGATGGCTGACGAGCAGGCACCGTTGCGTATGAGGCTTCGAGAACTGGCGGCAGTCCACGTCCGTTACGGATCACCACGACTGCACATCCTGCTTCGCCGTGAGGGCTGGATGGTCAATCACAAACGCGTGCAACGCTTGTATCGCGAAGAGGGATTGAGCTTGCGCACGCGAATCCCGAAGCGGCGACGCGCGTGTCGCATTCGCCAGCCACGTGACGTGGCTGAACGCATCAACGACTGCTGGTCGATGGATTTCATGGCCGATGAGCTGTTCGACGGCCGTCGATTGCGGGTGTTGACAGTAGTCGATAACTTTACTCGTGAGAGTCTTGCGATCGAGGTTGGCCAACGCATGATCGGACGCGACGTCGCGCAGGTCTTGACCCGTCTGGGAACGCAGCGAACCCTGCCAAAGTCGATTCGTGTTGACAGTGAGGGCGACCAAGGCGGGAGCCCGAACCCTGAATTCATCTCGAAGGTGATGGATCAATGGGCCTACTGGAACAAGGTCGAGTTGGACTTTAGTCGACCAGGAAAACCTACAGATAATGCGTTTATCGAGTCATTCAACAGCCGTTTGCGACAAGAGTGCCTGAACGAAAACTGGTTCTTGTCATTGGTCGACGCCCAGCAGAAGATCGAGGCGTGGCGTCGCCATTACAACGAGGTACGACCACACGGCTCGCTGGGCAACCTGGCCCCCAGCGAGTTCGCCAGAATTGGCCAGAAAACAAAGACCGAAAACGATCCCAAAACTCGCACAACGGTTGGCACCGAAGAGGGGTAAGCTCCAGATGCCCAAAAACTAACCGATCAAGTGGATCAAAGACGGGTACAAGCGCATGTCTGACACGACACGGTCTGCCTGTCAATCGGCGAACCAGCGACTGGCATTGCCCAACGGCTCATTCGGCGTGATCCATGGCAATCTCACAGGCGCAACGTCGCTGGGCCCAAACGGACTCCCCTCCCACACCGCAGTCTGCCAGCCGAATTCAAAGCTGGAATCTGCAAATGAAAAACGCGACAATATGCCAGATGAAACGACGATCCCAGATTACAGCGCTCCTCGAGCAAGCTGCCGGAGGAAAATCATCGGCGCCCTCCAGCCTTTTACCCCTTGTATATCAGGAGCTTAGGGTACTGGCTGAATCACGCCTCAGGCGGACACCTCCAGGGCAAACTCTCCAGCCAACGGCCTTGGTGCATGAAGCGTATGCGCGCATTGTGGGGGATGATGATGCAGCGTGGGAGAATCGGAATCACTTTTTCTTTGCGGCTGCTCGCGCGATGCACGACATACTCGTGGAGAACGCGCGTCGAAAATCAGCCCTGCGGCGAGGTGGATATCGACGCCCGGTCAGCGACTTTGAATTGGCAGACGCATTTGTCGCGCCGGCACACGACATGATTGCACTCAGCCGACACCTTGCAGAATTGGAGTCGAGCTATCCCCGCAAACACCGCGTCGTGATGTTAAGTTTCTTCGCCGGGTTGACTCAATCGCAAATCGCACTCGCCCTCAACGTGACTGAGAGAACGGTGCGTCATGACTGGCGTTTTGCGAGGCTGTGGTTGCACAAGAGACTCACTATGTCGGAGGTGGGTGATGAACACAAGTGACCGCGAGGAACGAATAGACGAGTTGCTTGAGCACGCTGCACAGATATCTTTGGATGAGCGAGAGAAATTCCTTCAGGCTCGATGCGCTGATGACCCGTCATTGCTGGCGATGCTGAAGGGCGTATTCGCGGATACCGACGACATTCCCGCAGAATTTCTTGGCGGTGAGGATGGTGCACAAGGAAACGAACCTCACGAAAGAATTGATCGACTCTACCGAGATCATCCTGCCGTCATCGGATCCTATCGTATCTTGCGCGAAATCGGACGAGGCGGAATGGGTGTGGTCTATGAGGCCGAGCAGGAAAATCCCAAGCGTCACGTCGCCTTGAAGTTAGTCCAAACCAGTATCAAATCTCCCGAACTCTTCAAGAGGCTAAAGCGTGAGGCATTCTTACTCGGTCAGCTCAAACATCCCGGAATCGCCCATATCTATGAGTCCGGCACGCTCGAAATGGACCGTCGCACGCAACCGTTCTTCGCGATGGAGTTTGTTGAGGGCGAGGACATAAGGACCTATGTCGTCGATAAGGGGCTATCGATTCGAAAGCGCCTTGAACTGCTGGCTAGAGTCTGTGATGCTGTCCATCACGCACACCAAAAGTCGATCATTCACCGTGACTTGAAACCCGCAAACATTCTAGTGGTTGACGAAGTCCATAGTAACGAAGATCAACGCACTTCCACACCAAGCACCGAAACCATCGGACAACCAAAGATTCTCGACTTTGGAGTGGCTCGATTCACCGAGAGTGACATGGCTGCGACAACCTTGCAAACGACCGCTGGACAGATCATTGGCACTCTGTCCTACATGAGTCCTGAGCAACTCTCCGGCGATCGGTCCCGCATTGATTCTCGTTGCGACATCTACGCAATCGGTGTGATCATGTACGAGATCCTCGTAGGCAAGCTGCCATTCGACACCTGCGGCAAGTCGATCGCCGAAGCAGCTCGAATCATCCAAGCCGACGATCCCACCTATATCAGTGAGTATGATCGGACACTTCGAGGGGACGTTGAGTCAATTGTCGCCAAATCCCTGGAGAAAGACCCATCACGCCGTTATGCCTCCGTTGCGCAGATGGCCATGGATATCCGTCGACACCTACGAAACGAACCGATTGAAGCACGCCCAGCAAGCGCCATTTACAAGATACGCAAGTTCACCAATCGTAATGCGGGCCTGGTGTGCGGTGCTCTCGCAACAATTTTCGCGCTTGTGTTTGGCCTGACCGGAACGACTTTCTACATGTTTGACGCGCGAAAGCAGCGCGACGAAGCCATTGCCGCGCGCGAGGCAGCAGATGTCGCTCGAATTGAAGAGACTCTCTCGCGGGAGATGTCCGACGCCGTCACGCTCTTTTTTACGGAACTGCTCGAATCAGCCAGTCCTAGCCAACAAGGAAAAGATGTATCTGTGCGCGAGGTCATTGGGCGTGCCAGAGTTGGTCTCGGAAAACGCTTTGATCGGCGTCCAACCGTCGAAGCCAGGATTCGCACGACCATTGGCAAGACACTGCTGGCTTTGGGAGATTACGCAGATGCGAAGCAGGAATTGTCGGCGGCCTGCGAACTTTGGGGCTGCAACTCATCCAACCCGAACTCAGACGCACTCGAAACACTGGATCGCATTGCCGAAGCGTGCTACTTCTTAGGAGAATACGACCAAGCTGAGGCCATTGCCAAGAACGCGCTGGATCGAACACGGGCTTCTGCGGCGCCCGATGACTCACGGCTGCTGCAGAACCTGAATATGTGCGGGTTCCTCGCCATGAAGCGGGGGCGCTTTGAAGAAGCAGAACCATTGCTCCTCGAAGCAGCAACACTCGCTGGCGAGTCGGAACCTTCTGAGCAAGAAGCGTCTATTGACGCTGTTTCCAATCTTGCGTTGCTGTACACGCTCATGCGGCGCACGGATGCATCTGAGCGGCAATATTACATTGCTATCGAGCGATCGCGTAGCCTTCGTGGCGAGAAGCACCCCGCAACACTGCTCATCAAAGCCAATCTCGCGTCGCTGTACATTCAGGAGCATGAGAATGCCAAAGCACTACCATTGCTTCGCGAGTCCATTGCTGGGCAAGAGGAGACCTTAGGGGAGAACCATTCAAAGACGCTCATTACGTTGCATAATCTCGCCTGTGTTCTGGAGCGCGAGGGAGACGCGGAGTCATCGATTGCGATGCTAAGAGATGGATTCTCGCGGGCGGAATCCGCATACGGGGAGCAAAGCCCGAGCACGCTCATGTTCATGCATACCATCGGACGGATTCTTCTCAATGCCGACGAGCTGGAGGAGTCTGAGCGGCATCTCACACAAGCACTACAGCTTCGTACCAAAGTCTACGGTCCGAGGCACTCCACAACGATGGAATCCCGATATGAGTTAATGCGTCTGTATCTCGCCCAGAATGATTGGGAGCAGGCAACCGCATTGGGAGAATCGTACTTCGCGGAAGAATGGAGTGAGCACACCACGCAATCCACAGACTCCTGGTATTGGAGCAAAATGCTTGGAATCGCTTACGCCGGGAATGGAAAATACGCGGAAGCTGAAGAACGGTTCCTGACATGCCACGACCTGGCGACGTCAGACGACATGAAGTCCGATATCAGGTCTCAGCTCGAGTCGTTGTATCGTGATTGGGGGAGATTGGACGAGGCCGCAAAATGGCAGTGAGCAGAACGCGGCACATTGGCTTCGAGAAGATTCGTCGCGCAACGCAATTCACTCGTCGGGCACTAGTGAAGCGTGGATCAGTTCGCGGCCTACGGGCGAAACGAGCACGCAGGAATCTCGAACCATCGGTTGGAGCGCTTCCGATTTGAGGTGTCCGACACGTGACATGAGCACACGAACGCATCAAAGAACGCTTCACTCTCCACCACACGCCTGGACGCAACTGACGTCAATCGGGCGAATCTGAAGTTTCCCGGATTGGAATCGACCCTCCATCATGACCTCGCAATCGACTGCAGGGGTTGCCCCATGCGACCACATGCTGTCCTGACTTCTATCGCATGTTCTCTCTGGGATCAGGAGCTGGTACTATGTGACCGCATTTTCCGATCGAATGAAGCGCTCGACGAGCGAGCGGTTCGGCTCCACCGCGGGTTCTCGATTCAAGCACGTCGCCTTCGACGGTTGCCCAACTACTCCGGCTACCATTCTTCGTGTGCGCTTCTCTTAACAACTCGGCCGTCGCAACTCCGCCCCCGACAGGGATCGGGTCGCTCATTGATCCCTGCCGGTCCAACAAAGAGGCCAGCACATTACTTGCGTCGAGACTCGTGTGACTTAGCGACCACGAGCCTTGCTCGTTACGACGATCACCTCATCTTCGATCGGGTCAATCGTAGGTGATGCGAACTGGCTGAAAATGTCAACGTACTCGTTCTGTGCTTGCAAACTGAATGCTCCAGTCGCGTTGTCCGAAGCGCGGAAGTTATAAGTACCGACGTATGCCTGCCGGTTGGCCGCAATGTCCACGCTGCCCGCAAGAACCGCCCCTCCAACACGCCCCAGTTCAACATCCATGGCAGGAAATGCGTCCAAGCCAACAAACGCGTAGTCTCGACGCTGCGTATCGACTTCGATCGACTCGAGTGTGAAGTGGCCCCGGCGACCGCCGTCAATCACAACGCCCACCTCGAACCCGATTAGTCCCTCAACGCCAATAACGAACACGTCAACAACGACGAGACCACCAGCTTGAACTCTGCGCTGGCGCGGGACCAAAGAGATCGACGCGTTGTTTGCGGTGTATGCGCTTCGTTGACGTTTTGATGGTTCTTCGACCAGCGCAACGCGATCGCCCGTGAATGCGACCGACGTTGCCAATGCCGACGCTGCAGACACATCCCCTGCACATCCATCCGAAATGGGTGGGTTTTCGATGTCGCACCCCGCCCCCGCGTCACAATCGAACGGATTCGCACCGCCAAAGGCTGCAATTGCACCAAGGATGTCGTCAGTGCCGATCGGCGAGCCGCTCGGGCCTTTCTCGCCGGTCCGGAAGACATCGCCACTCGGACAAGCACAGTAATCTCCGAAGCCAACGATCGTGCAAAGAATGTCCGTAGTCTGAGCATTGCCACCGAATGGTGCACATGTGTTGCCATAACGACGAGTGCAGGACGTACAAACACCTTCAGTGTCGCCAACCTGAACAGCGCAATAGTGATAGAGGCAGACGTCAAGATAATCGCTTGGCACGCCCCCCTCTGCGCTCGCGGCATCGATGGCTGCTGTATAACAATCGCAGTCTCGCGCGCAAGGGGTGAACTCATTTTCACATGATGCCGAGCAACCGTCACCATCAATCAGATTTGCGTCGTCGCACTCTTCTCCAAACTCGCGAACGCCATTGCCGCACACAGAAACTTCGACTTGGCACATGTCATCGCAGCCATCTCCACGTACGCGGTTTCCGTCGTCGCATTGCTCGGTGCCATTCCCTTGATTCCACAACTGCCCATCACCACACACCGCTGTGCGGCATGAAGTCAGGCAGTCATCGTTGTTGTTGACGTCACCATCATCACATTGCTCCCCAGAGTCTACGGAGCCATCACCACACGTGGGCGGAATCTCGACCTGACAGGATTCGTCGCACCCGTCGCCTGACATTGTGTTTCCGTCGTCACATTGCTCAGCCCCAGCACCCTCATTCCAAATCAGCCCGTCTCCGCATTCCGCCCAGCGGCACGCGTTTGTGCAGTCGTTTGAATTCAGAAGATCACCGTCATCGCACTGCTCACCGGATACCTGGATTCCGTCCCCGCACGATGGCAACACTTCGATGGTGATTGTTTGCCCACACGTTGATGTACGCCCGCAGGCATCGGTCGCTCGCCATGTCCGCACTATTGAACCGCTCGCATTACAGCCATTGAGATCTGACACGTCATGAAAGAGCAGTTCTGGCAATTCGTCACAGCTGTCCGTGGCGATGGCACTTCCGGTATGCGAGGGATGCGTCGACTCCGTACAAGAGACTGTCAGGTCACTCGGACAGGAAATCATCGGCGGCGTCGTGTCGAAGACATTGATGACTTGCTCACAGGTACTGGATGTGTCACATTCATCACGTGCTGTGAATGTCCGCGTAATGGTTCGCGTATTGCCGCACCCTGACACAGACTCATCAGATGATGTTATCGTCACAACTGGACTGCATGTGTCTGTAGCGGTTGCGTTCCCGGTAGATGCAACGCTGGTATCCGCAGAGCAATCCACGACCACATCGGCGGGACAGGTAACTGTTGGTGCTCCGTCAACAACACCGATTGAAGCACAGCATTGAGACGAAAGCGTGCCATCGCTTACAGTCAGGCGCGCAAGACAAACGCCACTACAAACAGAATTGAAGTTCATGGTCGGACTTGACGACGTGGCGTTCGTGATCTCTGCTCCGGGGCAGTTGGTTGTCCACGAGTACTCAAGGCTGTCCATGTTCGGATCTGTCGAACCTGAGCCATTGAGTGATACCGACGCAGTCGTTCCAGGACAATTTGATGCAACGTACGGCCCACCCGCGTCACAGACTGGGGCCACGTTCGTTTGCGGCGTACTGGGAGTTAAGCTGCAAAACTCATCAAATGTGCCAACTTCAGTCGTCTGCGTCTGGCATTCCAAGTAGACGACCGATTGCGCACCGAGCCCAACACCCAAGCCAACCCCACCTGTCAGTCCGACGAAAGTACAATCTCCATTGGAGATCGGAAAATTGTCAAACGGCAGCTCGCATGACCGCCCTGGCGAATCCACAAATACTTGACATGCAGAGACACCGAGATTGGCAATTGGTGTGTCTAGCCCGACACACTTGGCGGTCGACGCACCGGAAATACCTCCAAAGTCGACGCCAAACTCACCGAGAACACGCGCAACACCAACCCCCACGACGAAACCGACGCCCCGGCAAGTGGTATAGTAGCAGCCGTATTTTCCATCGCGCGAGTATATCTGACCAACTTCAGCCGAAGTGGCGAGCCCTCCGCCTGCATCTCCTGCAATACCCTCGGTGTACGTTAGAAGCTCCCCGAGAGCTGCAGCTTGAATGCATTGAAGCCGGCTAAAGGATGCTTCGCAGACATCTTCGGCGACTGGCCCACCGTTGTTTGGCAGCCCACACCTTCCCTCGAATGGAGCAATGAGATGGCACTCATACGGAGGCCTGCATGGCCCATAGCCAGATGGGTAGGTCGAGATGATTTCACAGTTTTCTCCGACGTCCTGACACTCGTCACAGGCAGGAACAGTGTCCGATCGACAAGCACTCCGCAGATCGTCACATGCGGCAGTGCATGCTGGTGCGAAGAAACAGCCAGCGCGACACCCAATCCAGGCTGTGTCGCACAACGCTTCAGCGGCAGCGATGGCCACATCGTTCTTGCAACACCCGCTCGGTGATTCGGCCTGCGGAGGCGGTGCACAACTGCCACAAGCTTGGCCATCGCATAAAGAGGCGCCACCGACAGCCGGAGTACCTCCCTGACTTGTGCACTGAACACCGGAAAGCACCTGGCAACTCAAATCATTGAAACAACAGGCCCGATGGCACACGCTATTTGCGGTGCCTTCCCCATTCCAGACGCCACCACCGTTGATGCAGGCTTCTTCGCGGATTTGGGCTCCGTTCGCCCCAAAACAGCATGCCCCCAAGGGTGCCGAACAGGGATTAGTTGGGAAACATGTCGAATTGGGCCCGAACCAGAAGTTTGGCTCACACTCTGCCTCGGTCGCAATGAAGCAACTCTCACCGCCCATTCCACCACAGCATGCTCCTGTGGGCTGTGGACATGGATCTGACATGCAAGTCGTGTTGTCCCCCTGATACGTTCCGCCGAGATTCTGTTCGCACATCCCTTCGGTTGCTCCCAAATCGTCACAAATGACTGTTCCCTGCGCCGTCGTCAGGCAACAGGCTCCCGTGGGGAGTGCACAAGGATCTCCCGAGCAGTCTGACCCATCGCCCAGATAGCTGCCGCCGAAGGTCATGCAAATCTCTTCGTTCTCAATATCGCAGAACATCAGACCTGGTTCGGGTTCGTTGCAGCACGCGCCGGTCGGAGGATCACAGGGGTTTCCGTCGCAAACGGAATCGTTGCCCAAGTACGTGCCGCCATCGGATTGACATTGTTCTTGTGTGAGAGCAGAGAGACACTCGAAGCTCCCAGGCCCCACCGATCGGCAACATGCTCCCGTGGGTGGAGTGCAGGAGTTATCAGTACAATTGTTGTTGTCGCCTCGGTACAAACCGCCGGACGCTTCACAGTCTGCTTGTGTTCGATCACAGCAGAAAAATGGAGGATTTGTCTCACAACAAGCACCAGTAGGCGTACACGTCCCTGCATTGCACGGCGCTGGCGAACACGATCCGGCGAATTCGTGGCATGTCCCGCCATCCGGACAATCTGAGTCGACGCTGCATAGCCCAGTCGTTGAACAAAATCCAAGGCAATCAAAGCCATCGACGCATGGCAAGTCGGGATTCATGGAACACGCGTTGTTGCAATCCGAACTTGCTGCGCAAGCATGTCCGGTACCGAGGCAGATTCCGCATTCGCTCTGATCAATACATGGAATCCCACTCAGCGGACCACCAACGCAAATAGAGTCTGCGCGGGACGCGGTGGACGTCGCAAAGAGCGTCGCAATCGCTGCCAGCTTAAGTACAAGGTCTTTGTTGGAGCCTCGGCATCTGGCGTAGTCAAAAAGCACACATCGCAGACCAGTGCTTTCCGATAGCGGAATTCTTATTCGGACTTTACGTCTTTGCATTGCCATTTTTTGCTCCTACAATCAGTGAGCGATTGCTCAAAATCATGGACAGGCCAATCTCGTAAGAATCCCGCTCAGCCACTCGTCCCCAAAACACTCAGCCGATATGCGGGCAAGTGTGAAAGTGGTGACGGCGCCGACGATTGGCTTGATTGCCACTTCCGCAACGATGTATGGCAGGCCAGTTCAATCCGCCTACCTGCCTTACAAGCCGATTGAGCCTGCCCAGAGCGGAAAGCAAAAATTAAGAAAATCTACGACGGCTGGTTGAAGCATCGATCGGATGCTGTCCGGGGAAGAGTCGGATGGTTGCGTCAAACACTGTCACCTAAGGGATTAGATGCTCCTTCTCCACGCAAGTGGGATCATCGCAAGAGGTGAGATGAGCCATTGACGTGACGTCTCCCTTGGTCCAGTGCTGAGTTTAGTCTTCGCAGTTCTGCAAACTCAGCCGGTCGCCGGAGCGTAGCGGAGCCTGTAGGCTGAGGTACTGTCATCATGGACTCGGGTGCGGGCGGGACGAATCCCAGCGAGCCGTACGGGCGAATTATGTTGTACTCGTGTCGCCAACGCTCGATCAGCACCATGGCCTCCGTCATCGTGTAATAGATCTCGCCGTTGCGACCCGTGTGACGAAAGCTCTCGCTGGAGTGCGTCGAGTGCGGAAACCTGCTCCCAAGCCGTGTTCGGCAATTATCAGCCTGCAGCCGCGCCACGAATTCTCGTCACCGGATTCAACGCCCGTATCGCGCCTTGGCACTGGCCGATATGCGATTAATCAGCCGCCTGAACGCCTGGACGCCGACGTCCGATAAGCACAGTTTTGTTGCACATTGGCCCATGATGGCGATTGGCGTAACCCATTATATATTAGCCACTTATGGCCGATAATCGCTTGTCAGCCTGGACCCACGCCGCGTATTGGTTTCCAATGTTAGGGCATTCCGATGTCGGATCGAAGCAGTTTGGCAATATAGGCAAAAACAGGCTGCATACATTAGGGCTATTCGTCACCTACTTCACAGGCTGCGTAATGCCCCGCCAGGCCAACCCCGCTTCCCCCCAACACGTCGGCCAAAGATTGAGTAATGCCGGTCGCGCCCACCACAACATCTCGTGGCCGATGAAAAAAAATGTGGATATAGAGTATCCGCGAGCTTGACTTACCTCATCGTTGAGCATACGCTTAGGATGATGGCAAGGATGCCTTCTGTTAACCGCCGGTCAAGTCACAACGACCGTCGCCAGCTTACCTTCGGAACGGAGTCTGAGTGACGACGTCACCCATCTTTCTGCGCGATGGGACGTATTGGGCGATCCGCCTCTACAATGGCGGGCTCAGCAATCTTGCCATTCCCCAGATTTGGTGGCACGCTCAATCCTCCAGCAATTCCACCTATTGTGCCCTGCCAAACTTCGATGCACGGTGCCAAAAATTGCTTTCGGGATCGATGCGCGACTTAGACCAGGGCTGGGACGTCATAGCCCCCCTGCTTCCCGTGATTGAGAAGGCGCGCGTCTTGGCCGCACTTGGCGACCCGCCACTCATTGGCGGCGAGGGATCGCTGACCTACCACGAGTTTGCCGGTCGTTGGATGCGGGCATCCATTCGGTGCTGGATCGTTGATGGGGTCCCTTGCCCGCCGTGGGTTCGCGAGCTAAGCCCAACAGCAGATGACTCTTCCGACTGCTGCGGGGATCCTGCGACCAATGGCCAGCAGTATTACCCGAGACTCGTCCAGCAATTGTCGACGATTTCGCCGCCACTGGCAGCCAGCGTGTTTCAACGGGAGCTCAAACGGGAGCACGTGATCGTGATGAGCGCGTGTGGGTTCGACGTTGAGCCAATCGGCTTATCGTCTGACCAATCCAAGCCAACAAGGCGTTCGCAGAACGAAACTGACCAGTCGGTCGCCGACTTCCTGTACCACGAGAAAAAGCGTGGCCGGGACTTCGCCAAGGACAAGCCGTCCATTCGCGAAATCGTAGCGGCCACCAATTGCGCGTTGCCTTCCATTCAGAAAACACCGGCCTGGAACCAACTTCAAGTGATGTATGGCAGTACCGGGCGCGCTCCGCGTGCAGTCAGCCTGACGGACAAGGTGTCGGACACCGTCGGGCGAGATGACCACGAATTGAATGCACTCATTGACGATCAACGTAAGGATTACGAGCCGAGTCCGGTTGACGACAGAGATCCGCCCAATCCAAGCGAATTCAAGCAGCTCTGACCGATCTACGTGCGACCGCACACGCTCTGTACACAAACTGTACACAATTCGTTTTTGTACGCTTCTTGCAGTTTTCCTCGGGGAATACGCCCCATTTTGTGTACGACTGACTACAGGTGGAACCACCAGTCTTCTGAAAGCGAGGTATCCATGAACCAGGGGATTGCGCCGAAGCTCATCACACCGGGAGTGATTTCGGATCGGGTTGGCGCACCGATCCATCGCGTGCTTCACATCCTCAGCACACGCGACCACATCCGCCCATCCGCATATGCGGGCAACGTCAGACTGTATGACAGCGATGCGGTTGCCGAAGTGCGACATGAGTTGAATGCCATCGACGCGCGTCGGCAAATTCGTGGGGGCTGCGCATGAGTCGGAGACGTAAGTATTGGCCTCCGGACCGACTGCTGGATGCAAATCGAAACGCCATCACGGTGTTTGGCGCACTGTTGTGGCTGGCAGAGGGCAAGCGGCAGGTGAACCCAACGAGAGCCAAGATCCGGGACGTGTGTCACCTGTCGGAGGATACCATTTCGAAGGCAATAGGTGCATTGAAAGAAGGAGGTTGGATCATCCTGAGCAAGGGTTGGAGCGGACACGTGTCGTGGTACCGCATCACACTCCCTGAAGGGTGTTTTCTCCCAGTAGCCCAAGATTCAAGACACAGGGTACCGAGTCAAGCCGACAAAAACCGGCCACAGGGAAACCGCCCCTGTACCGCGAAGAAGCAGGCACCTTCTTTAAAGAAGAAGAGGGCGGTACTGAAGCATCCGCCCCTACGTTTGACTCCGGGGCGAATGACGCACCGCCAGTCGTGAGCAATGAGAATGTTGATCATCCGTGCGAACCAAGTCCCGACTCATCGGAACGCCCACTAACGCCAGACGGAATCGCAGCACACTTTCAGAGACCGACGGACGGAGAGAAGCAATGCGTGGCCTGACCATTGATACCTTGAAACGAGATCGAAAGGCCCTGGTGACAGAGCTGGAGCGCGCGGGCGCCGTGGTTCGCGGCGATGCCGTCAAGTGCCCCTTCCACAATGATCGAAACCCCAGCGGATCAATCTATAAGGCCGAGGGCGCATATCTCTTTAAGTGCCACGCGTGCGACTGGAACAACGGCAAGGACTCGGGGGACATCATCGCCGTCATCCAGGCACACGAATCGGTTGGCTTCAGAACGGCGTGCAAAAGCGCTGGCGTTGATATCTCCTCCGAAACAACTAACCGCGCGTCTGCAAACCGAAAGCAGCACAGAGAGCTGGAGAATGCGTTGAACAGGCTTGTCGTGGATCGTGGGTCCGCACTGGATCGCGACGAAGAGTTGGAACAGTTCGCAGGCGACGCGCATCAACGGCTCATGTCCGACGTCGATGCTCTTAATCATCTTTGGGTGACCCGTGCCATCGACCGCGACACCGCAAGTAAACTTGGACTGGGAGTCATTGGCAGAACAGGGCAACGATTTTGGACGTTGCCCATCCGCACCGATGGCCATACGACAGCCGTCAAGGGACACCGTGCAGACGACCAGAGTCAGAAATCTTGGTGGAAGCCAAGAGGCTCATCAAGCGACCAACTTTGGCCTGTCAATCTTACTCCCGAAGGTCCGGTGTGGCTTTGCTCAGGTGAGTTGAAGGCAGCGGCACTCATCGGGCTTGGGCTTGCTGCCATCGGCATTACTAGCGGCGAGGGTAACACATCAAATCCTAAGACATTGCCCCAAGGGGCGGTCGATACACTGTCCGGTCGCGAGGTCGCCGTTGTGGGTGACGATGACGATGTGGGCAGGGCATGGTCCACGGCACTAAAGACACAGCTGACTGAAGCAGGCATTGAAGCACGGGTGGTTGATCTCGGCTTGGACAGAGCTTGCGGGACCAAGGACATCGGCGACTGGATGGTGCGTCAGCGGGTGGAAGACGACAAGGCCCCCGAGTCCGTGACTGCGACGTTGCTGGATCGATGGGATCGCGCGTGTCGCTGGCATGGAACGCGTTTGGTGGATCGGTGGCGGCAACCAGCCATGTGGGAACCGGACACCTGGATCCCGTCGGGACTGGCATCATTGGACAACGCGATTGGTGGAGGGTTTCGGTGCAGTGGTGTTCACCTGATTGCGGGAAAAGCAGGCAACTGCAAAACACAGATCGCAACGAACATCGCCATCAACGCAGCTAGCGAAGGTGTGCCGACGGCATTCTTCAGTCTCGAGCTACGTGCCTACGACATCGCGCGACTCGGGTTTAGCCTCCTCGGGCGAATTCCTCGTCACGACCTGAACAGAGGTCGTGGATGTTTCGGCAAGTCTGAGGCATTGGAACGCGTTGGTCAAGAACACAGCAATTCTCCCTTGTCCATTCTTGACGATGAATTCTGGGACGCACCTCTCGATCGGGAAAGATTGGCAAAACTGATCGCCGGCGGTGTGTCTCGTTTCGGCTGGAAGCTCGTCGTCCTTGATTACCTCGGCCTGATCGCCGCGATGCCTGGCGACCGAAATGACTACTTTCATCTTGACCTGATGAACAGCGCGGTCCTGAAGCAGGTCGCACAGAAACACGACGTTGCACTGGTCGTCGTCGCATCGCTCCGGAAGAGCTCAGCGCTCAAGTCATCCGCCGAAAAACTCTTCAGCCTCGACGACATCGCTGGGGCTGGGAGGCTGGCATACGACGCCGAAACCGTGCTTGTGTTGAATAAGGAACACTGCCCAGGCGGTCCCGATGTACTTGAAGTGATATGCTTGAAAAACCGCTTCGCCCCAGGGCGTGATGAACCGATCCAACTGGAATTTCACGGCAGGTACGGGCTGATCAAGGACCTGTCGACCAACATGCCGAGCGCGAACTAGTGAGTGAGCGAACAGCACGGATGCTGTTCGTTATGTGAACCCTTTTGAGGATTATTGCATGAAGATTGTCAAGGACGACCTGTTTGATGAGGTTGCACAGCTGGAGTTCAATGCGGAGAGGATCGAGGAGATCGAAGATGCGATCAAAGAAGGGGATGGGATTTCGCCTTCGGGCAACGAAGGCTACTGCCTGGAAGATCTGATCACCATTGGCCACACGGCCCTGCTCATGGCGGAACGTCGCGTTTCAAGTTTGCTGCAGATACAACACATCGAAGAGGAAACCACGGACAAATCTGCGACGAATCCCATCGAGGCTGCGATTCGGTGGACGGGTTTTGCATCATCAGGTGACGTGACCGACCCCACGTGTTGCCCCGCAGGCCATGCTACCTTCCGTCTTGGCCACGATCCCTCAGTGGGAATGTGCGTCGAATCCACCATCGACGATTTTCCGATGAGCTGGTGAATCGGGCATGCAGGAAAAAAACTCTCATGGTGGGCAGTTACCGCGCCCGCTCTACATGCCTGACCACGACGGGGGGTATCGACCGGCCCCCAGCGTCCTGGTCGAGGAAGAAGTAATCGCGATCCTTCGCTTGAACGAACCAGGTGGTCCGAAGAACCCGTCCGACACGCTCAAGTATTATCGCGACAAACGGCTTCTTCGCGGCTGCAAGATCGGAAACGTGATTCGCTATCCGGCTGCCGAAATTGAACGGTTCCTTGCCACAAAAGTCGCGTTTGATGCGAGCAGCAACTAGGCGAGGCTTCACCTGCGGATATCAGCGTGCTACGCTTGGACCGCTCTGCAACCGGGCTGAACGAAGGGAAATCCTGATCAATGAGCAGTCGGTGCACAACTGTCGCAGTCTGACCCGTCCGCCCGGTGCGGTGAGCAGCTGTGTCGCCGGCTGTTAGGAGATGATACATGAGACCTAGGAAAGCATCGGTATTCAAGGACGCTCGGGCAAAGCTGCCTTGGGTCGTCCGCTGGACTGAGTGGACAGAGGATGGCCGAAAACGACGGCCATCCAAATCGTTCGCCAGACAACGAGAGGCTGAGAAATTCGCGAACTGGCAAACGCGCATCGTTCGCGGTGAGATCGCGGCGCCAGTGCCGAGGCCCCAACAGGATGTGGGATTGGGCGATACACCGATCAGCGTATTCGTGGACACATTCATCGAGCGACGTGCGGCCGATCACTTGCGCCCGTCGACGCTCAAGAAATTTCGCGAGAGTCTTGGGCGTGTGGTGAATCACTTTGGCGCGGGAACGCCAATCACATCCATCTCACGCGACGATCTCGCTCAGTTCGTCACGAACCAGACTAACGGGAGACGAGGGCGCGAGGGTGAACCGATATCGAAATCGACGCGAAATGGTATCGTAAGAGACATTCGCACGGCATTCGGTTATGCGAAGTCCTGGGGCTACATTGAGTCGTCGCCTGCAGATGGCATCCGCGTACTCCCGGTGCGTCGCGGTGAAATGCGAAGTTGGCATTTCGTGACGCCGAGTGAGTTTCTTCGTATCCTGCGTCACGCAAGGACTATCCGCGAGAAGGCGTTGTACTCCATAGCATACGGGACTGGTCTGCGGTTCGGCGAGTTGTTCAGTCTCCGACCATCGGACATCGACCTAGTCTCGGGTTACGTCCACGTCCGCCAGCACGAGGCAACCGATGCGACACCTCCATTCGTTGTGAAAGACTACGAGGACCGCTCGATTCCCCTTCCACGCTATGCGGCACGTCTTGTCGCCGGGTGGATGAGTCTGCGAGACAGGCGAGTGCCACTGCTTTTTTTGACGCCCGAACGCATGGCTTCTGTCTCGCGAAAATGGCGAAAGCTCCGCCAATCTGGCCAACCGTGGCAGAACGCGTTTCTCGTGAATAACACGCTTCGCACACTGAAAGCAATTGTGAAGCGGGCCGGAATCGTCCAGAGCGGCGCTATCAACATGCACAGCCTGCGGAAGTCGTACGGCAAGAATGGTGCACGCGTGCTGCCTGCAGAGGTTCTTCAGTCGTACATGGGCCATTCGGATATCGCCACAACGTTGACGTACTACTCGAAGCGTGACGCCGATGACGATGCTCGCGCACGCTGGGCACTAGATGCCCTGATTCGTGGCGATCGGATGCAAAATCTGAGTCTAAATGACGTTGAAAGTGACGTTGAGACGCCTTCGATGCGAGGCCTCAAGGTCGGATAGCAAGACATGCAAAGTACAACCCCGGTATTCACATCGACTTACGAGATTAGCGGCGACTGGATTTGAACCAGTGACCTGCGGTTTATGAATCCGCCGCTCTAACCAACTGAGCTACGCCGCCCTGAGAATCCGGCATCGTGCACCCGCTGGCCACGAAAATCAAGACCCACGCCACCAGAATCTCGCCCGACCAGGCTCAACGAGCGCAAAAAAAAGCGGCCCCCGCCTCTCGAAGGGACCGCTTTCAGATTCGTATTGATGATCGGAGACGCGACGCGTCTTAGCGACGGCGACGAGCCAATCCGACGAGCCCACAGATCATCAGGAGACCCGTCGCAGGCTCTGGTACGTATACCAGATTATCCAACGCGCCCGATCCGTCGATCGCAATTTCCAACGATGCGATGTCCGACAGATCGAAACCGCTCGCCTGACCGATGATCGTGAACAAGCCAGACACGTTCGGTGACTCCTGCGCAGCCCCACCAAGATCGATCGTCGCGATCCCCGGCTCGCCATCCATGATGTCGCCAGTGTAGTTCTCTGGAACCGAAATCGTCCGCGTGCGGCCAGCGGCATCCGTCAGCGTCAATTCCATGGACGTATTGGTGTCAACGTCCAGCACGTCAATCGACGTCAACTCAACGGCGAAACCAGCGGGCGCGAAATCGAACGTGATCGAACCATCGCCGGTGGAGTCATTGGGCGTATCAAAGATGCCAGCCACCGTCTGGGTCGGAAAATCGTTCGACTGCAGGAACAGTATGTTCCCGGTGTCCAAGAGCAGGTCGACATCAGCCGTCGCCGCGTTCGGACCGGCTGGCGACGAGTCAAAGACGGTCGAGCCAAGATTCGCGCCGGTCGACGACAAATCAAAGACGTTGCCGAACGCAGCCGGCGAATCAACGGCAGCACCGTTGGCCAACGGCGTGACAAAATCGTCACTCAGATCAAACGTGATGGTTTCTGCCAACGAAGGCGACGCAATCAATGCGAGGGCAGCCACAAACCCGGCGCACAAGTGAGAGACTCGAAACATTTCCTTCAGCTCCTCCTAAACCACGCTGCCACAATCGGCAACGCGAACCCACCGACCGTAGGCTGTGTTCACAGTCAGCCCAAAACCGGCGGTCTTCCCCAAGACCACGTCAATGCACGGCGCACGCCCGCTGAGGGCACGTACACACCGCCTCTATGTCTCTCTCTCTTAATGCACGCAAGGCGCAGGACGCGCCTCGTTCTGTCCTGATAGTCTAGTGAATCTGGGACACGCTGGTCAAGAAATTTCAGCCAGCCGGCGCCGTTTCATTCGAGATATTCTGACCTCGCGGCAGTCCGATCACACCGACTGTAACGATCATGACGGCGAGATGATCTGGGAGAACACTACTCGGACTTTCCCAAGGCCGAGGGCGTCGAATGGCGGGGATCACCAAGGTGCTCAAGTAGGAATTCCGCGAGCTGATTCGCAGCCCAAGCATGACCGGCACGATTCCAGTGAAAGTCATACTTGAAATACAGCTCCGGATGCTCCTTCTTCATGCCATCAAGACTCAGGATCGGAACACTTGCCGCCGCAAACACGTCCGAGACCACCCGTCGCTGCTTCTCGGACAGATCGATTGTCGTCGCCACCATGGGCACACCTGCATCACGCGCCACGCCGACAACCGCCGACAGCAACGCCGATGTCAACACCTCCGCAGCCCGTTCCCGCTCGCGAATGGCGGCTTCAGACGCTTCATCGTTCCCACCACCGCCCGGCCGAACGGAAATGTTGAGAAACGTCCGCGCGTAGTTGAACAGGTACGAATTCTCCAGAATCGACTTGCCAGGCAACGCGTTGAATATCCCCGTGATCGTCTTCAGACCCGAATACGCCCGTCCCTCATGCAGACGTCCATCACGGTCAACGGTGAAGAGAGTGCTCCGCATGTTGTCGTCGAAATCGTTGGCATACAGCTGCAGCAAGATCATGTCCGGTTGCAATTGCAGCCCCCGCTGACGCAAGAACATCAGTTCGTTCCCCGTCCCCCACCCCACCACACCACCATTGAGTACCTCGTACCGCACACCATCGGGAATCGCGTTCAGCCGGCGCTCGATGAGTCGCACGAACGACTCCTCGTCGTTCACACCGCGCCCGAACGTAAACGAATCCCCGATGCACAAGATTCGAACGACGCGACGCCCCTTCTCCTCTCCCACTTCCGGGCCACGCATGCCCATGCTGTTTGAACAAATCGTCGTGTCATACTCACGTGATCGCCTGCGGCACTGGAGGTTGGGCTTCAGTTCAAAACCGAGCGTCTCGGAAAACTGCACCAGCGCGGGACCAACCTGAATCGGTGGATTCATGATCCGCACGACCACCTCGAGGCACAAGAGCGTGATCACAACCGTCATGCTCACAGCCGTCACCATGAACAGACCACGCCGTGCACCACGCGGGCGTACAGCCTCAACGTCCGCCGCTGTTCGCGCAGCAGGACCCTTCGTCAACTCTGAGTCGTTCATATCGTGGGTTGTCTCGGCTAATTCAGGGGGGGCGTGTAGTAATACACGCGTACCGAGGAATATGGCTGAAGAACGCGACAGTTATACTGCGCTTTCCACGCAGCCACATTATCGACCCATCGCGCAACGCGGCCTCGAATCGCATCTTCAACTTCGAGTACAATCCAGACAGGACGATCCAACGCCTCCAGATCATCAGCCGAAGACGGCGTCACGCCAACCGACGGATCCTCAAGGTAGTACTGGCCAATTCGGGGATCGTTGCAGACCACCACATCACCGGGCCGACGGTTTTCATTGACGTACCGAAACGCATCACGCCACCGTGTGTGGAACCCATGCCCTTCGGTGTAGTACCCATAGTTGAAGTACATCATCGACGTCGCGATCAGCAGCAGCGGACTCAACGCCATCAAACTTCCAAACCGAGGCTTGAGCGCGTCATACACCCGATCGATGCCCAACGCTGATAACGCCAACCAACCGAACAGACACACGAACGCATACCGCAACCCGACATACATCCGCATCGACAACAGCGCAAAGGCGAGCATCGGCACGATCGCCGCCGCAAGCAGAAACACGATCCGCCGCGTACGCTCCTTCCACAACGCCCACGCCGACAAACCCGCAAACAGGACCGTTATCGGACCGACAAAGAAAACCGTCCCCAGCACAAACGGCACGGGCGTCTGGTACTGATCATTGAAGAACTTCTTGATGTCAGGCCGAACCACGTAGTCGTACAGCATGAACGCATAGCACAGCCCCACCACGAGCAAACCAGCGATCCATCCCGTCCACCCAAGACGCACCGGCTCCAGACGTGCATTGCCCACCAACCAGTCCACCGCCAACACACAGCAGATCACCAGCCCCGGCGGCTGCGACAAAAATGTCAGCAGTATCCCGACCATCGCCGCAAGCAATAACCGCTGCGACGAACGCTCCGTCGCCACGAAGTACCAGATCAACGCCAACTGATAGAACAGAAACTGCTGCGTATAAAACCGCGACGCCTGCGACCAGAAGATATGATAAGGCGCAATCGCCAACAGAAACGCCAAGATCCCAGCCGCACGATTCCCTAAGAACCGCCGCGACGCCAATCCGAGCAACGGCACCGACAACGCCCCGATCAACGCCGAAGGCCACCGCGCCGACCACTCCGTCACACCGAGCTCGCGCCAACGGTGTGTATTATCGACCGTCATCTCGGGAGCAGATGCACCATTCAACGCCAACCCCAACGCCGTTGGCAGATAACCGAACACCTTCGCCTTGTGCATCCCCGGCAGGTCGCAGCAAACCCGAACCGTATTCAGCTCATCAACCCAGAAACTCGCGTGCGTCAGGTGGTAGCCTCGCAAACCAAACCCCAGCACCGTCGCGACAATCAGCCACGCCCAGAATGACCTGCCCTCGCTCCCCTGATCTGCATCGATGATTTGGTGCACGCAGCCTCTCCGACCGATTCAACACAACGCCGGCCCAACAAGTCATCCATCGCGTAAACAGTATCAGAAATGAAGTGGACCGAAAGAGCCGATAACACATCCATGCAAGGGCAACCAGGCGTTGCTCGACCACCAGCAACCGTCGCAACGACAAGCGTCCGAACAGGCTTGGCCAGATCAGGCAAACCGATCACAATGCTCACCGGAAAACGCGTACCCAACGAAAACGCTAGACACCACTCATGTCCTCACCCGTCGCCCACACCTCTCTGTTCCTGCTCTTCTGGCCAAGACTCCGCGCCAAAATCCAATCCACAGCTTCCCGCCCAAGACGCCTCCTCTTCGCTACCGCACTGTTGGCCACCCTGATGGGACCCGACTTCGACCTCGTCGGTTGGTTCTTCACCGATGCCCCGATCTCGACCTACCACAACGGCCCTACCAATAGCTTGTTCATGATCACCATCGGCGGCGTCGCCTTCGCCATCATCGCCCGTTGCATCATCCGGCTACCGTGGCCAACCCTCTTCGCCGTCGGCTGTACCGCCTACGCGTCGCACATCCTCGTCGACTTCATGACCTCAGGCCGCGGTCTTCAACTCTTCTGGCCTCTCTCATCCGCCCGCTTCCAATCCCCATTCATCCTCCTCCGCGGCGTCGAGCACACGGGAAGCGTCACCCTCGGCACCCACGCGCTCAATCTTCTGTCCGACATCCTTTTCGCCATCGCCGTCTGGATCGCCTCCGGTTGGTTCAAGCCGAGAGTCGCCCCGCCAACGTCGCGCAACTAATCCGTCTCAGGCTCGCCCAGCAATTTCGCCAATGTCATCCGCTGCACGGTCTCAGGCGCCGACCACACCAGAAAGAACATCGCCTCCCGCACGAACCGCTGCGCCGGGTGATCCGTCATGTACCCCGTCCCCTTCGCCAGCGTCATCAACACCAGCGCCAACCGCACCACCAGATCATTCACCGTCGAGCGAATCTCAGCCTTCCGCGATTCCAACCCCGCCCCCTGACCCAACATCTCCGCCGCATCAAGAATCTCACCCCGAACCCGTTCGTAGTGCCGGATGATGTCATCCGCGAACGACCGCAACTCCGCCGATCGCTTCGGCGCGATCTCCCGCAGCAGATCCACCATCGACCCCGCCAACCCGATACCCGACGCACTCACCACCAACGGCCGCACCGTCGATCGACTCCCGAGCGCCTTCTCCACCGGCCCCCGAATCACCCAGTCCGCCCCGACCTCAACCCCATCACAATGCACCGCCGTCGTCGCCGTCGACTGCAGACCCGACAGCGCCATCGGCTCCGCAACCGTCAGCCCGGGCGAATCCGCCGGCATGCACGCAATCAACTGCTGCCCATCCGCACATACCCCGCCCGTCACAATCGCATCGCAGTGCGCCGGCGCCGTCGACCAGGGCATGTCCCCATCAAAACGCGCCCGCATGCCGTCCCAGTCGACCTTCATCGCAGGCTCACCCCCCTGCCGCGACGTCGTCAACTGACTGATCCCCACCGTCAGAAAGTACGCCCCCGCCGCCAGCTTCGGACACAACCGCTCCCGCAAACCCGCGTTGTCCCCACGCACGATCAGATCCGCCGCCGCGTCATGCTGCGTGAAAATCAGGCTCGCCGCCATGCTTCCACGTGCAACCGTCTCATACCCAACCACCAGATCGACAGGCTCCAAACCCGCCCCGCCGAATTCCGTCGGAATCATCCAACGCCAGCACCCAGCCTCCGAAAGAGCATCGATCACCGCCTGAGACCAAGCCCCCACACGGTCCACATCCGTCGCCATCGCCTGCAGCCGTCGCACCAGTTCGCCATTCATCGTCATCATCAAAGCGATTTTAGAAGATCAATGCCTCCGTAGCGAATCACCGCACTCGCTGGAATTCGTGGGCAAGCGCACGTATAACAAGTGGGGACAACATTTTCGATCACGGGAGCAGCACCATGAAGGTTCAATCCATCGCATCGCACGAATCCAACCCCGTGAACATGGAAGGCGCCAACGGTGCCAAAATGCGCATGCTCATAGGCCCCGGCGAAAAGGCACCAAACTTCCACATGCGCCACTTCGAGGTCGAACCCGGCGGCCACACCCCCCATCACCAGCACGACTACGAACACGAAATTGTGATTCTGAAAGGCGCAGGCGTCGCCCAAAGCGAACAGGGCGAACGCCAGTTCTCCGCCGGCGACATCATCTACGTCCCAGCCAACGAAATGCACCAATTCCGAAACCCCGGCAATGAACCGCTGGAGTTCATTTGCCTGATCCCAGCACCCGAGGACTGCAGCGTCTAGCGACGAAATCCGCTCGATAACAAAGGCCAATCCCCGATGAACAACGCGGCAAGACCATCCAAACCCGTCATCGTCTACGACGGCGACTGCGCATTCTGCCGCCGCAGCATCGGGAACATCCAGCGTCGCGACCGCTACAACGCTTTTGACTACCGTCCCCGCCAGGAACCCGGCATCGAAGAAGAGCTCCCACAGCTCACGCTCGGCGATTTCAATGAAGGCCTCCGTTACATCGACACCACCGGCGACGTCTTAATCGGAGCCGACGCCATCCATAAGATCGTCGGCCAACTCCCCTACTGGCGACGCATCGCGTGGTTGTATCGCCTGCCCGTCATCGGAAGCATCGCCCGCTGGGTCTACGCCCGCATCGCAGCAAACCGCATGAAACTCTCACGATACTGCACCCCGGAAGACGCCTGCTCGATCGCCCCCGACGCCCCGCCGAAACTGGACCCATCCGAAAGCAACTGAGCACGGACACGCCCTTAACACGGTACGCCCCTTCGCCAACACGCGCCAAAAAAACGCCGGGCGGCAGAAGCGATCGAATGCACCGATCGACCTGCCACCCGGCGGGTGAACATGACAAATTTGAATGTGGCCTAACGCTTCGAGAACTGGAAGCGACGGCGGGCACCTGCACGGCCGTACTTCTTCCGCTCAACCTCACGGCTGTCACGCGTCAGATAGTGACCTTCACGCAGTGGCCCGATGTACTCCGGATTCATCTTCAGCAGTGCACGCGCCAGACCAAGCACAATCGCACCCGCCTGACCCGACGTACCACCACCGACGACGTTCACGAACACATCGATGTTCTTGCCGACACCGGCAGCATTCAATGGCTCGACGATGTACTGCTGATCACGCTCAACCCGAAAGAAATCCTTGATCCCCTTCTTGTTGATGATGAAGTTACCCTGTCCCGGACGAATCCGCACACGGGCCACCGCCGACTTCCGCCGACCCGTTCCCCAGTAGTAACCGTTCTGCATCAGACTTTCCTGCCCCTCGGCGGGAGCAGCCGCAGGAGTTGGCGGGGCAACGGGAGCTGCCGGCTCGATCGGTGTGGCCGGTGTTTCAGGGGTGCTCGGTGTATCACTCACAGGTGTCGTCTCCGCTTCGCTCGTCTAGAACTTCCACTCGACCGGATTCTGCGCCCCATGAGGATGGGCCGAACCGCGATATACCTTCAACTTCGAGAACATCTTCCGCCCCAACGCCGTCTTCGGCATCATCCGCCGAACCGCAAACTCCACCACGCGTTCAGGCGCACGATCGAAGAGTTCGCCAAGCGACTCCTCCTTGTACCCGCCGACATGGTGCGTATACCGACCGTAACGACGTTGGCTCCACACATTGGTCCCCGTAATCGTCACCAACTCAGCATCCGTCACGACCACGAAATCGCCCGTATCCACGTGCGGCGTGTAGGTCGCCTTGTGCTTGCCCTGCAAAACCCGTGCGATGTCGGCAGCCAACCGACCCAGAATGCGGTCCTTGCAACTCACCACATGCCAAGCCTGCTCGATCGTCTGATCGTTGGCCATCGTTGTACGAATCGTTCCTATCGGCATCTCTCGTCGCCTACCGTTTCCCTGGTGCTCGGTTCAATGTAACGAACCGGGAAAGATACCAGATCAGCCTTTGCGGTCAAGGGCAGCACAGCCTCACTGGCCCCAACCACACGCCGCTCGTACAATCTCCACCATGACCGCCCGACCCCGCGTCAAAGTCGAAACCGTCAATGCCATCACCGTCGCCACCGTCAGCGATTCATCGATCATTGACCCCATGCATGTGGAAGACCTGCGGACCACGCTGAGCAAACTCGTAGGCCCCGAATCCCACGGATCCCTCGTGCTCGACTTGTCCCAACTCGAACACCTCAGCTCCGCCGGACTGGGCGTCCTGATCACCCTGCACGATCGCTGTCGCGAGGCCAATGGCAAACTGGTCCTCGTCGGCCTTCAGAACGGCATTGCCAAGCTGCTGAGCATCACCAAGCTCGACGACTACCTCACCATCACCGAAGGCATCGACGATGCTGTGGCCAACGTCCGCGAGTACCACAACATCTTGTAGATATGGTGCCTACAACCAGTAGGGCATCCCACGCCCGGCGGGCTAGATCACTTGAAACGCGGCGTACGCAATCAGGCCCAACAGACCCCCTGCCGCAAAACCCGCCACGAACTTCGCCCAGCCGAACGGATGCGCTCGCCGCGAAGCGGTTGTTACGACGGCTTTCGCATCGTCGACGTCTGCCTCGCGGGCGACGACCGTCCGATCATCTTTGGCACGTCCCTGGCTCCGTCTTGTCTCAGGGGTGAAGTGAAACTGGAACTGGACCGGATCATCGATCAGCGCCTCGTCGGGATGACGGTCCACCACCTCCACCACATCACGCTCTGCCGCCCGCCGAATCCGGATCTGGCGGTTGTCGTGGGTTTCCTCGATGTCGCCGTGAAGGTAATCGTCGATGAGTTGATCGTGAAAATCTCGGTCGGATCGTTGTCGTGTCCGCGAAAGACGTGCTTTGCCGGTCTGCATGATCCATCTCCTCAAACCAGGTTTGGTTGACGGTCCGTCGGGCATCAACGCCCGATAGCCTTCATCGGCGCGCGCTTCGGATTGGCCACAGGTCGTGTCCGGAATTGATAAGACAGGCGCTCTGCATGGCAAATTGTACAATATGCGAGACATGGGAAGCGTACGGAAGTGAGCACGATTTCACTTGGCGCTCATGCTCCGAGTGGATACCGTGCGCGTCAGACGACAGACAGAGTCCAACCAATCATCAAGGAGGACAGACATGAACACCCGAATTCTCACCGCACTGGCTTGTGGCATGCTGGCGATGACCGGCTGCGCCAAAATTCCGGGAACATGGAAGATGGCTCCGGGTCAGTCCCAGGGCGAAGTATCGTTTAGCGCGATGACGCTTGCCGCAGATGGCACGTTCACCGCAGAGGCCAAGTACGGCAACGAGACGCGCGTCGTCTCCGGCTTCTACACCTTCTGTACAACCGGATGCAAGTGCGACGATGATTGCGCCGACGATTGCGAAAAGCCTTGCAATTCGGGTGAATCCGCCGGAAGTGGCAAGAAACCTTGCTGCCGCAAAGACTGTACTGACGGTGACAAGGGATGCTGCAAAGGGACTGCCGGCTGCCTTTGCTTCGAATCCAACGGCATGAAACGCATGTACAAAGCCCGCCTGGACGGCGACACGCTGTGCATCCTCCACGATGGCACTTGTGTGCAGATGCACCGCCTCAAACGCTGAACGGCGTACAACATCAAAGCGAAAAACAATGCCCCGCACGTCCATCGCGACGTGCGGGGCGTTTGACTTTGAACCTCATCGGACGCGCCGCATCACAGCGCGTGACCAACGATCAGAACAGCGGATACAGGAACGGAGCCAGCGGCGACGAGCTTGCAAACACAATCAAAAAGCCCACCACCAACAACACCGCAATCAGCGGCACCATCCACCACTTCTTCTCGTGCTTGACGAACAGAATGAACTCTTTCACCAGAGACTGCTTGGCCATGGCCTCGATTCCCGCTGCTTTGAATGAACTGTTACCCCGAAGACGACATCAGTGAACCGGCTTCCAGTTGCACACTGCGTTTCATGCCGGCTTCGTAGTCCACGTCACCCGGTTTGACCGTAACGACGTAGTTGTTGAGCACGACCGCGTCGATGCCCGTGTTCACAAACGTGTGGTACGCATCCTCCGGCGACAGCACGATCGGCTCGCCGCGGACGTTGAACGACGTGTTGATGATCACCGGCACGCCGGTGCGCTCATAGAACTTCTTGATCAGCTTGTAATAACGCCCATTGTGCTCGGCCGTCACCGTCTGCACGCGACCCGTGCCATCCTGGTGCGTCACGGCCGGAATGACCTCATGCTTCTCCTCCCGCACCTTCGGAACGAGCAGCATGTAGGGTGCGTCCATGCCTTCGGGCATTTCGAAATACTCATGAGCGTGCTCTTTCAACACGCTCGGTGCGAATGGCCGAAACGCCTCACGGAATTTCACCTTCGCATTGATGACATCTTTCATCTTGTTGCTGCGTGCGTCGGCCACCAGCGATCGCGCACCGAGCGCACGAGGACCGAATTCCAGACGTCCCTGATACCAGCCGATGACCATCCCATCCTCGATCATCTTCGCCACGGTATCGAGCAACTCCTCATCGTCCTCGATGTAGTTGTACTGCGCTTCCAACCGATCAAGCTCGGACTTGATCTCATCATCGTTGAACGACGGGCCGCAATACGCATTGTTCATCACGTACTCGCGCTTGTTGCCCAGCACGGTGTTGTAGATGTAAAAGGCCGTCCCCAACGCGCCGCCCGAATCACCCGCCGCCGGCTGGATGAAAATGTCCTCGAACGGCGTCTCCTGCAGCATCCGCCAGTTGGCCACACAATTCAGCCCCACACCACCAGCCAGGCACAGGTTCTTCATGCCCGTCTCTTTCTGAACGTGGCGGGCCATCTTCACCATGATCTCTTCGACGATCTTCTGACCGGAATGGGCGATGTCCTGCTCGAAATCGCCGAGTTCCGTCTCCTTCGGCCGCTGCGGACGTCCGAAGAGCTTCTCCCACTCAGGTGTCAGGATGGTCTCGGTCGATCGCGTGTGCGCGAAATACTTGAGATTCAGCCGGAAACTGCCATCGTCGCGAATGTCCACCATCTCGCGGAACTTGTCGACGTACGTCGGCTTGCCATACGGCGCCAACCCCATCACCTTCCACTCCGCATCGTTCACGCGAAATCCGAGATAAGCCGTGATCGCACTAAACAGCAGCCCGACCGAATGCGGGAAGTTGATCTCATGCGACAAATCGATGTCGACGCCCTTGCCCGTCCCCCAGCAGGTCGTCCCCCATTCGCCCACACCATCCGCCGTAATGATGGCCGACTCTTCGAACGGACTGACCAGAAACGCGCTGGCCGCGTGCGACAGGTGGTGCTGGCAGAACAGAATGTCCTTATCGGTCTGCAACTCTTCCTGAATCGCCTTGGCGAGGTTCAGCTTCTTCGTCAGCCAGACCGGCATGCTCTTGATCCACTGCTTGTACGTGAAAGGCCAGCAGGTCAGGATCGTTTCGAGAATTCGATTGAACTTGGTGAACGGCTTTTCATAGAAGCCGATGTGATCAACCTGATCGAGCGTGATGCCCGCTTCCTTCAGGCAGTATTCGACGGCCAACTTCGGAAAGTCGCTGTAGTGCTTCTTGCGGTTGAAGCGTTCCTCTTCAGCCGCGGCAACCAGCTGCCCATCCTTGACGAGGGCAGCTCCAGAATCGTGGTAGTAGCAGGATAAACCAAGGACGTACATGCAACTTTCCCCCTCAGAATGGCCGCCGCATACGCTCAAGCGTGGCTTCGTGGTTCTTGTGCTCTTCCCAATAGGTGCCCGAGGACGTGAGCTTCATGCGCAGCGGATCCTTGACGCGAATCAACGTAAACGGCAACAGGAAGATGAAATACAGGAGCGTCAGAAACAACGGGACCATCACCATGCCCATGTACGTGGCGACCGTCATCCAACCGACATAAATGTGCTTGCCAAGGACGGCGCGGATGATGTCGCCGGCGACGAGCGGGAGAAGGATCTCGACAACAAAAATGACCGAACCGATCGCCCACAGCACGTAGGCTATTGTCCACAAGGGATCCTTGCCACGCACGAGCGGAATAAGCCAGAACAACGAGCCGATCACGCCGAGCCCGATCAGCATCACCCACCCGAATTGCGTTAAGTCCTTCGCAGACGGATTCTTGTTAACCTTGAATTCCATAGCGCGTCAGCACCTCACCCATCGATTGCGTCAAGTCGCGGCCAACACCGCGGCAACGCAAGACCACCATGATCACAATGCGAATCGTTCCAATCCCCTCGGCGACGTAGAAACTTGTCGCCAGACCGGGTATCCAGCCCTGTTTGGCAATTGTAGGCACCCCACCCGCCTTGCCAAGCGATCGGGCGCTGGATAACTTTTCAGCCGCAGACAAACCGCCCGCCAGGCCGATAAACCCTGCGGCGGTAATGCGTTCTGCAGCGATTCGCCGATCAGTCACCCTTGCCCGGAGCTATACAAGATGCATCGTAAGACCCTGATCATCGCCGTTCTCGGACTCTCCTTTGTCATGGCCGGTTGCTCCACGACCAACACATGGCCTCGATTCGGTGGTCCGCAAGGCACACACAAGGTGGCCGCCGGAAGCATCGCCGACTCCTGGGGCGATGACGGACCGACAGTCCTCTGGAAACGCAACCTCGGCATCGGCTACTCGGAAATCGCCAGCGACGGCGAACGACTCTACACCATGGCACGCGGCGACGACGACCTCGAACGCGTCTTCGCCCTCAACCCGAAAAACGGCGAGACCCTCTGGGAGCACGCCTACGACGCCGTCCCCCTCGCGCTCGATGAGAAAACCAAGCAGGTCGAGGACTTCGGCAAAGCGCCCAACGCCACGCCCCTCATCGTTGGCGACCGACTCTACACGATCGGCTTCACCGGCAAGATGTTCTGCTTCAACAAAAATGACGGCGAGGTGCTCTGGTCATTCGATCTCTTCAAGAAGTTCGGCACCTACACCAAGTTCGGATACTCAGCCAGCCCCATCCGCTACAAGGACACGATCATCGTGCTCGCCGGCGGCGGTGCGAACAACGGCGTCGTCGCGTTCGATCTGGAAGATGGCAACATCGTCTGGCAGACGACCGATCTCAAGTGCAGTTACTCGTCACCACTCATCGTGAAAGTCGGCGGCAAGGATCATCTGGTGGCCTACATGGGTCGCGAGGTCGTCGGCATGTCACCGGAGAACGGCGAACTGCACTGGCGACTCAAACACGAAAACCGCTTCGGAACCAGCATCGCCACACCGCTTTCCTGTCCGGGCGATCGCCTGCTCATCGTCAATGGCTCGGTCGATTCCGGCGGCAAGCTGCTGCAACTCGCACGCGGCGACGACGGCAAGGTCGGCATCAAGGAAATCTGGGAGAACAAAAAGGTCCAGAGCGGCCTCAACCAGCACATCCTCGTCGGCGACGTGGTGTACGGACCGGCCGGTGGTCGTAAGGAGCAGCTCGTCGCCTTCGACTTGAAAGACGGCGAGATTCTGTGGCGCGAACGTGAGATGCCAACCATCAAGGGCGTGTACGCCGATCGCAAGCTCATCCTGCTCGACAACAACGGCAACCTGATGATCGCCAAGCCATCGCGCGACGGCGTCAACGTGACCGCCAAGGCGCAACTGCTCGAAAAACCATGCTGGACCTGCCCCACCGTGACCGGTCGTCGCGCCTACATTCGCGATCAGAAAACGATCATGGCCGTCGATCTGGGGTAGCGTCCGATCTCCAACGCGTCACCAACGGAGTCCACACCATCGGCGGAGTTTGTCTGCCCGGAGTGCAAACGCGACGGACATACCAAGCTCAAGCTACCCAACTGGATGCTTCTGCACTGGGTGCTGAACCCAGCTATTGCGATCAACGAGGTGCTCCTCGGCCAACGCATCCCCAGCGTCACCTACTGCTGCGTGAACTGCGACAGGCCCTGGGCCGAACGGCAGTACGTCAAGTGCCCCGGCTGCCGCGTCTTTCTTCCGCCATGGACGTGGGGCCGCGCCAACGCACTCGGTCACTACTTCGGCCTCTTCTGCCCGGACTGTGGCCACCGTATTCCATCGCTGATGAACCTCGTCACGCTGATCGTCGTCGCGATCACGCTGCCCGTGTGGCTTCCAATTTGGTGTCTCGTTCGACGACGGTGGATCCCATGGGAACAGGATCGCGGCAGACGCGCGCGGGACAAGGACGTCACCAAAATCCTCAGTCGATCGCCACGCTACTTCGCCATCACCGGTGCCCTTGGCTTTGGTATCCCGATGTGGCTGATCTTCACGTTTCTTTTCCCGTACATCATGGCATTTGGTAGCGGCCAACCCGCAGGCAGCACGCGTTCCCTGCCATGGACGGTGCATCTGATCATGCTGGTCATCTGGCTGACCGGCGGCGTCGCCTTCGGCCTGTTGATGCGCTGGATTCTCGTGCGCAAGCAACGATTCCAACCAGGCCACTGCCGCACATGCGGATACGACCTTACCGGACTGGACAGCGACCGCTGCCCGGAATGCGGCTACCTCGTCCAGACGCCGGACGCCTGATCAATTGACGATGCGCCACGTCGATTCACACTGAATGCGTTTGGATTCGGAAACCCAATTGGCTACCATCGCATCTTCGGGCCAACCGTTGATCAGTCCCCACCGGAGTCATCGCCATGATTCGTTGCCTCATCGCCCTGCTGCTCCTGTCCACGACCATCGTGACGGCTGGCGAACTGTCCACGTTGCAGGTGGTCAGCACCAATCCACCACACGCCGCGCTTAATGTCTCGACCCGCACCACCATCGACATCACGTTCGACAAACCCATCGATCTCGGCTTCTTCGGCAAGGGCGTGCGCGCGTTCGGCGTCTTTGGCCGATGGAGCGGACCGGCAAACGGATCATTCGAACTGCTCAACGACAACAGAACCTTCCGATTCACGCCCGACGATCCATTCTTCGCCGGCGAGAACGTTTTCGTCACGCTATCCAACGACTGGACGGCGGCCGACAGGTCGAAAATCCGCACCGCCGGTTACAGCTTCAGCTTCTGGACACACGCGCGGCGATCCCCGATGCAGTTCGAACAGGTGCAGGTTCTCGATGTGCGAACGTCGCCGTCGCAGCCCACGCAGGCCTACGGCGGTATCGCGTCCGACCTGAACAACGACGGCTACAGCGACATCACCATCGTGAACGAAATCACTGCCGACCTCCGCGTCTTCATGAACACCGCCGACAACGACCAGCCCTTCGCCCCGTTCACCCAGCCAACCTTTGGTGTCGGCAACCGGGCCAGTCCCTCCGAACCCGCCGACTTCAACGGCGACAACGCCATCGACATCTGCGTCGCCAACATCGACGACGACACGGTCTCCGTTCTTCTGGGCAATGGCGACGGCACCTTCGACGAACAGATCGTCATCCCCGTGGGCGCCGCCCCACGCGGCATCGCCGTGCTCGATTTTGACGGCGACGGCGACCCGGACATCGCCAACACCAACGCCGCCGGCAGCAGCGTCTCGCTCATCGAGAACCTCGGCGGTGGCAACTTTGCACCAGCCACGTTCTTCGAAGCAGGCGGCAGCGGCGAATGGTCGATGATGGCCGCCGACATGAACAAGGACGGCATTATGGATCTGGTCATTGGTGCGCGCACAAGCCAATCGATGATCGTCCAACTCGGCAATGGCGACGGCACGTTCAGCTTCGCGTCGAGCACACCCTGCGGCGGACTCACCTGGATGATCGCCGTCGGCGACGTCAACAGCGACGGAAACGAGGACGTCGTATCCGCCAACAGCCAAAGCAACAACGCAAGTGTTCTCTTCGGCGACGGCCAAGGGGGACTGTCAGGCCTGCAGACCTACACGACCGGTGCATTCTGCCTTGCGACCGATCTCGGCGACCTTGATGGCGACGGTGATCTCGACTGGACGACGTCGAGCTTCGTCGGGCGGGAATGGCGGATATTCACCAATGGCGGCTCGGGAAATTTCTCCTTCTTCGACACCGTCTCAGCCCCACAGGCCGGTTCCTGCACGCTGCTGCACGATGTGGACAACGACGGCGACAACGACCTGTCGCTCATAGACGAAATCGAAGACGTCGTCTTCGTGCACATCAACAGCGGCCAGGCACTCTTCGCCGACTTCGACGGCGGTGGATCGGTAGACTTGTCGGACTATTCCGCGTTCCACAATTGCACGAACGGACAGCACCCCACGATCGATTGCGAGGTCTTCGACGGTGATCTCGATGGAGACGTGGACTTCGTGGACTTTGGCAGATTCCAGATCAGTTTCACCGGGCCAACCAGCGAGTGACGTTTGGCCCAACGCGGCCCAGCCGTCGCTACTGCTTATCGGACGCGAGTTTCTCGACAAGCCGCGTCAGCGTCGACACCTGCTCGCGGAGGGCTTCCACCTCGCTGTCGGATGACGGTCGTGGCGGCTCCTGACCATTTGGAATGGAACCGCCGCCGGGATTGAATGCCGTCATCATGCTGCGGGTCCAGTCGAGCGGATTGGACGCCATCTGAGCCGCCCGGCCGAACGTGTTCTGCAGGAACCGGTTCCACTGTGCCTGCGAAGCCTGTTGCGTGGCAAGGACTTGCGCAAAGAACTGCTCGAGGACGTTGCCGAGGAGTTCCTGCTGCGTGCGGATCATCTGATGCAACACGGTCGGGGGGAACATGTCGAGCTTGGGGGCGTCGCGTTCGAGGAGAATCTGCGTCAGGACGACATTGGTGATGTCCTCGCCCGACTTTGCGTCGTGGATTTCCAGCTCCCAGCCCTCGCGAATTAGATCATACATCTGGGCCATCGTGACATGGCAGCTCCGCGTGGTGTCGTAGAAACGGCGGTTGGAGTACTTCTTGATCTTGAGCTTCTCGGCTTTGGGGGTGTCGGCCACGACTGAATCCTCCTGGATGGATGCCCATTGACGCCCTTCAGCGTAACGCGACATCGAAAAGAAGTCAATGCATATCGGACCAATCAGTCGCAAATCACTAGAAAACAGACGCTTACGGGTTCTCGGAATTTTTTGCGTTTGCACAAAAATGCCTTGACCGCCCCCCAAAGCGCGTCTATATTATGGGTGAGTTGATGGCGAGACGATCACGCCATCGGGCCACTAAGTGAAAGGGTAGGACAATGGCGGTATCGACGACAATGAACACGGAAGTTTTCGGCGACATGCTCAAGAAGGCGAACGAGACGTTTCAGCAGACAATGAACACGAGCGTGAAGTTCCAGGAGGAGTCGACCCAGTTCTGGAAGAATGCCTTCGGTCAGGCGTTCGATGGATTCCAGACGCAGGCCGGCAAGTTCACCGATGATGTTCTCCCGGGCTTCCAGAAGAACATCGACGAGTTCCATCGCATGTTCGAAAAGCAGAGCCAGAAAGGCTTTGAGACGATCCGCGAGACTTTCGAGCAGAATCAGAAGTTTGTGAACCAGGATATCTTCAACCAGACACTTGACATGTGGCGGACCTCGTTCGACACGATGCGTTCAAGTGTCGACAAGATGACGCAGGCGAACATGAGCCTGTTCGAGTCTTGGACGGGCATGGTCAAGCAGAACGTTGCCCAGGTTTCCAAGGCGAACGGCACGAAGGCCGCGAAGTAGTCTGGTTGTCACGATAAAGCCGCGCAGGCCCGTGGGGAGTCTCCCTTCGGGCCTAGTGGCGTTTTCTGAGTGGTGCGAACCCGGGGTGATTGAAAGGAGCATCGATGCTGAAGAACGTATACCTCGCAGGTTGTGCTCGAACCCCCATTGGAATTTTCAACGGCGCGTTGGCTGAGGTGCCTGCTGCCAAACTTGGCGCGGAAGCAGTCAAGGCATCGCTGACGCGTGCCGGTATTGGCCCTGCAGATGTTGATGAGGTTTATTTCGGAAACGTCATCGGGGCTGGTCTCGGTCAGAACATCGCACGTCAGGTGGCGATCGGCGCGGGTCTGCCGGTGACGTGCGGTGGAATGACCATCAACAAAGTATGTGGATCCGCGATGCGTGCGATCGTGCTCGCCGCCCAGGCCATTCAATGTGGCGACGGTGATCTTCTGGTCTCCGGTGGCGTTGAGAGCATGACGCGCGTGCCCTACCTGTTGCCCGATGCCCGCAAGGGCATGCGGATGGGTAACAAGACGGTGGTCGATGCGCTGATCCACGACGGTCTCTGGGATGTCTACAACGACGTGCACATGGGAATGTGCGGGGATTCGTGCTCGAAAGAGTACAACATCACGCGCGCAGAGCAGGACGATTTTGCGATCGAAAGCTTCAAGCGCGTGTTGGCGGCCCAGGAGGCCGGACACTTCGAGCACACGATCGTCCCCATGGAGATCGAAACACGTAAGGGTACCGTCGTCGTCGATCGCGATGAGGAACCGACGAAATTCGTCGAGGAAAAGGTACGCAAGCTGAGGCCCGCTTTCGGCGCGGAAGGTGCGGTAACGGCTGCGAACGCCAGCGCGATGAGTGACGGTGCTGCCGCAGCGGTGGTTGTGGGGGAAGAGAAGGCCAAGGCGCTGGGCATCAAGTGCAGTGCCAAGATCCTTGGCTACACGAATGTTGCAATGGAGCCGATGCAGTTCACGGTCGCGCCGATCGGCGCGATTCGGCGCCTTTGCGACCAGTTGAACCTGAAGATTGAGGATGTCGACCTCTTTGAGATCAACGAAGCCTTCAGCGTGGTCACGATGGTCGCGATGAAGGAACTGAACATCCCTCACGAGAAGGTGAATGTGTTTGGTGGGGCCGTCGCGATCGGTCATCCGATCGGTGCGACGGGCGCCCGTATTGTGGCGACGCTGATCAATGCGTTGCAAGTTCACAAGAAGAAGATCGGCATTGCGACGCTGTGCATTGGTGGTGGCGAGGCATCGGCCATTGCGATCGAGCGCTGCGATTAGTGCAGGCGTCGGGACGGATGTCGTGCGTGCGGTATTTTGCGATTTGCACGCTGAATCGAGGATAGGAGGTCTTCATGAACGACGGCAGCACATCAACGATGGGCAGCGATCCGTTCACCAGGTTCTGGACCGACATGATGGGCCAGATGGCGACGGTCGGATTGACACCGCCGGCGATGAATCCGGACATGGCCGACCAGATGCGCAAGGCGTTTTTCTCGGTGCTGAGCAAGCATGCCGAGGAGTTCATGCGCAGCGAGCAGTTTCTGGCGGCGATGAAACAGTCGCTGGACAACGCACTGGTCTTCAAACAGCAGATGAATCAGTTCATGCAGCAAAACCTTAAGGCGTTCAACATGCCAACCAGCAATGACTCCGATCACGTGGCGTTGCTGGTTCGTGGCATGGAAGAGCGTGTGATGGAGAAGCTGGAGGACATGGAGTCGCGAATGGAGCGGCTTGAGGCGGGACGCAACGGGCAAAGCAAATCGGCGCCCGCCAAGGCGGCGACCGCAGGCAAGGGCAGAAAGGGGCGGAGGTAGGACTTATGGCGACAGCACCTGAGACTCATAACCCCTGGGCGGCCGCGATGCCGGGCATGGACATGTTCGCCCAGCCGATGCAGGACTTCATGCGGAAGATGTGGGCCGTTCCGAACATTATGCAGACAGCCCAGCAGGTACGCGTGGGCGCGACGCCAAGCCGTGCGGTGTACCGCGAGGATGCCCTGCGCTTGCTGCGTTACGAAAGCGACGTTGAGAAGACGTACGAGACACCGTTGCTGGTCGTTTTTGCACTGGTGAATCGTCCCTACATTCTCGATCTGCGTCCGCAGAAGAGCGTCGTGCGACAGTTCCTGAATCGTGGATTCGATGTGTACAACATCGACTGGGGCGTTCCGGCCGACGGTGATCGTTTCCTTGGTCTGGAAGACTACGTCGGCCGCTACATGGACCACGTCGTGGATCATGTTCGAGAACGGAGTGGCTGCGACAAGATCAACATTCTCGGTTACTGCATGGGCGGATCGATGAGCGCGATGTACACCGCGCTGAATCCCGAGAAGGTGCGGAACCTCATGCTTCTGGCTGCTCCTGTCGACTGGTCGACGCACGATAGTCTGCTTGGCGTCTGGTGTGACGAGAAGTACTTCGACGTCGACAAGGTGATCGAGGTCTATGGCAACATGCCGGCGGAGTGGTTGCAGAACTCGTTCCTGCTGCTGAAACCGGTGCAGAACCTGCTCGAGAAGTACTTCAATTTCTATGACAAAATGGACGACCAGAAGTTCGTCGAGGACTTCATGGCCATGGAGACCTGGCTGAACGACAACATTCCGGTTGCGGGAGAGACGTTCCGTCAGTTCGTGAAATACTGTTTCCAGCAGAACCAGTTGATTCAGGGCAAGCTGGAGATTGGCAACGAGCGCGTGGACCTTGGTCGTATAACGTGTCCGATTCTGAACCTGACCGCCCAGCATGATCATCTGGTCCCCTGTGGACAGAGCATGCCGTTCAACGATGCGGTTGGATCGAAGGATCGGAAGATCATCAACTTCCCGGCGGGCCATATCGGCATGGCCGTCGGATCGCGCGCTCATCGCGAGCTTTGGCCTCAGGCTTGCGATTGGCTTGGCGAGCGTTCCGACGAACTGGGCTGAGGCATCGCCGACAGCACATGGAGCAGCATCATATGGGCGGTGGAAACGGAACCATGACGGTGGAACCGTTCTTCGGAACGGAACACCTTATGGACTTGAGCACCAAGGTGGCGGTGGTGACGGGTGGCGCGCGCGGCATCGGTCATGCCACTTGCTACGCATTGGCGCGGAACGGCATCAAGGCGGTCGCTGTTGTTGATCAGCTTGAAGGCGTTACCGCGTTTACGAATCAGGCGAATGAGGATTGCGGGCGAAGCGTGATGATTCCGTTTCGCGGTGACGTGACGGACGCGAACTTCCGTCGTCACGTGTTTGCCGAGATGGGCAATCTGTATGGCCCGGTTTCGATCTGTGTACCGGCGGCGGGATTTACGAAAGATCGCTTGGCGGTGAAGATCGACAAGGAGTCTGGTGAAGCAGACATCTACCCTCAGGAAGATTTCGATCGCGTGCTTGCGGTTGACCTGACTGCCCCGATTTACTGGGCGATGGAGACGGTGGCTTCGGTTGCGCGTGATCGTCACGGTCGCGGCCTTGGTCGGTGGGAACCGGCTGAGCGCGTTCAGGGCGCTGTCGTGTTCATCGGATCGGTCTCATCTGCCGGTAACAAGGGGCAGGTGAGTTATGCGAGTGCAAAAGCGGGCCTTGAAGGAGCGCAGGCGACGTTGGCGGCTGAAGCGATCTTCTATGGCGTTCGCTCTGCCGTGATTCACCCGGGCTTCACGGATACGGCGATGGTTCAGTCGCTCGGCGAGGATTATGTTTCAAAGAACATCCTGCCGCAGACGCAACTTCGCCGGCTGATCAAACCGGAAGAAATCGCCGACGCGATTTGTTTCCTGATTCGCAACTCCGCGGTCAGTGGACAGTTGTGGGTCGACGCGGGTTGGCACCCGAAGGGATAGAACTCGGCGTTTGTAACGCAATCGCACTAATCAACGCACACGATGACGCCGTCTTCTGCTGGCAGGAGGCGGCGTCTTTCTTTATCCTAGCGCGAAACGTGCCTCTCCGGGCGACTGCGTCCGGTCACGTCACCGAAGTACTCGTTGTGCAAAGGGGTTCATGTCATGGGAGACCTCGTCGACAAAGTATCGTTGATAACAGGCGGCTCGCGCGGAATCGGCAAGGCGTGCTGCTATGCGCTGGCGGCGGAGAAGAGTGCGATCGCGGTGAATTACAACCGTTCGTCGGAAGCGGCCGACGAGATCGTGGCTGATCTGGAATCCAAGGGAATTCGTGCAAAATCGTATCAGGCGGACGTATCCGATCCGGACCAGACCAGGCGGATGATCGACGAAGTGATGGGCGATTACGGTCAGGTCGATGTGGTGGTGAACAATGCTGGCATCACGCGGGACCGTTCATTCCTGAAGATGACCGTGGATCAATGGCACCAGGTATTGCTGGTGAATCTCGACGGTCCGTTCAATGTGACGAGCGGGTTGATGCCGCAGATGGTCGAGCGCGGCTGGGGGCGGATCATCAACATCACGTCGATCGTGGCGCAGATGGGTAATTTCGGGCAGTCGAACTATGCTGTGGCGAAGGGCGGGATGATTGCATTTACCAAGACGCTGGCGCGCGAGGTTGCGGCCAAGGGCGTGACGGTGAACGCTGTTGCTCCGGGATTCATCGAGACGGACATGACGGCATCTGTTCCGGAGAAGGTGCTGGACACGGTTCGGCAGATGACGCCGATGGGTCGACTCGGTCGGCCTGAAGAGGTGGCGCGTGCGGTTCGATTCCTTGCGGCGCCGCAGGCTTCGTTCATCACGGGGCAGGTAGTCAACATCAACGGCGGCATGTACATGTAGCACCGTCGGCGTGGTCGCGCGGCGGAATTCAGGAGCATTGTGTATGAAGCGGATGGGGTTTGCGGTCTGCGTCTTGGCTTTCGTCGCGGTGGGCCACGCTCGGGAATCGGATGCCGGCGCTCGGCTGAACGCGTTGGGGCGTGAGTATCTGGAGGCGTTTTGGGCGTTTCATCCGTTTCGGGCGGTGCATGCGGGGCTTCATGTCTATGACGGTGTGATGCCGGACCGGAGTGAAGCGGCGATCGATCGATGGGTCGAATACAACCGGCAGGTGATGGTCCGCATCGTGTCGATCGATGCGTTGGAGCTGAACGCGGATCAGCGGATCGATCGATCGATCCTGAAATACGCCGCAGCTGGTGAGCTGTTCACATTCGCCGAGCTTCGCGAACATCGGGTCAAACCGACCATGTATGACGTTGGCTGGGGCGTGTTGTCTTTGATTCGCCGGGATTATGCACCGGCTGAGCAGCGAATGCGTGCGGTGACAACGCTGCTGTTGCAGGTGCCAAGCTACATGCGCCAGGCGCAGGCGAACCTGGACGATCAGCTTCCATCGGTGTTTGTGCGTGTGTCGCTGAAGTCGTTGCGCGGATCTGCGGATTTCATTCGATCGGATGTGGCCAACGCGTTCCCGTCGGTTGATGATCGGGCTGCACAGATTCGGTTGAAGGCGGCGTGCGTGGCGGCGAGTGATGCGGTCGCGTCGTACGCCGATCATCTTGAGCAGGAGAAACTACCAAGCGCGCATGATCGCTTCGCCATTGGAGCCGATGCGTTTGGGAAGATGCTGCGTCTGACAGAGGGGCTGGACATTGCGTTGCCTCGGTTGCGCGAAATCGGGGAGGCGGATCTGAAGCGCAATCTCGCACGGGCGCGGGAGATCGTCGAACGGAACTTTCCCGGGCAGAGCGTTGCTGATGTGATGGCGCTGATGGCGCGGGACGTGTACACGGCTGAGACGCTCATCCCGTCGATCGCGAAGCAGGCGGAATCGGTGCGTCAGTTTCTCATCGACCACGGTATCATCACGATTCCGTCCGAGGTGCGGGCACTGGTGACGGAGACGCCGAAGTTCGCGCGATGGGCGACGGCCATGATGAGCACACCCGGTCCGTTCGAGCGGAATTCGACGGAAGCCTACTACGATGTGACGCCCGTCGATCCGAACTGGTCGGAACAAGAGCAACGTGAGTGGCTAGAGAGTTTCAATCGCCATGTTGCGTTGAACGTGACGGTGCATGAAGCGTATCCGGGGCATTACGTGCAGTTTCTGCATGCCAATCGTGCGCCGTCCGACATCCAAAAAGCGTTTACAAGTTACGCGGCGGTCGAGGGTTGGGCCCACTATGCCGAGCAGATGATGGTTGAGGAAGGATTCCAGGCGGACTCGCCGCTCTATGAATTGGGGCAGCTTCAGGACGCATTGCTGCGAAACTGCCGGTTCCTGTGTGCCATCGGAATGCACACGGAGGGGATGACCGTCGAGCAGGCCACGGCGTTTTTCATGAAGAATGTGTTTCTTGGTGAGCTTCCGTCGCGGTTGGAGGCGGAGCGTGGCACATTTGATCCGGGGTATTTCAAGTACACGCTTGGCAAGCTGCAGATTCTCAAACTCCGCGAAGACTACCGCAAAGCGAATGGCAAGACGTTCTCGCTGCGGTCCTTTCACGACAAGCTCTTGTCGCGCGGGATGCCGCCGGTCGAGGTACTCCGCGCATACATGCTGGGTCCTGACGCCGGTCCGAGCCTGCGATGAGCAAACGCGCACAACGTATCGTGACGTTGCTGGCCAGTGGAACCGAGATTGTCTGCAAACTTGGTCTTGGCGACCAACTCGTCGGCATCAGCCACGAGTGCGACTATCCCACGAACATTCTGGATCGTCCCCGATTGACGAAGACGCGCGTGACGATCGAGGCATCGAGTCGGACCATCGACGACGAGGTGAAGGCCTTCTCGGGAGGCGGTCAGTCACTCTATGAGATTGACGAATCGACAATCGCATCCCTGCGGCCTGACGTGATCGTGACGCAGTCGCAGTGTGAGGTGTGTGCGGTCAACTATGCAGACGTTGCAAGGCTGTGCCAGTCGAACGATACGCTCGCGGACACGACGCTGGTTCCGCTCAATCCGACAACGCTCGAGGGCATCTACGACGACATCACGCGGGTGGCTTCCGCGTGCGGCATTGAAGCGGACGGTTCGGCGTGCATCGACGAACTGAAGGGCCGGGTTGACGGGATTCGCGAGAAAGCGCGTCGGCTGGAGAAGCCGCGCGTCTTGTGTCTGGAGTGGCTTGATCCGGTGATGGTGGCGGCGAACTGGCTTCCGGAACTCGTCGAGCTTGCCGGGGGCGAGAGCGTGCTTGGCCATGCGGGGGAGCGAAGCCGCTACGCGGAATGGGAATCGGTGGCTGCGAGCGGTGCAGAGGTGATCGTGTTGATGCCGTGCGGATTCGATCTGCAGCGGACGGTGGCGGAGGCTCAGGTGCTCAAGACGTTGCCGGGGTGGGACGAACTACCGGCGGTGCGGAATGGGCAGGTGTTCGTTGTCGATGCGAACGCGTTCTTTACCCGTCCCGGCCCGCGGATCGTGGACAGTCTTGAAATTCTCGCCCATCTGATCCATCCCGAGATGTTTCACCCCGTGGCGACGGATCGGCCTGCCTATGGGCAGCTTGTGTGACGGTTGGCTGAAATCGACTTGGTGCGGGCTGCCCGATCGACCGATAAACATCCATTGGCGTGTTCAGACTGGATGACCGGCGTGGCCCATTCCGCAAACCAAGACAAACCCTCGCTCATTTTCAGTTGCGACGTTGAAGACTGGGGGCAGGCGGTGCTGGATCGCGATCTGCCGATCAGTGATTACTGCGCTGACAACGTGCGCCGACTGCTGGAGATACTCTCTGCGGACCCTACGGCGCGCGGGACATTCTTCGTTCTGGGGAAATTCGCCGAGAGACACCCGGATGTTGTGCGCGAGATTGCGGCTTGCGGGCATGAATTGGCATCGCATGGATATGGGCATGTGGAAGTCTTTCGCCAGACACCGGACGCTTTTCGCGCGGATGTGGTGGCGGGACTGGACGCGGTGCAGGGTGTGATCGGCGAGCACGTACGCGGTTATCGTGCGCCCGTGTTTTCGATTGTCGGGGAGAGTGTGTGGGCGTTGGAGATTCTGGCAGAGTTGGGATTTGCGTATGACTCGAGCATCTTCCCGTTCGCGGGGCGGCGGTACGGGATCGGTGACTGGCCTACCGAACCGAAGTTGATCACGCTGTCGCACGGTCGGAGCATCATCGAGTATCCGTTGACGGTCACGCGGTTTGCGGGGCGGTCTTGGCCGATGGCGGGCGGTGGCTATGCACGGTTGCTGCCGGGATGGTTGCTGTGCCGATTGTTTGAGCGTGAGGCTGAGGGGCGTTCGTCCTGGCCTGTGTTCTATTGTCACCCGCATGAACTGGATGCCGACGAATTTCGGCGATCGGATGGCGAGGTGATGTGGGGGATGTCGGGGCCACCGTTGCGCATGCGGTTGCATCAGGGGTTGGGGCGACGTGGGTTTGCCGACAAGATTCGCCTGCTCATGGGGAAGTTTTCGTTTCGCTCGTTCCGCGATGCGATCAACGAGCAGTTTGCTGGCAGCATCGAGAAAGAGAATTCGGCAGCAGATCGACCGGTTGCGTCACTGGCCGCCGTCTGAAGACTCGGCAGCGATCCTGGCGAGGGCAGCATCGATGGCGTTGAGGCGTCTGGCCACTTTCTCGTTCCGCGGCTGCTGCGTCAGCACTTTGGCGTAGTATTCGCGCGCGTCACTGAGTCGTCTTTGCGCGAGCAAAGCCTCGGCCAGCACGTACCATCTTGATGGGTCGGGGCCGCCAACATCGATCGCACTTCTGATGGCCTCCTCGCATTCGGGCCACTGTTCGTTTTGGAAGTGGATCCGCGACAGGACATCGAAGGCCCGTGCATTGCGTGGATCCAGTTCGATGGCCTGCCTGCAATTCGTTTCCGCCTCAGTCGCTCGTCCTTCGCCAAGCAAGAGCGCCGCGCGAACGGTATACCATCGGGCATTCCTGCCGGACCTCCCGGCGACATCATCAAGCAACGCGAACGCATCGGCGATGCGCCCGAGCATGCGGTACGTCTCAGCCAGATTCATCACCATCAACATGTCGTCCGGACGTCGCTCGATGATCTTCTCAATCAGATCGGCCATGCGCTGGTGTTGTGGTCCACCTTGCAACTGCCGTAACTCGGTTACGAGCAAGTCAACCGATCCGCTCAGGGTGTCGAGTTCCTGGATGTAGCGGTCATCGGCGTTGAATCGCAGGCCTGTGTCGAGTTGGCGTGCGGCGTCGAAATGCGGTCGGGCTTCGTTGGGGCGTCCAGCGGCGACGAGAGCGTCGCCCAGTTTCAGGCGGACCTGAAAATCGTTGGGCTGTCTGCGGAGAGCAGCCTGAAGGATGGTCACTGCCTTTTCGGCATCTCCGCGCTTGAGCGCGATCCGTGCGAGACCGACGTCACCGAGAATGCCCGTCTCGTCCCTTTCGTTGTATTTCAGGAACATGCGCTCCGCCTGATCGTGCTCGTGATCATCGAAGAGCACCTGCCCGTAGCGGGCGAAGAGTAGTGGGTATTGATCGTCGATATCGACAGCCTTGGCGAACCAATTCTGCGCGCCGGGCAGATCACCAACGCGCTGGGCGATGCATCCGAGCAAGTACGTCCATCGGAATTCCCTGGGCTGCATGGCTACCGCGCGTTTCAGGAGCGCTTTGGCGCTGTCATGAGCCTGCAGACTCTCGCAGATCTGCCCCGCCTTTCCGAGGTTGGCAGCGGAAGGGTCGCGGGCTGCGTCGACAAAGGCCGTCCAAAGCCGGTTGGCGACCTCGGGTTCCAGCGGGCCCATTGCCGGTGGTTCCGGCAAATCGTGGCGGATGCACCATTTCGTGAAGGCTGCCTCGTCGATCTCGACGCGTTTACCCTTCTCACCCGTTGTGATCGTCAATTCGGGAGGGGCGATCTGCTGGTTATCGGTACGCGTGGGGTCGGGCGTTGAAGGCGTGCTATTCCTGTCGATCACCCAATAGCCCAGCCCAGCGACAATAATCACGATGAGACAAACATTCAGCAGCGTCGAAAACTTGCCGCTGTTGCCTTTGCTTTCTGATCGCTGCTCGTTCACGTTTCCGTTTGCCTCATGATCGCCGTCATGCACGTTAATTCGATTGGCCTTGCGTAAAGATCAGGTGCTGGTTGACTGGCTGATTCTCATGCACTTCGGTCGCACCGTCTGGCCATTGGATGGTCAGTTTGTCGATCACGCTCGCGTCGGCCAAGCCAACGTGGATACGCGGATCGCAACTGACAAGATACCCTTGTCCCGGGCGGACCTCACGATGCTGCGTTCTGCCACCGGCTGTCACTTTCACGCGTGCATTGATCGCGTATCCTCCGGTCGCGCGTTTGAGTTCAATTCGCGTCCAGTTGCCAACGGTTGCGGTGTTCTCAAGGATCTGTGGTCTCGCGTGGTTGTTGGTCACGATGATGTCGATGTCGCCATCGTTGTCGTAATCGCCTGAGATGACACCGCGGCTGACGTCCAACGCCTGCAGCGGTGTTCCAAGTGCGGCTGAGACGTCTTCGTATCGGCCTGTATTGCTGTTGCGGCTGATGAATTGATTGGGCATGGCGTAAAAGTCGCCTGATCGGAAGGGTTCGGGAAGGCGAATGACGGCGCCGTTGGCGATAAAGACTTCCAGATCACCATTGCGATCCTGATCGAAGACGGCGATGCCAAACGCCGTGTAAGGAAGCGCCCAGCCACCGAAACCCCATTCGTGGCTGACATCCACAAACGCGCCACCTTCGTTGCGGAGACAGAGGTGGGCCTGGTCGCGAATGTTGGTGACGAGCAGGTCATAGTCGGCGTCACCGTCGAAATCCTCAGCTGCGATGCCCATGCCGGCGATCGCGATGCCGTCGCGGCTGAACGCGCATCCGGAGACTGCCGCATCCTCGATGAACGTGCCGTCACGCTGGTTCACCCAGTAATGCGCGGGGGTCTGATCGTTGGCTACGTAGACATCGACCCAGCCGTCGTCGTTGAGATCGGTACACAGGACGGCCAGTCCGTTTCCCTTGTATCCGGCGATACCGGCCTTCTCGCTGACGTCTTCAAACGTGCCATCGCCGCGACCGCGAAAGAGTTTGTCGACCGTTGGCGTATACTGATTCGGATCGCAATAGTCCTGTGCGCCGGACTTGGCAAAGCACTGCACTTCGGTGTGCATCGACCACTGCACGTAATTCGTTACGAAGATGTCCAGGTTGCCGTCGCGATCGAAGTCAAAGAAGGATGCACTGGATGAGAAGGCGTCGTTGCTGATGCCGGCAGCATCGGTCACGTCTGTAAACGTGCCATCACCATTGTTTCTGAGCAATGCGTCTTCACGCAGGCGTGTGACGTACAGGTCGACGAAACCGTCGTTGTTGTAGTCGCCGGCAGCACAGCCCATACCATAACCGTCAATATCAGCACCTGAAGATGCGCTCACGTTCGTAAATGTACCAGAACCATCGTTGCGATAGAGTTGGCTGCGGTGCTTGCCGGAGTTGTCGAGGATGTCACCGCTCTGGACGAGGAAAAGGTCGAGGTCGCCGTCGCGGTCGAAGTCGATGAACGCGCCGCCGCCGCCCATCAATTCGGGAAAGTGGTAACGCATGTCATCGCCAAGGACGTGGATGAAATCAATCCCTGATTTCGAGGTCACGTCAAGGAAGACCTGCCGATCCTCTATTGTCGCACTTGAGGGTGTAACTTTTTTGTCAGGTTTGTCCCCACTGGGGGACACCACCTTGGAGGGTGCATCATTGCGGCGATCGAACACGATCAAACCTACCGTCGCCACCGCCATCACAGCCAATACCGCTGTTACCCATCGACTCACGAACGCGGCTCTCGTTCGACGACGGCTGGCTGAACCAGGGTATGAAACTTGGTGGCCTCGCTTGCTCATGGTCGGATGATGTCCCTCGTTGTCAGGCTTGAGTACTGTCCGGCGTTTCGAGCGTCAACCCACATCAGATTATCGGCGCGATCGCACGCGGACCTTGACGATCCGTCTGACTTGCGCGGAGCGGATCACTGCATCCGATTCAATGTCTCAAGCTGCTTGCGGAGCTTGTCATCGCCAGGCCGCTTGCGCAACAAATCCTGAACACATTCGCGGGCTTCATCGATTCGTTTCTGCCCCAGTATGATGTCGCACAGCAGGTAGTATCTGGTGATGTCGGATGAATCAAGCTCGATGGACCGCCTCATCGCATCTTCAGCTTCCGGAAACTGTCCGAGGAGCATGAGTGCCCGCCCGCGCATGTCCAAGGCACGCGCGTCGTTGGGATCCTGCTCAATTGCACGGGCGCTTTCGTCGGCCGCTCGCTGATACTCATGCTCGGCGAGGAAGATCGTCGCACGCGTGCGGTGGATTCTGGGGAGAATTCCGTAGTCGCGCTCCGCTCCGTCGAGCAAACGGTGAGCGTCTTCGACACGACCAAGCTTGCGGTAGACATCGGCGAGGTTGCAGATCATGACCATATCACCCGGGCGACGCTGGATGATCGTCTCGATCAGTTCGGCCATGCGCTCGTATTGGCTTGATTGCTGGATGCGTCGTAGTTCCGCCACAATCACTTCAATCGAACCACTGATTTCGTCCATCTCGCGAAACAGCGCGTCAGCCGCGTCAAACCGAGCACCTGATGGCAGCGATTCGCACGCTTTGAAATAGCGCGCCGCCTCCTCGCGACGCCCAAGCCGCGCGAGCGTTTCCCCGAGCATGTAGTGAACCTGGAAATCTTGCGTTGTGATTCGCATGGCGCGCTGAAGGTGTCGGAGCGCCGCTTGAGTCTGATTCTCAAGAAGCGCGATCCGTGCAAGACCAACGTGGCCGAAGACGCCCTTTGGATCCAGTCGATTGTACTCTTCGAAGGACGCCTTGGCGGCGGGCAGGTCTCCGTTGTCGAGGCGCACCTGCCCCAATCTCGCGAACAACATCGCATGATTGGTGTTGAGCGACTTTGCCCGGGTCAGCCACTTGTTCGCCTGGTCGAGCTCGCCTTTCGATTGGGCGATGGAACCCACAAGATAAGGCCAGCGAAACGCATCTTCATCCAAATCTGCAGCGCGACGCAGAAGTGCCGCCGCGGTGTCGTGCGCTTCAAGACTCTCGGATATCTGACCGGCCCGACCGAGGTTCGCAGCGGTTGGCTTTTCAGCCGCTTTGTGAAACGCTTCGACGCATCGCCGGACGATGATTGGATCAAGGTGAACGACGACCGGGGGCGAGGGCAATCCAACTTCTTTGCACCAGGCGTCAAACGCGGCAGGGTCCACGCTTGCGACTTCCACACCGTCCATTGACATGAGTTGGATCTTTGGCGGCGCTGGAACATCTTGGGTCACCACGGATGTCGGCGTTTCCTCTGCCGTGGTCGGTGGAAAGAGAAGTACCCCCACGCCGACGATGATGATCAGCAGCAAAAGCACATTGAGCCATCCGAATCGCGAGCCGCTGTCGACTCTCGCGGTTGGCTTCTGCTTCTTGTTGGTCTTTCGCTTCCTGGACACGGTTTACCTATGCGTGAACACCGTCACGGTTTGTCGCCACCCTGCACGAACGTGAGAACCTGATTAACGGGGATATCTGAATAGCGTTCGGTCGATCCGTCGGGCCACTGAATGGCCAATTCGTCGATACTGGTCGCGTCGGCCAAGCCTACATGCACATGCGGCGTGCTGCTGGTCACGTAGCCCTGCCCAGGCCGCACTTCCCGACGATACGTTTGTGATCCGGTCGTCAGCCGAACGCGTGCATTGATGGCTGGACCGCCCGCTGCGTTTCGGACATCGAGGATGGTCCAGTTGCCGCCGTCCGTTTGGTTTTCAAGCACTTGCGGTCGGGCGTGGTTGTTCGTGATCACGACATCGATGTCACCATCGGCATCATAATCTCCAAGGATCAAGCCACGACTGACTTCAACCGTTGACAACGGCCAACCAACGCGTTCGGACACATCGGCGTAGCGCTTCGTCGATGCCTCCCTGCGAATGAACTGATTGGGCATGGCGTAGGGACGCTCGACGACAAACGGTTCCGGGATGCGCATGACAGCACCGTTGGCGATCATCGCTTCCAGCTGCCCATCATGGTCCTGGTCGAACACCGCCACGCCAAACGCCGTATACGGCAACGCCCAACCTCCGAATCCCCACTCGTGACTCACATCCGTGAAACTGCCGCCATCGTTTCGCAAGCACAAATGAGCCTGATCACGAATGTTGGTGACAAGCATGTCGTAGTCGCCGTCGTCGTCAAAGTCCTCTGCAGCGATGCCCATCCCCGCGATGGCCACGCCATCACGATTGAAGGCACATCCGGACAGGGCCGCGTCCTCGACGAACGTGCCGTCCCGCTGATTGACCCAATAGTGAGCCGGCGTCTGATCGTTGGCCACGTAAATATCGACCCACCCGTCGTCGTTGAAATCGGTACAGATGACGGCCAAGCCGTTGCCGCGCTTTGCATGGATGCCGGCGGCTTTGGTGACATCCTCGAAGGTCCCGTCGCCACGATTGCGGTAGAGCTTGTCGACGGTTGGCGGGAACTCACCGGGCGCACAGTACTCGCGTCCGCCGGACCTGCCGTAGCATCGCGAGTCTGTCTCGATCGTCCACACAACGTAGTTGGTGACGACAATATCCAGCCACCCGTCACGGTCAAAATCCGCGAAGGAAACACTGGTCGAGAATGCGTCGTTGCTGACGCCCGCAGTCTGGCTGACGTCGGCGAATTGACCCGCACCATCGTTGCGTAAGAGTACGTCGGTGCCGAGGCGAGTGACGTATAGATCGATGTCGCCATCGCGATCGTAGTCCCCCGCCGCACAGCCGATGCCGTATCCGCCAATGTCTGCACCGCTACCGACGGTGATGTTTGTGAAGCGGCCTGTGCCGTCGTTGCGGTAGAGTTGGTTGCGATGCTGCTCGAGATCGCCGCCGATTTGCCCACCCTGAATGAGATAGAGATCAAGGTCGCCGTCTCCCTCAATATCGAGGAAGGCACCACCAGAGCCGATCATCTCCGGAAAGTAGTATCGCACTTCGTCGCCATTGTGATGGACGAAGTCGATGCCGGACTGCCGGGTGACATCGAGGAATGGCAGATCGGCGTTGCTCGATTCGACCCTACGCTGATCGCCGATGGAGCTGGTCTGATCCGTTCCGGTGGCTGCGTTGTCCTGGCGACCCGTTCGCTGCAGGACGAGCAGAACAATCACAACCACGACGCCCGCGGCGAGCAACGCCGTGATGCCACGTCCGCCAAACGCTGGTCGGCGTCGGTCACGGTGTGCCAGTGCGTAACGTGCGATCGTCGGTGTTCGATCGTTGAAAGGCATACCGGATTTTGCCGGTACACGCTGGGAGTTGCTAATCGGGCTTGGCAACGGCTTGCTTTCCTCGGGATGCGTCTGATGCGTTGGGCGTTGATCCGGCAAGCCGCATGAATGCCACGATGTCCGCCCTGCGGAAGCATAGCAGGAACCAGATCGGAATCGGAAGCACAAAGTGGCCTGCAAAGTTGATGTGCACGGTGTTGGTCAGGACTCGGAGAATCGCCTGTGACGTCGGACCCAATGTGAAGATACCGAAGTCCGGATGCGCGAAGCTCGTTATCAATGCCGGCAACAGACGCAACGGAACGTACAGGCTAACGATCAGGAGACCCCACATCGTCAGCTTTAAGCGCCGCGACCAGGGAATGGGCGTGGCGAGGATCAGGCTGACCACGTAGATGGTCGGGATATAGCCTTGTTGACGGCTATTGACGCGGCGGCCGAACGAGAACCCCTTTCTCACGTTGGTGAGCACGACGTCAGAGTCGTATCCCGACCCGTCATCTTCCAGCCGCTCGAGCTTCACCTCGCCACCGGGAAAAAAGCCCGAATAAATGCTCGTCATGCCCTGACGATACATCACACCGTACGCATCGCCCACGACAGTCCAAAGCAGCAAAAGAACAGTGAAGAAGAGCAGGAATCGACCGAGGAAGCCAGCCAGCGCCTTCGTGTTAAGCATGGCTCACCTGGAGTTTGGGTTTCGTCGCCCATTGCACCCAGATGGCCCAGAATAGAATGGCCAGCACGATGAACGCAGCCTGCCAGACATCGTAGTGCATCATGTCAAAGATCGAGCGGGCGTGAATACCAATCAGGAAAAGGCTGATCACGCGGACGAGATTCAGAAAGAGAATCGTCAACGTTCCGATCAGCACGCCGGGCAGCTTCATCTTGAAAGCCACCGGTGAGGCGAGAACGGCTGCGATGAATGCCGCCGATGGTTCGAGCGCGTCGCAGCCACGGACGACTTTGACGCGGAACTGCCCTTGTTGGACCACATTGTCGATGACCTCGACCTCGGTTCCGAACAGCGCCAAAGTCTTGCCCGTCACGGCGGCGATGAAGTTCAGGTAGGCTTGAAAAGGTCCCCAGGAAGGCAGATCAAAAAACTCGACAACGCCATAAAACAAACCCATGACCCCACCGAAGATCAGCACGGCGCGGAGGACCGATCCACGACCGCCCTCGCCGCTGTCACGACTCGCCTCGTCCGGCGCTCCTTCCGGTTGGCCGTCCGATCTTTCAGGCTGTTGACGTTTCTTGGAACGACCCATGAGTCGGTCACCGTCGGTTCAGGAAGTCACTTAAGAGATGCGTCAGCACACACGTGTCGTGCACCGGTCTCAAAACACCCAAGGTCCACTCTGACCTCGGCCGCATTTTACACCATCACCGTGGGGAACCCAAGGTTCGCCGCGCAAAAAGACGTGCATCGCCGGGTCCGGTAAACCTCGGCGATGCACGATTACTCGTTTTCGGACGCTGTGACGCCCGCTACATGGTCCGCGTCACCGAAGATCGGCGGAATCGGACGGCCATGCCGACTGCAAAGAGCACCAGCAGGACAGCCATGCCTCGGCCTGACAGGACCGGAATCGGCAACGATCCCAGGCAATCCGCCTGCCCGTCGTTGTCGGCATCGATGTCCGGAATGTGGCAGCCGCAGTCACCGGCGATCGTTTTTTGTGGATCAGACGGGCACTCATCGGTGCACGTCGGCACGCCGTCGCCATCCGGATCGCTGTCGGATACGCCACAACCGCACAAGCCTGGCGACGTCTTACTTGGATCGTCGTCGCACAAGTCGTTGCAGTCGTACGATCCGTCGCCATCCGTGTCGGTATCGGCCACGCCGCAACCACAGATTCCCGGCAGCGTCTTCGCTGGATCAGCCGCACAACCGTCGTTGCAGTCGGCCGTGCCATCGCTGTCGCTGTCGGTATCCGCTGTACCGCAACCACAGTCGCCCGGAGCAACCTTCTCAGGATCGCTTGGGCAGCCGTCGTTGCAATCCGGCGTACCGTCCGAATCGCTGTCGGTATCGGCCGCGCCGCAACCACAGGCACCCGGATTCACCTTGTTCGGATCGTTCGGGCAATTGTCGTTGCAGTCGGCCGTGCCGTCGCTGTCGCTGTCATCATCCGTGTTGCCACAGCCGCACGCGCCTGGTGCGATCTTGGCTGGATCATCCGGACAACCGTCGTTGCAGTCGGCCGTGCCGTCTGAATCCGAATCGTCATCGGCGACGCCGCAACCGCATTGGCCTTCGGTCACCTTGTCAGGATCGTTCGGGCAACCGTCGTTGCAGTCAGCCGTGCCGTCGTTATCGGTATCGTCATCCGAAACACCGCAGCCGCACGTGCCCGGATCGGTCTTGCCCGGATCATTCGGGCAGCCGTCGTTGCAGTCAGCCGTGCCGTCACTGTCGGAATCCGTATCCGCAACGCCACAACCGCACTGACCAGCCGCAATCTTGTCCGGATCGCTCGGGCAACCGTCAATGCAGTCAGCCGTGCCGTCATTGTCGGAATCCGTATCCGCGACACCGCAGCCGCAAACTCCCGGCACGGTCTTGTTCGGATCGGACGGACAATTGTCGTTGCAGTCCGGTGTACCGTCGCTGTCGGAATCCGTATCAACTTCACCACAGCCACACAGGCCCGGATTCGTTTTGTTCGGATCATTCGGGCAGCCATCGTTGCAGTCGGCCACGCCATCCGAATCGGAATCGACATCACTCACACCACAGCCGCAAATGCCCGGTTCGATCTTATCGGGGTCGTTCGGGCAGTTGTCGTTGCAGTCAAGCGTGCCGTCGTTGTCGGAATCGACATCGGCGACGCCACAACCGCAGACACCTGCCTCGACCTTGTTCGGATCGGACGGACAGTTGTCATTGCAGTCTTCGGTACCGTCATTGTCAGAATCGGCATCGCTGACACCGCATCCGCAAACTCCCGCGTCGATCTTGTTCGGATCGTTCGGGCAGTTGTCATTGCAGTCCGGCGTGCCATCACCATCGGTATCCGTGTCGGCTGTCCCGCAACCACACTCGCCCGGCAATACCTTGTTGGGGTCATTCGGACACTGGTCGTTGCAATCGAAAACCCCGTCGTTGTCCGTATCAACGTCGACCACATCGCAACCGCAGATACCCGGCGCCGTCTTGTTCGGATCATTTGGACATTGATCGTTGCAGTCGGCCACGCCGTCGCTGTCCGAATCGACATCGGCGACACCGCAACCACATTGCCCCGGCATCACCTTGTTGATGTCATTCGGGCAGCCATCGTTGCAGTCGGCCACGCCATCGCCATCCGTATCCGTATCCGGCGTTCCGCAATCGCAGACGCCCGGGGCCGTCTTGTTCGGATCATTCGGGCAGCCGTCGTTGCAGTCAGCCACGCCATCGCTGTCCGTATCGGTATCCGTCTCGTCGCAACCACACTGTCCCGGTTCGACCTTGTTCGGATCGTCCGGACAGTTGTCATCGCAATCCGGCGTACCGTCGCTGTCTGTGTCGGTGTCGGCCACGCCACACCCGCACAACCCAGCCTCGATCTTGTTCGGATCAGTCGGGCAATCGTCGTCACAGTCGAGCGTGCCGTCGTTGTCGCTGTCGACATCCGGCTTGCCCTTGCACTGATCGTTGCAATCGAAAATGCCGTCGCCGTCAGAATCGACATCGGCTACGCCACAATCACAAACGCCAGGATTGGTCTTGTTCGGATCAGACGGACAACCGTCATCGCAATCCGCGACGCCGTCATTGTCGGAATCCGTATCAGCCGTTCCGCAATCGCAGACGCCCGGCGACGTCTTGTTCGGATCGTTCGGACAGCCATCGTTGCAGTCTGCCACGCCGTCGCTGTCAGCATCGTCATCGGCCACGCCGCAACCACACTGCCCCGGTTCGACTTTGTTTGGATCGGTCGGGCAATTGTCGTTGCAGTCAGCCGTGCCGTCGTTGTCACCGTCGTCGTCGGATACGCCGCATCCGCAAACGCCCGGCGCCGACTTGTTCGGATCGGCCGGGCACAAATCGTTGCAGTCGACCGTTCCGTCACCGTCGCTGTCGGTGTCGGCTACGCCGCAACCGCATGTGCCTGGATTCGTCTTGTTCGGATCGGTCGGGCAGTTGTCGTTGCAATCCGGCGTGCCGTCGTTGTCGCTGTCGGTATCAGCCACACCACAACCACAGACACCTTCGAACTGCTTGTTCGGATCGCTCGGACACAGGTCGTCGCAATCGGCCGTGCCGTCACTGTCAGAATCGACATCGCTGACACCGCAACCACACACACCCGCATCGATCTTGTTCGGATCATTCGGGCAGCCGTCGTCACAATTCGGCGTGCCATCCCCATCGGCGTCCGTATCAGACGTTCCGCAACCGCACAGACCAGGTTCGACCTTGTTCGGATCGTTCGGACAGTTGTCGTTGCAATCCGCCGTGCCATCACCATCTGTATCCAGATCAAGCACGCCGCATCCACAGACGCCCACATCAATCTTGTTCGGATCGGTCGGGCAGTTGTCGTTGCAGTCGGCCGTTCCGTCGCTGTCCGTATCGGTATCAGCCACGCCGCAGCCGCACACTCCAACAACGATCTTGTTCGGATCAGACGGACACTCGTCGTTGCAGTCGGCCGTGCCATCGCCGTCGCTGTCGTCATCCGACGCACCGCAGCCGCAAACACCGGCTGCGACCTTGTTCGGATCGGCAGGACATTGATCGTTGCAGTCCGGCGTGCCATCGCCGTCAACATCAACATCGGAAACACCGCAACCGCAGATGCCCGGCGACGTCTTCATCGGATCCGTGGGACACAGGTCATTGCAGTCCGACGTGCCATCTGAATCGGTATCCACATCCGACACACCACAACCACAAACGCCCGGATCAATCTTGTCCGGATCGGTCGGACAGACATCGTTGCAATCCGGCGTGCCATCGCCGTCACTGTCGGTATCCGCCACGCCACAACCGCAGGTACCTGGGCTGGTCTTGGCCGGATCACTCGGGCACAGATCGTTGCAGTCCGACGTGCCGTCATTGTCCGAGTCGGTATCGGCCACTCCGCAGCCGCAGTTACCCGGCTCGAACTTATTCGCATCATTTGGACACAGATCCAGGCAGTCGGCCAGGCCATCACCGTCCGTGTCGGTATCCGGCGTCCCGCAGTCGCAAACACCCGGCTCGATCTTGTTGGCATCGTTCGGGCAACCGTCGTTGCAGTCTGCCGTTCCGTCGCCATCGCTGTCCGTATCGGCGATACCGCAACCGCATTGTCCCGGATCAACCTTGTCCGGATCGGCTGCACAGCTGTCGTTGCAATCCGGCGTGCCGTCGCCGTCGGTATCGGTGTCCGGCGTTCCGCAGCCACAAGCGCCCGGACCGGTCTTGTTCGGGTCCATCGGGCAGCCATCGTTACAGTCGGCCACGCCGTCACCATCCGCATCGGTATCCGGCAGGTTGCATCCGCAGACGCCCGGATCGGTCTTGAATGGATTGCCCGGGCAACCGTCGACACAATCGGCCACGCCATCACCATCGGTATCCGTGTCCAGCGTACCGCAGTCGCACTGCCCCGGCTGCGTCTTGTTTGGATCGTTCGGGCACAGGTCGTTGCAGTCGGCCGTGCCGTCACCATCCGTGTCGGTATCGGGCGTGCCGCAACCGCACGTGCCCGGCATCGTCTTGTCCGGATCAGCCGGACAGTTGTCATTGCAGTCTGCCATGCCGTCGCCATCGGAATCGGTGTCGGCATTGCCACAACCACACTGCCCAGGTTCGATCTTGTTCGGATCGGTCGGGCAATTGTCATTGCAATCAGCCGTGCCGTCGCTGTCCGAATCGTTGTCAGCCACGCCACAACCGCAAATGCCAGGCGACGTCTTGTTCGGATCGGTCGGGCAACCATCGTTGCAATCGGCCGTACCATCTGAATCGCCGTCCGTGTCCGGATTGCCGCAGCCACACTGCCCCGGCCCGATCTTGTTCGGATCGTTCAGACAGCCATCGTCGCAGTCAGCAACGCCGTCGTTGTCCGTATCCGTATCCGGTTCACCGCAACCGCAAACACCCGGTGCGATCTTGTCACCATCATTCGGGCAATCGTCGTCACAATCGAGCGTCCCATCGCCGTCGCTATCAACATCCGGTGCACCCTTGCACTGATCGTTGCAATCGAACACGCCGTCACTGTCTGAATCATCATCGGCCACGCCGCATCCGCACACGCCAGGATTGGTCTTGTTCGGATCAGCGGGACACGCATCGTCACAGTCAGCCGTGCCGTCGTTGTCCGAATCGGTGTCAGCCGTGCCGCAGTCGCAGACGCCCGGCGTCGTCTTGTTCGGATCATCCGGGCACCCGTCGTTGCAGTCAGCCACGCCGTCTGAATCGGTATCGGTGTCCTCAACACCGCAACCGCACTGGCCTGGATCGACCTTGTTCGGATCGGATGGACAACCGTCATTGCAATCGGCCACGCCGTCGCCATCACCATCGTCATCGACTTCACCGCAACCACAGATGCCCGGCGACGTCTTGGCCGCATCGTTCGGGCAACCATCATTGCAGTCAGCCACGCCATCACCATCGGTGTCGACGTCGCTGTTGCCGCAGCCGCACGCTCCGGCATCAATCTTGTTCGGATCATCCGGACACAGATCGTTGCAGTCGGCTGTTCCGTCGCCGTCTGTATCCGTTTCCGGCTGGCCGCAACCACATTGGCCTGGGCCAATCTTGTTCGGATCGTTTGGACAATTGTCGCTGCAATCCGGCGCGCCATCACCATCGGCGTCGGTGTCAGGCGTACCACAACCACACGCACCGGGGCCGACTTTGTTCGGATCCGACGGGCAATTGTCGTTGCAGTCAGGCGTACCGTCGCCATCGCTGTCGGTGTCCGCCACGCCGCAACCACACAGGCCTGCATCTGTCTTGGCTGGGTCGTTGGGGCAGTTGTCATTGCAGTCTGCCGTGCCGTCTCCGTCCGTATCGGTGTCAGCCACGCCACAACCACAAACGCCCTCCGACGTCTTGTTCGGATCGTTGACGCAACCGTCGTTGCAGTCCGCCACGCCGTCGCCATCGGTATCGGTGTCCGCCTCGCCACAACCGCATGCTCCCGGTTCGACCTTGTTCGGATCATTCGGGCAGCTCTCGTTGCAGTCGGGCGCGCCATCACCATCGGTATCGGTATCAGCCGTACCACAACCGCACGCACCCGGTGCTGTCTTGGCCGGATCGTTCGGGCAGTTGTCATTGCAGTCTGCCGCGCCATCACCATCGCTGTCGGTGTCCGCCACGCCACAACCGCATACGCCCGGTGAAGTCTTGGCTGGATCGTTGACACACAGATCGTTGCAATCCGCCGTGCCGTCACCATCGCTGTCGGTATCTGCCACACCACAGCCACACTGCCCCGGACCGATCTTGTTCGGATCATTCGGACAATTGTCGTTGCAATCAGCCGTGCCATCTCCGTCACTGTCAACATCCGAAACGCCACAGCCACAGATGCCCGGCGACGTCTTGCCGGGGTCAACAGGACAACCATCGACGCAATTCGGCGCACCATCGCCGTCATCGTCGTCGGCCACCACACCGCAACCACACTGCGGGTCGGCCACCGTTCGCGTCGGATCGGCGGGACACTCGTCCACGCAGTCCGCCGCACCATCGCCGTCGCTGTCGGCATCGGAAACACCGCAACCACAAACGCCAGGTTCGATCTTTGTCACGTCGTTGGGACAATTGTCATTGCAGTTGGGCGTACCATCGCCATCCGAATCCGTGTCGGGCGTACCACAACCACACGTCCCAGGATCGGTCTTCGTGGGGTCAGCCGGACAGGCGTCGTTGCAGTCAGCCGTTCCATCGCCGTCACTGTCCACATCCGACACGCCGCATCCGCAGATTCCAGGCGAGGTCTTGGCCGGATCGTTCGGACAGTTGTCGTTGCAATCCGGCGTGCCGTCCGAATCGGTATCCGTGTCCGCCGTGCCGCAACCGCAGACGCCCGGCGACGTCTTGTTCGGATCGTTGACACAGCCATCGTTGCAGTCGGCCACACCGTCGCTGTCGGAATCCGTATCCGCGATGCCACAACCGCACTGGCCACCTTCGATCTTGTTCGGATCATTCGGGCAGGCATCGTCGCAATCAGCAGTGCCATCGCTGTCCGAATCAGTATCGGCCACACCGCAACCACAAACACCCGGATCGATCTTGTTCGGATCGAACGGACAGTCATCATCGCAATTCAGCGTACCGTCGTTGTCATCGTCGAGGTCCGGTTTGCCCGGGCACAGGTCATTGCAATTCGGGACGCCGTCACCGTCGCTGTCCGTGTCTGCCACGCCGCAACCGCACGCACCCGGATTGGTCTTGTTCGGATCGAAATCACACCCATCGATGCAATTCGGCGTGCCATCGCCATCCGAATCGGTCTCCGCCACGCCACAACCGCAAACGCCACCCGACGTCTTGGCTGGATCGTTGGGGCAACCATCAACGCAGTCCGCCGTGCCGTCGCCATCCGTGTCCGTGTCCGCCACACCACAACCGCAGGCACCCGGCAACGTCTTGGCCGGATCGTTGTCGCATTCATCGTTGCAATCAGGCGTGCCGTCGCCATCCGTGTCCGTGTCCGCCACACCGCAACCGCAGTCGCCAGCCGACGTCTTGTTCGGGTCGCTCGGGCAGTCGTCGTCGCAATCGGCGATTCCGTCTCCGTCACTGTCGGTGTCCGGATTGCCGCAGCCGCACGCACCCGGACTCGTTTTGTTCGGATCAGCCGGACAGTTGTCCTCGCAATTCAGCACACCATCGCCGTCACCATCCGCATCCGGAACACCGCAACCGCAAACGCCAGGCGACGTCTTGGCTGGATCGGCCGGACATCCGTCAATGCAGTCCGCCAAACCATCACCGTCGCCATCGACATCGACGACACCGCAACCGCAGTCGCCCGGCGTCGTCTTGTTTGGATCATTTGGACAACCATCGGCACAGTCCGGCGTGCCGTCCGCATCGCTGTCACATTCCAACTCAGTCGTGATCGAGTAAACGCGGATATCCTTCCGCGTCTCACGCACCTTGAACTGGTCGATGTACAGCCCCGCCGGCAACGACGTGAACTGCGCGAATTCCACATCACCACGACTTGATCCCGTGCTCGTAAACGCCGCCTGAATCTCGGCTTCGAGAATCGTGTAGTCCCAATTCGGGCTGGCATCGCTCGAGATGAAAATGACCGGGTCATCACTCTTGAAGTTGATCTTCCGCAGACCAATCACAATGTCGCTTGCCCGAATCGGCGAATCAAACGTGACGATCAGCTCTTCATCACGATCACCCCCCGTCCCAGCCAAGCTCGCCCCACCGCTGCAATCGGCCGGCGAAACTCCGCCACCGTTTGAATCATTCTTGTAGGCACCTTCAATGCCCGGTGCATCCGGATCTGTCGGGAAGTCGCGGTCGATCCGCGAGCGCGCTGTCAGCACGAATCCTGCCGGTAGGCCATCGCCATTCGTCGGACGGAAGCTCACCTGACACTGACTGCCCTGACTACCGCTGCTGAGGTTGACGAACTCCTCGTTGTTGCACTTGTCGGAATGCCCGCAACCGCAAATACCAGGCTCAGTCTTGTTCGGATCATCGGGGCAGCCGTCGTTGCAGTCGGCCGTCCCATCCATATCCGTATCAACATCCGACTCGCCGCAACCGCAGGCCCCCGGATCGACCTTGTTGGGATCCTCAAAGCACGGATCGTTACAGTCCGCCGCGCCATCGCCATCTGTGTCCGTGTCCGACACGCCGCAACCACAATCACCGGGCGATGTCTTGTTGCCATCTGACGGACAGCCATCGACGCAATCGAGCGTGCCATCACCATCACTGTCAGATGAATCACTCTCACCGCAGCCGCATGTCCCAGGCGACGTCTTGCTCGCATCATCCGGACATCCGTCGTTGCAGTCAGCCGTGCCGTCGCCATCCGAATCGCGATCACTGAATCCACAACCACACTGGCCCGGCTCGATCTTGTACGGATCGTCCGGACACTGATCGATACAATCGACCGCACAGTCCGCCGTGCAAACCCAGCCATCCGCATCGCAACGAGCATCGTCGCATCCGACCAGCCGCTCACCCAAACGCCAGTAATGTGCCGGTCCAAGCCCTGCAACTTTGTCGGCGAACGCCGCACCATTGCCAGCCGTCTTGGCATCATTGAGATTCTCGACCTCGGCGTCGGTCAGTTGCTCATCAAAAACAATGACCTCATCAATAAGGCCCGAGAAATACTGCGATACGTTGTGGATTGTCAGGTTTCCGCTTGTACGCGTCGACGCACCGATCACAAACGGTTCCATGTTGCCAATCAAGCCGCCCGCATACGAGTGCGTGTCCACAAGCACGCCGTCCATGTACAGCTTCATGCCGTCAGGACCGAACGAGAACACCACGTGATACCACTGATTCAACGAAATTGGGCTGGAATCCACAAAGTAACTGTTCGACGTGCTTTGCAGTCGAACCTGAACCCTGCCGCTGTTCGTCCCGATGTTGACGTGACCACCCGTATCAAAGTTGGACGAGTCCTTGCTGAACAATCCCGCCGACGTGATCGAATTCAGATCCTTGAAGCAAAGGCTGATCGAACCCTCGGCCAACTCCAAATCGCTTGAATGCGGAAACTCGACATAGGAATTGCCGCTGAATTCCGCTGCCGTATCGGAATCACCTGCGACACAGCCTTCATGACCCAGTTCAACGTTGTTGTATTCACCATTGAGTGAGCCAATCTCGTCGTCAGCCACATCCGACCCGAAATTCTCTCCGCCGCCCGCACCGCAGCAGTACCGATTCCATGGCTGCCCCGACTGATCACCGCGACAGTCCGCCGGACAGTTCAGGCAGTCCTCAGCCGCGAACGGCTCGCAGATGCCGTTGCCGCAACTCGGGCCATTCGGATCGCAATCGGCGTCATGCGTACCACCATTGCCGTTGCCACCGTCATCGTCATCATCGTCGTCGTCATCGTCGTCGTCGTCATCGTCATCGTCGTCGTCGTCATCGTCATCGTCGTCATCGTCGTCGTCGTTGCCGTCGCTATTCTCGTCGGCCACACCACATCCGCAGATGCCCGGAGACGTCTTGGAAGGATCATTGGGACAACCATCCGCGCAGTCCGCCGTTCCATCACCATCCGTGTCGGTGTCAGGCACACCACATCCGCAGTCTCCCGGCGTCGTCTTGGCCGGGTCATCAGGACAGAGGTCAACGCAATCGAATTCTCCATCGCCGTCGTCATCGACGTCCGGGACGCCACACCCACAGAACCCCGGAGCGTTCTTGTTCGGGTCATTCGGGCAGTCATCGACAGCAATCTCGACACAGAGGTCGTTGTAATCCTCGTCACCACCGTTGGGCAGGTCTTCGAAGCACAGCAGCCACGTCGTGCTCGTCGTGGCTCCACCTTCGATCCGAAACGCGATCATGTGATCGACGCCGTCGGAGTTGGCCGACACATCCGACGACCAGATGTCCTCGTCATCGCCATCATCGGTACGGTCGTACCAATGGAACGGGCCACCGCTCACGTCGATCCCGTTCACACCGCCTGACACGTTGAATCCCGACCCGCTCACCGCGAACAGATCCGTGTAGACCCCGCCACGCTCCCAACCAAACGTCTGAGCATTGCCGGCATAGCGCACTTCGGCATTGACCGTCACAATGCCGTCGGTCCACGTCTGATCGGTACGGTTGGCCGGCACACCGGTCCCCGGCGGCAGCAGCTCAAGCGGCGTACCTTCATCCGCAGGCGAGAGCGAATCGGGATAATCCTCGACGCGCGTGATTGTCTCGCCGTTGGTGTACAGCGTGTTGAGAATCGTGGTGATGCCGTTCGACCCCGGATCCTGGATCGGTGTCTGGGCGGCAATCAAACAGGTTGAAAAAATGGAAAGACAGAAAATGCCCGTAAGGCAACTCGTAGATCGGCTCATGTATAGCGTCCCGCAATCCTGCACTTGCTTACGCAACTTGCAAAACGACAAGGCCGAACGAACTCTGTGGAAGCAATCGCCCCACCATCATGGCGAAGCGGTCGTGTCAGCCTGTCCCCGTCCTGGTTGGCGCGAGTCGAAACGCGACCCAACGCCATGGCACATCGCCCATACAGGCGACGACCATCAATTCCGGCGCTTCACAGCAGGGTTCGGAACCCGATCGAGAGGATCATTCGGTTCCGCAACTAGCGTGGGTCAATCGTCCCACGCTCAACCCTATTGGACGCGCGTCTGGCGACGAACCTGCATCACAAGCCCGAACACCAGCAATCCCATCAAAAGCAGCATGGCCGAATCGGACATCGTCGGAACCGGCGGCGTATCACACGCATCGTCGATTCCGTTGTCATCCGAATCGCCTTCGCAATCACTACCGATGCCATTGAACAGCCCCGATGCGCCTACGCACTGCGCAGCCGTCAGACCATCCTGGCACGTTCCGTCGGTCAGACAGCAGGCTCCGCACGTTTCCGAAACGGTCATGCAGTCCCCGAATCCGTCGCACACATCCATCGTGCATGGATCACCATCGGCATCACAGGCAGTTCCCGGCGACGCATCAGGCTCTGAGACGCATGTACCCGTGCTCGGCTCGCAGAATTCACCCCCCTCGCACGGCGGGGCAGCCGCCTGACAGGTCACATTGCTCACCGTCTCGCAACCACCCATGCCGTCGCAGCGATCATTCGTACAGAGATTGCCGTCAGCTTCGCAGACCGTCGCCGCGCCGGGATCATCCAGCTCTTCACAGAGACCCGTGGCCGGATCGCACAACTCACCCGCTTCACACGGCGGAACAGCCGGAGCACACATCACATCGTCACCAGGTGACGCCGCACATGTACCATTCCCGTCGCAAAGCTCAGCCGTGCAAAGGTCGCCATCGTTCTCACAATCCGTACCCGACATCGCATCCGGCTGCTCGTCGCAAAGACCTGTTGCCGGATTGCACAACTCACCGCCTTCGCAAGGCGGAACAGCCGGGGCACACATCACATCGTCACCAGGTGACGCTGCACAAGCACCATTGCCGTCGCAAAGCTCAGCTGTGCAAAGGTCGCCATCGTTCTCACAATCCGTACCAGCCATTGCATCAGGCTGCTCTTCACAAAGACCGGTCGTCGGATTGCACAACTCGCCACCCTCGCAAGGCGGCACCGCTGGGGCACACATCACATTGCTGCCCGGATCAGCCACGCACGAACCGCTGCCGTCACACACTTCAGCCGTGCAAAGATCGCCATCATTTTCGCAGTCTGTACCGGCCATCGCATCAGGCTGCGCGTCGCACAATCCGGTCGACGGATTGCACACTTCACCACCCTCACAAGGGGGTACCGCCGGGTCACACATCACGTCGTCACCAGGTGACGACGTACAAGCACCATTGCCATCGCACAACTCTGCCGTGCAAAGATCGCCATCATTCTCGCAATTCGTCCCGGCCATCGCATCCGGCTGCGCATCACACAAACCGGTCGCAGGGTTGCAGACTTCGCCACCGTCACAAGGCGGATCAGCCGGGGCGCACATCACGTCGTTGCCCGGATCAGCCACGCAAGCACCGCTGCCGTCGCAAGCCTCTGCTGTGCAAAGATCGCCGTCCAAGTCGCAATCCGTGCCCAACGGCGCGTCCGGTTGCGCCTCACAAATACCCGTTGCAGGATTGCATACCTCGCCGCCCTCACACGGCGGATCAGCCGGCGCACACATTACGTCGTTACCCGGATCAGCCACACAGGAACCGTTGCCATCACAAATCTCAGCCGTACAGAGATCACCATCGTTTTCACAACTCGTGCCAGAAGGTGCATCAGGCTGCGCTTCGCAGATACCCGTCGCCGGGTTGCAGACTTCACCGCCTTCACATGGTGGATCAGCCGGCGCACACGTCACATCATTACCCGGATCAGCCACACACGAGCCGTTGCCATCACAAACCTCAGCCGTGCAAAGATCACCGTCGTTTTCGCAACTCGTACCCGAAGGCGCATCAGGCTGAGCTTCGCAGATACCCGTCGCAGGGTTGCAAACCTCACCGCCCTCACACGGCGGATCAGCCGGCGCACACGTCACATCGTTACCCGGATCAGCCACGCAAGCGCCATTACCGTCGCATTCCTCGGCCGTGCACAAATCACCATCAAGCTCGCAACTCGTGCCAGAAGGTGCATCAGGCTGCGCCTCGCAGATACCGGTCGCCGGGTTGCATACCTCACCGCCCTCACATGGCGGATCAGCCGGCGCACACGTCACGTCGTTACCCGGATCAGCCACGCATGCGCCATTACCGTCGCATACCTCGGCCGTGCACAAATCACCATCAAGCTCGCAACTCGTGCCAGAAGGTGCATCAGGCTGAGCCTCGCAGATACCCGTCGCAGGGTTGCAGACTTCACCGCCTTCACATGGCGGATCAGCCGGCGCGCACGTAACGTCGTTACCCGGATCAGCCACGCACGAACCGTTGCCATCACATACCTCAGCCGTGCAAAGATCACCGTCGTTTTCGCAACTCGTACCCGAAGGCGAATCGGGCTGAGCCTCGCAGATACCCGTCGCAGGGTTGCAAACCTCACCACCTTCACATGGTGGATCAGCCGGCGCACACGTCACATCATTACCCGGATCAGCCACACACGAGCCGTTGCCATCACAAACCTCAGCCGTGCAAAGGTCACCGTCGTTTTCACAACTCGTACCCGAAGGCGCATCAGGCTGAGCCTCGCAGATACCGGTCGCCGGGTTGCAAACCTCACCGCCCTCACACGGCGGATCAGCCGGCGCACACATTACGTCGTTACCCGGATCAGCCACGCAAGCGCCATTACCGTCGCACACCTCGGCCGTGCACAAATCACCATCAAGCTCGCAACTCGTGCCAGAAGGTGCATCAGGCTGAGCCTCGCACTGACCCGTGTTTTCATCGCACACTTCACCACCCTCGCAGGGAAGGTCGGCTGCTTGGCACACGGCGTTGACGCAAAGGTCCAGAACGAGATTGTCAATCGCCCCCGAACCCGACATCGCGATCGAAATCGACGCCAAACTCGTCTGATCAAACCCAGGGTCTTCGGTAGCCGTTGCCGACGCAGAACCCGGAGCAAACGGAAGCGGTGGCTGCGGAGCCAGCGTCGTCAGCGAGAGCGTCCCGAATCCCGGTTCGGGCGGACTGTCGACCGCACCTGTCCATTCATCCGGAACGTCATACGTCCGAGTCAGGTTGTTCGTGTCCGTCAACGTGACCGTCATCATGCCGCCGCCATTGACGTCAACCAAGTCAATCGAAACCGCGCCGGGCGGGAACGGTGCAGGTGAGAAGTCAAAGATGATCGTGCCGCCAACCTCATCGTTTGGCGTGTCGAAGATGCCTGGCGTTGTTTGCAGAGGGTTCGAAGTGTCCTGAATGATGACCAGGTTTCCCATATTGACTTGTAGGTCCGGGTCGCGCCCGCCGGAGTTGGGACCAGGTTCGGTCGAGTCATAGATGGCCGGACCAAGTCCGCCGAGACCGCTGATGTTGAAGATCACGCCGAACTCTGGTGGCGTCGACAAGTCTTGCCCGTTCACCAATGGCGTCACGAGATCATCTTCGGTTTCAAAGTCGAAGGTGACGACCGCAAGACTTTGAGCGCTCGTCAGTCCAACCGCGACGATGCCCAACACCAACCACTTTCGCAAATCCATCATGGCTCTTTCCCTTCGCCGGAGCGCCCACCGAGGCCACTTCCCGGACAGCCGTGTCCTAACTTCCCAACTTCATCCAGCACGACCGCTCCGCGAACGCGAGGCAGGTCGAGGGACTCCCCCTGCTCATACATCTACGCACAACTTTGTGGACAAGTCAGAGGCAAACGATGTGAACGTTTTTGATGCAGCGACCGGGCCTGGAACCACCCCAGACGCCTTTACCCTCCGAACAATCCACCCTTCCGAAGCTACAAAGTAGACGAACAGGGCGGATAATTCAAGCATCTACGCAAACCATCCAGGTCGCAGAGCATTGCAGTAAAACTGAAACAGGGCGCCAGATTCCGTAAAGTCGGAACCGCGCCCTCGATTCAGTGAGAATTTAATTGCGTGCAGCTCTCGGCACGCCGGAGCACTATCGGCCGTCGAAGACGGTAACGGCCACCGGCGTCACCTCCGCCATGGGGATCATCTCAATCGAGCTCCGCCACAGGCTCACGCCGTCTGGACGCGGCGAGATCAGCATCTGGCCTTTGGCATCCTCGGGGATCGCGACCACGAATGAGCCGAGGTAGGCGGATTTGCCAGCCGGTACGGAAGCAGCATGGCCGATCGCAACGGCACCAAATCGTTCTAACTCATTGTCGATAAGCGGGTAATGATCTCCGTCCTCGAATACAAAGGAACGACGGGCGGTGTCGACGACCGGTTTGGTCGCGATTGCCTGCCTGCCGACACGTGTATCCAACACTGCATCCAGTGCCACTTCATATCCAGTCACGCCTTCGACGTTACGAAGATGCACATCGATGGTGACGGCATCCCCCGGAAGAACGCTTCGACGGTCAGGTGACAGGACGATCTCCGCAGTAGGACCATCACCTGTGAATCGAATCGGGGCTGGGACTGTGATGGCACCTTCGGTTGCAGCCGAGGGTGGCGTCGGGCAGCCACACGGATCGAAACCGCCGAAAGCACCGACCAACGCCAGAATGTCGGCGGTCAAGATCGGAATACCCGAAACGATGCACCCCGCGATGTCCGCGTTGGGGCATGCGCAGTAGCTTCCAAATGCGGCCACGCCGCAAAGGATGTCGTCCGTCTGGACAAGGCCAGTGAATGGCTCGGCGATGTTGCCATAGCGGACCGGAAGTTCATTGCACCCGCCGCCTCCGCAGGATTGGACCTGACAGACATCGGAACCGCCGGTGACGCCGGATTCAAAGGGAACCACGCAGTCGCAGTCGGTCTCACACGCACACGGATCAGCACCGCTGCAAGTCTGCCCGGCAGCGAAGGCGCCGGAGAAGGTGTTGGCACATTCGAACGCAGTGGTTTCGACGCACTCGAGCGGCGCGGACCCATCGCCGTCATAGCAGCACCGGCCAGCGGGGACCGTGACGCGCAGTCCGTCTGCGAGGAGCAGTGGCGGGTTCTCAGTGCCGTCGTTGAGAACCGTCAGGTCGGTGTCGCAGCCATCACCGCTCAGGCAGATCGCCTGAATCAGGTACTCACCCGAAGCATTGGACGGAACCTGGAACTCGAACTGACCAGCATATCGAGCCATCGGGAACGTGAGTGCATCCATAGGGTTAAAGAGGACCGCTGCCGTACGCGGCGGGATAACGCTGCAGGTATCCGGAACCGTGTCCATGTCCGTGTCGATGCACTCACTGTTGCCCATCGGGCAATCGGCGAAACTGGCGCAGGAGATGCCGTCGTCGCATTGGCCTTCATCGATTGGCGTGAAGTTCACAAGACCAGCAAATACGTAATCAGGGCGGCCAAGATCAACATCAGCGGATTCCGGGACGTACGTAATGTCGGGCGACCCGATCTCGCTGCTTTCTGAGGAACAAGCGGCGGCGACGGTATAGCCCGTGATTTCAGCAGAATCGTTCTCAAGAAACACCTCAACAACAAATGAGGACGCTCCGGAGACGACGGTTTCAAAGTCCTGCCCCGGCGTGGTCATTGATGGACTGGTTCCGGCGGGAACGAGGAACACACGCGGGGTCGGCAAGCAGGCGTCGCCGTCTTCATCACAAATCGCAATGGCGGGATCAGTGCAGGGCGAGCCGGGCGACACGCAAACGCCGGCGGAGCACGTTTCGACACCAGTGCAGAACAAACCATCATCGCATCCTGCCGCATCCTGGACGGTCAGGATGGCTGGATCGCTCAACACCTGTCCCTCACTGTTGGTCACCTGGCAGGTATAGCTTCCTGAATCGCTCAGTGACGCGCTGTTGAGGATCAATGCTGCGTTTTCCTGGCCGATGAGCGGTACCCCATCTTTGAACCACTGGTAGGTCAATGGAGCGGTTCCGTCGGCGACCACCTCGATAATGACAAGATCGCCGGCGCATGCGTCGATGTCCTGCGGTTGAATGATGATCGTCGGAGGGACATCCGTCGATACGGTCAGGTCATCCACGAACCAGTCGTCGTTCGTTTGGTCGACGTTCGCGCGAAAACGCAGTCGGAATTCACCATGCAGGGCATCGGCCGGCAGCGTATGTGAATGGAACACAAAGTCGGTCTGATTGGTACCATCGGAGATGATCTCATTCAGTTCGATCCACCGTCTTGTCGCGCCGACGACAGACCAGTAATCCACGATGAGCGATTCACCCGACTCCACGCCGATGTGCTGCGTGAAGTAGGAGACAGAGCCCTCCGCGACTCCGCTGAGATCAATGAAGTTCGTCCGCGCTTCGTTGTCTTCGTACAGATCGGCCCCGGTGGCATCAAGGTTCATGGCGCGGGAACCACTTGGCGGATTCGACGCTCCGGTGCTTGCAAAGACGCCATCCACGTAGGTCCACCGATTGCTATTGAGCGAATTCGTCGGGAAGTCATCAAAGAAAGGAATGGTCTGCACGGGCGGCAACGGTTCGAGGCAACCGATGGCATTGCGGTAATTGATGATGCGGTTGCTGGCGCTGGTGCCGAAGGTCAGCGGACTGAGACCTGCACAACCACCAAGCCCGGAACACATGATCCGGCACGTCGAGGAGCCATCACAGTGCAAGGCATCGTAATTGTGCCCGATCTCGTGGGCGGTCAGGGCGACGCGGCTCACAATGTTGCTTGAGAATCGAGATTCGCTCAGACCGTAATGAAATCCATTGACGGATTGACAAATGGTACCAACGGATGCGATACCGATCGTGGGTGGATCGAGTGGGATGCCCGTGAAAAGGTGCGCGACGTCCCGGCGAATATCCGACTCGGGAAGCGTACGCCACACATCGCGAAAATCATCGAGCAGGAAATCGGCATTGCTGGTCGTGTACGGGTCGTTCGGGTTGGTTCGGACGATAATGGTGGTGATTTCAAAAGTGATGTCCAGGATCGCGTAGGGGCCAGCGACGCCTGTGGTCGAACCAGAGGAGAAACCATTCATGACGCGCTCGACATCCACCACGGTGTTGACCACGTTGGATCCGTTGAGCAGATAAAACGAGTGATCCGCATCGATGCCGATCTCGGTGATCTCGAGGCCTGTGCCGGCGGCAGATGGTGGTAACGGTTCAAACATCCGCCGCGCCATTTCCTCATCGTCCTTCACGCCGCAGGTTCCTCCGCGCGAGTTGAGCGCGTCGGAGCTGCGATGGACGACGTACATGTCGTTGTCCGCCTCGGGGACGGCACCCTTAATCGACTCGATCGCGTACGTCTCGTCGTCGAATGTGACCATCGCACTGAGCTTGCCGTCGTAGAACGCGGCGCGGACGTAGGCATCGGGCAGACCATCGACGCTGCCGCGGTACGTGCTGACCGGCGGAGCATCCACCTCGGTGAGTTGGCCACTTGCGTCGGCTTGAATGAGTACACGGAAATCATTGCTGCGCAGCGAGTGTTTCTCGAATCGAATCGTGCGGGCTTGCTGGCCGAGTTCCGCGCGCGTCGCGAAGGCAGCCGGTCGTCCGGCGGGGACGGTCAGGCGTTGCAGGGTGGAGTCGGCGACATCAAAGTGGGCGTTGGCGGCAGCCTTCCACTCGACACGATCGACAATTTCATAGGACAGTTCGTCGGTGAGCATGTTGGGCGGCGTTGTCGCCGCCTCGCGTGCCACGTCGCCGACGGGCTGAGCCATGACGCACGTCGCCATGACCACCAATGCGCAGAGAATTTGCGACATCTTGATGTTCTTCATTGCCGTTGTCTGTTGCATCATCCTGACACCTCCATCGACGTTCCCCGAAAAGACGCCCATTTCCTGTGACTGGCCGATTCCCCGATGTTTCGTGCGGAACGGGAATGCTGAATCACCCACCACATGGGCTGGCAAGCGTTGACCACGTTGCATACCCTCAGCTCCTTATTTTGGGCCGTCACTCGTCCAAAAACAAGCATTTCCGCATGGAATTGGGCCCATTTCGCACCGGGCGGCCACGTCCACGGGGCGATTGGATGAACGAATTCACTCAGGTCTTGGTCCATGAGAAAAGGCCGCTGGAGAATCGCTATTCCCCAGCGGCCACTATGTTTCATCAATCAGTCATCGAGCCTCACGATCGGCTAACGTGATCCGAGTCGCATTTCCGACTGAACGACCGTAATCACAACGGGCTTGATCGGACGCATCGCGATCGATTCGATCGACGATTTCCAGAGGCCGGAGACGGCGGCGTCGAGAGAAATCGTCAACTGACCGGTTGCCTGTGGAACCGTGACCTCGAACGTTCCGAGGTACGCCACCTTGCCGCCGGTCACATCGGCTCCGCCCGAGAGCGACACGGCACCGAGACGCCCGCCTTGCTCATCAGTCAACGGGATGTTGTCAGCCGCGACAAAGACGAAGTCGCTGCGCGTGCTGTCGATCGAGACGCGGCTCACATCCGCCGGGTTGAACCCAAGCCGACGTGTTCCGCCCGTCAATCCAGCCGTCAGTCCCAACTCATAGCCACTCATCTGGCTGACGCCCTCAACGAAGACATCGACCGAGACCGTGCCGCCGGCCACCGCGCGACGACTCTGCGGGACAAGCGCGATGGTGGCTGGGGCATCCGGACTAACCGAGTGCACCGGTGCGTCGAAGACGATGGCTGGCTCGCTTGAAGCGGCCGACGTACCACCCATGGGAACCTCGCATCCGCACGGATTGAGACCGCCAAACGCATCCACGACCGCGAGGATATCGTCGGTCCCGACTGGTACGCCGGAGACCACACAGCCTGCGATGTCAGCGTTCGGGCAATCACAGTAGCTACCGAATGCCGCCACCGCACACAGGATGTCGCTGGTCTGCACCAGCCCGCCGAATGGTTCGATGATGTCGCCATAGCGCGTCACGAATTCTTCACATCCGTTCGGGCCGCACGTCTGCTGCAGACAAGTGTCCGAACCGGTCGAGACACCCTCCTGGAATGGGAAGACGCAATCACAGTCTGACTGACAACCGCACGGGTCGTCGCCGCTGCAATCCTGCCCGGCTGTAAATGCACCGCCCAGTCCCGCACACTCACCGGACGTTAACTCGAAACACTCAAGCTGCGGATCACCATCATCCTGCAGGCAGCACCGACCGACGGCGATTGTGACAATCAGGCCGTCGCTGGTGAAGGGCAGTGCTTGCAGCGAGGCATTCTGCACAAGCGTCGTGGTCAACTGACATCCATCATCCGGCGTGCAGACGAATCCCATGGCGTACTGGCCGCGGGCCGACGTTGGGAAATCAAATTGAATTGAACCGAGGTAACGCGGTTCGGTGAACGTAATGTCACCCGCAAGCGAAACACCCCCCAGACGTGGGGGTTCAACCGAACACGTGTCCGGAACATCGTCACTGTTGGTGTCGACGCAGGCCGAGTTGCCCGGCGGGCATTCCTTGGACGCAGAGCACGGGATCGACTCGTCACACTGTCCCTGATCAAGCACAGGGAAGGCGGACGTGCCCGCGAATACATAATTCGAGCGTCCAATGTCCACCGATGAGGAGCCGTCAACGAACGTCGCACCCAGGGCACCTTCAGAACTCGCATAGTTGCAGGCGAAGGTGGCGTCGTACGAACTCATCGGAGCGGCCTGGTTCTCAAGGTAGACATCCAGCGTCATGCGATCGCCGGCGTCAACGACAAGCTGCATATTCTCACCCGGTGTCGTAGCCGACGGATCGGTTCCGGCGGGCACGAGGAACATGCGCGACGCGGAGAGACAGTTCTCGCCGTCCTCATCGCAGATGTCGCCGGGATTGCACGGAGCAGCACCGTCCTGACACTGGCCACCGCCGTCGCAGAATTCCGCACCGTTGCAGAACACGCCGTCATCGCAATCGCCATTGTCGTCACACAGGCAGGTATCCGCTCCGTCGTCACACGCGAGACCCGGACAAGGATCGCTGCCGCTGACGCAAACATCGTTCACACACGTCTCGGCACCGTTACAGAAGGCGCCGTCATCGCAGTGCGCGTCGACAATGCAATCAACACATTCGTCAGCACTCTCGATGCAGAACTGGCCAACGCCGCATGGAGAAGAACCACTCTGGCAGGTACCGCCTGAGCAGGTCTCTGCACCGTTGCAGAACAGGCCGTCGTCGCAGTCGCCACTGTCGAGACAATCGACGCAGGCATCAGATCCTTCGTCACAGAGTTGACCCGGACATGGATCGGAACCGGCGACGCACGATTCGTTGTCGCAGATTTCCGCACCGTTGCAGAACGAACCGTCATCGCAGTCGCCGTCGCCAACACAGCCGTCGCAATCGTCGGGAACACCGTTGTAGTTGATGTCCACCTGCGTGCCATTCTCCAGTTCGCAAGCGTCGGGAATGCTGTCGCCGTCGCAGTTGGCGAACCCGGATTGACATTCATCCGGAATGAAGTCGGGACGACCGCGGCTACCACCCTGGGCAAGGAACGCCTCAAGGTTGGCGTAGTCGGTCAGTGTGAACTGCGGGAACTGACTGCCCGGGTGTGCACCGTATGGGCCGATCTTGTTCCAGATTTCGACACGTGTCTTGTCGCGAATATCCGGTCCAGTCCCGCCGCTGCCGTCTGCACTATGGCAGAACAAGCAGTTGTTGGCGACAAACAAGCTCATGCCGGACGACGAACTGCCGATCGGCCCACCGGCACAATCGATGCCGGGGTCGTCGGTGTATTCGCAGCCATCCGGAATACCGTTGCTGTTGCAGTCTTTACAACGCGGATCGGCTGCGTCGCAGTTGGCAATCTCTTCCGCGTCGCTGGTGCCGTCGTTGTCGCAGTCGGACTGGGTGATGACGCAGTTGTCGCAGCCATCGGCCGGATTGCTGTTGCCGTCGTCGCATTCTTCACAATCCTCGACGATGCCATTTCCGCAGAGGTCGTTGCAAGTACCGCCCGAAATGGACAGCGTCATGTTTCCGGGACCTTCGTCGCCTGCATTGCGCCAACCGCCGACGCGGATGAGGTAGCAATTGCCCTGCGTAACACTGACATTCGTCAGGCGCGAGCGATACTGAAGCGCGCAATCGGCATCATCATTGCAGGCGAGGAGCGTGCTCGAGTTGGTCGGACAAGTGCAGCTGTCGTAGACGACCAGGTCGGTGTCGTACGTGGAATCACACAAGTCGATGGTCATTTGTCCGGTACATGTGGGGATGTACTGGAACCAGATGTCGTTAACCGTTGCACCACCGTCACCGGACTCTGCGCATGCAGCGTGCGAAGGTCCGTCTGTGGTCGCGCCAGACGTGTTGAAGGCCCACGTTCCTTCATTGATCAGGGCAGCATCCGCACAAGCGTTGGCCGTCTCGGTCACACACGTCGAGCTGCAGCCGTCACCAGAGTTGTTGTTCCCGTCGTCGCAGGCTTCGTCGATGCTGACGATGCCGTCACCGCAGAAACCACACCCTTCATTCGTGCAGGTCGCACTGCAGCCATCGCCTGGCGTCGTGTTGCCGTCATCGCATTCCTCACCCGGATCGACGGTACCATCACCGCACTGCGGGCCGCCGGTGGCCGACTCGATTTTGAAGATGTCGCCGCTGTGCGACACGATGTACATCTCGCCGTCGCCATCCTCACCGAACGAGACGATCTGTCCGAGGAATCCGGCGTCCGGCGCCAGTTCGGACGTGCGATCGGTCAATTCGTTGACGGTGTCGGTGATGGCGTCGTAGCGGAACGTGCGGACAAAGTTGCCGCACAGATCGGAGAAGAAATACGTCCCGGACAGGCCGCCGATCGCACAGCCACGGTAGACGTGACCACCGGTGATTGAGCAGACGCCCAGCGTTCCGTGAGCAATTTCGTGAATCGGATCGATCAGGCCCGCCTGACCGCAGGAACAACCAAACCCGCCACTGCTCGTTGGCGTGCAAATCGAACCTTCTTTGCAGTCCCAGCCATAGTTACCGCCACCGGCGAAACCAGCCGGCTCGAAGTCGATCTCCTCGCGGGCATCCTGGCCGACGTCGCCGATGTAGATGTCACCGGTCAGACGGTCGAAGCTGAACCGCCACGGATTGCGAAGACCGTACGCCCAGATTTCGTCGTCACCGGCTGCGCCAACAAATGGGTTGCCAGCGGGACTGCTGTACGTACCGGGCGTGTCAACGTCGAGGCGAAGCATCTTGCCCAGCAGTGAGCTCGTGTCCTGTGAGCGGTTGTTTGGATCGTTGGCACTTCCGCCGTCACCGGTCGCGACGTAGAGATAGCCATCCGGACCGAAGTACATTCCGCCACCATTGTGGTTCGAGAAATCCTGCGGGATGACCAGCAGATCGGTCCGTGACGCAGCGTTGGCCGTGTTGGCTGACGGGCTGCTCGCCGTGAACTCTGCCACCACCGTCGGATCGGTCCCGCCCTGAACACGCGTGTAGTAGATGAAAAACCGCGTGTCGGTCTCCCAATCAGGATGGAAGGCCATGCTCAACAAACCGGTCTCGCCACCACCGCTCGTGATGCCGGTTACATTGAGGTACGGCGTCGGCAGCACGGTTTCAGTCGTCAAATCGAGAATCTTGATCAACCCAGCCTGCTCAACGATGAACAGCCGATCCGTATCGCCCGGAGGTGCGAACACGCCGACCGGATTGGTCAAACCACTGGCGACGCGCCGAGTCCGAAGCTGATCCAACGGGTCACAGTCATCAGGCCGTCCGTTGCTGTTGCAGTCCTGCGCCTGACCGTTTGCGATTTCCAAGCTGTCCTCGATGCCATTGCCGTTGCAATCCTGCGGGCCGACCGCCTGCGGCGCCTGCGTCGCGACATTGGCAGAACCGGCGATCTTGAAGAAGCCGACCGTCGAGTTGATGTTTTGAGGCGGCGCGTTGGCGTCAAATCGGAAGTTGTAAAGCGTACCGAAGCGAATGGCGTTGGCCTGGGTGTTCTGAGCAAACGTCTCGGTCTCCCATGTTGCGATTCCACCGCTGTTCGTGAACGTCCATGGCGTGTTCGAATACTCCTCGGACGGGTCAACGCCCACATCGTCGTGGTTCGGGGGAGCATGGAATTGCACGTTGCTCAATATGACGCCCGATGGAATCGGCACACTGAACGACTGAATGGCCCGATCAAGGTGCATGTTGTAAAGGGCGTACTCATAGTGCCACAAGCCGCCACCGATATCGGTCACTTCGTAGTACAGGAAGGCACGGCCATCGACATCGAATGCAGGCTCGATCAGCGTCGAACTCGCTCCCGGCCACGCCTCGACAGCCGGCTGCTCTCGAACGGTCGCGCCGACGTTGGAGAAGTTGTAGTTTCCGTTGGAAGGCATGCTCACCGACAGTTCGCGGTAAGACACATTGTTGTTCATGTTCTGGTTCGCGCGCGATTGAGGATTGTTGTACTCGTGCGGGTTGACGTATTGCGCCTCAGAGAAATAGCGAGCACCAACGTTCTGCGCCGGAATCAGGTCTGAGTCGCGAACCTGGCAACGGAGGGAGGCACCATCAAACACGTGACCACGGTGATCGCGTGAGGGGTAGTTTGACGAGCCACACGGACTGCCGCCCAGGTTTGGTCCACCCGGCATTGCACCGGTGTACGGATTGACCTGTTCGCGAGCGCCAAGACCACACTGTCCACCATTACGCCCAACGCTATACGGATCGGAGCAACCAACGCCCAACAGCGAACCCGTGCCGCTGGAAGTACAACCAAAACCGCAGATGTTCTGCTGAAGCGCGGTGAATCCATGCTTCATCCAGCTCCAGCCGATCTGCTCAAAGCGATCACTGCCATTCTCGGTTCGCAGGCGATACAGGTTGTAGGGAATGACCGGGTGATCCACGTTCGGCAGGGCAAACCAGTTGAACGGAACATCACCCTTGTTGCAGGAAGTCGTACCAACGGAAATACCGACGATACCGTTTGGATAGGTTCCCCGACGTCCCTGCTGTGCTGTGGCAGGCAGGTCACCGACGATGACATCAGGCCCTGGCGATGGGAAACCACCGGCAGCTGTTGGCTCGGTGTTCACCACGACCGACTCAATGGCCCCTTCCTGCGTGATTTCGCGTGTTTCGGTCACGACCATGTTCATCGTGATGACGATGGTGCCAATGGCCTGATCTGCGTATCGCTCGATGCCCAAGGCCTGAACCATCTCTGCCGTCCAGGAGACCCGACCGGAAATCGTCAGTTGGCCTGTCTGAACATCGAACTCGGAATTCGTGCCATCGACTCCGAAGACCTTCGTTCGCCATCCGCGATCACCAACGAGCAGGATCTCATGATCGAGGCTGCCGGCAGGATCGAAAACCAAGTGCAGCCCATCCAGTGAAAACGACCGCGCCGATCGACCGCTCAGCGTGATCGACTCGTCCGCGACGAGCATGGTGCCCGCGAGTAAGCCGCGGTAGGCATCGTTCGTCACCAACGCCTGTATCGGCGTGTCGGTGAGCGTCTCGTTGAACTGCAATGCAGGACCCGCGAGTGATTCACCATTGCGTTCAACGGCCAAACTTACACCCTGCTTCGTGACGAGCACGCCATCGAGTTCGAGGCTCAGCACCGTCGATTCGGCGGCGAAAGTCTGCTGAATCTCGACAGGCAATGCGACGGTATCTCGCTCAGCAGCACTGAGAAGACATCCGGTCAACAGGACACACAATCCGGCTCGCTGGATCAAACAGTTGTTACTCACAGGCGATCCTTTCCTTTCACGCTTTGTCTGATGATGCGGGTAGACTCAGGCCTTCGGCGTCGTCGCATGGTGCTGATGACGCACGTGATGATTGAGTGATGTTCCTACCCGTGAAAGTTCCCTCGGGATACCGCGTCCCCAGAATGATGCTCGTGCAACCCTCCGAGCATTGCACGCACTATATCAGACGTCGAGCGCAGATGCAATCGTCGTCCGATAAATCCCAGGACACGCGGTGGCATCGAAAATGAACGATTTCCTGGCAGAGCGAACGCAAATCGTTCATCGCCGTGCACAGGCGTCATGCACGAAAAAAGGCTGACGGATCACGCTGACCCGTCAGCCTTTGATGTTGGTGAAGGTGTTCGCCCGAACCTATCGGCTTGGCTTCTCGACGGTGACCATGATGACGACGTCGTCAGCGGTCTGAATCCGGTGTTCCTCAATGGACGATTTCCAGAATGCACTCAGATGCGTGTCCACGCCGAAACGGATCGAGCCTACGGCATTATCGCTGACACGATACGTGAATGTACCGAGGTACACGGGGCTCGATTTCGATGCATGGACCGCTCCGCCAAGGGATGCGCTGCCGATACGCCCGAATTCCATATCCGTCAGCGGAACATGGTCCACATCTCGGAAGACATAGTTCGATCGCAGTGTGTCCACGGCGACATGGTCGAGGGTGACCGTTCCGAGTCGCATTTCGCTGGCGGCAACCGCCAGTTCGAAACCAGTTACTGCCGTAAACCCTCGGCCGAAGGCGTCAATCTCGACGACTTCACCGGGGCGTACGACGCGCGAGCGAGGTTGCAACTCGACCACTGCCGGCTTGTCATCGCTCACCATGTGGATCGCCCCGACCTGATTTGCGTTACTGGCTGCCGCAGCCTGCGGGAACACAGGACAACCACATGGATTGGCACCACCGAAAGCCTCCACGACCGCGAGGATGTCGTTTGTGCCGATCGGAAGTCCGCTGGCAACACAGCCCGCAATATCTGCGTTTGGACAAACACAGTAACTGCCAAAGCCCGCAACGGCACAGAGAATGTCGTCGGTCTGCACAAGCGGCGGCAACAAGAATGGCTCAACAAGATCGCCATAGCCGACCTGGAACGACGTACAGCCTCCTGCGAAGTCACACGTTTCATGCATGCAGACGCTAATGCCGGGCAGCGGATCGAAATTCTCGTCCAAGGTGCACGCACACTCATTGCACGGAACCGTGATCGAGATCGGGTTCGCCGTATCGAGAATACTGATTCCAGCCACGGCTTCGTCGGTGACCGCAGTCGTCACGGCGGAGAAAAGGTCGCGGCGGAAGCCGATTTCCGAGGCACCACCTTCACCGATCGCGCGGAAGCGGAACTTGGCCACAATCAGGCCAGCCCCAACGGGTGCGATGGCCGGCGGATTTGGCGGAAGCTGTGACAATGCCTGGAAATACGCATCCCCGTCAGCAAAAGTATCGTTGAATCCATCGCCAGAGGAATCGTCCGGCAAACCAGCGCCAAGGAATTCGTACGGGTACGCGAACTCGGTGTCGGGAATGTACTCGATGAACTCAAAAACCGTCGGATCCCAAATGATGACGGCACTCAGGCCGCTAAATGGTTCAGCAACGCCCGTGATCGAATTGATCCGCAAGGTCACTTCGAACTCCTCGTTCAGCGTCACCTGCGCGGGAGCGGTAAATCTGATGTCGACGGCACATCCAATGTCACCGCAAGGCGGGCACTCGCACATGGAATTACATCCACCGGGGCACGACAAATCATCCGCTCCGTCGCACTCCTCACCCACATCGGTAATCCCATCTCCGCACGTTGCGAAGGTGCAATCCGTACGGCAGGTTGCTCCGGGAAGCCCTGGATCGTCGGAATTGGCCAATCCCAGGTCGCATTCCTCGATCGTGTCCTGAATTCCATTGCCACAGCATTCCGGCGTTCCGTGACAATCCACGTCATCACAGTCGAAATCGCCATCACAGTCGTTGTCCAGACCGTCATCGCAAGTGGCCTCCGGATCTTCGACCGTCGCACCGCAGTCAGCCAGGCAGCTGCACTGATTCTCACCCGGGCGACAAATGCCATCACCGCAACAGTCCGGACTGGCGAAACAGTCCGGGTCGCTGCAGTTGAGAAGTCCATCACAGTCGTTATCGAATATATCGGCGCAACTGACTTCGGTGTCGCCCTCGTCGACGTCGATGCAATCTGCGCAGTTGCAGTTGTTCTCCATTGATGGCCCACTGTCACAAATACCGTCGCCGCAACGGCGGAAGGTGCAGTCGGTGCGACAGGTGGCTTCGGGATCGTCCGAATTCGCAGGGCCAAGGTCGCAGTCCTCACCCGTGTCGATTATTCCGTCACCGCAAGTCGCCTCAGTGCAATCGGTACGGCAGGCGTCGGGCAGAGTATCCGAATTGCCAGGCCCGTCATCGCACTCCTCCAGCGGATCCAAAGAACCATTGCCACAACACGCGTCAAAGCAATCAACGTCATCACAGTCAAACAAGCCATCACAGTCGTTGTCGATGCCGTCGTCACAAGTTACCTCGCCCATGTTTTCGGGAGAACCGCAATCAGGAAGACAGCTACACGGATTTTCGGTGGGGTCACATGTCCCGCTACCCATGGGTGGCGGGCATGTGCAAACCAGAAGCGAAGCGCACGCGGCGTCGTCGCAGTCCACGTCGCCATTGCAGTCGTTGTCCAATCCGTCGTTACAGGTCAACTCCGTTCCAGGTTCCGACACAACGCAGCACTGGGGCGCATTCACACAATCGGGATCATCACAGTCAAAGAGCGTATCACAGTCGTTGTCGACACCGTCCCCACAACGTGTCTCCACGAGCACGACACAATCCTGATCGCAGCCATCGATGAGGCCGTCACAGTCGTTGTCGAACCCGTCTTCGCACCGAACCTCTTCCTGATCAGGGTCGGTAACCGAACAATCCTGCGGGCAGGAACAGGTGCTCAACTCGATGGGGTCACAGATAAACGTCCCATCGCCACAGCAGAATACTGGGTCACCCCAGCAATCGTCGTCGAAACAATCGACGAGCATATCGCCATCGTCATCGACCCCGTTGAAGCAGAATTCCTGCGCCACGACTGGCGTCGTACCGAGCGCGCCGACGAACACCACCAACGCCAACAGGCCAAGCCATATCCGACTTTGCATTTCTTTCGTCCTTTTCCCTGAACTTGGTCGGTTCACGCAGTCCAACGCGAACCTGTACGCTGTGTCCATGTACCCTCTTGAAGATCAGATTGCCGAGAGACAACCCACGCCCATTTCACCACGCTTCTGAACCCACACACGCACGCATGCCGGACCACGATGACCAGCCTGCCGCTGCGACGGGCGAAATGGCGGAAATGCCAAGCGAATTCCACTGAAACTTGAAGAAATGGTTCGTTCCAAAAATGCCGGCCACCCCGATGGGCCTCACCCAAACGACCGCCTGCATTCGCCGGACATCTCGGAATAACGCCACAACCAGCCCCAAGAACTTGGAGTTACGCCTTCTTCCGCCACTGCGAAGTGTACCACGATCGTGGGTTACTTTCAAGATTCGACATCATCGGCCGCCGATACACGTCCGCACTCATTGACCGATTCGGACGCAATCATTTGCCTTACCCGGTGTTGGCGTTTTCGGGACCTTGCGGTCCAGATCAGACCCAAGATCCCGGCTTCCCCGCCCGGTTAAAGCAGCGATGAAAACCAGCATGAACCACGGGGCCCTCTTGATCGCCCGGCTCGTGTGGACTCAAATCGCCCCAAGCTGGTCACGGACCTTGCATTGGTGCGTCCTGCCCGCCTATACTCGCTCGTCGGGGAAAGATTCATCACGCCGGATCGGTTCGCACCGCTTGTGTCTCATGTGTGCGGTTTGGTCCGGTAATACTTGGCGGGGCGGGAGTCACTCAATCTTGCAAAACAACCTGACCCAACGCTGCATGCGATCCATCGCATGTGGATTGGCCGGTGTCGCACTCGCTGCGTCCACCGCGTCAGCCCAACTCTGCGAGAACATTTCGAATCGGGTGAACCTCGAATGGCGTTCCGATGAGAGCATGGCCATGGTGGGCGACACGATCGACCTTGATCTGTTCGCTGTCTCCGCAGACGGGATATCCAATGAGCCAATGTCCGCGCTGCAAATCTTGCTGCAGTGGGATCCGGAGAAACTCCAACTTCTCGGGAACGTCGACAACGGTCCGTACGAATGGCTGGACACACTGTTTCCCAATGACTCCGGATTGGATGGTTTGAACGCGCCGTTTGGCGAGGTACCCGGCAATGATGGCGATTGCCGTTTCGATGCGTATCAGCAGTTGGCACCGCCGCCATTCGGACCAGGCCCTGCGTTGGCTACGCCGGACGGACTGCTGGTGACGACTTTTCGCTTCCGCGTGCTCGGCCCAAGCGTCATGACGATGGTTTCCATCCCCGAGGAACTTGGTCAGTTCTCCGTGACTGCTGTCGCATCGGGCATCGTGGCTGGATGCGATATCAAGGGGACGCTTGGAGCATCGGAAGTCCGCACGATCCCAGCTCAGCTGGGCGATGGTGACGGTGATGATGATCTGGATCTGCTCGACTTCGGTCGCCTGCAGGATTGTGCCACCGGCAACGAGAACGATGAACTCACCGACGGTTGCGTTGCGTTCGATTTTGATATCGATGACGACATCGACCTCGACGACTTCAGTGCCTTTGAGGACGCCCGCAACGGCGAATGACTCCCGCCGTTCACGCTCGCAGACCTCACGCAGATCATTCCCCGCGGAATTTCCACCACTTCTTCTTACCCTGACCTGATGGGTCGGGTTGTTCCTGCTCCTGCTCGATGATCTTGAGCAGATCGGCGTCGCTCTTGGATGGTCCCTTGATGCGACGGAGCATGCGTAGTTTGTCGAGTGTTTCCTCGTCGAGACCGGCAAGAATATCGTCGTCGGCTGGAGGCGTTTCGGCCTTTGTGTCAGCGGGTGCGGCTTCTGGTTCGACGCGCTTTCTGGAAGCAGACTTCGGCGTCGGCACAGTCTCGCTGGCCGACTTCTTCCGCATCTTTTTGGGCTTGGGGGTGGCGTTGGGCTTATTGTCTTTGCCGCCAGTCTCAACCGGGCTGGAGGACTCCTTGGGATCCTGCTTCTTCGCTGTAGGGGTCGTTCGTCCCTGTGTGTCGCTCTTTTCTGCTTTCTGCTCGGACCCTTCAACCAGCTTTGTCGTTTCCTCGGCAGCGGCGGCAACCTGGCTGGTCATTTCGCCGATCTCGTTTTGCTGCTGCGTGATCGTGGTTTGGAGTTCTTCCAGCGCGAGGCGGTGTTTGTCGAGATCATCACGCCATTGTTCCAGCGCTTTGCGCTCTGAGGACAGCTCCTCTGCCCATTTCTCGACCTCGGCCTTCCGTGCGGCGGCCTTCTGATCAGACTCGGCTGACTCGACGCCGCCTTCCTGAAATTCGGCAACCTGCTGCTGCAGTGTCTGACAATGCTCCTCGAGCATCTTTCGTTCCGTTTCGAACGCGAGTCTCTCACTCGTCAGCGCCATCTCCCGTTCGGCGACGGCGCGGAGTTGCTCCTCGATGTCAGACCGTTGCGATTCGAGCGCCTGACTTTGCTCGGTGACCGACGTTTCGGACTTGGCCGCCTCACTCTGTTTCCTGGAGAGTTCGTCGGCCTGTTCGTCAAGTTGCCTGCGCTGTGATTCAAGCTCGTCCGTTTGCTTCCGGAGTTGCTCCTCTTTGGATTCAACCTCTGCACGCAACTGCTTGATCGTAGCCTGCTGCTGTTCGACCTCTTGTCGCTGCTCGGCGATGGCGGCTGTCTCGGATTGCTGCGTCGACTGCTGTTGCTGCAGGTCGTCCTTCAATGCCTGCAGTTTGCTGTTTTCGCTTTGTAGTTTTTCGCGCTCGGCTTCGAGTTCGGTCACGCGGTCAGCCAACTGCCGTGCGTCGGCTTCGACCTTCTCGCGTTCGACTTCGAGCGTGGCCTGGTCGCTTGCTGACTTTTCCAGCTTGGCCGACAGTTCGTCGCGTTGCAGTTGCAGCTTTTCGCGCTCGGCCGCGAGGCGTTGACGTTCGGTGGCGAGTTGCGTGGCTTCGTCCTGATGCTCGCCGACCTGTGACGTCAGGCGATCGCGTTCTCCGTCGAGTTCGGCGCGTTCGTCGGCGAGTCGTTGCTGATCAAGCTTGATCTGACGGCGTTTTTCCGCCAGTTCCTCACGCTCGGACTTGAGCTGGGCAAGTTCGGCATTCTGCTTTTCGCTCAACGCCTGCACGCGTTGTGATTCGGTGTCTGCTTCGGCCTTTTGCTCGGCAAGTTTCTCGCTGGTTGATTCGATCGCCTGCCGCTGCTGTTCGATTTCAAGGCGTGCGGCTTTGACTTCCTCGCGTTCGTCGCGAATGCGTTGCTGGAGTGCTTCGGTTTGAGCGCGCGCCTTGTCGATTTCGGCGCGCTCGCTGCTGAGTTGCGATCGCTCGGTGGCGATGTGTTCGCGTTCGGACTGGAGCATTTCGCGCTCGGCAGCGTAGCGTTCGCCTTCGTCGCGACTCTGGTCGACTTCCTTCTGGAAGCGCTGGCGGGCGTCTTCAAACTGCTTGCGTTCGCTGTCGATTCGTTCACGGTCGGCGGTGAGTTTCTGCCGCAACTCTGCCACCTGCTCCTGATCGCGGCCGACACTCTCGCGTTGCTCGGCGAGTTTCTTCGACTCAGCCTCTACACGTCCTGATTCCTTACGCAGTTGCTCGGTGTCGGACACCACTTTGGACTTGGCGGCGTCGAGTTGCTTCCTTTCCTGCTCGGCCTGCTGCTTCCATTGCGTCAGGTCGGCTTGCAGCTTCTGTTGCTCGGCATGCTGTGACTGTAGCTTCTCGTTTCGGGCGTCGAGTTCGGACGCCTGCTGACGCAGCTTGTCACGGTGCTGCGACAATTCCTGCCGCTCGGTCTGCACTTTCTGGCCAGCTGTTTGGACAGCGGCTTCGCGTTTCTCGGCGTGTTTTTGCTGTTCGGCAACCGCATCCGCCTGCTTCTTGAGGTCTGCGTGCTGCTGTTCGAGTTTCTTTGCGGTGGCCTGTAGATCCGCTTGCTTCTTGGCAGCTTGGGCTTCCTGTTGTTTCAGGTCGTTCGCAGTTTTCTCGAGCGACTGTTGCTGTTGCTGCAACTGCTTGTGCTGATCGGCGACGCCTGCGGTTTGCTTGTCGAGATCGGCTGACCTTTTGGCCAGATCGGCAGACTGCTTGTCGACCTGCTGACATCGCTCGACGAGTTTCTGTTCGCGCTGGGTGACCTTCGCGGTTTCGTCCGCGACGGATTTCCGAGATTGTTCGACTTGCTTTCTTTCGTCGGCGAGCTTGGACTTGTGTTCGTCGAGCGCTTTGCGATCAGCTTCGATGGCCTGCTTCGTCTTGGCGATTTCGGTTTCGCCGGCGGCGATACTTTGGGCACGATCGTTGAGCTTGGCCTTTTCCTGCTGCAGGGCGGCGTTGTCGGATTCCTGCTTCTTGGCCTGTTCGCGAAGCTGGGCACTCTGCTCATCGAGCTTCTTTTGGGTGGCGGATAGCTGCGCTTCGCGATCCTTGTTCGACTGAGCGGCGGCAGTGACCTGCTCATGTTGCTTGGTCAGCGCAGACTTCTGCGCGTCCAGCTCCTTGCTTGCCGATTCGAGCGACTGCTGTTGTTTGGTCAGCTCAGACTGGCGCTGATCGAGGGACTTGGCATTCTGATCCAATTCCTGGCTGCGGGCCTGGAGTTGCTGGGTATTGGCGGCGTGCTGTTTGGTGTCGGCCTCGAGACGCTTGCGCTGATCGTCCAGCTTCTGACCATCAGACTCAAGTTGCTGCTTGAACTTGAGCAGTTCGCTTCGTTGATGTTCGAGATGCTGATTCTGTTTGGCGATGTCGATCGCCTGCTGTTCGAGCGACTGCTTTGTCGCTTCGTTGTCCTCTTGCTGCTTCTCGAGTTTGGCGGCGGTTTGCTGCTGCTGTCTGGCCGTGTTCTCGAGTCCCTGCTGATGCTCGTTGAGCTTGGCCGATCGTGACTCAATCTCCTTCGTTCGCGCATCGAGTTGCTGATTGGCTTGACCGATGGCGGCCTTTTCCTGCTTGGACTGCTCGTGTTGCTTCTTCTGCTCTTCGGCTTGCTTGTCGAGTTGGGCTTTGTGGGCCTTGAGTGTTTCGACGTCGCTGTTCAGCTTCTTCTGTTGGTCGGCCAGTGCTTTCTGTGAGTCGGCGAGTTTGGCGTTGTTGGACTCAAGCCCGGATTCGCGCTGGGCGACGGACTGCTCTGCTGTGGTGATTTTCTTCTGACGTTCTTCGAGCTTGGCGTTGCGTTCGGACCACTCGCGATCGCGCGCGGCGTAGTCCGTTTTCATGCGCTCGAGGTTGGCAAGTTCCTTCTTGAGTGATGATTCGCGGTCGGCGAGCTTCTGGGCGTCGGACTGCTGTTTGGACTTCGCACTGGCGATTTGTTCGTTCTCGGACTGGAGCTTCTGCCGTGCACCCTCGATTTCAGATGCCTGATTCTGCAGGTCTTTCTGCTGCTGTTCGAGCTGCTGCAGGCGTTGCTGCAGGGACTGATCGCGTTCGGTGAGCGCGGTGGCGTTGTCTTGCTGCTGTTTGGCTTGGGCGTCGAGTTGTTGCGCACGTTCTCGGACGGCTGCATCCGCGGCGTCGACTTCATCTGCGCGCTGGCCGACTTTTTCTGCAAATTCTTCGACGCGAGCGCGCCAGTTATCGATCTGTTTCCACGAATCGGTGACGCTGCGCTGAATGGTCTCGATGCGTTCGGTGACGGTTGAGAGAACGTCCGCGACCTGATCATGAGACGCCACAACATCCGTCCGCGCATCGTCGTGCGCGTTATCGGGCGCAGCGGACTCCTGTCCCGTTTTCGCTAGCTTTGCATCAGTCATAATGTTGCGCGATTCCTGATCGGCGAGGTCCGATCACAAGTGCCCCCAATCGGTCCCAACGACGTCGTGCGGAAAACTCTACCCTTCGATCTGACAAAGTGTCTGGCTTGCCGCAAACGTATCGTACAATTTGGATCGTGCGATGTGGCATGTGCGCATCGACACGTCCTATCTAGATCGACACGAGGGCGTTGGCTTTTGAACTACGACCACCTCGGGACAGGGTGGGGAGAGCCACGATGGCCAATAGAGCAAAAAACATGGAAGTGCTGACCGCGCCACCAGGGCTGGAGCCATTAAAGCAGCTGGCGGATGAAGCTGTGGCTGAGCTGGCCAAGGCGTTGAGCGTTATCCGGACGCGTGCGGACGAATTGTTCCAGGAACATGCGCGCATTGAATCTGCACGAACAAAAGTACAAGCAGAGCGCAAACAACTCCTCGAACAAACCGCCACACTCGAATCACGCGAACGCGAGCTTGCCTCCATTCAGGACAATCTCGACGTTGAGAAGAACGCCATTGCGCAGCGAGAGCGGTCATTGGCCGATGACTATGACAAGCTGGAAACCGCGCGTGGGGTGCTTGCCAATGAACAGGCGGAACTGAGTGCGTCCGAGAAGGCGCTTCAGGACGCCACGGCGTCGCTGAAGGTCAACCGTGAGGAGCTGACCGAGGCGCACCATCGCCTGGAAGAGCGCGCCGGCGAACTCGAGCAGCGCAACAGCGGACTGGACCAGCGTGAGGCGGGCTTGAAGGCTCAGACGGCGGAACTGGAGTCGCGTCGCGAGGATCTCGAGATGCTGACCGAGCAGTTGAAACGCGAGCATCGCGAACTGACCGCGCAGCGTGAACAGTTGGCCAAGCGTTTGGGACCAGCCGCCGAGATCGATCCGGAGCCGATCGCACCACCGTTGCCGAAGTCGGCGCAGGATCAGGCTGTGGCGACACCGAAGCAGATGCCGCGCGTTCGCGCTCCCGAGCCGCAATCGCAGCCCATGGAGAACGAAGGCGTCGCCGAGCCGGTGCCCGAGCGTCCACAACGAATGCATCCGGCGGCGGATCAGTTCCGCAAACTGCGGCGTGATGCGAAGCGTCGCGTGAAGGGGCTTGGCTAGAGCGCGCGTCAACAACGGAGCACAAACCAAAGGGGACCTGTTAGATGGCACTTTCACTGTTTTCCAAGAAGAAGGACGTACCGACAGGATCGGACGTCGAGGTTCGCACGCCATTGCGCGTGGAACCACCACCGCCGCTGCCCGATTCGCTGCTCGCTGAGTTCCGACCATCCGAACCCGAAGAGCCGGAAAAGGACGAGCTTCTTCGACTGTTTCAGCAGCGACGCTATTCGTTCATCATCGATAACGAGCAGCATTGGGAATCGCACCCAAGCCACGAGCGCATCTGCGATCAGTCGCATGAAAATCTTGAGCGCATGTACGCGCTTGTCCCGGCAGGTGGTGCCGCGATCGCACAGACCGTGTCGGACGACCCCGGAAGTCCACAACTCGAGTGCGAAACCGATCCATTCCTCTTGGCGATCCATCCGGTCACGAACGGTGATTTTCAATACTTCGTTGACGATGGCGCCTACGAGAACCTCGACCTGTGGCCTGAGGAAATCTGGCCTTACCTCATCGAGTTTCACGACCTGACCGGTACGGCTGGTCCGCGTTTCTGGCGCGAGGGACGCCACGACACGCGAAAAGCCAACCACCCGGTTGTCGGCGTGAGCTGGTACGAGTCGAATGCGTACGCCGCGTGGGCGGGATTGCGGCTGCCGTCGGAAGCGGAATGGCAGATGGCGGCCAGTTGGCGGATCCGAAGTTCGGCCGACGTGTTCCGTCGTTTCCCGTGGGGCGATGCGATGGACTGGACGCGTTGCAACCTGTGGAATGCCGGTCGCGGCACGACCGTACCGGTGGATGAGTACACCGAAGGCGCCGGGCCCAACAATGTCCTGCAGTTGATCGGCAACGTCTGGGAATGGGTCGGGACGGAGTTCAACATCCTGGCAGACGACCACTCACCGATCGTCGGCGAGATGCCCATGATGGGCGTTCGCGGCGGCGCGTTTGATACCTATTTTGAAGCACAGGCGACCAGTCTGTTCCGTTCAGGCCAGATTGCCCTGGGGCGCACACACAACATCGGCTTCCGGTGCGTCATCGACATCGACGGAACAGAAGAAGAGGTTGCCACCGAAGGGGACGAGTAAATGTCAATTGCATTAAGTGCCACACAGTGCCTGATCTGCCAGCAGGAGAACGCGGAGGACGCGTACTGCTGTGCGGGTTGCTCGGCGCCGTTGTCGATGTCGCGGGAGGCGCTCACGCAGAATCGCCTGCCGAACATGGTCACGGTCATCGGCGACAGCAACGTCGGCAAAACCGTCTACCTCGGGTATCTGCTCGATATGCTCACCCGGCGAGCGGGCGAATACGAGTCGGTGCCCAAAGGCCCATTCTCGATCAACCTGCAACAGAACGTTATGGGCCATCTCGCCATGCGTCTCTTCCCACCGAAGACGCCGAACGAGGTCGATCAGTGGCACTGGGCGTATTGCCAGATCGCCCACAAACGCCGTCCCGACTATCTCTACGACCTGGTCATGCCCGACATGGCCGGCGAGTCGATCGCGACCGAACTGGATGCACCGGGCAGTTATCCCGCCATTCGCGGATTGCTGACACAGAGTCGCGGGATCATGCTGCTGGTGGACGCGTCGGCGGCGGCGATGGGCAATGTGCAGGCTGACTTCTTCGCATTCAAGCTGATGAGCTATGTTGACCAACTGACAGGCCTTGGCACGGACACCAAAGTCGACACGCCGGTGGGTGTCGTGCTGTGCAAGTCGGACTACTGCCCGCAGTCGTTTGACGATCCGATCACATTCGCTCAGACCAACCTGAATCGTCTGTGGAATCTCTGCGACTCACGATTTGCGAACGTGGCCTACTTTGCCGCCAGCGTGATCGGAGCCATCGGGTTTGGAACCGACGAGGACGACAACGTCATCTCGGTTCCGCTGCACTCGGCCCCAAGGGGCATTCTGGAGCCGTTCGAATGGCTGATCACCGCCCTGTGATGCAGATTGACCATGCTGTGTTCACCTCAACCGCCACGCGCATGGCGCAGGGGTACCGCATCGTCGCGTCGTCGGCGGGACTGACCTCCGACGAGAAGAAACACATCACGACCGCAAGCCCGTCACACTCAGCCATGGCGGCGGTCAACGACGACAACGTTGGTCTCGCGTTCTACCCGCTCAAGACGGGGCGATACTGCATCGCCAGATCGACGCACGCCGGTCTGGAGCAGACGGCGCGCGGTGGCCAGCGTGTGCTGACGCATTGCTTTGCACTCACGGCCGATCAGCTCAACACGTTCGACAACAACCCGTTCGCCTGCCTCCGCGCATTGCAGGCTGCCGGGGTCATGGAATTCGATGAGTTGCCGAAAGGACAACTCGCGTGTGTGTCGCTCCCAGCGGCAACGGACCGCAAGCATGGCAATGTCATGGGCAGCGTTTCGGCGACGGCCGCCCTTGTCGCGACGGCCTTCGCCGACGATACCTTGATCGCCGCCAACGCGCCGGACATCGCAACGACCCTGGAAATGGCCATCCTGTTTCTGCCGAAACCGCTTCGACTGGAATACTCGTTCACCATCGGGCTGAAGTTTGCGATGGCGAGACGATATCGCATGCACGCGATCGGTGAAGCAGACATCGCCACCAAGCGCATTGTCCGCGGCCAACCGATCCAACTGATCGAAAACTTCGGCGAAAACACGCCCAACTTGCCCGATGCACCGTGGGTCGATCTCTGGTTCGACGCCGAAAACACCGGAAAGCTCAACGCCCTTCTCGACGTCGCCAACGAGGATTTTGACAGCATTGAGGACCACACGCTGAGCGAAGTGGCTGCCTATCAGAGGGCGATCAACCACATCGACGACGAGCCGCTTGAGGCATTGCTCGCTGCATGGCAGGCAACCGAGGAGGATGAACTCCCGGAATCCCACATCGAGCGCAACATGCTCGCTCGCTACATCACCACCAAGAAGGACCAGACCGTCACCAAGCTCAAGAAAACCGATGCCATGGCGTTGAGACCGTATTGGTCACACCTGCTGCGCGTGGCTGATTGCGATGATCGCATCCGCCAGTCATGCGAAGAGGTGGCAGCGCGGTGCGAAGAACTCCACTGCCCGTGGCTGGAGCAGGACTCCGAAACCGAGGCAACCGCCGCGACACACGCCTGAGCTACCCCGTTCTGTTGTACGCGGCACGTCGCACGGGTATCATCCCAATGGCCGACGATCCCTCTTCAAGCGTGTGCCCATGACCGATTCACCCATCGCCGCATCCCTCAATCTGCCCGCTGGTACCGAGCTGGCGTTCGATACGCTGCTCAACGTCTGCTCGACACTGAATCAGCCGGGAACGTCACAGGAAATGCTGGACAATCTGCTGTTGCAGGCGAGGCGGCTGGTCAAGGCACAGGCGGGTACGGTCTTTCTGGTTCATCATGATGAGTTGCAATTCGTCTGTTGCCAGAACGATGCTCGCCCCGACCTGGGCGTCGCACCAAAACCATATGAACTGGAACGCGTCGCCCTGTCGGGTACGTCCATCCCGGTAAACGACGCGTCATTGGCCGGCTACGTCGCACAGCACCAGGAACCGCTGCGGATCGACGATGCGTACGCCATCGCAGTGAACGCCCCCTACCAATTCAAACCCGCCTACGACGAAGCCACCGGCTACCGTACCAAGTCGCTGCTTGTCATTCCGCTGATCGATCGCATGGGCGACTCGGTCGGCGTCCTCCAACTGATCAACAAGCAGGATTCTGACAACGACGAGATCGGCGGATTCACCGAACGCGATCAGCAGATCGCATTGGCTGTGGCGTCCCTCGCAGCCGTGTGTATTCGCAACGCGCGACTCCGCGACCACCTGCGCGACTCGCACCTCGACACGATCATGCGCCTCTCGACGGCAGCCGAATTTCGCGACGACGATACGGGTCAGCACATTCGCCGCGTCAGCTTTTATTGCGAGACGGTCGCCCGCAACGCAGGGTGCGGCACCGACGTCTCGCAGCTCATCATCTTCGCCAGTCCCATGCACGACATCGGCAAACTCGGCATCCCCGACGCCATCCTCACGAAACCCGGTCCGCTCACGCGCGAAGAACGATTGACCATGCAAGACCACACGACCATCGGTGGCCGAATTCTCCACGGTTCGGACAATGACATCGTCGCCATGGCTGAGGAGATCGCGCTGTCGCACCACGAGAAATGGGACGGTTCCGGTTATCCGCGAGGACTGAAGGGTGATGCGATTCCGCTGACTGGGCGGATCTGCGCAGTGGCCGACGTGTTCGATGCCCTCACGTGCAAACGTGTGTACAAGAATGCGTTTCCGTTCGAAGAAGCCGTGCAGATCATTCGCCAGGGAACCGGCACACACTTCGATCCGGACATCGTCGAGGCGTTTTTGTCAGCCACGGGCGAAGTCGAGATCATCTACGAAGCGTTGAAAGATTGACCTGACGTGACGATTACCGCTGTCCATCGCTTGATCGCGCGAGCCACAGCAGATGAACGACGAACGCCACGATCGCCGTGGCACCCAACGCCCCGATTGTGTTGATCCCATCGATGGCCATACCAGATTGCATCAGAATGCCGATGACACCACCCGCCACAATTTCCATGATGACCAGGAGTTTCAGGTACGACGACCAATCAACCAGCGGTGGACTCTTCTCGCCCAGCGGCGAAGTCTCCAGAACGGCCTGGGCCTGCATGATCGGCCGACGCCATACGAGATAGGCCACCCCCAACGCCGCCAGCAGCAACAATGCGTAGATCTTGCCCCATTGCGTCAGACTGGGTACTTCGACCTGACCTGCCACAGCAGCCGATGACCCCGCGCCAAACAGTAGCCAGAACCCCGACGCCACCAGAAGACCGCCCAGCCACGGCAACACGACGTAGCGCTTCATGATCGCCCCTTCTTCTCCGTCAAAACGCGCGTCATCATGATCCCGATCGATCCAAACAAGAAACTCGGGCCGACAGCGTCTCACTGCCGACCCGAGTCATATTACCTGATGGCAACGTGAATACCACGTCGCATCTTCAATTGCCCGACATTACGCCGTCTGACGCGAACGCATCACGAGCACAAAGCCCATGCCCACGAACAGGCAGGCCAACGCAATCTTCGTCGTCTGACCCATCGCCGGAATCGGCTCGATGCGGCAGATGCTGTCCTCGCCTCGGCTCCAGTCACCGATCGTGCCGAGCGGGCTGAAGTTACCCGAACCGCAGGCACCAGCCGGGTCCGACTGCGATGCCCAGGCGCGAACACCCTGAGCGAAAATCGTCTGCTCTTCGGTGACGATGTCCTCACCAACCACGACGCGCGCCATCACGCTCGTATCCTCTTCGCCGTTCCGCCCCGCTGAAACGCGGAAGAACGTCTCATCCTGCGGCTCGAGGAATCCACCAAAGAAGCGATACACAACAAGGCCACTGTCCCATGGCTCGCAGAATTCCACATCAAAACCAGGCGGCGGCGTGACAAGGGTGATGTCTTCGCAGTCGCTGGCACCGTCGCCCTTGCTGATGGCTACGTAGAACTCCTCGATTTGAAAGCCCGGAGCCGGCGTGTTGCGGTTCTCAACAACGACGCCATAGTTGCAGCAACCGGTCTCAGGATCAGATACGTCTGTCAGGAAGATCTCAGCACCAGGCACGACCTGCTGCGCACCGCTCGACTCGAAGGTCAGGCAGTAGGACAGGTCAAAGTCATTCTCGGCAGGCGGTGCAGGACCAACCTCGTCAGGATCGTAGACGCCGTCACCATCATCTTCGCCCGCCGACGACTCATCGAAACCGGAGACTGCCTCCCAGAAGAAGAAGCACGTCGTACCATCAGCCGCCTCGTTGGCAACCTCAAGCCAGTACTCGTCAAGTGGAAGCTCAATCGGGGTAGTGGGCACAAAGGTCCACTGAATCTCAGGGAAGCCACCAATGAGCGCGCCAGTCGGAGCGTTCGTCAGATTGCCGTCTGCCTGCGTCAAAACAGTGATGATGTTGTCATTGTCAGGAACGCCGTTGTTGTCGCCGAGAATGCGGACGCGGAAGTTGTTCACACCGAAAGGCGAGCAGTCTTCGAATGCGTCTGGTGGTGGATCGATCCACAGACCCCACCAATCAATCTGGGTCACCTCACCAGGTGTCAGGAACCGGAAGTTGTCCGCTGCCAGAAAGCCAGCTTCAATATCCGACGTCACCGCAAGAATACCACCCGCACCGGCCTGATCCGGTTCCTGGCAACTCGAATCCGTGTCACCCGCAGCCGAGGGCTGCTCCGCTGCGTTCGCATCGTAGTTCGGATTCACCAGATAGCGGCCATCGTTGCTGAAACGACTGTCCGAATCCTGAGCCGAGGCGACCATTCCCGTCGCCAAGACCGCCACCGCCAGCACCATTGTGCTCAAAGTCCTCATCAAACCTTCTCCTCGTCCTTCTAGAAAACCCCAGCGGGCACATCCCGCGTCTAATTCAGTCACACACGAATTGGATCGCGCGTACGTTTCTCTATCGCTTAGCTAGCACACGCCGTGCCAACTCCCGCTCATTCTTCGAATCGGCCGAAGCACGCTTAACCTTTATTTGATAGACCCTTATAGATGGAACGCATTTCCGGACGATCGCCGACACGCCGACGTGTCCATGGCGTGAACAGCCCGCTGTCCAACGTCTGGACACATGTGTTCACGTTGCGCACAACGGGGTCAGTCGTCCGCTCCATGCATGCCGTATTTTTTCAAGAGTGCGTAAAGCGTGGTCCGGGAAATCGCCAGCGATTGGGCCGTCTTGGAGATGTTGCCGTCAAACCGAGCCAGTCGCCGTTCCAGGACGTCGGCTGTCCAGCGGTCGAGCAGTTCCTGGTACGTGGCATCATCATCTGCATTATCTGCGTCGGGGGTGGGCGTATCCTGCTTTGCTGCCGAAGTTTCCGTAGCCGGCGCCCCGCCGACGCCAACGACCTCCGGTGACAGGCGGTCCACGCCAATCTCCTCGCCACCAGAGGACAATGCCACAAGCTGCTCGATCTCGCTGCGGAGCTGCCGGACGTTACCAGGCCAGCGGAACGTCGAGAGCCTGCTGACGGCATCACTGCTCAGCGTCACGACCCCCTTTTCAGCTTCGCGGCAAAACTTGGCCAGGTAATGATCGAGGATGGCTGGGATGTCATCGGATCGGTCACGCAATGGTGGAATGTCGCAAAGGACGACCTTGATGCGGTAGTACAGATCTTCGCGGAATGTTCCGGCTGCCACCATTGAAGCCAGATTGGCATTGGTGGCGGCGATGACCCGCACGTCGATGCCGATCTCGCTGGACGCCCCGACGCGCATCACACGCCCTTCCTGCAGGACACGCAGCACCTTGACCTGCATGGCTGGGCTCATGTCGGCGATCTCGTCGAGAAAAACCGTACCGCCGTCAGCCGTTTCAAAAACCCCCGCCCGATCGGCCACCGCACCTGTGAACGCGCCGCGTACGTGGCCAAACAGCTCCGACGCCAACAGGCTGTCCGTGTAGGCACCGCAGTTGACGGCCACGAACGGCTGACCCGACCGTCGACTCGCTCGATGGATGTGCTGGGCCACCAGTTCCTTGCCCGTCCCGGTTTCCCCCTGGATCAGCACGGTTACATCCGAAGACGCCGCCTGCGTCGCAAGAGCGAGCACGCGTTTCATCGCGTCACTGGCTGCGATGATATCGGTCGTTTGGGATGTGGTCGGATCGGAGGTGGCCATGTGTTGTTTATAGATCGGGATTTCGCGCGGGTCCAACCATCCGTCACGCTGGGCAATTCACGCAACCGGTTTCCCAGCGACCATTTGGCGTGAGGCTCGACAGCCGATAACCTTCGATCCCAGGTGCCGGAAACATGTTCTACGTCATTGTCATCTTGATTCACCTCGGGGCGTTGGTGCTGGTTGGGGCTTGGCATGCCAACCGTATCAAGACGCAGGAGGATTTCGCCGTCGCGGGGCGATCGCTCACGATCCCCGTCCTCGTCGGCACGATGATGACCACGTGGATCGGAACGGGAAGCCTGCTCGGGCACTCCGAGAAAACCTGCGAAATCGGGATCTCCGCCATCATCATCCCGCTCGGCGGCATCCTCGGGATCATGCTGATTTCGATCGTGGCTGCGCGTGTCCGGCGATTCGAGAAAATCACGGTGCTCGACATCCTCGAGACGCGATTCGGCGTTGGGCCTCGATTGCTCGGCACGGTCGCCCTGATCACCGCGTACCTCGTCATCGTGAGTTACCAATACCGAGCGGGCGGCGCGGTTCTCTTTCAGGTCACGGGCGGCAAAATCGGCTCGCTGACCACTTGCACGCAGATCGCAGCGGGTTTCATCATCGTCTATACCGTTTTGGCCGGCATGTTCTCGGTCGCGCGGACAGACGTGGCCAACGGCGTCATCATGATCGTCGGCTTCGTCATCGCCCTGCCCCTCCTTTTCGGCAAGGCCGGCGGGTTGGACGGCATGCGTGAGGCGTTTGCTGAATCGCCGACGCGTATGGACCTGTTCGGACCGATCTCGCCTCTGGAAGCGGTGAACCTGATGCTGCCAGCGTTTTTGCTCGTGATGGGCGAAGCCAATCTGTATCAGCGATTCTTCTCCGCCAAGGACGTGCGGACGGCGAGGGTGAGCTCGTTGCTGCTGATTCCGGCAATCGCGTCGGTTGAGATGATGATCATCGCGACGGCGTGGGTAGCCAGTTCATTTGTTCAACCGGAGAATCCCGCGCACATTCTGCTGATCGCAGCGAAGGACCACCTGCCCGCCATCCTGGGTGGACTGATGTTGGCGGCCGCGGTGGCGATCATCGTCTCGACGGCGGACTCGTTTCTGCTGGTCATTGGCACGTCGCTGGCCCGCGATGTTTATCAGCGCTTCATCAACCCCGATGCGTCGCCGCGGAACATGGTCATCTTCTCGCGGGCCGCCGTCGTCGGGCTTGGCCTGGTCGCATACGCAGCCTCTCAGGCAAGCGAGAAGTTCCTCGACGTCGCGCTGTGGGCGTACACGATCTATGGCGCATCGATCACGCCGGCCATGATCGCGACGTTCTTCTGGAATCGGGCAACGACGGCGGGGGCGACCGCGTCCATCGCATCGGGGGCGATCATGACCGTGCTCTGGTCGGTTGCGTCGAAGAATGGTTATCTGGCCGACGACTCGTGGATCGCGTCTGTGGATTCGGTTCTGCCGGCGATCGTCGTGTCGGTGACGGCGCTGATCTCCGTCAGCCTGTTGACCCCACCACCTCGCGAAGAGCAGTGGCGACCGTTCGTCAAGGAAGAACGCTGACCGGCACGCCGCGTGAATCAGATGCCGAACGACGGCGGCTTGGGGTTGTCATCGCCATCCCATTCGCGCGTTTCGTCGTCGGACGGACCTTCCGGCGGCGGTCCCAATTCATCGAGCAAACCAAGCGTATCGGTCGAGCCCTCGCCAGGCGGTTGTTCACTGCCTGCGTCGGGCGTGGGTGACTCCTCGTGTGACGTCCCGATGATGTACATCGACTCGTCCGGACGTACAGGCTGATCCCCCGGCGGACGCGACGAGATGGTCGTCGGAGGCAGTGACGATGGTCCGGCTGGATCACGGCCCATGGCAATCGACTCGGGCGGAATGGACGACTCCTGACGGACATCGTCAGCCAGCGACTGTTGCGGCGGTGTGCCGTAATCAGAAGCGAGCGGCGCTGCCGGAGGCTGTTGTGCTTCGGGCGCTGCCGGCGACGACGCGAACCAATCCTCGCGCGGTGCGAGCGGACCGGGCGACGGCTTGGGAACCTTGGGGGCGGCTGGGTCCGGCACAGGTGCCGTACCCGGCGGAGCAGGCTGCGGCGTCGGTGAAAGCGGAGCCGGCGGTTCGCTCGGGGGTGGCTGAATCGCCGGGGGTGCTGCGGTTGGCTCGGGGCTGCCCGAGAGCGGAATCGGTCCGCCGGTCACGATGCGGCCACCCTGATCATCAGGCTCCGGCGTGGCGGGCGGTCCGGTCGGTCTGTCGGCAGATGGTGGCATTGATACGGGCGGACGATTATCGCCACCCGAATCCGGCGGCGGCGATTGGCCCGGACGTGCTCGGTTTCGCCACGAAATGAACGCCAGCCAGAGCATCAGCAGCAGGAACGGTACGAAGGAGACGACCCAGCCCCGCCATTCGGGGGCGGTCCCTTCCGCCGGCTTCCACCACTGCATCACATCCTGCACATACGGGGTCTCATTGAGCTTCTTCATGAAGTCAATCCAGAACTGCTGTTTCTGCAGTTCGAAGTAGCTCAACGCCGCCATGCCGAGGCCCATCAACGCCCCGCCGGCGACGAGTCCCGATGAGCCGAGAATGCCGGCATGGGTCGCCTTCTCATCTTTCTTGCGCCCCGCGACCAACCAGTGCAGGAGACCACCGCCGAAGATCGGTGACGTGACGGACAGTGGCAGATAGAGACCGACTGCGAACGGCAACGACGGAACAGCGAGGCACTCTGCGACGAACGCACAGGCGGCGCCAATGAAGATCAGCTCCCATGGCAGGCTCTGCTCCATAATGCCCTTCACAACAAGGCTGATCACGTTGGCTTGCGCCGCCAGGAGAGTCTCGCGCGGCTCTCCTCCTTCGGCGAGGTTCGTGTCCGGGACGAAACCGTATTGATCATTCAAGAGCAGGAGCACTCCCGCGCACGTAATTGCGGATGTCACGACGCCGATGAGTTCGCCAATCTGCTGTTTGCCGGGCGTGGCGCCGACAAGATATCCCGTCTTGAGATCCTGGGAACAGTCGCCGGCCATCGCAATCGCGATGCACACAACGGCCCCGACGCCAATCAGTGCTCCGATGACTTCGGGGCCCGACATTCCCATGGCACGGAAGATGACAGCGGTTGCCATCAGTGTCGCGATGGTCATTCCCGATACCGGTGATGACGTACTTCCCACAAGACCGACGATTCGCGACGCCACCGCAACAAAAACGAAGCCCGCGACCGCCGTCGCAATGGCCACGCTCCAACCGGCCTGGTTATCGATGTTGATCAGATAGACACCGAGGATGATGAGTATCGAACCGCCGATGACGATCCAAATCGGCAGGTCACGATCTGTGCGGTCATTTGCCTGACTGCGCCCACTGAAGAGCTGCGCGACAGCGTGCCAGACTGATGCCGTGATGGCGGGGAACGCGCGAAGCAGCGAAATCAGACCGCCAAACACAACGCCACCCGCACCGACATAGCGAATGTAATTCGTCCATATCTGCGACGGATTCATATCGCTGATTAACATTTTCGCGGGTGCAAATGGTTCAGACAGATTCGCGCCGAAATACGCGATCATCGGAATGATCACCAGCCAGGCGATCAAGCCACCGCTGACCATGATCGCCGACACACGAATTCCGAGAATGTAACCCACACCGAGCAGGACGGCGGAACTCTCCATCGCGACTTCAGTCTTCATGTCCATCGCGGCAAGCTTGGACTTAACCGGAACGACGATGCCCTCTTCCCACAATTTGAACAATGCCTGCAGCATCTTGTGGAGGAATCCGATGATGAGGCCCCCGAACACAAGCACCGCGCCACTGCCCCCGCTTTGACCACTCTTGAGCACTTCGGCGCACGCTGTGCCCTCAGGATAGGGCAGGCTATTGTGTTGCTTGACGATCAGATAGCGTCGCAAAGGGATCATCATCAGGATGCCCAACACGCCACCAAGCAACGCGAATATCACGATTCGCAAGTAATCCGGTTCAAGATCGGCGTCCGGGTACTGTGGTGCGAGGATGAACAACGCGGGGACCGTGAAAATGACGCCGGCGGCAAGTGACTCACCGGCAGAACCGATCGTCTGCACCATGTTGTTCTCTAGCAGAGAACCACGACGCAGGACACCACGCATGATGCCCATGGAGATGACGGCAGCCGGAATCGAAGCAGAGATTGTCAAACTGAACTTCAACCCGACATATGCGTTGGCCGCGCCCATCACGCAACCGATCAGCACGCCGAGGATGATTGTCAGCGGCGTCAGTTCACGAACCTGTTCTCGCATCGAGTTACGCTCCCATCTCGCTGAAGTCGCCGTCTCCGCCTCCGAGCACGCAGCTTGGCCGGTGCGCAGGGCGACTATAGGCGTTGCCTTGCCCATTGTGAACCCCGCACAGACGGGCGAGCCGTTTGTCCGATGATACGGGCAGGACTATGATGGTCTTCGTCATTCGACGGTGAATATGCATGGGTCAACCAACGCTGAAAGAAAAGACCGACCGGCTTACCGCCATTTTGAAACCGCTGGAACGCGTCGCGGTTGCGTTTTCAGCCGGGGTGGACTCCACATTCATTTTGCGATTCGCCGCTGACACGCTGGGAAGCGAGAATGTGGTGGCTGTCACCGCCCGGAGCGACAGCCTCGCCACGTCGGAATTCGAGCAGACCGTCGCATTGGCCAACCTCGTCGGCGTCGAGCACGTCGTGATCGAGACGGACGAATTCGAGAACCCTGACTACCTGGCCAACCCGACCAACCGCTGCTACTTCTGCAAGACAACCCTCTACAACCAAATGGCCGACTTCTGTGCGTCGCGCGGCATCGCGGCGGCCATCAACGGCATCAACGCCGACGACCTCGGCGACCACCGCCCCGGCATCCAGGCCGCCCGCGAACACAACGTACTCACCCCCGCAGCCGACGCGGGGTTGACCAAGGACGACATTCGCTGGTTGTCGGCCGAGATGAACCTGCCGACCTTTGACAAGCCAGCAAGTCCCTGCCTATCGAGTCGCGTGCAGTATGGCGAGGAGATTACGCCGGAGAAGCTGCGTCGAATCGAATCGTGCGAGGCGTTCCTGCACAGGGTTGGATTTCGCGAGTGTCGCGTGCGTCATCACGATAATCTCGCACGCATCGAAGTGCCGTCAGAACGCATCGCCGAACTGCTCGACCCCAAACTCCGCCAGCGCATCGACGAGCATTTCCGCGACGCCGGCTACCAGTACATCACGGTTGATCTCAGGGGCTTCCGCAGCGGCAGCATGAACGAGGTCATCGCGTTCGGACAGGTTCAGCCAAACGGTCTGTAAGCCATCCAGTCAACACTGTTCACAGCGCGCAACACCGCCGCGATGATCGGACACGAGACCACCGCGGCGGCTTGAAAAACTCGCACCGCAGCCGCTACCCCACAAGAATCGGCCGCTGCACGAGGTTAAGCCCTGATTGTGCGTACCAACCCCATCGCGAAAATTCGAGGACGCCCGGGCGACCGCAACGAGGTTGCGGAACAACCCGGTGGGCGTCCTGCTTCTTCCCCCCTCCTGGCGAGCACGCGATGCGAACACCCGACGACCACGTCGGCGATCACGACGCCTCGCTTCCTCCCCGATCGATGCCCGCCCTCCAATACGCGCATCGACCATGCTCCGGAGAGCACCACCACTTCCCCAAGCCCGACCTCATGGGTCAGCCGGCGCGCAACGCGCCCACCGACATGCTTCTCGCATCAACACACAGTTGCGGCTGAATTGGAACCCACGCCACCGAACCACAACGATGGCGTTCACGCATGAACCGAGGCTGATGCACAGACATTCCCTTCTCAGCGCACAGCCGATGTTTGCTAACGCACACCGACGCGCCTGATCGCGACAACACAACTCGCTTGTCTGAAATTCATCGGTGACCGACAGGCCCACCGACGCCGCCTCGAAATGCACAAGCCGCAGGAAGGTGGCGAGATGCAACACGGTTGGCCACCCATATGAAACACCCTACAGCCAACGCATTCAATTGATTATTGACCGCGATACCCCCAAGGCAAGCGACAATTCCCGACAACCCCAAAATCGCCCGCCACGCGCGCAGAATTCAACCGGTTTCCGATCACCCTCTAACGACGAATGCGGACGACGTGTTCCTCCAGAATGTCCACTTTGCCTGATTTGAGATTGTAGCTCATTTCATTGCCGAGGAATGACCATGAATCAGTCGCGCTGAAAATCTCGGCGGGCTCCCGCTTGGTTCCCAGAATCTTGAGCAGCTCGCTCTCGTCGAATTTCACGATGCGAAACGCGCGGATGGACACGGTGTCGTCGTCAATGGCCACCCCGCCGGTGGCTTCAAGTTGCCGAACATCGCCGAAACTCATCTGCCCCATACCCGCTGCCGCAACATCGGCCGCACTGTCCGCTCCAAATTCCACCATCAGCGACCCGCCCGAGAAGCGCGTCCGCCGTCCGATGTTTCGGGCTGATGCCACATCGAATGCATGGTCCTTGAGCATCTCACGCGCGAAGGGCAATTTGGAACCGCTGCGGTGGTCCATCCGCACGTCCCCCTGGAAATCGATCCGCCGCCGATCGGCGAAGAACGTCATCGCCTCTTCCCACGTGATGTAGGTCTGCGACGGCAAACCACTCTGAGACGAAGTGAACGCCGTCAGACCGGCTTCGCCGACAGGCAGTGTGTCATCGGCGGATGCGGACTGATTGTCGCCGGCCTGCGGTATCTCGCGTATGCGGTAATCCTCGATCAGCAACGATCCTGCCTCGGGCACCGTCAGCATCTCCGAGCGCAGATCGACGGTCATGTCGGCGGACGCGATTCGAATTCGATTCTGCACAACATCCGAATCCGGCACGACATTCGCGAAGACAGCCACCACGTCGTCATTGGCGACCATGTACGAAGGCTCTTTGTCAAAGGCGATCGTTGACGATTGGGACGACGGGCTTTGTCGCGTCATCCTGTTGACCAGAGGTTCGAACACCCACCAGTCGGTGTCGACCGAGGAATGCGCGGTCCGCGTCGCCTCTCGGTCAACGAAGTGAATATCAAGTTCGTGCGCATCGAACGTCATGCCCTCAATCGACGTCGGTTCGACACCGCCGCGCAGCCAGCTCATCAGACTGGCCTCAGGCAAAACCTTGCGACGCGTCACAGCCTGCACATCGCCGACAAACTTGGCCGTGTTGTTCGCCGCGAGGAACCGCATCTCTTTCGACCAGGCGATCTCGACATCCTGCGGAGACGTTGCGACAGTTCCGTCCAGCCCGCGATTGGTCACAAACCAGACGGTTCCGCGTCCCGGCACGTCGATGCGGTCCTTCACGCGGTCAACATGCACCTCATGAGCCTGCACCGAGAAGTCCCCGAACTGTACGACAGCCTCTTCCCCCGGAGCACCTTCAATATCCGCGGTCTCGATGTCACGCCTGTTTTGGAACGTACACGCAAGCGTTTCAGCCGAGATGTTCATCGCCTCGTCCGGATCGAACGCACTGACAGCCCCACGCGCCGTCAAACTTTCCAATCCCACGGTGTACTCGACCGACTGCTCGTACCTGAGACGCTCTTTTTCCCAATCCACCTTTGCGGGGTCCAAACCGCGATTGATCGCCACGATCCGCGCTTCGGTCATCGAGAAGGGCTTCTTCTCTTTCACCATCGGCACCATGTACATGGTCAACTGATCACGTGCGTACACCGTTCGCGACGCCTGCGAAATGAACACGTCCCCGAGCGCCTCGGCAAACCGGGGCTTCATGCTGCCCCCCGGATCGGGCACGAACGCCATCTTCAAGTCATCGCAGGTCATGCGCGTGAACATGTTCTTGTCGGTTTCAACAACAGTTACCACGTCGTCCTGGGCTTCGACGGTACGAACGTTCTCCCCAAATCCACCCGACTGCGTCGGCGGATCGAACGTCGCAAAAACGGTATCGCCTGCCACAAGCTGGGGGCCTTGTTTCATCTGCGCATCGCCCACAAACGTCGCCGAGGAAATGTACTCTCGCCGAATCGTTTGCACTTCGCCCGTCACCGGGTGTTTTCGGGTCGTTTCGTGGCGGCTTGAAAGCAATTCAGCGTAATCATTGAACCGAACGTCGATCGGCTGTTCACCGCTGCCGTCGGCAACCCGAGCCGGACCGATCAGCCGGGCCACCTGATTGCCCCGGTCCACCAGCAACGCCACACCGGTCAATTCCGAGCACTGGTCCGATGTGACATGGATCGGCTTGTCTTCGCTTCCCTCAAGACGCAACACCTGCGTGTCGCGCTGTGCCTCGAGCAACGTGCAGGTGACATCCGCCTGCCGGTCGACGAACCGAACCTGATCCCCCGTTGCCAACAGCCGCAAACGCTTTTCACTGAATTCCTGATCCGCCGCCGAGATCAATTCCTCCGGCGTGATCGTGAGTGTTTCGCTCCAGACAAATCGGATGCGCTCGTTGTTCTGCTCCGGCTTGTCCAGTTCCGACTCGTCGCCTTCATTCGATTCCGCTGCGTCCCCATCGGCGGTAATCGGCTTGCCCAATCGCGTTGCCTCCCGCTCTTCGCGACCGAAATCGAACAACACACGCAGCGCATCCGACGTCAATCGCCAGACAACTTCGTCCCCCGACCGCTGGTGGATCGACACATCGCCGCGCGCCTTGGCCACGTAGGGCTGAATCTTGCGTGGCTTGGGCTGGGGTGCACCGGGAATGAAAATCGGGATGCCCGACTCGTCGACGGCGGGTATCGACGGCGCTGCGTCGACCACAACCTCATCATCGGCCGACTCCTCGTCGACCACTGTCTCATCGCCACCCGGCAGTGATGTATCCAGAAGCTGCGACGGGGCCAACACCTCCAACGCGCCACCACGCAGAATCTCGAAGAACTCCAACCGGCGATCCACCTCGTTGTACCGCGCGAGCAACCCCTCAGCCGTCATCTCCGCTTCCTGCATGCGCAGCGAAAACGCATGCTCCGTGGAAATCTGCGACTGCTCCAGGTCGAACGACAATTCCTCGAACGTCAGGTGGATCATCCTCGACGGGTCGGCCACGTCGCGCTCGTCTTCCGGCAACTTGACGCGCTCATCCTCCGACAACCGATCGATGTCAATCTCGACCGCCCCGACAAACCGCCCGCTCTTGGCTTCGTATGCACCGCCGCCGCGACGAATCAGCTTGACCCACGCCTCCCTCGACACGACGCGGACCTCCTGGCCCTCGGGCGTCTTCAGGCGTACATCCGGATTGACCAGGTAAAATTCATCGCTGTCATCGCCGACCGGCTCCCAGCGATCCACCTCCGCCTTCAGACGCGGCGTCGTGCTGCCCGGTTCGTACCAGGTGTGGCTGATGCGCTCGCCTTTGCCGAGTTGTCCACCGGCGCCGATCTTGATGACCTTCTGATCATCGTCGCCGTCCTGCGGACTCGGCGGCTCGGGCAGATCCTCGACATTGACCAGCTTGGGTGGTTGCGGATCGGGCTTGAGCGCGGTGGCGTACTGATAGACCGAGAACAGCACGCCCACGACAGCCAACGTCGACACAACCAGAATCAGCGAACGAACCATAATCCAACCAGTTTACCCGACCAACCGCACCGTCGCCGCACCATACCGACCGAATGTCGCATTCAGAGCTGCCGCACCAGTTCCGTCCACCGGCCCTGCTTGCGGAGGATGAGTTCGATCGCCTCAGCCACCGCCCCACCGCCGCCCGATCGACGGGTCACGTAGTCCACCACGCGCTTCACCGTCGGCACCGCGTTGGCCACCGCGACCGCAAATCCGCACCGATCCAGCACGCAGATGTCCAGCACATCGTCGCCGACGTAGCAGATGGCCGACTCGGGAACGCCGAACTCATCGGAGATATTCGCAAACGCCGCCCGTTTATCAAACTGCCCCTGACAGACCGGCGAAATGCCCAGATCCTTCGCCCGGCGGCTGACGATCGCGTTGTCTCGCCCGCTGAGGATGGCTGTGCGGTACCCGGCCCGCTCCCAGAGCTTGATGGCCGCCCCGTCGTTGATGTTGAACGAGAGCTGTTGCCCGTCGCGATCGTCGAACGTCACGTCCCCGCGCGTCAGCACGCCGTCGACATCCAGCACCAGCCCCGAAATCCGCGCCAAATCCATGCTACGCCCTTCCAAACCCGCCAACTATCCCCTCTTTCCGCCAAAGGTCAACCAAATCGCCCCCGCCGCCCTGTCGATTCCTGCACCTCGTTGTCGCCCCCTGTCGGATCAATGGCTCACCAACTTTCACGGCGCCGACAGCGGAGGCGGTGATTCGTTTAAGCCCATGACGACCGGGCTCACGGAGATGCAGTACGCACGGTATGTCTGATATAAGTCATGTCACCATCGCGTGATCGCACCACCGCACACTCTGCAGTCCATATTCACTCCACGACAGTTCAATTTCTCTGCAGCCCTTTGTTGCGTTATTCTAAAGCGGTCATGAGAGCATTATCGTCAGAGACGCGTGGGTTGATCGAGGAGCTTCTGTTTCCTTCGCAGCCAATGCGCTGGCCGCGTTTGGTCTCACGACAACAAGATGCGCGGGTATCCGTATTGCATGCCATCGCCGACCGCGGTGAAGTTGCTGCACTTCCATACCTCCGCGACGCGCTCATCGCTGGCGACAAGCATGTACGCGCGGCTGCTGAGGCAGCAGTAATGAAGCTGTTGAAACTCGTGCACATCCGCGACCATGTCTGGCTTGACGCCCAGATGCGGGACGCCTCAATGATGTCCTACCATTGGACCAGAAAATTCACGTTTTCTGCATTTAAGAAAGCGGTGAGGCGAAGTGACAACGGGTTTGCCATCGCCGCTCTCGCCGCCACACATCGCAATGGATTCGTACGTGAGTCCGCTGTCGATTTTCTCGATAGAGCTATATCAAGTGGTTGGGAAATCCCATTCTTACTCGTGAGATGCAATGACTGGGTTGAGCAAGTCCGTCGCAGGGCATGCCGAGCAATCTCAAATCGATTATCCGATCAATACGCAAACCACTTCCTCACGAACTTTAGCCTTGTCGAACGGCTACGCGACTGCCACCGTGCGGATCATTCTGACTTGATTTCGCAGATAAGCAGCCTGCTCTTAAGACCCGCGACAACGACGATCCTGAAAAGGGGACTTGGCGATCCCGACATTCTCATCCAACGGGCTTCTTTCGCGCACTTGCTCCAAAGCCCCTATGTGCCACAGAGCGAGTGCTTCACGCTAGCCAAGTTTTGCAGCGATCCGATCGTTCGGCTTCGCGCTATTCAGGCGGCAATGCGATCACAGTCGGGCGACCAACTCCGAACAGTTCTGACGATGTTCATTTCTGACAAGTCTACGCTCGTCAAAAGGGAAGCTCTACAGGGGATGGTCGAGCAATTTCCCCACGATGCGGACGATTACCTTGAGGAAGCACTTATCAACCCTCACTCGTCAATTCGACACTTGGCTCAGTTCTATCTCAGACGTCAGCAGCCCCATCGGTCGTTCAATACCGAGTACAAGAAGCTACTGGGAATATCGGATACCAAGAAGCTCGTTGCCGTTGTCGCGGGAATCGGCGAAACAGGAGACATCAAAGACACTTCCGCTATCGCCCCGTTTACAAAACACTTGGTGCCAAGAGTACGAAGAGTTTCCTTTCATTCACTCGTTCAACTTGGGGCAGCTGAGGTTCCTGTTTTGGCAAATCGATTGCTCATGGACCCAAGCCCTGCGGTGTCCAAGACCGCATCCGCGTACTTGAGTAGCGCCCCGCAATTGGTCAATGTGGATCTGCTATTTCAAGGCGTTGAAATCGCAGAACGGCGTCATGTCGTTCACAATTGCCTGACCCATATCGCGCGCCAATACACATGGTATTCTGCGATACTCATACTCCGTGCAATCCAGTCGAAGAGAGCGATCCTAGTGGACGAAGCTCGATCAGCACTTCAAACGTGGATTTCATACCCACAATTACGCAAAGGTACGAAGGCAGAGGCGCTCGAAGTTCAAAAAGCCCTCAGGCCGATAGATGCTGCTTTCGATCTTAACTGCGTCGACTCCGTTGACTTGATGGTGAAAGCTCAGTTTCGGACATGACGACTCTCCGAATTTCAATGACGCTGCAACCCCACCAGTTGGCGGCCTCCGCTCAGCGCTTGACAGAACCGCGCCCGCGACCGACCTTTCCACCCGGAGACCATGAACCATGCGCGTCCTGTCTGGCGTACAACCAAGCGGCAAGCTCCATTTGGGCAACTACCTCGGTGCCATCAAGCAGCACATCGAGCTGCAGCACCAGTACGCAGGCGATGCGTTCTACTTCATCGCCAACTACCACTCGCTAACCACCATCAACGACGCCCAGCAACTCCGCCAACTCACCCTCGACGTCGCACTCGACTACCTCGCACTCGGCCTCGACCCGGAAAAAGCCACCTTCTTCCGCCAGACCGACATCCCCGAGGTCACCGAACTGACCTGGATCCTGGCCACCGTCACCGGTAAAGGCCTGCTGGAACGCGCACACTCCTACAAGGACAAAATCGCCAAGGGCATCGCCCCAAGCATGGGCTTGATGTGCTACCCGCTTCTGATGGCCTCGGACATCCTGATCTACAAGAGCAACATCGTCCCCGTCGGCAAGGACCAGGTGCAGCACATCGAAATGACTCAGGACATGGCCGGCTACTTCAACAACACGTACAATTGTGAAGTGCTGGTACGCCCCGAAGCCAAACTCAACGAAGCCCAGATCGTCCCGGGCATCGATGGTCAGAAAATGTCCAAGAGCTACGGCAACTCGATCGACATTTTCGACACGCCCAAGAAATCGCGCAAGCGGATCATGAGCATCCAGACCGACAGCACGCCCGTCGAAGACCCCAAGGATCCCGACAGCTGCAACGTCTTTGCAATTCTGAAGCTGCTGGCAACGCCCGAAGAGACAGCCGAGTGGGCGGATCGATACCGCGCCGGCGGCATGGGTTACGGCGACGTGAAGAAACGCGTGGCCGAGCTCTTTGAGGAGACACTGGGGCCTGCCCGCGAGCGACGTGAGAAGCTGGCTGGTGATTTGGACGCGGTCGAGGACATCCTCGTCGACGGTGCAAAGAAGGCGCGAAACATTGCCAAGGAAGTGATGGCCGAGGTGCGCGACGCGTGCGGACTGGTCATCGCCCGGGAATTGCACGGATGATCGAAGAAAACGTCCAACCCAACGAATCGGAACCACAGTCAAAGATCGAGCCCTCGCCGGCGTCCGATGCTGAGTTCGTCGCTTCGGAAATGGAAGGCGATGATGGCTACCGCGTCAGTGTCGATTCCTACAACGGCCCGCTTGAACTGCTGCTGTATCTGATCCGGCGTGACGAGATCGACATCTACGACATTCCCATCGCGAGCGTCACCGAGCAGTACATCACCTTTGTCGACATCCTCAAAGCCATCGACCCGAACGTGGCGGGCGAATATCTGGTGATGCTGGCGACGCTGCTGGAAATCAAGTCTCGCGCGATGTTGCCGCGACACCTCGCGGTCGAGGAAGAGGAAGACGCGTTTGAAGATCCGCGCATGGAACTCGTGCGGCAACTGCTGGCGTACAAAGGCGTTAAGGACGCCGCGCAGCAACTCGATCTTTCGGCGCAGGTATTCCAGCTTCGCCACCCGCGGGCACCAGTGGCGCCGCCGCGTGATCCGGACGAAATTGATCTCGAAGACGTGAGCGTCTGGACGCTGATGAACGCGTTCGGCAGCCTGCTCGACCAGATCGGCAAAGCCAAACCGATGCACGAGGTCGTCTACGACGACACGCCGATCACGATGCACGCCGACGATCTGGTCGACCATCTGGAACGGTCGGGCGGTTCGATGAGATTCGTGGACGTGTTCACGGGTCGCAACAAGGTCGAAATGATTGGGCTTTTCCTCGCGCTGCTTGAGTTGATCCGCAACAAGCGTGTCCGCGTGTCGCAGGAGCAGGCGTTCGGGGACATCGCCGTGCACCTGCTCGATTTCGAGACGGATTCGGAAGACATCGACGAGGATCGCTATCTGCGACCGGACAAACCGGCGGAGGGCGAACTGCGGTATCACGGAGACTGAATCGATGAGCGCATCAGAGAACCTGGCGAAGATGGGAATCGAATTGCCCCCTGTCGCGACGCCGGTCGGCAGTTATGTTCCGGCCATTCGGTCGGGGAACCTGGTGATCACAAGCGGTCAGTTGCCGTTGAAGGATGGCGAGTTGACCGTGCTCGGAAAGGTCGGCGGAACGGGGGCGACCATCGAGCACGCGGCAGATGCCGCGGCGGTGGCGGTGGTGAATGCACTGGCGGCTGCGTCTTCCGTGACGGGCGGGGTGGACAACATTCAGCGGGTGATTCGCCTCGGCGTGTTTGTGAACAGTGCACCGGGCTTCTTCGATCAGGCCCAGGTTGCCAACGGGGCCAGCGACCTGCTGGTCAAGGTGTTCGGCGATGCCGGCAAACACGCGCGAGCGGCTGTCGGCGTGGCAGAGTTGCCGCTCAACGCCGCGGTCGAGCTTGAGCTGACGGTCGAGGTCGCCGGCTAATCCTGGACATCATGTCCAAATCCCTCATTGGCGGGAGCGACACCATTTCCTGCAGGGTGCGTATATTTCGAAACCTGTGTGCCTTCATCGTCGGGGGATTGCTCATCGGTACCGGCTGCGCACCCAAGGAATATCCGTTCGAAGGCGGTGCGCCGTCGGGGCGGGTTGTGCTATTGCCGGGGATACAGTCGGAGGCTTGGATACTCTCGCCGACGATTCAGGGATTTCGTGATGCCGGGCTGACACGGGACATCGAAGTGATCGAATGGGGATCGCACTTTCCCGGCGGCCTGCAAAACCTGATGAGCTACGAGACGAATCGGCAGCGGGCGTCGGACATTGCCGAAAAGATCGCGACGCACCGTCGCGAACATCCCGACACACCGATCACGCTGGTCGGGTACAGCGGTGGCGGTGGGCTTGCGGTTTTCGTGGCTGAGGCGCTGCCGCAGGACGTGCAACTTGAGCGTCTGATCCTGATCGCTGCGGCCATCTCCCCCACGTATGATCTATCGACGGCGATTGATCGGACGGCAGTCGAGGTACTGAACCTGTACAGTCCGCGCGATCGGATCATCCTCGGGCTTGGGACGTCGCTTTTCGGCACGATGGACCGATCTCGCGTGACGTCGGCGGGCCTGGTCGGATTTCAGGATTCGTCCGGGAACGCATTGCGTCACGACAAACTGCGGCAGATCGGTTGGTCGTCGGAGTGGCGAGCGTACGGGCACAATGGGTCGCATACGACGTGGCTGTCGAAGCGTTGGGCAGCAAATGTGCTGGCAGGGCTGATCGACCCGCGCGTATCGACACACGGGCAATAACCCCGCTCTTCTGTCTTGCACTTCATGAATGGCCGGCTACATTTTGGGGAGTCGATTCTGATCCGGCAGCTTCCGCCACGGAATCCACAGGTAGCAGAACATGCGAATTGCGACGGAAAGTCATCCCGCCCCGCCGCGTCAGCGCTGGGTATTCGACGCGCTGGTGATTGTGGGCATCGTCATCGGTTGGCAATGGCTGCTGTACGCGCCCGTCATGAGCGAGATGCCGGTGGGTGATGATACGTTTCGCGACACCGCCTACGTGCACAACGCGATGGAAGGCTACGTCTGGCAGGATCCGTCGATGCGCGGATTTGAATGGTGGTACATGCCGGGCAGCGCCGTGTTCTTTGCGGGCGTGTGCAAGCTTACCGGTTGGCTGCCGTTGGAAGCATACACGTACAGCATTTTGTGGCTGAACGTGTGGCTTGCGATCCTGTTCTACTGGCTTGTTCGGGTCTACACGGACCAGGCGACGGGGCTTTGTGCATTGCTGGCGGGAAGTGTCGGGTGTCTGTGGTGGCAAACGCACTGTTCGATGCCGATGCCGTCCACGCACGGTGTCATCCTCACGCTCTTGTCATTCATCGTGTGGCGTCCGGCGTTTACGCGTGGCGGCGTCTGGCTGTTTGTTTGCGGCATCGTGCTCGCTGCGACGACTTGGCACCATCTGATCTGCGGGATCGTCGCCTGCGGGGCCATCGGATTCCACGCGTTGTATTGGCTTCGTTCGTCAGGCAACCACGCTGGGCGGACTGTGTTTCGGCGTGCCCTGATCACCGGCGCGATCTGCGGCGTACTGGTGTCACCGGCTGCGTGGCACTTGCTGTCCATGCCGTGGAACAATTACGCACACTACAGCATTGCGTCATCTGCATTGGAGGTCGACTTCGCCTTCCATGCCCGCACGCCGCTCTATGTTGTGATGCTGCTGATCGGCGGAATTGTCGTTTATCGCCAACGGCGACATGAGATCTGGTGGGCATTTGGTGTCATCACGATCGGATTGATTGGGCAGATCACAGGACTGATTCGTCATGCCGGCGTGACATGGATGCCCTCCGTCTTGCCGCATGAGTTTCAATGGCACACGCTCACGGGTTTCAGCGCACTGGCCGGCGTCGGCGTTGTCGTTTCGGCGCGGTGGTGTGCTCGACGGCTCGGGAAAACGCCATCACGTGCGGGTATGGCTGTTGCGGCCTCATGCATTCTTCTTGCGACCGCTTCGCCGGACGGACTCAATCCGCTGCGACGCTACGCAGCCTTCTGGATACCAAGTCGGTGCCCCGACGAAGTTCAACCCATGGTCGACTGGATCAAATCAAACACGCACATCAATGACGTGATTCTGGCCAACTACATTCCTGCCTATTACGACGTGGCAGCACGGACAGGCCGCAAACTGGTGTTGATGCCGGAAGCGCGCGCCAATCTCGCCGCGATGGTGACGGAGCGTCGGCGCGATCTGTCGCGCATGAAGACCACGCGCGCCCCGGATGTCTGGTGGCGACTTGCCGTCGAGAAGCACGATGCTCGGTACGTCTACCTCACCAGTTACGATTTGAAATATCGAAACCGCCTCTTGGCGTGGGACGTTGTGGAGCCGGTGTTGCGCAGTCCGGAGGGCACACGTCATATACTGCGCATCAAACGCGATGATTGACGCTGCCGCTGAGCAGTGTCTTACCGCAATTCAGGAAGCGGTTGTGGGGACTGATTGGCCGCGCAAGATCGTCTTCATTTCGTGATGCCCAGGCTCGAACAGTTCGACCAGTCGGCGGCAGGCGTTCTCGGCGTTGGCACGATCGCCGCAGGTGAACGCGTCGGCTGCGACGTATCCACATTCGGGCCACGTGTGGATCGAGACGTGGGATTCGGCGATGAGGGCAATGGCGGTGACGCCGTGTGGCGTGAAGGCGTGGGAGACGCGTTTGATCAAGGTCGCAAAACCCGCCTCCACCGCCCTGCGCAGACAATGATTCACGAAACACTCGTCGGCCAGAAGCGTCGGCGAACATTCGTGCATTTCCAGCAGGCAGTGGACACCGGTTGGATCAACCGTTCCCATTCGAGGCATCATGAAGCTGACGGACGAATCAGGCAAGCACCCCATGCTGACGCCATCGCACGTTTCGATCGACTTTATCGGCCCCTACGTCCCGCCACGCCCCGATTCCCGGCGCTAACAAAAACCCCCAAAGCTCCGGGCCGGGCGGTCCGATACATCGGCAATGGCTGCAGGAAACGATTGCACGCAACCGACGCCAAACCCTGGCACATCCGACGCTCCAACGATCGATGCCGCTACGTGGTCCGCGGTGTCTTCGGCATCGCTGGATCCATTGCTCACCATTGATCATCTCGGGACGATCATGACCTGCAGCATTTCGATCGAGCGCGTGTTCGGATGGAAGTCCGAAGAGGTCATCGGCCAGAATATCAAACTGCTCATGCCCGAGCCATATCGCAGCGAGCATGACGGCTATCTTCAGCGTTATCGTGATACCGGTGCATCGCGAATCCTGGGCGTCACGCGCGAGTTTCACGCACAGCGTAAGGACGGAAGTCTGTTCCCGTGCGAAATCCGGGTGGCTCGCGTCGATCGTCCGGACGGTGACTTTCCGTGGTTCACGGGAATCATTCGCGACATCACCGAACGGAAACGCGCCGAAGCCGTTCTCTGGGCAACACAAGCGCGGCAGGCCGCCGTGATGGCTGCGTCGCTCGACCCGATGATCACCATCAACGTGCAAGGCATCATTCAGTCGGCAAGCAACTCGATCGAACGGGTGTTTGGGTGGAAGCCAGGCGAAGTTGTCGGGCAGAATATCAAGATGCTGATGCCAGATCCCTACCGCTCGGAACACGACCGGTACCTCGAGGCTTATCGTCGCACTGGCGCATCGCGGATTCTGGGGCAAACGCGCGAGTTTCAGGCGATGCGGAAAGACGGAAATATCTTTCCGTGCGAGATCAACGTGTCGCGCGTGGATGTTCCAGGCCAGAAAGAGCCTTGGTTCACCGGCACGATACGAGACGTCACGTCACGCAAACGTGACGAGGCGGCCCTTCTGGCAACCCAGGAACGCCAAAGCGCCATTATGGCGGCATCCATCGATCCGATGATCTCGGTGGACGCAGACGGCATCATCCAATCCGTCAGCGATTCGGTGGAAACCGTGTTCGGCTGGAAACCACACGAAATCATCGGCCAGAGTATTCACATCATCATCCCTGAGTCTCATCGTGCAGCCCAGGAACAGGCGATGGATGCCTATCGTCAGTTCGGACGCGAATCGCTTGTCGGCGACACGCGCGAACTGCGTGCATTGCGAAAAGATGGAACCGAGTTTCCGTGCGAAGTCAAGGTGGCGAAAGTCGACATACCTGGCGTCGAACGCCCGTGGTTCACCGGGATCGTTCGCGACCTGACGAAAGTGAAGCAGGCTGAGGAGACCAAGTCACAATTCATCGCCAACATCAGCCACGAGATCCGCACACCACTGACAGCGGTCGTTGGATTCGCGGAATCGCTCTCGGACCTTGATGTCGGTAACAACATTCCGATAAAAGAGAACATCGACACAATTCGTCGCAATTCGAAGCGGTTGACGAATCTGATTGAAGATCTGCTGGAAGTCTCCCAAATGCGAATGGACACGATGCATTGCAGCGTTGTGGAGATTCGGACGTCGAACCTGTTCGTCGGTATCGCCCAATCGGCGAGTTCGTCTGTTCGGCAGGCGGGTCTTGAGTTCAAATGCCACGCAACGACGAAGATTCCCGAGGTCATCAGATCGGACCCGGGACGCATCAGGCAAGTCATCAGCATGCTGGTCAACAACGCGATCAAATTCACGCAAGAAGGAGACGTTGAGCTGCGCGTCTCCTTCATGCGCAATCAGGATGTCCGAGAACTACACTTCGACGTTAAGGATTCAGGCTCTGGGATACCAAGCGACCGAATCGATACGCTGTTCGAGGCATTCAGCCAGGTCGACGACACCATGACCAGACGAAATGGTGGTGTCGGAATCGGGCTGGCCATTAGCAAGAAATGGGCCGAACTCCTCTCCGGCGATCTGCGCCTGGTGGAATCCCGCGTCGGGGATGGAAGCACGTTCAGGTTGGCGCTGCCTGTCTCACCGACCGAATGCGAGAAGTTGGTCTCAGTGCCCGACTTACCAGACCCTGCGACCGTCCAAGTCGCAGCCCAGAAGCAAGATCAACTCCGCGGTTTAAAAATCCTCGTTGCAGAAGATGGGCCAGACAATCAGCGACTGATCCGACACATCCTCTCCAAAGCCGGCGCCAACGTGCTGGTCGTCGAGAACGGGGTACTGGCAATCGACGCCATATCTCGCGAAGCAGATACCAACGCATTTGACGTCTTCCTGAGCGACATGCAGATGCCCGAGATGGACGGCTACACAGCCTGTCGCAAGCTCCGGGAACAAGGCTGCAACATTCCCATCATCGCACTGACGGCCCATGCGTCCTCGAAGGACCGCAGCCGGTGCATCGATGCCGGGTGCAACGAATACCTGACCAAGCCAATCGACCGACATCGCCTTGTGGAGGCAGTTCTCGATCAGATCAAAGACCAACCCGCCTCGCCAATGGCTTTGACATCAGACTGATCCGGTTCGCGTCGGCCACATCCGTATCAGCTCCGTCCGGAGTTGACCCATCCCCGTGCCATAAGTACAACGTGTGCCTATTGATTCCAGGGATGAACCGCCATGTTTGACAGCCTGAGTGAGAAATTCAGTAACGTCTTTTCCGGCCTGAGGGGTCGCGGGAAGATCACCGAGGACAACATCCGCGACGCGATGCGCGAGGTGCGGACCGCCCTGCTTGAGGCCGACGTCAACGTCGAAGTCGCAACCGAGTTCTGCAACACGGTCCGCGAGAAGGCGATCGGCGCCGACGTCATCAATACGCTCAAGCCCGATCAGGTCATCATCAAGATCGTCCATGACGAGCTTGTCCAGCTCATGGGCCCCGTCGACCCGCGGATTCCATATGTCTCACCAGGGCCAACCGTCATTCTGATGGCCGGCCTTCAGGGTTCGGGCAAGACGACCACGTGCGGCAAACTGGCGCGGATGATTCTCAATCAAGCCAAGCGCCCCCTGCTCGTCGCGGCAGACCTGAAACGCCCCGCCGCTATCGACCAACTTGAGGTTGTCGGCGGACAGGTTGGCGTGCCTGTCTACACCGAACGTGGGCATGAAAATGCCGTCAAGGTCTGTCGCAACGGCCTCAAGCATGCCAAGAAGACCGATCGTGACGTGGTGATTCTCGACACCGCCGGTCGACTGGCCATCGACGATGAACTGATGGCAGAGGTTGCCAAGATCTCGGACGTGACCTCGCCACATCAGGTCTTCCTCGTCCTGGACGCCATGACCGGCCAGGATGCGGTCGCAACTGCCAAGGCGTTCAACGAGCGCCTCGAACTCGATGGCCTGATCCTTACCAAATTCGACTCCGACACGCGCGGTGGCGCTGCCCTGTCAGCCAAGAAGATCACCGGCAAACCGATCAAGTTCATGGGTGTCGGTGAAAAGCTCGAACAGATCGAGCCGTTCCACCCCGATCGCATCGCCGGTCGCATTCTGGGCATGGGTGACGTTCTGTCGCTCGTCGAACAGGCGCAGGAACAGTTTGACGCCGACGAAGCCGCCAAGGTCGAGAAGAAGATGGCCAGCGGCAAGTTCGACCTTGACGACTTTCTCGGTCACCTTCGCAAGATGAAGAAGATGGGGTCGATGAAGGACCTCATCAAGAAGATCCCGGGGATGGGTGACATGGCCGCCGGGATGGATGTCGACGACAGTGAGTTGGGCCGCATGGAAGCCATGGTGCTGTCGATGTCGAAAAAAGAGCGGCAGAACCCGTCCATCATCGACGCGTCACGACGTCGCCGCATCGCACGCGGAAGCGGCACCGATCCCAAAGACGTCGGCGGGCTGGTCAAGTCGTTCGATCAAATGCGCGACGCCATGAAGATGATGTCGGGGATGAACTTCATGCAGCGGATGAAGTTCGGCACACAGCTCTCCAAAATGGGTGCGGCTGGCGGAATGATGCCCAAGTTCAAAACCAAGACGTCGGCCACCAAGCGCACGCTCAGCAAGAAAGACAAACGCAAGAAGCGGAAGCGCCGATGACAAGGCATGGGTCGTTGGCGAATTCGGCGCACGGGTGTTCGCGCATTCTGGCGATGCTGCCGGTCATCACGTTGCTGGCGGGCTGTGCACAGCCATTTCGCATTCAACCGTCGCTGCCGCAGAATCCTGATCGGAACGTCGCATGGTGGGTGGCGGAGGATGCGGAGAATCTGCTGCCGCCGATCGTCGCCATCGAGCATCGACTGGCCCAGAATCAGACGCTTCAGACAGTGTTCACCGATCGCGGCGTGCGGTCATTCCGCTTCGAAGGTCGCAAGCTCGAGTCAGCCGGCCCGCCACTGCCGGAGAACACCAGGACGGTCGACGTTCGGTTTCTGCGGTCTGCCTTCAGACGCTATCAGAATTGGCCAAACCGTGCTCCGGTGGCCATTCCGACCGACCGGACTACCTCGGTCACCCAGGTTGCCGACATCGCCGCGATCCTGTCGGAGCATTGGCCCGACCATCGGGTCCCCTCGCCCGACATCCCCTTCCGCGATCTCAACATCGAACTGGAACACCACCCCCACGGCGTGAAGGAACTCCTCGCGCTGAACGAAGTGTTCTAAGTGTAATGCTCCCGATCTGAATCAGAAGTGCTGCACGCCTGATCGGCGAACCTGTGCGACGAGAAGAACCGCGAGTACGCCAATGAGCAACGCCATGCCCGCGCCGCCAAGGGCTGGGATCGGGGCGGCCGCGTCGAGGCCGCAGTTGGCCGCACAACCGTCGCCGTCCGTTGTATTGCCGTCGTCGCACTCTTCGCCGGCTGCCTGATTGACATTGCCATCTCCGCAAACCGGCACGGTGCAGTCATCGTCGCACTCGATCGTCTCACCCATTTCGTCGCACGCTTCCTCGAAGTCGACGATCCCATCCCCGCATACCGGCAATCGACAATTCGTTCGGCAGGCATCGGCCACTTCGGCATTGAGCAAGCCATCGTCACACTGCTCGCCTGTGTCGACAATCGCATCACCGCATGTCGGCAACGTGCAATCCGTCCGACACGCATCGGCCACGTCTGCATTGCCCGATCCGTCGTCGCATTCCTCGCCGAAGTCCAGGATACCGTTTCCGCAAACGGGCGGTGGACTGACAAACGCTAACGCCTGGATGTTGATATACCCACTGGGGCCAATGGCCGTGCCCGCACCTGTCATCGGATCGATGGAGATGAGTTGATCTGTCGCAAAATCGAACGCATACAACTGGCCCGTCTCCGGATCATAATCCATGGAACGGACATCATCGAAACCAACCGGGCCAACAACTGCTCCAATGCCGCTGTTCTTGTTGATGGTAATGAGCTGGTCTGTCTCAACATCGACGCCGTACAACACACCAGTTTCGCGATCTGATGCAATACACTCAACCCCGCTAAAACCCAGAGGACCACTGATGAGTGTTCCAATGCCCGTCTCGGGGACGATCCGATAGAGTCGATCAAGGAGTGAATCGACCGCGTAGAGCACACCATCGTGCACATCGTACGAAAGACTACTCCCACTCACGGGGCCACCGCCCCCGATCGTCCCATTGAACTGGGTCTCGCCGGTCAGTGGATTGACAGTCTTAAGACCCGCGAAGGCCATGTCCAGCCCATGAAGCGTTCCCGCAAGAGGGTCGAATCCGAGACCCACGATTCCCCGCGTCCCCAAGGTGCCAATCGAGGATCCTGCACCGGTTTCTGGGTCGATCGTGACCACAGATTGCCCCATGCCAAGGAGCGAACCGCGGCTCTGATCAAATTCGAGTCCATTCAGACTGTATCCCGTAGGCCCGACCAAGGCCCCCATACCACTGGATCGATCAATAGTTACCAGTTGACTGCCAACGACACCACCGCCCAACCCCAAGCCGAATAGCGCACCAGAAGAGTCCAGTGCGAGCGATCTGATTCCGTTCACGCCAATAGGGCCAATCAGGCTGCCCGCGCCCGACATTATGTCGATCTCGATCAAGGAATTCGTGGACAGATCCACTGCGTAGAGCGATTGAGTATCTCGATCAAATACCAACGAGAGCACGCCGTCGAATCCGATCGGGCCAACTGCGACCCCACTACCAGTCAGAGGGTCGATCGTGATGAGCTGTGCCGTTTCTAGATCGACACCATAGAACGTGCCGGTCGATTCATCGATCGCGAGGCCGAAAACCTGGCGGAATCCCAAAGCACCGACGAAAACGGCGGTTCCGTTCGTCACGTCCACGCGAAACAGTGAATCACCACCGGTCGCAAAGAAAGTGTCAGAGCCACCATCGTAGGCGAACCCCCATTGGGCGAATATGCCCAACGAGCCAATCATCAAACTCTCCAAAGTCGTTGGATCGATAGAGATCAGTCGAGTGAATCCTTGCATGCCGTAGAGACGGTCCGCGATCGGGTCAAATCCGAGCCCAGATATAGGCCTACCGGCAACGCTGCCCAGCAACGCCGCTGAGCCCATTTGAGGATCGATCGCATAGAGCTCAAGTGTATCGTTCTTGATACTGTACAACTGATCCCTTACTGAATCGTAGGCCAGCCCGGACAAGCGCTCATCGAGTTCCAATCCGTGACTACCGACGAACGTCAAATCACCAGTAGTCGTATTGATGGTATAAAGATCACCAAACTCGTCATTACCATAGAGTGTGTTTCGGCTCGGACGAAAGGCCATCCCACGAATATCAGGAGTTGCGGGCAAATCCAATGTAGTTGACGTACCGGTCAACAAGTCAAGCTTCACGATGAGATGTTCAAGTCTCGAATTCCAGAACAAGGTGTCCGTAGCGGTGTCATAGGCCAGCCCGCCATCTGACTCGAACCCGCTTCCACCAAGAACCACAGCATCGCCTGTCGCGGCGTCGATTCTGAGCAGCTCGTCCGTCTCGCCATCAATGCCAAACAGGTCGCCTGTTTCAGGGTCAACTGTCAATCCGGAGATGCTCTGATATCCCAACAGGTTGACGCCTGAGACACGCGTTGTTTCTCCCGTGGACACGTCGATTTCCAGAAAGAATCGGGTGGTGGTTCCGACAAGTCGGGTCTGCGCATCTGCCTCGCCAACCGCAAGGATGACAAGTAGTGTCACGCAAGCAGCCCTGAAGGAACCTTGCATATCTGATTTCCCTCAACGAAATGAGCTTTGGAATTCGACGGGCTTCATTCTATTCGAAGCATTCTTCAGAATTCAACCCGGCTGCCCGCGGTCAATTTCTGCTTGATGACGCTGCAAAGCCTCGGACGTGCCGAACTTGAACGCGTTCCATTTTTCGTGTACCACCTCCGCCGTCAGACGCCCTTCGGCGACGCCTGTCACGTGGGAGCGGCAGGCGATCGGACGGCGTCGTGGGACATCGGGAACATTCAACACCAAAGGACAACACCATGGAAAAGACACTCATCATCCTCAAGCCCGACTGCATTCAGCGAGGCCTCATCGGACGCGTTGTTCAGCGATTTGAGGACAAAGGCCTCAACATCGCCGGCATGAAGCTCATGCACATCAGCAAAGAGCTGGCTGAGAAGCACTACGCACCACACCAGGGCAAGCCGTTCTACCCAGGCCTCATCGAGTACATCACGAGCGGTCCGGTCGTCGTGATGGTGCTGTCGGGCGTGAACGTGATCAGCATCGCCCGCAAGCTGATGGGCGCGACGTTTGGCTTTGACGCCGAACCCGGCACCGTCCGCGGCGACTTCGGTGCGTCCAAGACGTTCAATCTCATCCACGGCAGCGACGCCCCCGAGTCGGCTGAGACCGAAATCGCCCTCTACTTCAAATCCGACGAACTGCTCAACTACTCAACCGCCGCCGAAGGCTGGATCTTCAAGCCGGGTGAGAATTAGGACGCAGATCGTTCGGCGTCTATTCTCGGCTACAGGCCTGCGGCGTCGGTGGACAACGTGATGGCTCGCAAGAAGATCAGAACATCCGTCAAGAAGGATGGGAAACGATCGCGGCACCGCCCGTCCCCGGTTCGCGAAGACCTTGCGCGCGTTAGCCTGGATGTCGACACTGGCGACGGCGGCGCATTCATCGACTTTTGGATCAAGACACATCGTCTCGGCCTTGCGATCGATCGCGCAATCGAAATCGCAACCTCGCCTGATCTCGAATGCAAAACCGCATTCGCAGACAATGCAGACTGGTGCGACAAAGACAATATCCCGGACGACGCCATTGAGATGGTCCCCGGTTGCGTCTACCGCGTTGGGACAATCCACGCATACCCGATCGAGGAATTCAATGAGGGATTTCGATTTCCGGCGGGCGTCGTCCCATCATTTCATCAACGTGATGGCTTCGATACGGACGACATCCACGAGGCCTATCAGCGCCGACAGTACGACGATACATATTCGGTCACAGCCGTTGTCGATGGTCGCCAAGTCGAATCGTTTTTTTTTGAACTCATCGAAGGGCTTCCGTCCGCAGACGCCATCGAAATTAGAGTCTGCGGTGACTATGACGATCACGGTACGGACCATGTCTGGCTCACCCCAAACTTCCCAAGACGAGACGATCTTGTCGCCTATCTGGATGAACGACGAAATCAGCTCCTGCGAAATGGATTCGTCGAGGTGGCCGTCTATGCGCGAAATGAGAGAAGTACCCTACGGCTGACCGAGCACAAGACCATCGATCTGCTCGCCGACGACGAATCGTGGGCCAACGAATTCGAATGCATGATCCGTAATTCGGGACTGCATCCCGCCAAGGCTCTCCAAAGCCTCGAACGCGAATACGTGCACTATCACTACAGACCACGGAAGTCATCATCACGTGACGAACTTGAGTCCATGCTCAAGAGAGACGGGCTTCGCAAGGTTACGCCGAGCGAATAGCGGCAGTCAGCTTGACACACGTCGCCCCGCGCGGTTTAGTCAAGTCTCTGAGGGGTTTTCGTTCATTCAATCAAAGAGGTCATCACCATGAAACTCATCAAACGACTTGTCCTCGCAGGCGTGCTGCTTCTGGCACTGGTTATCGGCATCGTCTTTTACTCGATTGATCGGCTCGCACGGGTTGGCATTGAGAAAGGTGCGACGTTTGCGCTGGGCGTGCCCACGACGTTGGCCGACTTCAAGCTCGGCATCTTCGCGGGCACTGTCGGCCTGAACGAACTGCACGTCACCAATCCGGAGGGGTTCACCGACGATCACTTCATGCAACTCAATGACGGTCGACTGGCGGTATCGCTACCGACGCTGCGCAGCGATCGCATCGTGGTTCCGGAATTGCGGCTGAGCGGCGTAAATCTCAACCTTGAACGCAAGCTCAACGGCAGCAACTATCAGAAAATCATCGACAACCTCGAACGCCTCAAATCGCCAAACTCCGGCAAAGACAAGAAGCCCGAAGGCCAATCCGAAGGAAAACACTTTGTCGTCAGCAATCTGATCATCGAAGATGTCAACGTCTCGGTGAACACCATTCCCATCGGCGGCAAGCTCACCACCATTCCCGTGACGATCCCCAAGATCGAGATCCGCGACATCGGCACCGACACCGACAACGGGCTGGCGATGGCGGAACTGACCGGCATCATCATGAAAGCCATCCTCGAGTCGGTCGTCGTCCATGCCGGCGGGCTGCTGCCACCGGAAATCGCCGGTGAACTGAAGAGCGGCCTCGGTGCGCTCGCCAAGCTCGGGGAAGTGCCGATCAAGATCGTCGGCGATGTCACAACCATCATCGGCGGCGAAGTCATGAAGGTGGGTGAAGTCAGCGCTGACGTTCTCAAGTCGCTCCACGCAGGCACCGTGAAAGCCGGTGAAGACCTCAAGCGCGTCGGCGATGACATCGGTGAAGGACTTAAGAAGACCGGCGAAGAGATCGGCAAGGGGCTCGAAGGTGCTGCCAAGGGCGTCGACAAAGGCATCAAGGATCTCGGCAAGGGCGTCGGCGACCTGTTCAAACCCAAGGACAAGAAGGACGACTCCGCCGGCGACGGTGGGCAATAGGTCCGCGGCGCCATCACGTTCCGCAAGTTGTGTCGCACGTATTGGCCAGTAGAATCACACGCAGACGATGAGTCCGCGTGAATTCGCCCGCTAGCCCCGAGACGTGACCACCATGGCCAACCGACAATTCCTCATCACCGCCGCTCTGCCCTACTCCAATGGAAGACTCCACGTTGGCCACATCGCCGGTGCGTATCTGCCGGCCGACATCTACGTCCGGTACCTCCGCGCCACCGGTGCGGACGTCCGATTCATCTGCGGCTCGGATGACAACGGCGTCGCCGCCATCAAGACCGCCCGCGAGCAAGGCCGCTCCGTCGAGGAACTCACCGCCCATTTCAATCAGTCGCAGAAGCAATCATTCGACGGACTCGGAATCAAATTCGACATCTACGGCGGCACGCATCAACCCGATTACGTCGAACTGCATGAGAAGCTAAGCCAAGACCTGTTCCTTCGCATTCACGAGAAGGGATTCTTCAACAAGAAAACGACACGCCAACTATACGACGTCGAAGCCAGGCAGTTCCTTCCCGATCGTTTTGTCAAAGGAACGTGTCCGAAGTGCAAGTCCGACAACGCCTTTGGCGATCAGTGCGAAAGCTGCGGCGCAAGTCTCGACGCCCTCGAACTGATCAACCCCGTCAGCACGATGACCGGCACCACACCCGAACCACGCGAAACCGTCCACTGGTATCTCCGCCTCGATCAGCTTCAACCCAAGCTCGCCGAATGGCTGGAATCCAAACGCAAAGACTGGCGACCCACTGTCGTCAACTTCGTCCTTGGCCAGATCGATGAAGGCCTCCCCGAACGCGCAATGACGCGCGACCTCGAATGGGGCGTCCCCGTGCCGCTCGACGACCCCGATGCCAAAGGCAAAGCCCTCTACGTCTGGTTCGACGCACCCATTGGCTACGTTTCATTCACCGCCAAACTCTGCGAAAACCTCGGCGAAGGCTGGGAGGCCTATCAGAACTGGTGGAAGAACCCGGAGTGCAAGGTCGTCAACTTCATCGGCGAGGACAACATCGTCTTCCACGCCTTGACGTTCCCGGCCATGCTGCTCGCCACGCACAACTCCGAGAATATCCAGGGCGACGAAGGCGAATACCAACTGCCCGAAAACGTCGTCGCCAACGCGTTTCTCAACATCAAGTTCCCCGGCAAGGAAGAGGAGAAAATCAGCAAGTCGCGCGGCACCGCCGTCTGGATCGAGGAATACCTCAACGACTTCGACCCCGATCCGCTACGCTACTACCTCACCGCCAATGCACCCGAGGGAGGGCGCACCGCCTTCGACTTTGAAGACTTCCTGAATCGCAACAACACCGAACTGCTCGCAGCCCTTGGCAACTTCGTCAACCGATCCTTCACCTTCGCCCACAAATACTTCGACGGCAAAGTGCCACCGGCCGGCACCCGCGAAGACATCGACAACGAACAGATTGCCCGTTGCAAGACCGCCGCCGACGAAGTCGCCGCAGACCTCGAAGCCTGCAAGTTCAAATCCGCGCTCAACCGCGCCATGCAACTCGCCCGCGACGCCAACGCCTACTTCGACACCACCGCCCCGTTCCGCTCACGAAAGACCGACATGGACGCCTGTGGCCGAGCCATCAACGTCTGCTGCCAGACCACCCGCGCCCTCACGACCATCATCGCCCCCTTCCTCCCGCACATCGCCGCAAAATGCCGCGACATGCTCCAACTCGACGACGACGCGATCCAGTGGTCCTCCGCCACCGACCAACTCCCCGATGGCCACGCCCTCGGCGAACCCCAATTCCTCGTCAAGAAACTCGACCCCGAGGAACTGATCGCATCATAAGAACAACACCATGTCCGAACACCGCTCCACACTCGACGTCATCCACGGACACATCTCCGTCCGCAAGTTCACAGACGAACCCATCGCCGACGACCTGCTCCAGACGCTCATCGAAGCCGGCACCCGTGCATCCACCTCCTCCAACATGCAGGCCTACACCGTCATCTCCATCACCGAACCCGACCACAAGACGCACCTCGCCAAGCTCTGCGCCGATCAGCAGCAGATTCACCAGTCCGCCGCCTTTCTCGCCTGCTGTGCCGACATGCACAAACTCAAACTCTGCAACGACATGCACGACACCGAGTCCGACTTCGGCATCACCGAAGCCGCCGTCGTCGCCATCGTCGACACCGCCCTCGTCATGCAGACCATCGCCATCGCGGCTGAGTCCGTTGGCCTCGGCATCTGCATGATCGGCGCCATGCGCAACCACCCGCACGATGTCCGTGACGCCCTCCAACTCCCCGACCACGTCTTCCCTCTCTCAGGTCTCTGCCTCGGTTGGCCGGCGGAAAAGCGCGAACCCAAACTGCGCCTGCCACTCGACGCCATCTGGCATCGCGAACGCTACCGCTCAGACGACGAGCTCCGCGAACTCATCCAAGCCTACGACGGGCTCATGTCCGCCTACTTCGAAGAGCACGGCATGCACCCGACCGAACCACGCTGGTCCGCCATCATGGCCCAGCGCACCGGCGGGTTCCCCAAACGCCGCAACGTCGGAAAACTGATGCGTGAACAGGGTCTAAACACCCAATCCGACTGAACTTACAACGCATCGCCGATTCCGGAACGTCCAGTCATACTGCATCCAAGGTCCGAAAAAATCTGCAAATTCGTGCACCCGCACATTGACCTAACAACAACCTAACGCTTACAGTGGGCGATGCTCGACTCGGCACCGCTGTGTTTGGCGGTGCGTCAACAGAGTGTGTTTTTTGAAAGGACGCGCACATGAACCGTCACGTGACCCATTATGCATTGGCCGCCCTCGCGTTGCTGGCTTGGTGCACCACCACTGCCGTTGCCCAGCACGACCACAAGCATGACCACAATCATGACCACAAGCATCACGATCACGACCACGGTCATCACGATCATGAACACGGCAAGCACGATCACGCCCACGGCGGCATGCCCGAAATGACGCCGGAAATGCAAAAAGAAATGATGGCCAGAATCAAGCATGCCACGCCAGGACAGCACCACAAACATCTCCGATTTTTTGAAGGCAAATGGGACTATGTCGCCAAGATGTACGGCGAAGGCGACATGCCCCCGATGGAAATCACCGGAACCGTCGATGCGAAGCTCGACATGGGCGGTCGTTTTCTCGTGTCGCGATGGCACGGACCGAATCCGTTCGGGCCCGAGGATTTCCACGGCATGGAAGTTCTTGGCTACGACAATGCCAAGCAGCGCTTTGTCTCGACGTGGATTGACAACATGAGCACGACCACGTCGCAGGCGTCGGGCACGTGCGACGACTCCGGCAAAGTGTTTACGCACACCGGCAAGATGTTTGATGCAGCCAAAGGCACCCACACGCCGACAAGAACCGTGATCAAGGTCATCAACGACAACAAGTACAGCTTCAAGATGTACGAGAAACGAGCCGGCGCGGATGAGAAACTCCAAATGGACTTCACCGTCACGCGCGTCGCGGGCGGCTGACTTGCCTGCAGCCACTCATTACCGCTAAGAACGCGAGGCTGGCCGTCACAGCGACGTGTCAGCCTCGCGTTTTGGCCTACAATCCCGACATGATGACGCTGCAGATCGAGTTCCCAGCGCGTTTCTCCTGCCAGCTCGCGCTCACTATTCTGGTGGCGACGCTGCTCACAGGCTGCCAAACGCCCGATCTACGTGAACACGCGCGTATTTACGACCAGCAATCGCGCATCCTCGCCTCAGCCAACCTCTTCAAACCGCGCGACCATCGCGACAATGAGATGTGGTCCGCCCTCGCGCCGCTGATCGTGCACGAAACCACCTCGACCGATCTCGCAGGCTACCTCGTGCCCGTCGACCCACCGACAAATAGCCAACCCAACGAGCCAACCGCCTACGTCCATGAATCAAACATCACGCTCCATGGTCAAACCCATCCCCAGATCACCTATGTCTGGTTTTACCTGGCGAGTGACAGCCAAGAGTTGCACGCGCGTGCGCTTCGGATGACGCTCGACACGTCCGGCGCACCGGTCATCTGGGAGATTCTTGGCGACGACGATCAATTGGTGCAGGCATTCGTCGCCCAGTCGCTCGAATCGGAATCGGCAGCCAACACCGAACCCGCCACACACCGCCGTCATCACGTCGAACCACCCGTAAATGAACACCCCAACCTGATCGTCCCGCGCATCCTGGCCGACGGCCCGGTTCCGATGGGCCCGTGGGTCTATCTCGATGAAGGCCGAAATCCCATCACCGTCATCTGCCGATGCATGCCGTCCCAACTCGACAAAACCATCGCCGACACGTACTACCAGATCCGCCCCCTGTCCGACGTCACCAGCCTCGTTCTCGATCAGCCCTTGCCGATTCTCAACCGCCTGGACAGACCATCGCCGCTGTACGACCTCCGCCTGTCACCAATTCCCTGATCAGACTGGTCCCGACTCTTTCGCGTTGAACGTCACGCCATCGCCGAGAACCATGTCGCCATCGATGTCGTCGAACCGCCCGCACCGGAAACGCACGTTGTTGATTTCAAGAATCAGTCAAATGGAGATGTGAGCAACGCCCGCCGACCTACAGTTCCTTCAGCGCCGCAATTTCCCGCAGCAATTCACCCGCCGAGAGCTTGTCGAAGTCCAGCATGACCAACGCCGCCACCTTCGCCTTGATCCGCTTCGCCACCAGCACCGCAAACTCCAGCCGCTGCTCATCGGTCCCGTTGAAACCAGCCGGATCCGGCAGCCCCCAGTTCACGAACCCCGTCGCCCCAGGCCACGTCGGACACGCCTCTTTCGCCGCCGCCTCGCACACCGTGATGGCCACATCCACTTTCACGTCGGCGAATTCCTCCAGCCCCTTGGATCGCTGGCCATCCATCGACACGCCCATCTTCTCCATCGTCGCTATTGCAAGCGGATGGATGTATCCACATGGCGTCGCCCCCGCGCTCATCGCCTTGAACCGCTTCCCGCCAACCTCGCGCAGCAACGCCTCGGCCATCTGCGACCGGCAGCTGTTGGCTGTGCACAAAAACAGAACCCCGATTTGATCGCTCATGCCGCGTAGTGTATGACTCGCCGGCAGAGCGTCCATCCTAATCCCACGAATTCCGCGCCCAAACGGAGATTCGCCATGACCGCCCCACGCATTGGCCTCGGTTACGACATCCACCGCCTCGTCGAAGGCCGCCCGCTCATCCTCGGCGGTGTCAAGATCGATCACCACACAGGCCTCCTCGGCCACTCCGACGGCGACGTCGTGCTGCACGCAATCACCGACGCCCTCCTCGGTGCTGCCGGCCTCGGCGACATCGGCGAACACTTCCCGGACACCGACCCGAAATTCAAGGACGCCGACAGCACAGTCCTCCTTGCCGACGTCCTCGCCAAGGTCAACGCTGCCGGCTACACGATCGTCAACATCGACATCAACATCCACGCCGAACGCCCCAAGCTCAAACCCCACAAACCCGCCATCCGCGAAAGCGTGGCCGCCCTGCTCAAGCTCGACCCATCCGCCGTCAATATCAAAGCCAAAACCAACGAAGGCCTAGGCCCAATCGGCATAGGCCACGGCATCGCCTGCACCACCGCCGTCATGCTCAATCCCGCCTAGATCGAACCGAACGGCTCGCCTACCAATCTGCCGCCCGCTTCGCTATCATGCCTCCCACGAGCAATGCCCGTACTCTGTAGCGTCACCCCTTGTGGGTGACGGGAACACGACCCGCTATAGTCCGCCCCGATCGCTACACCCAAGGCATCGCTCAACTTGGTAACCGATTCGACGATTTCAGCAGGAAAAGCACCGCCATGGCCATCCGCGTCTACAACACGCTCACCCACCAGAAAGAGCCTTTCGAACCGCTCAGCCCGCCCAGGGTCGGCATCTACCTCTGTGGCCCGACCGTCTACAAGCCGTCCCACATAGGCCACGCCGTCGGACCCATCATCTTCGACTGCATCAAGCGCTACCTCCAATACCGAGGCTACGACGTCACCTTCGTCATCAACGTCACCGACGTCGACGACAAACTCATCATCGAAGCCGAAGCGCAGAACACGACCGTCCCCGAACTCGCCAACCGCGTGCTCGACAACTACCTCGCCGCCATGAACGCCCTCGGCATCGACTCCATCGACATCATGCCCAAGGCCAGCGAGCACATCAAAGACATCTGCGACAACATCCAGACCCTCATCGACAACGATGTTGCCTACGTGTCCGGCGGCGATGTCTACTTCGATGTCACCAGAGACGACGACTACGGCAAACTCTCCAACCGCAAGATCGAAGACCAGACCGAACACCGCGACGTCGTCGGCCAAACCAAACGAAACCCCGGCGACTTCGCCCTCTGGAAAGCCGCCAAACCCGAAGAACCCGACTCCGTCATCTACGACTCGCCATGGGGCAAAGGCCGACCAGGCTGGCACATCGAATGCTCCGCCATGTCCACCCGCTACCTCGGCGACACGTTCGACATCCACGGCGGCGGCATGGACCTCATCTTCCCCCACCACGAAAACGAAATCGCCCAAGCCGAGTCCGCCACCTGCAAGACCTTCGTCAAGTATTGGCTTCACCATGGCCTGACGCGTTTTAACACCAAGAAGATCAGCAAGTCCGACACGGAAATGCAGGACGCCCTCAAGAAGATGACCCTCAGCCACCTGCTAAGCCAATTCACCGGCGAACAGCTGCGCTACTTCGTCATCTCCACCCACTACCGCCGCCCCATCGAATTCTCCGACGGCGAACTCGACGCCAAGAAGAAAGGCCTCGCTACTTTCCACCGCCTCTTCGAACGCATCGAACGCGTCACCGGCACCGACCTGTTCGCCACGCCCGCCGACTCCGAAGATGAATGGAAGTCCGCCGAAAAGACCGACGCCGACTTCGCCAAAGAGGTCGACACCTTCGCCGCCCGCTTCGTCGAAGTGATGGACGACGACTTCAACACAGCCGCTGCCATCGCCACGCTGTTCGACTTCGCCAACCGCACGAACCGCTTCATCGAGGAAAACAAACTCGAAACCGAAGACAACGTAGTCGCCAAACAGACCGCCATCGCCGCCACCCGCGAACTCATGCGCATGGGCCAACTGCTGGGCCTGTTCCGCACCCGTCCCGAGTCGGCCAAGGGCGGCGACGACGAACTCGTCGGCAAACTGATGGCCATCCTCATCGACGCCCGCGCCCAATCGCGCAAAGCCAAGCAATTCGAGATATCAGATTCCATCCGCGACCAGCTCGCCGCCGCCGGCGTCACCTTGGAAGACCGCCCCGACGGCACTCTGTGGCGGATTGAGTAATTTCAGTAATTTTGTTGATAAACATGACCCGACCATGCCCGGAAAAATCACTTGATTTTCAAGCGATTGCACTCCATACTGCGCTCCCTCGGTTCTCTTCAAGTCTTTAGACGACCGATGCGGGCTGATTAGCAACCCCAATACTATTGAGTAGTTTAGCCTAGTTGTGGGCAAGGAGGACTGAGGTGGTGGGAAACAAGTTTACTCCGCTTGCGTTGGGCGTCTCGGCACTGATCGCCTCGGTAGTATATGCTGAAGTCAGTTTCGAATGGGCAATAGTCGGAAACCCCGGCAATCCTCCCGATCCACTCAACACAGGCTTGATCGACACGATCGGGACTGTTGAGGAAACATATCTTATTTCAAGAAATGAAGTTACAAACGCACAGTATGTTGAGTTCTTGAACGCTGTTGCCTCGACAGACTCGAACGGCTTATTCTCGCCCAATATGGAATCAAATCCACGCGGCGGAATTGTGCGAACTGGCATGAGTGGTAGTTTTGCGTACTCCACGAAGCCCAATATGGAAGACAAACCGGTCAATTACGTTTCTTATCTTGATGCCATGCGCTTCGTCAATTGGCTGCAGAACGGGCAGCCCAGTGGCTCCCAGAGTTCTTCAACCACTGAGTCTGGGGCATACTTGATCAGTGACGGCCTGTCAGAAACGCGCATGATGGGTGCGGACTTCTTCATCCCGAGCGAGAATGAATGGTATAAGGCTGCATATCACCAACCTGCGTCGGCCGGCGGAGACGGAGACGACTACTGGCTGTATCCCACAGCAACGAATTCGGTTCCGAGTGTCGCCACTGCCGATAGCGTAGAAGCGGTTTCATAACCCCTGACGTAAAGTGGTTTTCGCGCATTTGCGCT